>CAZWPX010000030.1:0-58946 GCA_964636125.1 uncultured Desulfobacterales bacterium | reverse complement strand
CTGGAAGCCGACGGGCTGCCCGACGTGATTTTCACCGGCAAGGGCTCCGTGGACACGGAAAGCTTTCAGACCCCTTACCGGCTGGCCCGATCCCTGGGGCTGCCCATTGTCAACGAGGTCTCGAACCTGGTCATCGACAACGGCAAGGCCGTGACGGAAAGGGAGATCGGGGGAGGTGAAAAGCAGGTGATTGAAATGCGCCTACCCGCGGTCATCGGGGCCACCAAGGGCCTGAACGAGCCGCGCTATCCCAAATTTCCAGACATCATGAAGGCCAAGAAAAAAGAGATCAAAGAGCTTGAGATTGCGGCCCTGGGCCTGGACGAATCCCAGGGGGCGGTAGTGCTGGAATCCCTGGAACCGGTGCCCGAAAGATCCGCTGCGAAAATGCTTGACGGCGATGTGGATAAACAGGTATCGGAGCTTATCAAGATCCTTAAAGAAGAAGAGAGAGTCCTTTAGGACAAGGAGAAGAGCTGATGACGCGGACAGGTATCTTGATTGAAACAGAGAACGGGTCTGTCAAAAACACGACCCTGGGTGTCATCACCGCGGCGGCCGGACAGGAAATCTACGCCTTGGTCCTTGAAGCGGATCCGGCGGCCGTTCAAGCCAAGCTGGCCGAATACGGAGTCCAGACCATTGTCGGCATCGATGTCGCCAAAGGGGAACTCGGCGCCAGCCCGGACCTCGCGGCTGCCGCTGTGGCGGCCGCCCTGAAAGAATATGACCTCGGCACCCTGCTGGGGACTGCCAGCGGCGCCGGCAAAGATATGTTTGCCCGGCTGGCCGCGCTCCTGGATGAGCCGCTGGTGTCGGACTGCGTGGCCGTGGATATCACGGAAAAACGGGTCCGGAAGTCCCATTTTTCGGGCAAGACCTTTGCCACTTTAAAAATCAACGGTTCAGTGCTGCTGTGCACCCTGCGCCCCAATGCCATTGAACCGGCGAAGTCCCCCGGGGGGGCAGAGATCGTCACGTTTACCGCGGACGTACCCGATCCCGGGCTGATCAGGGTGGTTGAGACGAAAAAGGGGGCAGCCGGCAGGCTTGACCTGACCGAGGCCCCGGTGGTCATTACCGGGGGGCGGGCCATCAAGGCCGCCGAGAACTATAAAATGCTGGAAGCGTGCGCCGATCTTATCGGCGCTGCGGTGGGTGCTTCCCGGGCGGCTGTGGATGCCGGGTATGCCCCCCATTCCATGCAGGTCGGTCAGACCGGCAAGACAGTGAGCCCCAAGCTGTACATCGCCTGCGGTGTTTCCGGGGCAGTACAGCATTTTGCGGGCATGAAGACATCCCGGGTCATCGTGGCGATAAACGAAGACAAGGATGCGCCGATCTTTTCAAAATGCGATTACGGTATCGTGGGCGATATTTTTGACGTGGTGCCAAAGCTGACCGAACAATTAAAGGGTAGCCGATAGCGGCCCTATTGCCGGAGATATGAAATCTGAATGAATACATATCTTGTTTTCAAATCAGTGCTGATGCTGGCGGCCCTGGTTGGCGCATTTGGGTACTTCTTTAAAAAAGTAATCCGACTGTACAACATTATGATGGCCGTTGAGGGCCAGTCCCCAAGGCGTTTGGACCGGATCGGTGCCCGGATCAAAGTCCTCGTTGTGGACGTACTGGGACAATCCAATGTCCGTCGGAAACTGATGCCGGGCCTGGCGCACACCTTGATTTTCTTCGGCTTCCTGGCCATCCAGCCCCATTCCCTGGAACTGATGCTGCGAGGGGTGTGTCCTGCCGTTGACATCGGCGGCTGGTTCCCGGGGCTCTACACGGGGTACCTGTTCATTGCCGATATCCTGGCCGCGTTTGTGCTGGTCGGGTTTGCCTACGCTCTGTACCGGCGGCTGGTGATTAAACCGGATTATCTGACCATGGGCAAGGACGCCAACCTGATCATCCTGTTTACCTGTGTCATTGTCATCTCTTTTCATTTTATCAATGCGTTTTTGCTGGTGATGCCGGTTGCGGACGGCCATTTCAGCTATGTCGGCGTGTTTCCCCTGTCAGGCTTACTGGCGACTGTTTTCAGCCTCGGAGCACTATCTACCGGGCAGCTTATTTTCGGGTATGAACTGTTTTACTATATCCACATCGGGACTATCCTGGGGTTTCTGATTTATATTCCCGGATCCAAGCACCTGCATTTGCTGGCGGCCGCCCCCAATGTGTTTTTCAAGCGGCTTGAGGTTGAAAAGGCCATCGTTAAGACCGATATCGAGGATGAAGAGGCGGAAACCTTTGGACTTGGCCGGGTTCATGAATTTAACCGGCACAATGTGCTCAATCTTTATGCCTGCACCGAGTGCGGTCGCTGCGAGGAACTGTGCCCGGCCACCGGCACCGGTAAACCTTTATCCCCAAAAAAAATCATCCATGATTTTAAAGTGGACCTGCTGGGCCAGGCGGACCCGTTGCTTAGTGATAAAAAAGACGAAATTACGCCCATCATACGGGAAGGGTCGGAGGTTACGGATGATGTCCTGTGGTCCTGTACAACCTGTCGATCCTGTGAGGATATCTGCCCGGTATCCATTGAACACCTGGACTTTGTTTTTGAGATGCGAAAACACCAGGTCCTGATGGAAGCCAATTTCCCTCCGGAAATGCAGGAAACGTTCAATAACCTGGAAAATCAATCCAACCCCTGGGGCTTTTCAGACGATACCCGGGCCAATTGGTGCCGGGATATGGATGTGCCGCTGATGACGGACAAGCCGGATGCAACAGTGCTGTTTTTTGTGGGGTGTGCCGGTTCCTTTGATGACCGCGGCAAAAAGATCAGCCAGGCGACGGCACGGGTGCTTCAAAAGGCCGGCGTTGATTTTGCCATCCTTGGTCCGGAGGAGAGCTGCAACGGAGATATGGCCCGGCGGGCTGGGAACGAGTACCTGGGCCAGATGATGATCCAGCAGAATGTAGAAGTACTTTCCCAGTATGCTCCCGACATGATCCTGGCCGGTTGCCCCCACTGTTACAATACCCTGAAAAATGAGTACCCGGATTTTGGTGCCGCCTACCAGGTGGTTCACACGGCGGACTATTTTGACACCCTGATAAAAGAGGGCCGTCTGGATATCAAGGCCGGGGATTTCGGCACGCTCACCTTTCACGACTCCTGTTACCTGGGGCGCTGGAACAACATATATGAATCCCCGCGAAGCATTTTAAAACAGGCGAGTTCCAGCGGCCTGGTGGAAATGGACCGGACCCGGTCAAAGGGGTTTTGCTGCGGAGCCGGCGGTGCGCGAATGTTCATGGAAGAAAACCTTGGCGAGCGCATCAATAATGAAAGGGCCCGGCAGGTTATGGCTTCCGGGGCAACAGCGGTGGCATCCGCCTGCCCCTTTTGCGCTACGATGCTCAATGACGGGATCATGGAAGCGGGCAGGCAGATTCCAGTCAAAGATATCGCGGAAATAGTAGATGAAACCACCCGCTGACAAAGAATCAGAATCTTTCAACGATCGTTAACAACACATTAACCGGAAAGGATCATTCTCAATGACACTCGAGGAAAACATTGTAGAAATCTTAAAGAAAAACAAAATAGATTATGAGATTTTCGAACATGAACCGGTGTTTACAAATCCTGCCATGGCAGAAGCCCTGGGCGTCAGTGAAGCCGAAACTGTTAAATCTCTCGTGTTGCTGACCAAGGAAAAGGAAATGGTTGTGCTGGTCCTTCCCGGCGATCAGAGGGTGGACTGGAAGGCGGCTGCTAAAGGTATCGGAACCAAGAAGGTCAAATTTGCGAAACCGGAACAGGTTAGCGAAAAAGTAGGTTGTGAAGTGGGCTGTGTTCCGCCTTTTGGTCAGTTTGCGTCGCTGCCCATCTATATGGATACGGCTTTGACCCGTAAAGATTATGTCTATTTCAATCCCGGGGTCCACGACAAGTCCTACAAGCTGAAAGCGTGGGACTTGAAAAAGCTCTGCAGCCCCAAGCTGCTGTAGCCGGCTCAAACGGCTTCTACCCGCGCAAGGGTAGTTGACAAAAGGTTTCGCTGGGAGGGTAAAAGCTATGCGCAAGCGTGCCAAAAAAATTATCCGAATGTTTGATGACGCGGTCGCCGCCGAGCAGCGGTACGAGTTTCAGCATGCGAAGCGGCACTATTCAAAAATAGTAGCGCTGCATCCTCATAGCCCGGAGGCGGATATTGCCCGGGAAAGAATTGCCGATATGGACACGCTCTCCAATGAACTCCGGATCTATAAACGGATTGACCGCAATGCCCGTAAAATCCTGACTGAAATCGGCATGGATATTTCCGGCAGCCCTGAGCTCATGCAGCTGCTCATAGACGCGGATGCCATCGATGACGATAGTGCGCAGGCGTTGTTTGTTCCTCTGCGCGAAGATTACCTGGAACAGTGCATCGACATGGTCCCCACCGACATGGCGGAGGACCCGGGCGAGAACGCCTTCGGGACCGGTGCCACACCGCCTTTTCTGTTGCGCCCGGGACGCGATGACCTGCAGCCCGCCAATCGCGAGGAATTCGAAGACATCGTCCGGATCGCAGCTGACTATGCCGACAGCCTGGGGATATTCAGCGTTCCCGTGGCTACCGATAATTCAATTTCCGATTATGAATGCGCGCTGCTGATGGAGAGTCATTTTTCGGATCTGAAGATGACCACCACCCGAAACATGACGGACGAGGAAGCCGCCTATTTTTGCCACCGGGATGACTGGCTGGACGGTACCAGCCTGATCACTTCCATGACCTTCATGCCCAATATGGTGGCCCCCTTCCTGCGCAGCGCCCGTGCGGGAAACAATTTGTTGATCCTGGATCTCACCATTGCCGGCTCCACGGGCCCCGCGAGCCCGGAAGCCCTGCTCACCCAGATCCACGCCCAAGTCCTTTTTATGATGGTGCTGGCCCAGACGGTAAATCCGGGTATCGGCTGCGTCCATGGCGGCATTCCGGATGTGCTGGGCATGGACGGTAATCTTGATTACAGCGACCCTGGACAGCCGCTTATCAATTCGGCCATGGCCCGGTTGAACCTGTGGGTGACGGGCATGGCCTCGGCCCAGTCAGGCGGCAGCACCAGCATCCTCACTGATATCCCGGCCGCCGTCCGGGAATCTGAAATTTCACGCGACACGTTGCGGACCTATGGCGTCCATATTCTGCGGCATGCCATGGGCACGCTGGGCAACCTCAATTATTTCAGCAATGAAAAATTCATCCTCGACTGTAATCGGGAAAGGGCCGCGCGCAGGATCTGGCTCAGGACAAGGCATGATTTTGTCGTTCCGCTCTACCTGCCGGAGGATAAACATGTTGTCTGGGGCATCAGGGAAATCCTGGAGAAGGGTGGACCCAGGAACGCGGATCACACCCTTACCCATGTGGGGGCCTTTCTCAAGTGGCACGAAAAGCTCACAGAGGTCGCCCACCGCAAAGAATATTTCCCAGAGCTGGATGAAATGGCCGATGAGGTCCCGGACAGCGTAGCCCGTGGATCAGAAGAGGACAGCCAGACGCAATTGCAGGACACCTTTTTGAAGACATAGATTTGGAAAAGGGTTGCGGCCAGGTATCAGGGGGGGTTGATTTACTCGACCTTGAGGCAAATAGAATACAGATTCTTAAATTAAGGAAGAGGGTTATGACCGATCGCATGCAAGTGCTTACGAATGGCGAGCTAAACCTCATCCACGATACCTCCGTAGAAATTCTGGTGGATACCGGGCTGAAATTCAACTCTGCCAAGGTTCTTGAACTCTTCCAACAACATGGGTTCAAGACGGACGGAACACGGGTATTTATCAATGAAAATGAACTGAGAACAGCCCTGGGAAAAGTCCCCTCGCTTTTCACGATCCGCGCCCGAAACCCAGCCTACAATGTTGCGATCGGCGAAGAAGATTTTGTGTTTCAGCCGATGGCCTTTTTAATCCGGCCCATCGCTTTTTGAACATTCTCATAACTGTTGAAAGCACTGATCCGAATGAAGCCTGCACCACAAGCGCCGAACCCTGCTCCAGGTGTGCAGACCACCCCTGCCTCGTTGAGCAGCTGATCAAAAAAGCCCCAGGAGTCTTTTTGACCGTCTATCCAGATGTAAGGAGAATTCTCGCCGCCCACGCAGTTGAATCCGAGGGCTTTGATTTCGTTTCTGATCAACGCGGCGTTTTCCAGGTAGTAATTCACCAGTTCGTTGACCTGGGCCTGTCCTTGGGCCGTGTAGACGGCGGCGGCCGCTTTCTGCACAGGGTAGGAGACACCGTTGAACTTGGTCGAATGCCGGCGGTTCCACAGGGGGTGCAGGGCCTGAGGGCTGCCGTCGGCATCAAACGCCCGGCAGTCTTTTGGTATCACCGTAAACGCACAGCGGGTGCCGGTAAAACCGGCAGTTTTTGAAAAACTTCTGAATTCAATGGCCACTTCCCGGGCGCCGTCGATTTCATAGATGGACCTGGGCAGTGTTTCATCACGGATAAACGCCTCATAGGCGGCGTCGTACAGGATCAGTGCCTGGTTTTCCTTAGCGAAGTCCACCCACCGGGCCAGTTCGGCCTTGCTGATGGTCGCCCCGGTAGGGTTGTTGGGGAAGCAAAGGTAAATCAGGTCAACCGGCTCGTCCGGCAGGGCCGGTATGAAGTCATTGGCGGCGATGCTGTCCAGATATACAATATTGTCATAGCGGCCGTTATTGAAGCCGCCGGTTCGGCCGGCCATGACGTTGGTATCCAGGTACACAGGGTAGACCGGGTCGGGTATGGCGATCCTGGCATCGGTGGAAAATATCTCCTGGATGTTACCGGTATCACATTTCGAACCATCGCTGATAAAAATCTCGTTTGCGTCAATAGCGGCGCCACGGTTTTGGAAATCGTGCCGGGCGATGGCTTCCCGTAAAAAGGGATACCCCTGTTCCGGGCCATATCCCCTGAAGGTACTTTCCGCGGCCATCTCGTCCACAGCGGTGTGAAAAGCCTGGACACAGGCTGCAGGCAGGGCACGGGTGACATCGCCGATCCCCAGTTTGATCACTTCGCGATCCGGGTGGGCTGACTGGAAAGCCGCTACTCTTTTAGCGATATCTGAAAATAGGTATGAGGCCTGCAGTTTCAGGTAGTTTGCATTAATTTTGATCATAATAAGTCCTTATGCTATAGAGTGTTCAAGGGAAATTTTGTCTACGCCGCAATGGATGAACCATAAATTAATACTAATTGTATGTCAATGGCGTATTCCGAATAAAATTCTGCATAATGATCAAAAACCGAAAAAAAATTCTGAAATTATCTTATAATTGTGGATATAAGCAGGCTATGTCCCTGCCCTGGGCTTGGTTTCGGCCGCCAAAGGGCACCCTGTGACGGACCATACGGAACTGTTGAGTATTGAGCGGCGGTTGCGGCGACACCCGCTTGATTTCAGCGAAACCTATGTGCGTGTGGGCCAACTCAAGGATTTAATCAGCGGCGGGCAAGCCCTGGCCAGCAGCGATACGGTCACCGTGCTGGCACGCCTGCTGCAGTCCGACCAGCATCATGGGCAGACGCAGGCGTTCCACTTTTTCAATTCCATTGCCGGGGCCCTGGCCCTTATTGTTGGCAGCCCGTCTGCTACCGCCGTGAGCCGCAAAGCCTTGCAGGTTCTGGTGCCGGTGGCCATCGACAGCCGGGGAGAGAAGCAGCGGGCCACCGCTGAAACTGTAGGCACCCTGCCTGTAAATATCAGGGGACCCCGGGAATTTAAGGTGGCTACCGGGAACCACATGCCGCGCCTGACCCTGGCAAAGGTGCTTGCGCGGGTCGGTCGGGATTCGGTCGGCGGTGGTGTCTACCAGGGACGCAGCTATGTGTGTGCCCTGGCACACAGTGCGGAGGTCCTGGTCATCAAGGTCACCCGTAGAGGGGAGGATCCGGTCGGACTTCTCAGGGAGGCGCTCTGGATGGATCACCTTGCCGCCCGGCGGCGCTGGTCAGCCGGGCCATTTGCGATTCCCCGGCCGCTGGAATTCAAGGGCGGCTTTCTTTTCAAACCGGCCAATCTGCCGGGTATGCGGGCCCGTTGCAAAGAGATCGACCCCTCCACCGCCGTGGCCATTGCTTTCACGGTTGACCGCGATTACTTCGTATACCCCAACGATCACCGCCCGGGCACCCGTCTATCATACGGTCGGTTTCGACGGGTGCTGCTGCGCGCCGCCGGACTTTTTGGAGAACTTGCCGGAGCGGGTATCGTACACACGGCTCCGGTGCCCCTTTTTCATAATCGGGTCCAAAGAGATCGGCGGGATGATGGCGGTGTTTACGAATGGGATCGCGGTGGTCGTCTGGACAGGTGGCTGCAATCAAGCCGGTTTCCGAATTTCGGGCCAACCGGGATCCGGGATTTTGAACACATGATTTCCGTGGGGCACCGGGACCGCCGGCCGCTGTATCGGCATATCGGCAACCAGCTGTTGAGCCTGATCCTGGTCAGTGGAAGTTACTTCCGGTGCCAGGCGCCTCACCTGGTGGGGTTTGATGAGAATCGTGAGCCCCTGGACTCACGCTATCTTTTTGACCGGGAAAAATTCTGTGATCTGCTATGCGGTGCCTTCCGAACCTATTTCACCTGTTTTTGTAACAGTGAATCAGCACCTGATATGACTGCGGGTATCGGCGTTCTGGTCACGCGCCTCATCGACACCATGGGCGTTGACCGCCACATGCGGGAAGTGCTGCGCGTGGAGGACCAGAACAGGATGTCTGCCGGTGAGTTCCGCGGTTTTCTCGACCGGTACAACTTTCCGGCGCATGACGCCGCGAAAATTGAAAAAGGGGGTGCGGACATTGAAGTCAGTTCGGGTCCGCACCTGGGTGAATTCAATGGCCCCATCTCTGTACCGGAACTGACCGCTTTTCTCAGGTCGGCCACCGCAGCCATTGTGGCCGGAAGATTCCGGGCCCAGAGATTTCCCGGGGAGAAGGTTTTGAGCCATGGATGAAGATATAAGAGACAAAGCCTGCCTGACCCATGCAGATGTAATTGCCTTGAACTTTATCAAGGATTCAGGCCGATATTTCTACCGGCGCCACTATCGAAGCGGACTGCGCTCCCACATCATGGAAGTTCTGGATGCCGGCCAGGTCCAGGCGGAAACCCGGGGCCGGATGGTGGACGGTGTGCGTATTTTCCCCCAGGCGGTTCCTCTAAAAATGCTTAGAATTTTCCGGACCCGGCTGCAATCCATTGAGCAGGCGCTTAAAGAGATTGTCAAGCTGCGCGTCATTGAGACGTACCTGCCCCGGGATCAATTTGCGGGCTCCAGCGAGTTTATTGTGGATTACACCGAGTCCACCGGTCCCGGCATGCTTTTGTGCGGCTTGCAGGAGTTTGTCCAGGGACGTAAGCTGGATCCCTGGCGGCTGAAAAGCGGCGGCATTTTCAATATTTACCCTGGCCGGAGTACCGCCGGGCAGGCCGCCTTTGCCTGGCGGTTGCGTAAAAGTGCCCGGCGTTTTGTAAGCGGGGTCAAGCAGATGATCAGCCGGGCGGGCTATATTCCCGACATTGCCGGTCAGCGGAACCTGCTGGTCACCAGGGGGGGGAACATTCGACTCGTCGATATCAACAATGTTTCACCGGTCCGGTTTGACGTGGACATCTATCTGGATGATAAGGGGTATCCGGTCTGCGATAAATCGATGGAGGCTCTGTCCCTGATTGACTGTCACCTGTGCGGCAATCAGGACTGCCCGGCCGAAGATCTGTACGGACCATTTCTGGATCCGGGCCGCATGCGGGCCGTGGCGGATCTGGACGTATCCTTCCATCGTGCCTTGAAACTGAACAGCAGCGTTTGCCAGTGACCTGCCCGAACGGTGTGTCGGGTTTCCCGGGAAAAGTAATGTTATGGAAAAGAGAGTTTATCACAGTGTGACCATTGCTTCCCTGATCATGATGGCTTCGGTTTTTTTGAGCCGGGTAATCGGGCTGTTCAGGGAGATGGTCATTGCGGGTGTGGGCGGAACCCGTGCGGTTGTGGATGCCTACCAAGTGTCGTTTATGATCCCGGAGGTGCTCAACCATATTGTGGCCAGCGGTTTTCTCAGTATCACCTTTATACCCATTTTCACCGCTTACCTGGCAAGCCGGCATGAAGCGGAAGGCTGGTACACGTTTTCCGTAATTATGACGGTCTTTGGCAGTCTCCTGGCCCTGCTGATCTGCGTGGCCTGGGTTTTCGCGGCGCCACTTTTATCTCTGGCTGCCCCGGGATTCAGGACGTCGCCCTTTTTTTTCCAGGCAGTGGAAATGATGCGCATCATTCTGCCGGCCCAGTTTTTCTTTTTCTGCGGCGGTCTTTTTATGGCGGTGCAGTTTGCGAAAAAATCTTTTGTGATACCCGCCCTGGCCCCGCTGGTATACAATCTGGGTATTATTACCGGCGGTCTTCTCGGGGGAGCCCACAATAATATGGTCGGTTTTGCCTGGGGCGTTCTCGGGGGGGCTTTCCTGGGAAGTTTCGCCCTGCAATGGGCCGGGGCCGTCCGGGTGGGCATGCGCTTTACCCCGATGCTGGACCTGAAGCATCCGGACCTGAAACGGTATGTCCTGATCACCATTCCGTTGATGGTCGGCTTAACGATGACATTTTCAACCGAGATCTTTTTCAGGTTTTTCGGCTCTTACCTGCCCGAAGGCAGCATCGCCGGCCTCAACTACGCTTTGCGGGTCATGTTCATCGTCGTGGGGCTGGTGGGGCAGGCTGTGGGCGTGGCCTCCTATCCCTTTATGGCCCAGCTGGTTTCTGAAAATCGCTTGGCAGAGTTGCACCGGCTCCTGAATACCCTGCTGCGTTATCTGGCCCTGACCATCCCGCTGTCGGTGCTGGTGATTGTCTTGCGGCACGAAGTGGTTCTGGTTCTTTTTCAACGGGGGGCCTTCACGGCTGAATCCACCGCCCTGACGGCCAGTGCCCTGGCTTATATCATGCTGGGTGCCTTTGCGTTTTCCGCCCAGACAGTGGTAGCCAGAGGTTTTTATGCCCTCCAGAATACCCTGTTGCCGGCCGTTTTCGGCACGGCTTCCGTGGTGTTGAGCCTGCCGCTGTACGTCATCGGATTGAAAGTGATGGGTTTAAACGGAGTCGCCCTGGCCTGCGCCCTTTCAGCCATTTTTCAGGTGGTTGTCCTGTATGTCCTGTGGAACCACAAGCAGGGCAATCCGGGGAGCCGGGCGGTTTATGCCGCGATATTGAAAATCCTGGCCTTAAGTGTCGGCCTGGGTGTTTTTGCGCACCTGCTGAGAACTGCCTTGCTGACTATGGTTGACAACCATACCTTCTGGGGGTGTATCCTCATCCTGGCAGCTACCGGCGGCCTGTCACTTGTATTTTTCAGCGGTACCGGCCGGGTGTTCAAGATCCAGGAAATATCAGCAGTTCAAGACCGACTCGTTTCAAAATTGAAAAACTGAAGTTGCGTGTAACCGTTAAAGCAGCCAAACCCCATTCAGGGGTATTCTGACACAGTTTCTTTGGGTCAGGATTCCCTACGCCGTCGTGAACAGGAGGCGCCATGCCTGAATCCTACGACCAGGCCATTGCCCGGGTTTCAAACAGTGACGTGGATACCCGCTTTTCCGCATACCACGAGTTGATGTCCCGAAAAGTCCAGGAAATTCTCCTGGTCGCAACGCCCTACGATGCCTATATCATGGAGGAGGACGGCAGCCTGGCCGCCAGAATCATCAATGAGTACCACGGGCTCAACCTGAGTCGGCCGCCGCGCCTGACGAAAGTCACCTCCGGCCGGGCCGCCCTGAAGATTCTGGGTACTCATGATTTTGATCTGGTCTTGACCATGCCGAATCTGAAAGATACCGATCCGTTTTCCCTGGGCAGGCAAATCAAGCAAAGAAAACCGGAGTTGCCTGTTATCCTCCTGGATTATGGGCGGGGCAGCTTTGACGACCGGCATCCGGGCGACGGAAGCATTGATCAGTCGTTTATCTGGTCGGGAGACAGCGACCTGCTGCTGGCCATTGTGAAAAACGTCGAAGATGAAATGAATGTGGCCCGGGATACACGCAGGGCCGGTGTCCGGATTCTGCTCCTGGTGGAAGATTCACCCCTGTATCGCTCCTTTTTTTTGCCGCTGATCTATCGGGAGGTCGTCCATCAGACCCAGTCCGTTCTGGAAGAGAGCCTCAATGAAGATCACCGTTTGCTGAAGATGCGTGCCCGGCCGAAAATACTGGTGGCCCAGAATTATGAACAGGCGCTGGCAATTTACAAGCGCTACAAGCCCTACGTGTTTGGCGTTATGTCTGATACCCGGTTTCCCATGGACGGTAAGATTGTCGCGGATGCCGGGGCGCGGCTGTTGAAAAAAATAAAGCAGGAGGTCCCCCACCTGCCCCTTTTACTGTTGAGTTCTGAATCCGAAAACCGCTGGCGGGCGGATGCCATGCAGGTGAAATTTGTAGATAAAAACGCACCTCGCCTGACAGCGGAAATTCAGGATTTTTTTCTGGACAGCCTGGGTTTCGGGGATTTTGTATTCCGCCTGCCGGATCACTCTGAAATCGGGCGCGCTGCCAGTTTTAGTGAACTGGAGAAGATCCTGCCGGATATACCCGACGAACCCATCTATTACCAGGCCGGCCGAAATCGCTTTTCAAACTGGTTCATGGCGCGTTCCGAAATTGCGCTGGCTTCCGTGATTGCCAAGATCCCGGCCTCCGGTTTTTCTGATATTTCCGCCTTGCGGCAGTTTCTGATTAACAGCATTCACAGCTTGCGGAAAAATCGCCAGAAAGGGGTTGTGGTCCAGTTTTCACCGTCTGGGTTCGACCCGGTGATATCGGATTTTGTAAAAACTGGAAATGGGTCCCTGGGCGGCAAAGCCCGGGGGCTGGCCTACTTTGCTTCAATTT
Source organism: uncultured Desulfobacterales bacterium (assembly GCA_964636125.1). GTDB lineage: Bacteria > Desulfobacterota > Desulfobacteria > Desulfobacterales > CAJINA01 > CAJINA01. The sequence goes on along the minus strand of CAZWPX010000030.1, from coordinate 46,032 downwards.
TGCACAAAGAGTCCACACTGGCCGAGAAGTATCCCGGTATCAAAATAGCCGTACCAGGGACCCTGGTTGCGGCCACCGATGTTTTTGATCGTTTCATTGCGGCGAACAAACTCGGCGATGCAGCCGCTGCAGCGGAGGATGACCGTGCGATTGAACAGCTGTTTTTAAATGCAGATCTGCCGGGGGCACTCCAGGATGACCTTTCCGCCTATCTTGAAAAAGTAACCGGTCCCGTGTCGGTGCGGTCATCGGGGCTGTTTGAGGATGCCTATTTTCAGCCTTACTCCGGCCTGTACAAAACCTACATGCTGCCGAACAACCATACCGCTTTTGAAGTCCGCCGCGAGCATCTCTTTACAGCGGTGAAGCTGGTCTATGCATCCACCTTTTTCAAGGGACCGCTCAAATTTAAACAGAGCACCCGGTACCATTTAAGGCGCGATTCCATGGCGCTGATGGTCCAGCGCCTGGCCGGGTCTGTCTACGGGGATTACTTCTACCCGGCTATTGCGGGGGTGGCCCGGTCAAAAAATTACTACCCGATTGCGGGTATGCAGGCGGATGAGGGGATCGTGCGGATTGCCCTGGGAATGGGGAAAACCGTGGATGAGGGTGAAGGCGGGCTGCGGTTCTCGCCGCTTCATCCCGAGATATTACCCCAGTTTTCCAAAACAGAAGATATTTTAGAGAACGCCCAGTATCAGTTTTACGTGCTGCGGGTAAACAATTACGACCCCAAGCTTGGCTTCCACCGGGGTCGCGGAACCAATCTGGAATTGCGCGATATCAGTGAGGCCGGGGAAGAATACCCCGTCCGGACCCTGTGCAGTACCTATGTCCCGGCCGATAACCGGATAAGAGACAGCCGGGTAAAGGGCGGCGCCCCGGTCTTGACCTTCGCATCCGTTTTGAAGTACGACCGCTTTCCCCTGGCGCAGCTAACCACAGATTTGTTGAAACTGGGGCAGTCGGGACTGGGATGTGATGTTGAAATCGAATTCTGCCTCAATTTGAACCCGGAGAAAGGCGGAGCAGATGAGTTCTATATCCTGCAGGTGCGTCCCATGACGGCCGGACAGGCACATGCCGACATTCATGTAGCCCCTGCGGATATTGCCCGGGCTTTCTATTATTCCAAGCAGTGCCTGGGCAATGGACTGGCCACAGAGATACGCGACATTGTCATGGTCCGTCCGGAGACGTTTGACCCGGGTGCAACCCTGGCCATCGCTGCCGAAATCAGCGTCATGAACGCCCGCCTGAAAAAAGAGGGCCGGCGCTATCTACTGACGGGACCGGGCCGGTGGGGGTCTGCAGACAGGTGGCTGGGCATCCCGGTGCGGTGGGCCGATATCTCCCAGGTTGGCGCCATCGTAGAAATCAGGGACAAGAAAATGATTAACGCGGATGCGTCCCAGGGGAGTCACTTTTTCCAGCACATCAGTGCTCGCGGAATTCAGTACGTTACCATCACGGAAGGATCCGAGGACTTTTTGGACTGGAAATGGTTTGAGGCCGTACCCGTGGCGGCAGAGACCGAATACCTGCGACACATTCGTCTGGAGGCGCCCCTGCGGCTGAAGGCCGACGGCCGCCATGGTCATTGTGCCGGGCTGCCACCGGCCGGCAGGGCAGATCGGGGGCTGTAATCAAGGAGGAGATGCTTTGGAAAATTTCGAATTTAAAGGGAAACCGGTTTTGCTTAAGGGGTCACCACCGGTTCAACAATAGACAGTTCCGGGACATAGGCGGACATGATTTTTTGATAGGTTCCATTTTTCCTGATACGGGCCAAGGCCGCATTGAACTTTTGAACTATTTCGAGTGAGCCCTGATATTGCCTGGAAACCATCAGGTGCAGTGAATCCGTTGAAAGGGGTGTAGAGCAGGTGGTAAAAGACGAATAGTCGGCGCCATAGTTTTGTTTGATCATGTTCCAACCCACGATGCTGCTTAAAGGCAGTAAATCATATCTTTGAAAAAAGATTAACTCCAGGGCTTTTTTTTCGGTGGCGACATACTTGACATTAAGTTGTGCCTTTTTAAACTTTTCCGTATAAAAATAGCCCAGCACGCCCACAATGGTGTATGGCTGCAGTTCGTTAAGCACCTTGAATTGTATCGGGGCGGCATGTTTTTTTTTGTTGTAGAAAAAGACGGTTGTGGTGTCGGCGACCGGATCGGAAAAATAGGCGTATGTTTTTCTTTCAGCCGTAATCGAATAGGGAAAAGCGGCGCTTGTCTGGCCTACTTTGACATACGCCTCACAGCGTTTCCAGGGAAAGAAGCTAATTTGGAGCTCTATCCCGGCTTCCTTGAAGGCTGCGGTTACAAGCTCAGAAAAAACGCCATGGCCTTCCATATCCGCCGATGTATATGGTTTCCATTCACCGGTGGAAACCGGCAGCTTTTCCATTGCCAGGCAAACAGCGGGGCTCAGCAGCAACAAGGCTGCCACGATTGTGAATAAGCTGCGCATAGTGCAACCGGTGGGTTTGCAGATACCTGCTTTATAGCATAACAGCATGTCCATCCTTTGGCGCGGGCTTCTTTACCTTTTCGGGCAAGCTTCGTCAGGCGGGCAGGTTTGCGAGCTCCTGCTTTCCTTTTTCTTCATCCACAAAATGCAGCAGAACCATCCCGATGACGAAAAGGATCACCACGGAAGCCATACTGAATCTGGTGGCCAGCTGCCCGACTTCTTTCATCTGCAACGCTGTGGGGGCGGCCGGCATTAACAACCGCCGGGCGGTGAGGCCCACAACCCCCATCAGAGCCGGTCCGATAATGGCCGCGAATTTTCCCAGCATATTGTAAAACCCGTAGAATTCAGCGGCCCTGTTTTTCGGTATCATGCGGGCATACCAGGAGCGGCTGAGGGCCTGGACCCCGCCCTGGACCGTGGCAATGGCCACGGCCAGCAGGTAGAATTCGAACTTGCTGGTTAGCATGGTGGCGTAAAGGGTCACACCGATATAAATGAACAAGGTCAGATAGATTGATTTCTTGACTCCCCATTTTTGACCCAGCCACCCGAACAGCAGTGCAAACGGGAACCCGATAAACTGGACGATCAACAGGGCCACAATCAGGCTGTTGGCTTCAAATCCAAGGCTCATACCGTAATCTACCGCCATCCGGATGATAGTGTCGACACCGTCGATATAGAACCAGTAGGCAATTAAAAACAGCAGCAGGGTTTTCAGATGGCGCAATTGGCCGAGGGTTTTGAAAAAGCGTTTCAGGCCGCCGGTCACATTGCGCAGACCGCCCTGCCGACCGGTACCCACGGGTTCGTCCACCCAGACCAGGGTAAAGATGGCAAAAAGGCCCCACCACAGGGCCACCGTGAGGAAGGAATAGCGGACCGCTGCGGCCGCGTCAGGCAATCCGAAACGGGCCGGCATCAGGGTCATGAGGACATTGACCAGAAAAAGCAGGCCGCCCCCCAGGTATCCCAGGGCAAAACCCAGACTGGAGACCGACTCGAGTTTTTCTTCACCGGCAATGCTCGGCAGCAGGGAATCGTAGAAAATATTACCGCCGGAAAAACCGATGACCCCCATGACGTAAAAGAAGATGGCCCACTCCCACTGCCCTTTACCGACAAAAAAAAGCGCGCCTGTCATGAGGACGCCCAGGTAGGCAAAGAAAGTCAGAAACTTCTTTTTGGCCGAGCCCCGATCGGCGATTGCGCCGAGCACGGGGGCCATGAGGGCGACCAGCAGGCTGGCGGCCGAGTTTCCAAAACCCAGCATGGCGGTGCTGACATTAATATCAGTTCCAACACTCCAATACTGCTTGAAGAATACGGGGAAGAATCCAGCCATGACTGTTGTGGCAAAAGCGGAATTTCCCCAGTCATAGAGGGCCCAGCCCCAGATAGCTTTTTTCGGTGCAGTCATTGATCTGTTTTCCGTATGATTTGAATGTTAGACTGAGGTTTCAGAAATTTTGTCAGAATGTGAACCGGGCAGTGAAGAGGGTTCCGGTGACATTGTGACCCAGTTTCCAGGTGCCTGGAGGACTATTCCTGGCGTTCGACAAGGCATTGCCGGACACTATCAAAGTTGTCGGGTGCGACCACCAGAAGATGGTCATCAATACGGCGCCCATCCAGGTATTCATTCAAAAAGAAAGTGCAGCCGTCCAGCATGCAGATTTTTCCGCCGGCCGCTTCGATAATGATGCGCGCCGCGGCAAGATCCTGATACGATTCATTGGCGATAATTGCGGCATCGGCGCGGCCGGTAGCCACGTAGCAGATGTGGGCCGAGGAACAACCCAGATCTCTTATTTTACCCGGGAATTGGGGGGTGTAATTTTGATGGAAGCGTGAATAGGTTAAAAGAATGCTCTCATCATCGACCGTGTTTCGGGTGGGGATGGAAATCGGGTCGCTGCCGCGATAGGCCTTACCGTCCGCACGCGCATGAAAAAGGTCACCGGTAGCCGGCATGTGAAAGGCCCCGAACACCGGCCAGAAATTTTCAAGCAGCGCCACCGAGACGCCCCATACCGGGATGCCTGACTGAAAATTATCAGTGCCGTCAATGGGATCAAAGATCCACAGGTACCGTTTGCCATCGTGGCTGTAGTCATCGGCAACGTCACTTTTTTCAAACAGCTGGTGATCGGGGAAGCGTGCTTCCAGAAGTTTTTCGAATGAGCCTTGCAGGTGCAGTTCTGCTTCGGTCACCAGGTTCTCATCAAATTTAATGTTGTCGCGGCCTTTGCCGTAAAATTCCAGTGACTCTTTGCCAAGTACCGTAATTGCATCCATTGCAAAGCCGATCAGTTCGTCAATGCCCTGATGACTGCTTTTTCCCATTTTGCCTCCTTATGGCAGGTAAACAGCGGTTGGGGACGATGTACACATATGAAAACAGGGGTTACACTGCTATTTCCCGGCTGCCTTGGCCTTGGGTTTTGCGGCTGCAGCCTCGTCCGTGTCGGATTCCAGGATTGTATCCAGTTCGCCGCTTTGAAGTGCTTTTCGCTCTTCTTCAGCAATTTTTTCCGCGACCAGGCGCCTTTCGGTAATTTCAGCTTTATCGTCAATTTTAACTTCAATGATCCGGCGGGTGTCATCGGCCATGAGTTCGGTAAGCGAATCCGCAATCCTTTCGGCATAGTCTGTGGGTGGGAACATGTTTTTCGTACGGAAGGTATTGATAATCTCTGCAGGGTTGTTTTTAAGCACCTCGGGGAGGTCTTTGACCAGAAAGGTTTCCGCACACAACCGGGCAAAGATATCTTTGTCCACCTCACTGTGTTCGCTTATGGTAATCCGGGAGTTATCATCGTTTCTGGAGATTGCATATTTATGCTTCATCAAGAGTCCTTCCATTGTTATATTGCAAATCGAAGTGTGTAATAATTCCAGGAGCAGGCTGCCGGAGAGAGGCAGCATATCGGGGAGTTGTCACGACCTACAATGCCGGTTAATGATTTATATTTCATAACTTTATGTAATAAAATGTGAAATGTCAAGTTAACTGGGGCGTTTGGGCATAAGCGGCCGGCGGCACCCATTTTACTTGGAAAAAAACCGAATATCGGGTAAGTTATCGTTATGCATAAAAAAATAATAGTTTTCACTATCCTGACGGCCCTGGCCGTGTTTTTAACTGGCGCAACCGGCCTGGCCGAAGAGAAGGTCAAGGATGCAGTTGAGACACCGGGACCCCTCGCCCTGGCAGAGGCCGTTATGTGCGAGGGGATTGAGTCTTACGCTCCCAGAACCCCGGCCGTTGTATTCTCAATCAATATTGGCAAAGTAAGCTGTTTTACCAATTTTGTGCCGGTTCCCGAAAAAACGCACATCTATCACCGCTGGTATTTCAAAGACAGGTTGAGCACCCAGAAGCGGCTCCACCTTAAACCGCCCAACTGGGCAACCTACAGCAGCATCCAGCTGCGGGAGGCGGACCAGGGGCCCTGGCGGGTTGAAGTAACCGACAAAGACGGCCACATCTTTGAAACCCTGCGATTCAGCATCACGGATTGATCTTATGGAACCGCAATCTCTTATAACCGGGCTCAGATGGCAGGATGTTCTCGACATTGCCTTTATCAGTTATATCCTCTTTCGCCTCTACATTCTTTTCAAAGGGACTTACGTCTCCAGGGTCATCGCCGGTCTGGCCCTGATCTGGTGTGTTCAGGAGATCGCCCAGTATTTGGGACTGGTGGTGACCAGCTGGATCATGCAGGATATTATCGCGGTGGCTGCCCTGATTATCATCATCATCTTCCGCAATGAAATCCGCAGTGTCCTCCAGGCTAAAAACCTGCGGGCTATTTTTTGGAATGTGCCCCGCAAGGCCGTTGTCACCCCTGTGGAGGTGACGGTGAAAAGCGTGTTTCGTCTGGCCCGGCATAAAACCGGGGCGCTGATTGTTTTCCCCGGCAAGGAGGACATCGACGACGCGGTGCGCGGCGGTGTTGTGCTGAACGGAGTGGTGTCAAAAGAGATCATCACCAGTATTTTCAAAACCCAGAGCTCGGTACACGACGGGGCTGTCATCATTCGCAGGGGCCGGATTTACAAGATGGGGACGATCCTGCCGCTGTCCCGGCAGGAGGACCTGCCGTCTAATTATGGCACCCGTCACCGGGCCGCGCTGGGCCTGACCGAGGCGACTGACGCCCTGGTGATTGTTGTCTCGGAGGAGCGCGGCGAGATCATCGTGGCGCAGGACGGCCGGGTGACGGACATCAAAGACCGTTTTGTGCTGAGCGGCATGCTGGAGAGGCACCTGGGCATCATGTCCAAAAATCCGGAGGCGCATGCTGAACAGCGTTTTCAAACTTTAACCGCCGCCGTGGTTTCGGTCCTGTTTGTGACGGCGGTCTGGTTCAGTTTCTCCCGGGGCGGCGAAAGCATGATGACACTCGAAGTCCCCGTTGAATACACCAAGCGCACACCCCGAATGGAAATTCTGGAGACCTCCGTGAACACGGTAAACCTGGAACTCAGCGGTTCAGGGTCCCTGCTGCGGGGCACGCGCCCGGAGCAGGTGCATGTGAAGCTCAATCTCGAAAACGCGGTCGCGGGCAATAACACCTTTGCCATTACCGCAGAGAATGTGTCCCTCCCGCCCGGTATATTTTTGAAACAGGCCGATCCCCGGGCTGTGGATGTGGCCCTGGATGAGATCGGGGTCAAGGAGCTGCCGATACAGATCGATTGGTCAGGGAAACTGGCCGGCAACCTGGTTCTGACGCATGCCTCAGTGTTTCCGCCCAGGATTGAGGTGTCCGGTGGACTCCGGATATTGGATCAGCTGACAACCCTCTACACTGAAAAGGTACCACTTGAAAAGATCCTGGAAACCGGAACCCTGAAGGTGAATCTGGTGTTCAGCCAGACTTCGATAAAGCTGGTCCCCGGGGCGGATCCCAAGATAGAAGTCCGCCTGCGGATCGATGAGCGCGTGAAAGGTAAGAAACCCGCCGGGTGATCGGGGGCTGTCACCATTTATGGAGGTGGTGGGTTGCGTGCGCCTGCCCGTCTATCCGGCTTAAATTGAAAACCCACCCAGTTTGGTCTCCAGGTACTCATCCAGGCCTTCGGTGGCGCCCTCGCGGCCCAGGCCGCTCTCTTTCATCCCGCCAAAGGGGGCTGCGGCCGATGTCGGATTGATATCATTGATACCGATGATCCCGAAATCAAGTCCTTCGAACAGTCGGAAAGCCCGGCCTAAATCACGGGTGTACACATAGGCCGCCAGCCCATAGTGGGTGTCGTTGGCCATTGTCAGCAGTTCATTTTCGTCTTCGTAGGGGATAATCGGGGCCACCGGGCCAAATGTCTCCTCCCGGTAGATCGCCATGTCCGAGGTGACATTGTTGAGAATGGTGGGGGCGAAAAAGGCGCCGCGGTCCAGGCCGTTGTCTGTCAGGCGTGCGCCCCCGGCTATAAGCGCGGCACCTTTGGACACCGCATCTTTGACCTGTCGGTCGACTTTCGCAAGCGCGGTCGCATTTACAAGCGGGCCGATGCGGACCCCTTGATCGAAGCCTGAACCGGCTTTGAGCATCGCCACCCGGTTGGCCAGTTCACCCAGGAAAGACTCAATCTGGTCGGCATGCACAAAAATTCGGTTGGGGCTGATGCAGGCCTGGCCGGTATTGAGAAACTTGACCAGCGCAAGCCCTTTGGCCGCATGCACCGGATCAGCATCGGGGCAGACAATAAAGGGTGCATGTCCTCCCAGTTCAAGGGACAGGCGTTTCAACTGGGGGGCCGCTCCCCGGGCCAGCAGCTTTCCCACCTGGGTCGAGCCGGTAAATGTCAATTTGCGGATTCGCGGATCACTTACAAACAGTTCGCCCACAGGCGCGGGATCCAGGGCAGTCACCAGGTTGACGACCCCGGCAGGTATGCCGGCCTGTTCAAAAATCTTAAAAACAGCCCGGGCGCACAACGGGGTTGCTTCGGCCGGTTTCAGCACAATGGTGCAGCCGGCGGCCAGGGCGGGTGCAATTTTTCGGGTGAGCATGGAAACCGGGTAGTTCCAGGGCGTAATGGCGCCTACTACGCCAATGGGGCGGTGTACGGAGATAAAGCGCTGATCGGTCCTTGCCGAAGGAATCGTCCGGCCGTATACGCGTTTAGCCTCTTCTGCAAACCACAGGAGAAAATCAGCACCGTACTTGACTTCATTGCGGGCGGCTGCCAGCGGCTTACCCTGCTCGGCGGTCATGGTCGTCGCCAGGTTCTCCAGGTCGGCCATCATCAGGCTGTGGGCTTCATAGAGAAACCGCGCTCGCTGGTAGGCGGTCTGGGCAGACCAGGTCTCAAAAGCACCGGCGGCCGCGGCGATTGCTTTATTGGCGTCAGTTGCATCACCATCCGGAACCTTTCCGAGGACTTCGCCGGTGGCAGGGTTGAGCGATTCAAAATTACGGCCAGCAGTGGCTTCCATCCATTTTCCATCAATATACATACAATCCCCCTTGTTCAATATCCATGCTTGCAGACATTATCTACGACCGCAACCCGTCCCCGGATTTGAGATGGCTTTATATCTCATTGGCCGGCGCTGTTCTGATCGCACTTCTGGCCTTTTTGATATCGAGGCGGTTTCGAAATTGCTCAAGCCCGTGGTGACAGAGCCGGCATCCAGTAGTACCGCTGGATTGAGGCTTTCACCTTAGGTGAAAAACAGCGATCTTATTCGGTGCGAGACGCTATATGTATTGATCCACCATGTCATTGAGAAACTTTTCGACGCCTGCGGTTCCCGATTTGGAGCTGATGTCAGCGACCAGTGACTTGAGCTTGCGATACGCGGCGCGATCCGCCTGGAGGTCCTTTACCGAGCAAAATGCACCGCCCCGGCGGCCTGTGCGGTAGATCAGCCGGTCCGTTTCATCCAGGTTCTGGTAGGCGTCGATCGCCTGCAGCATCTTGTCTTTGTCATCCGGCAGTTTCCCCGAAACATCCTCCAGCAGGTTCATGATGTGGTCACTGGTCACCGTGCTCGTGATACCGTCCAGGGTTTCAATGAAGACCCGGATCTCCTCGGCGACCCTGTCATCGGTCTGCATGGTGAAGGTGCCGTCCTGGAGCTTTTCGTAAAGCGGTACCCGGGGCGGCACCCGCAGGCTGCGCAGGCGGATGAAGTGGGGATTGATCTGGTTCAGGACCCGGGCGGTTTCCACGGCGTGGTCCCGCCACATTTCCTGTCCACCAAGCCCCGGCATGACGTATTCGGAGACTTCCATTCCGGCGGCACGCAATTTCTGGCCGGCCTCCACATGCTGCGCACCGGTGACGCCTTTTTTCATGAGCTTCAATAAAGGGTCGTAGCCGGTTTCAAGCCCGATGTGGACCCGGTCCAACCCGGCCGCCCGGATACGTTTAAGAGAAGCGACCGATTTTTTAATCACGGTTTTGGAACGGGAATAGGTGGTGATGCGCTGGATTTCGGGAAACTGCGCGGTGAGAAATTCAAGGACCCCCACCAGGTCGTCGGTTCGCATGATCAGGTTGTCGGCGTCCTGCAGAAAGCAGGCCCCGGTCCGATTGTACAGCCACGCCGCGATCTGGCGGTGCTGATAGGAAAAGCGGCTGTCGGAGAAGATGGCGCTGATCACCTGCTGGTCCATGGCACCGCCGAAGCCGAGGGTTTCGGAAAGGGCGGTCAACTCATCGGCCATGCCCCGGGCCGTGAGGATGTCGGCCTTGATCTCCGCTACTGTTCGCAGGGAGAATTTGGTGCCTTTGTACACCGGGCAGAAGAGGCAATGGTTCCAGGGGCAGTTACGGGTGATGCGCAGCAGCAGGCTGCGGGCCTCGTTGGGTGGGCGGATGGGGCCCTGTTCGAATGTTTTGATTTCCGTTTGCATGGTCAGGAGTCCTTTAACAGATGAATATTTCTTCCGGAACCCGGCTGAGAACCCGGGACCCGGTTTCGGTTACGGTGATCATACTCTCAATGCCCGCGCAGAAACGGTCTGCGAAGACCAGTTTAGGTTCGATGGCCAGGACCATGCCGGGTTCCAACCGATCCTGCCGACCGCGGGCGACAAAGGGCGGTTCGACCAGTTCGAGGCCAACGCCATGACCGATAAAAGACGTTTTATGACCGGGAGGCCCCAGAAACTGTTCGCCATAGCCCAGGGTTTCCGCTGTTTTGACCGCCAGGTGGAACAGGACCTCCATGGTTATCCCCGGCCTGACCGCCGCCAGCACGGCCCGCTGGATGTCGATGGCAGCCGTGCAGGCACGGTGCACATTCTCCGGCAGCGGTCCAATCGAAAACATCCGGGTTTCGTCCATGTGGTAGCCGTTCAAGACGGTTCCGAAATCGATCATGACCGGTTCGTTGGGGGCCAGCTTTTTATAACCGGCGCCGCAGGGGAACGCCACCGAAGTGCCCGATCCGCTGGAAGGTGAATCCTGGTGGCCCAGCCGGCTGCCATTCTCGCCGCTCAGGATGTGCCATGAGTAGAGGTCTGTCAGGAAATCACGACCCCTGAGGCCGCCGCCATGCCCGTGCTTTCTGGCAAAGGCCTCAATGAGACCGGAGAATTCAATTTCGGTCAGCCCCGGCTGGATGGCAGACTGCATGTAGTCAAATATTTTACACGAAAGGGCGGCCGTCAACTCCAACTGCCGCAGCTCCCAGGGTGACTTGATCATGCGGGTTCGGTGGATTAGCTGCGTTGCATCTACAAAATCAAGCCCGGGAAACAGGGTTTTATAAAAATGGTAGGTTCGTACGGGTAAGACGTCGAATTCGAGTCCCACCGGCCCGCCTGGTGGTCCGCAGTGGGCCTGCAACAGATCGGGCAGGCGGGTAAAGCTGTCCAGAGGTAAAATTTTTTCCAGGGAGGATTCCGCTACTGCACGCGGCAGGTGCCGCCGGATGAATAGAGCCGCATCACCCTGGAGGGGGATATAGAGGCAGCCGGCCTGGGCTGTGCCGGAGAAGTAGAGGATGTCCATGCGTTGAACCAGCAGGATCCCGGCCAGCTGGCGTGACCGCATGTGCATTTGCAGCGTGGCGATGCGTCTGGAAACTTCCTTCGCGGGAATCCGAAAATTCCCGGCTGCCTCTACAGCAGTTGAGGGTCGTGTTCTATCCATCCGCCGACATTACACGAGGTCATCTGCTTTTACAAGAATCCTGGAGTCCTGCCGACATCAATGTAATCTGAAATTGGCGTAAACGTATCGTTGCTGATCTTGAAAAGCCTTGTCTCCGTGGTTGCCCGGTGATCATTTTCGAAATAACTGATCGGTGGTGTTAATCCTTCGGTACTAAAATTTCTGAAATTCTCAAAAGCGTTTTTGAGACCTTCCGGGGATAATTCTCCGGCATCATCCGCGACTTTGAGGGCAGCTGCGAGTACGAGAACATTTGCCCATCCTTCCACGTAAATTAACGTAGGGTAGTGATAGGGGTGCCATTTGTCATGGGATTTAACGATTTTCTCCATTCCAGGGACCTTTTCGCCGTAAAAAGCCAACGGTTGAATGCCAAGAGCACCGTCAACCGTGGACATCCCCAATCGAATCAATTCCTCGTTGAATACTCTCATATTGCAGATGAATTTTGTTTTAATATCGAGTCTGTGGGCATCTTTAAAAATGCTGACAGCCTTTTTAGCAGTGGATGAAATATAGGCGAAGTCCGGGTCATATTCCTGCATTGCCGTGAGTTGTGCGGATGTATCGATTGTGGGCCAGTTGATGATCTGGTCAGGGCCAACCTCGACATCAAGTTTTTTTGCATAGCTTTTGGCTGCTTCCAATGGATTCCTTCCGTAAGGATTGTCCGGAAACAGATAGACCATTCTGGGGTTTCTGCTCTGGTTAGTCCCTGTGGACTGCGCGTAGATACCGAATACGTTGTCCTCATCCCGAAAGCGCTGATAGATTTTTTCGCCTTCCGCTATAAGATATTTGTCGTCATGGACGATCAACTCCAGCTTTTTACCGTTGATACCGCCATTTTCATTAACATATCGGGCGGCATCGATAAGGCCCATTGCGCTCTGTTTGCCATAATCTACCGTCGCGCTGGTAAGGTCCTGAATGACTCCCCATCTGATCGTTTTTTTCTGTCCGCCAATGGAGATGCCGTACCGTCTGGAATTTTTCACATAGTTTTCGATTTGAATCAGATATGACTCTGAAACGATCTCTCCTTTTCCGGGTTCCCTGTTGTCTATGGCCTCAACAATTTGGGTATAAAAGTATTGGGAGGTTTCCACACATTTGGGGATCTCATAAATCAATTTGGCTGTTGTGGCACTGGCCGGACCAGTCAAAATCGGTATGATCACGACCCTTTCAGGCGGCGGCAGCGGTTTGGGGATTGCCGTCCGTGACGGGTTCCAGCTGGCAATTGATCAGGAGGGGGCAAACTCGGAGGATATCCCGTCGAGTTGATGACTCAGGACGACTCCCGCAAGCCGGACAAGGCAAAACAGATTGCCGATCGGTTTATAAAAAAAGACAGGGTGCATGTCATGACGGGTACCATGGCAGCCTATTCTAACCTTGATTTTGGTTTGAAAATTGCCCAGCGCGCCACCGAATATGGCGTGGATGGCTTCTCGGCGCCCCAGGTTATGGCTTTTGCCCTCGAACTTTACGAAGAAGGTATTTTGCCCATAATAACATTAAAAAACAAGAGCAATTGCCGTTAAAGCTTTCAATGCTCAACCCGGTTTATTTCCTCATGTATTGCACTGGTGAAAAGATAAGTATTACGCAAATTGAGGGCCAGTTTCCGCAGGCGGCTTTCCCGACCATAGAGGCGCGTGAAGCATTTGTAAAAGACTGGTTTCAGGTTCCAGATGACAGGTTTAAACAATATTTCCTAGATTGGGAACCACGGGGCGAAAACTCGAACCCCTATTATCCACCGCCTGAAATAGCAAGCGATATTGTAGACTGGCAAGAGAGGATGCACTATGTTGATGACGCACTGGGAATGTGCGCCGGGTTGTCGTCCTTCCATTTGAAACCGTCCTACCATATTCACAATTTACCGAAATTTATCTCGGCTGGTGCCGGAATTGACATGGATGAGGGCAAGCTGTCTCAGGCAGCCAAAAGATACCGGTCTTTAATAAGAGCAATAAATATAAACAGAGGCATGCGGCGCAAAGATGAAAAACCCCCGGAAGACCATTGGAAAAAAGATTCCCAGAGCTTGAAAAGAAGCTTTTAGATACCTATTACAAGTTCAAGGGTTGGAATGATGAGGGTATTCCCACCAGGGACACCTTGCATGAACTTGGATTGGATTACGTGAGCAAAGACTTTGTTAAGAGGGGAATACTGTTTGATAACCCATTGTTAGGGGCACCTGAGACCGCCGCCATGCCCGTGCTTTCTGGTAAAGGCTTCAATGCGCCCGGAGAATTCAATTTCGGTCAGGCCCGGCCGGATAGCAGACTGCATATAGGCAAATATTTTACACGAAAGGGCGGCCGTCAACTCCAGTTGCGCCAATTCCCAGGGCGACTTGATCATCCGGGTGCTGTTGTCGTCATGCAGCGACATTACACGGGACGATGATTTTTTCAACCATCGCGATTGCGGAAAAAGTCGATGACGAACCGGATGTGGCCCTGCATGGCGTCGAACGCACTTTGCGGATCGCGGGATTTGATGGCTTCAAAGATCTGATTGTGCTGGCTGATGATCGACTCGATGTTCTTGGGATCCTCGTAAAGGCGCTGCAGGTTTTCCTTGATCCCCAAAAACAGGAAGTCGTAGAAACGCTTCATGACGAAGACCTGGACGGGGTTTTTGGACGAATAGGTGATGGACATGTGAAACGCTACATCCGCCTGGGATCCCAGACGGCCGGCCTTCACGGCCGTATCCATTTCACTGATGTGTTCCCGCATAAACTGGAGGTCCTGCTCCGTTGCCCGGCGGGCGGCCAGGGCGGCCGTATTGCACTCGAGCCCCATTCTGACCTCCAGCAGGTCTACCAGGGAGGCATCCTGGGAATTCATGGCCTCGGCCAGAAAACTGGTGCTGCGTTTGTCCGGGGTGCTTACGAACGTCCCCTGGCCCTGCTTTTGCTCGACCAGACCCATGGCCACCAGCTTGTTGATCGCATCGCGTACGGTGGTGCGGCTGACATCCATGGCGACGGCCAGCTCCCTTTCCGGCATCATCTTCTCACCGGGCTTCAGATCACCCCTGAAGATCAATTCCCGAAGCTGTTCGAAAACCTGGTCGGCTATACGCTGGGGTTTGATGGGTTTAAGATGGACGGCCATAATGTTTTATTGTCTCCGCGTAAAGTTCTACAGGGTGTTTGACCTCAACAGCCAGGCTGGCTTTTGACAACATGTCGGATATCTGGAGCATGCAGGCCGGGCAGCCGGTGGCCACCACGTCGGCGCCGGTCGCCTGGATGCTCTCCTTTTTAAGGGTACCAATACTACACGATATTTCGTAATACTGCAAATTGAAGCTCCCCCCCATGCCGCAGCATTTATCGGCGCCGTTCATTTCCGCCAGATCATATCCCCGGCTGGCCTTGATCAAGTCGCGGGGCTCCCGGTGTACGCCGAGCGATTTTTTCAGATGGCACGGATCATGGTAGGTGACCTTGACTGGATCAGACTGCTCATGCGTTGCTACTGGCGCGATACCCATAAGAGTGACCAGCAGTTGGTTGATGTCAACCGTCCTTTCAGAGATTTCTGCGACCAGGGCCCTGTTTTTTGCTGAGAGGTGGCCCAGCATCGTCGGCCAGATCTCTTTGATAGTGGCGGTGCAGGTGGCGCAGGCGGTGACAACATAGTCGGTTTCGCGTGCTTGCAGCAGGGCCATATTGTGGCGGGCGAGCTTTTCAAACGTAGCCATATCACCGGACGAGACAGCGGGAATACCGCAGCACCCCTGGCCGGGCGGCATCCAGATACCGACGCCGTGATGGGTCAGGACATCCACGACATCCTGGGCCACATTAGGAAAGAACTTATCCAGCAGGCATCCCGGGAAAAAGGCCACTTTCAGGCCGCTATGGCCTTTGTCCGTGTCGAGGCCGGGCAAGATCTTATGAAACGGCTTACGGGCCAGGGGAACAAAATGGCGGTTGCCTATCAGCGGGGAAGCCACCCGGGCACACGACGTGCCCAGGGTTTCGCTGACCGGTCGGCTGATCAGGCTTTGAACCCGGGCACCCCATTCCAGAATCCGGTCAAAAACCCGAGGGTGGGCCAGTACTTTTTCCAGGACCAGCCGTTTGGCCGCCGGCAGGCCCTGGTAAGCTGCCAGGATGGCCCGGGCCTTCATGAAGATCTCCAGCACGTTGACACCACTGGGACAATTGGCGGCACATGAACCACACAGAAGGCACTTGTCCAATCGCTGGCTGGCTTCTTTCGGTTCTCGGAGCATCTCCCGGGCCAGGCCGTCCAGCAGGGCCAGCTTACCCCGGGCCACATCCGCTTCCCGGCCGGTTTCGGCAAACACCGGGCAAACCGACTGGCACAGGCCGCAACGCATGCAGACAATGGTCTGGTCTTCAAGTTCTTTTATAAGGGAGGCGAGCTGCTTTAGATCTGACATTTATTTCTTTTTCTCCAGTGTACCTTATTGGCACTTGTATCTAGGCGCAGACGCATGCTGTTGCCTAGTCGAAGATCTTTCCCGGGTTGAGAATATTTTTTGGGTCAAGTGCGGCCTTTACCCTTTTTGAATAGGCAATGGTGGCCCGGCTGGTCTCTTTTTCAAGGTAGCGGGACTTGGCGATGCCGGTGCCGTGTTCACCGGACAGGGTGCCGCCCAGGGACAGGGCCCGATCAAAGATCTCGTCGATGGCGGTTTCAACCCGCTCCCACTCGTGCTTATCACGTTTGTCGGTTAAAATGGTGGGGTGCAGGTTCCCGTCGCCGGCATGCCCGAAGGTGCCGATGGTCAGGTTGTGTTTTGCGGCAATCTTCTCGAGGGCGTCCACCATCTCGGGAATTTTACTACGCGGTACCGTTGCGTCCTCGAGAACCAGGGTCGGCTTCAATTTGGCCAGTGCCGAGAGGGCCGTGCGTCGGGCCTCCCAGACCTTGTCACGTTCGGCGGCGCTGTCGGCCACCTGAATCGAGCTGGCACCTTTGCGGCGGCAGATGGCTTCGATCTTTTCAGCATCTTCTTCAACCTGGGCCGGATGACCATCCACTTCGATAAGGAGCAGGGCCATGGCCTCCACCGGCAAACCGGCCCGGCTGTAGTCTTCGACGGCCCGGATGGTAAAGTTATCCATGAATTCAAGGGTGGCCGGCAAGATCCGGGCGGCAATGATTTCGGCGACCGTTTCCGAAGCGCTTTGCATCTGGTCGAATACGGCCACCATGGCTTTTTGGTGGGCGGGTGGTGGAATCAGTTTCAGGATAATCTCATCAAAGACGCCCAGGGTGCCCTCCGACCCGACCATCAGGCCGGTCAGGTTATAGCCGGTGGCACATTTTACGGTGCGGGAGCCGCTGATGACCGGCTCACCGTTCACATCAAAAAATTTGATACCCATCACATAGTCCCGCGTGACGCCATACTTCAACCCCCGCAGCCCGCCCGCGTTTTCGGCGACATTGCCGCCCAGGGTGGATACCGCCTGACTGCCGGGGTCCGGAGGGTAGAACAGTCCCTTTTCTGCCACTGCAGCCGCCAGCGTGGCGGTGACCACGCCCGGCTGTACCACGGCGTACAGGTCCCGATCGTTGACTTCCAGAATCGTGTTCAGGCCGTTGGTAATGATGACCACCCCGTTTGCAATCGGAATCGTTCCCCCGCTGAGGTTGGTGCCGGCCCCGCGCACCGTCAGAGGCAGACCGTTTGCATGGCACAGCCGGACGGCATGGCTCAACGCTTCTGACGACATGGGTCGAACCGCAATGGCAGGCAGCACCTGGTCGAGCACGGCCGCATCGTAGGAATAGGTGACCAGGTCCGCCTGATCGCTGAAGACATTTTCCTGGCCGAGATATTTTTGAAACTCGGCAAGCAGTGTTTTACCGATCATTGTTTTCCCCTGCAGGTAGGTTGCTGATTAAGTATTGGTAATACCAATTTATTTGAAAACTTAAACGGGTTCTGCTAACGTTTGGCTGGCGCCAAACATGGATATTTATTTTTATCTATCAAATGGTTAAACGATTTACAAGTGCTTTTTGAGGATTTGGTCTTGACACTGGTCGCGGCCGTACTGTAATAATGGTATAACCAATTTCAAAGACGGTTTCCGGCCTGTTCAAAAGCCCCTGGATGCGTTGCTTTTCAAGTCGCTAACCGCGGTCAGCGCTTTTAGGGAGGAGACATGGATCAGGCGATGATAAACCAGCTTTTTACGGAAAAAGCCGGTGCCGTTCAGGCGATTGTGTCCGAGATTGCATCTTTTGATGAGGCTGCGGCTTATGCGGTCGGCCTGGCCGGGAAACAGACTTATGAGACGATCGCGGCGCCCGGTATCGATTTTAACCAACAGGCCCTTTTGGAATCAGCCTGCCAGGCGGGCGGCCTCACCCTCCTGGAAAGCCCACTGGTTGAACACTCTACCCGGATTCATGCTGCTCTTACCGCTGTTGACTGGGGGGTTGCCGAGACCGGTACGCTGGTCCTGAAATCCGCTTCGGAAGATATTCGCCTGGCTACCATGCTGGCCGAGGTTCACATCGCCGTCCTGGCGGAGTCCCGCATCGTGCCGGACTCGGAGACCATTGCCCCGCACCTGAACGATATTCTGATGGAGGATGCACCTTCCTACACCGCGTTTATTACCGGCGCCAGCCGCACGGCCGATATTGAGCGGGTGCTGGCCATCGGCGTCCACGGGCCGCAGGAACTGCACATCCTTATTCAAAAGGGGGCGTGAAACATGACCAAGACCGCGCAGGATATCAAGAGCTATAAAAAACAGTTGAAAGAAGCCCTGGCGGATGAGTTTCTCCGTTCGGCCCTGGACAAATTCAACACGGTCTACCGGGAGAACCGGCCCACCGTGTATGCCGATATCGATTTTGAGGGGATCCGGGACGAGATTGCCGCCGGAAAGGATGCAGCCCTGCCGTTGCTGGAATCTTTGTTTACCGAGTTTAAGAACAATGCGGAAAAAGCCGGCGCCCGGGTGCACCGGGCTGCGGATGCCCGGCAAGCCAATGAACTGATTGCGAAGATAGCAAAAGAGAGTGGTAGCCGCAAAATAGTGAAATCGAAGTCCATGACGGCCGAGGAAACCTTCCTCAACCACCATCTGGAAAGCGAGGGGCTGATCGTTACCGAGACTGACCTGGGGGAATGGATTGTCCAGCTTCGCAAGGAGGGGCCTTCCCACATGGTCATGCCGGCGATTCATCTGTCGCGCTACCAGGTGGGGGAACTTTTTGAGGCGGTCACAAAGCGGGGGCTGGATTCCGAAAATATTGACAAACTGGTAAAAGTAGCCCGGGAACAACTGCGGCCGGCTTTTCTGGAAGCGGATATGGGCATTTCCGGTGCCAACTTTGCCATCGCCGAATCGGGGGCCCTCGGACTGGTGACCAACGAAGGCAACATGCGCCTGGTGACGACCCTGCCCAAAGTTCACGTGGCCCTGGTGGGTTATGACAAACTGGTGCCCGATTTGGAATCGGCGCTCAGGATTATCAAACTGCTGCCACGCAATGCCACCGGCCAGGCCATTACCTCATACGTCACCTGGATCAAGGGGGCCAACGCTTGCAGTGTCGCACCTGACGGTACCAAAGAACTGCACATCATTTTTCTGGATAACGGGCGCCTGGCTCTTGCAAAGGACCCCGTTTTTGCCGAGAGCCTGCGCTGCATCCGCTGCGGGGCGTGCGCCAACGTCTGCCCCATCTACAGCAAGGTGGGGGGGCACAAATACGGCCATGTCTATATCGGGGCCATCGGGTTGATCCTGACCCTCTTTTACCACGGAGCCGAGAACGATCGGGCCATTGTCCGCAATTGCATCAACTGCCAGGCCTGCAAGGAGGTCTGCCCGGTGGCCATTGACCTGCCGCACCTGGTCAAGAAAACCTATGGGGCCGTGCTGAAAGCCGAGGGCAAAAAACCGGTCAAAAACCATCTTTTGGCGCGGGTCATGAAAAACCGGAAGCTGTTTCATTTCATTCTTAGAAAAGCCTCCCTGGCGCAAAGGCCGCTTAGCAAGGGGGTGCCCATGATTCGCCACCTGCCGCATTTTTTTGAAAAAGCGCACGGCTTTCGCAGTCTGCCGGTCATTGCCCGGGTGCCCCTGCGCGACCGCTGGCAGGCAATCAGAAGGCCGGTTGCAAGTCCCGCTTTGAATGTCGGATTCTTCGGAGGCTGTGCCCTGGATTTTATCTATCCCGAACAGGGCGAGGCTCTGGTGGACTTGCTGGATAACCACGGGGTGAATCTGGAGTTTCCCATGGAGCAGACCTGCTGCGGCCTGCCTGCCCTCATGGCGGCTGAAGAGGAGACGGCCGCCCAACTGGCCCTCCAGAACGCGGCCGCTTTTGCCGCCGACAATTACGATTACATCCTCACCCTCTGCGCCTCGTGTGCCTCTCACATCAAACACAATTACGGTAAAATCCTGGGGGACGTTACGGCGGCCGGGCGGCGGGCGGCCGGGTTTGCCGACAAGATTATCGATTTCTCTTCATTCATGCAAAATATTCTCAATCTGCAACCCCGGGATTTCCAGAAATCCGACCGGAAAGTGGCCTACCATGCCCCTTGCCATCTCTGCCGGGGACTGAAAGTGGTGAAAGAACCGCGTCAGCTCATCGAGGCCTCCGGAGTCGACTACGTCGTGTCCAAAGATGAGGATGTTTGCTGTGGATTCGGAGGATCCTATTCGGTGGACTTTCCGGAAATCTCGGCCGAGATCCTCGGGAAAAAACTCGACCTGGTGGAAAAAAGCGGTGCCGACGTTCTGGTGACAGATTGTCCGGGTTGTGTTATGCAGCTCAAAGGGGGTCTGGACAAACGGGGCAGCAAAATCAAAGTGAAACATATTGCCGAGTTGCTGGCCGGTCAGAAAAAAGGGGAATAGCTTCTATCCCTTCCAGGTAACCGCATATCCGATCACACCAGGGAGAACCGCCATGCTTGAATTTGATTCATCCTACCAGACTGTGTACACCCGGTTTAAGTGGGTCGTCCCGGAATGCTATAACATCGGAGCCGACATCTGCGACAAGCATGCCGATGACCCCCGGCGGCTGGCCCTGATCTGTGAGAACGAGGACGGGGGCATAGAAAGATACACCTTCCGGCAGCTCAGGCAGATGTCCAACCGGCTTGCCAATACGCTCAAGGCCCACGGTATGCAGGCTGGTGACCGGCTGGGGATTCTTTTGCCGCAGGGACTTGAAACCGCCATCGCCCACATTGCCACCTACAAAACCGGCGGGATCGCCATCCCCCTTTTCACCCTTTTCGGAACGGATGCGCTGCAATACCGACTGGCCAACAGCCAGGCCCGTTTTATCGTCACCGACCAGGCCAACCTTGCCAAAATCCTGGAAATTAAAAAAGATCTTCCGGATCTGAAGACGATCTTTGTCACCGGCGGGGAAGCCGGGGGCCAAGTCGATTTTTGGGAAGCCCTGAACAAAGGCTCGGATCAGTTTGCGCCGGTAAAGACCCGCGCCGAGGACCCGGCGCTGATTATCTACACATCCGGTACCACGGGACCACCCAAGGGGGCCCTGCATGCCCACCGGGTCCTGCTGGGCCATCTTCCGGGGGTGGAGTTCCCGCACAATTTTTTTCCGCAAGAGGGCGATCTTTTCTGGACCCCCGCGGATTGGGCCTGGATCGGCGGATTGATCGACGTCCTGTTCCCCAGCTGGCACCACGGTATACCGGTGCTGGCCTACCGGGCCAGGAAATTCGACCCCGAATTCGCCTTTGACCTCATGGCCCGGCACCGGGTCCGCAACGCTTTCATACCCCCGACCGCCCTTAAACTGATGCGTCAGGTAAACCGACCCCGGGAGCGGTTTAACTTTTCGTTGCGAAGTATCGGCAGCGGTGGTGAGACCCTAGGCAAGGAACTTCTTGATTGGGGAAGGGAGTCGCTGGGTGTTGCCATTAACGAATTCTACGGGCAGACGGAAGCCAACCTGGTGGTGGGCAACTGTGCTGATATTATGGCCATCCGTCCCGGCTCCATGGGAAGACAGATCCCCGGCCACACGGTTGAGATTATTGATGCGGCCGGTCAGCCGCAGCCGCCCGGCACCATCGGGAGCATTGCGGTAAAGCGCCCTGATCCGGTCATGTTTTTGGAGTACTGGCAAAATCCGACTGCTACCGAGAAGAAGCATATCGGCGACTGGGCCCTTACCGGTGACCTGGGTAAAAAGGACACTGACGGATATATATGGTTCGTGGGGCGGGATGATGACCTGATCACCAGTGCGGGGTACCGTATCGGACCGGGTGAGATCGAAGATTGCCTTTTGAAACACCCGGCTGTTTCCATGGCCGCCGTGATCGGGGTCCCGGACGAGGTCCGCACCGAGGTTGTGAAAGCCTTCATCGTACTGAACGCCGGGATCGAGGGAAACAGCCAACTGGAACAGGAGATCCGCGTGTTCGTGCGTACCCGGTTGGCCGCCCATGAATATCCCCGGTTGATCGAGTTTGCCGACGAGTTGCCCATGACTGCCACGGGAAAAATAATTCGCAAGGATTTGCGGGAGCTTGAAGTCCAGCGCTTGTAAAAATCTGACCGAAAAACGCCTTAAATAGTAACTCGCTTTTTGGTAAAATTAAGGAGGGAACCATGATGCAAGTAGCATTCATCGGGATGGGAACCATGGGCCTGCCCATGGCGTTGAATCTGCTGAAGGCCGGCCACCGGGTGACCGTGCACAACCGGACCCGTGAAAAGGAGGTTGAAGCCGAGAAGGCAGGGGCGCAGCGGGCGGCCTCACCGGCCGAAGCTGCCCGGGAGGCGGAGATCACCATTACCTGCGTCAGTGACACGCCGGACGTGGAGAGAATTGTCCTGGGCACAGACGGGGTGATCCACGGCGCCAGGCCCGGCAGCCTGGTGATCGATATGTCAACGATCAGCCCATCGGCTACCAAAGAGATGGCGGTCGCGCTCGTTGAAAAAGAGATCCGCATGCTCGATGCGCCGGTATCAGGTGGGTCCGAGGGTGCCCAGCAGGGGACGCTCTCCATCATGGTGGGCGGCGCGGCCGAGGACGTGGCGGCTGCTGACGGCGTGCTCAATGCCATGGGAACCACCATTTCACATGTGGGTGATATCGGTGCCGGCCAGCTGACCAAAGCCATCAACCAGATCGTGGTGGCGGGGACCTACTGGAGTGTGGCCGAAGGCATGACCCTGGGTCTGAAAGCCGGCCTGGATATGGAGAGCGTGGTCAACGCGGTGGTCGGCGGCGCGGCCGGTTCCTGGGCCATGGCCAACCGTTCCCAAAATATGCTGCGCAATGAATACCCCCTCGGGTTTAAGCTTGAGCTGCACCGCAAGGACCTGAACATCGCCTTGGAGGTGGCCCGGGAGCTGGGGGTGCCCCTGCCTGTGGCCGCCTATGTGGAGCAGGTGGAGACCGGCCTGATTGCCAGGGGATACGCCCGGGAAGATATCTCGGCGATTGCCCGCAGCGTCCGGGAACAGGCCGGCATAGATGGAGAGCAGGGCTCGGACGAGTAGGCCCCAACACACAAATTGTTGAAAGATTCATTTATTAGAGTGCGCTTTAAAAGGTATTTCTTTACAAATAATTGGGTATTAAATACTCTAATCTTTTGGCCAATTGCGGATTGACCAGGCTAGATGTTCCTGATTTCTTTGTTTAAGATATATTCTTTGAACCCGCCTGTTTAAAGGGCACATTTAAAGGAGTTGTTACATGGCAAAAAAGATGAAAACCATTGATGGCAACACAGCGGCAGCGCACGTGGCGTATGCCATGAGTGATGTGGCCAACATCTATCCGATTACCCCCTCTTCACCCATTGGCGAGATTGCCGATGAGTGGGCCGCAGACGGCCGTGAGAACATTTTTGGCCAGCAGTTGCTGGTTCGGCAGCTGCAAAGTGAGGCCGGTGCTTCCGCGTCTGTACACGGTGCCCTGGCGGCCGGTGCCCTGACGTCGACTTTTACCGCCTCCCAGGGACTCTTGCTGATGATCCCGAACATGTACAAGATGAGCGGCGAACTGCTGCCCGGTGTCCTGCACGTAACGGCCCGGGCCATTGCGGCCCATGCCCTGAGTATCTTTGGCGACCATCAGGACGTCATGGCTGTGCGGCAGACCGGGTTTTCCCTGCTGGCGTCAGCCTCGGTGCAGGAAACCCAGGATATGGCCCTGATCGCCCATCTTTCAGCGATCGAAGCCAGCGTCCCGTTTTTGCATTTCATGGACGGATTCAGGACCAGCCACGAAATCCAGAAGATTGAGATGATCGATTACGCCGACATGGCAAAGTTAACCAACATGGACGCTGTGCGGGCGTTTCGAGAGAGAGGTACCAATCCGGAGCGTCCTGAACTGCGTGGGACGGCTCAGAACCCGGACATCTATTTCCAGGGTCGCGAAGCCGCCAATTCCTATTATCTGAAAACACCGGCCATCGTAGCCGAGTACATGCAGAAAGTTGGAGAATTGACCGGGCGGCACTATAAACCGTTCGATTATGTCGGTGCCGCCGATGCCGAGCAGGTTATCATTGCCATGGGGTCGGCCTGCGAAACCATTGAAGAAGTTGTCAACAGCCTGGTTGCGGTCGGTGAAAAGATCGGCCTGGTGAAAGTCCGGCTTTATCGGCCGTTCGCACCTGAATACCTGTTTGACGTTCTGCCTGGGACCGCGCAAATCTTGACGGTATTGGACAGGACCAAGGAACCGGGCGCCCTCGGCGATCCGCTGTATCTCGACATCTGTACGGCCTGTATGGAAAAGGGCCTGTCCCCGAAAATCATCGGCGGCCGCTACGGCCTGGGCTCCAAGGAATTCACCCCGGCCATGGTGAAAGCCGTATTTGACAACATGCAGGCGGCTGAGCCCAGGAACCATTTCACGGTTGGTATCGACGATGATGTCACCCATACCTCCCTGCCGGTCACGCCGGGTTTTGATGTGGCACCTGAAGGAACCGTCCAGTGCAAGTTCTGGGGCCTGGGCGCGGATGGAACCGTAGGCGCCAACAAGAGCGCCATCAAGATTATCGGGGACAACACCGATATGTACGCCCAGGCTTATTTTGCTTATGACTCAAAGAAGTCGGGCGGTGTGACCATATCCCATCTGCGGTTTGGGAAAACCCAGATCCAGTCCACCTACTGCATTGACGCGGCTGACTATATCGCCTGCCACAAGTCCAGTTATGTGGACATTTATGACGTTCTCGAGGGGATCAAGGAGGGCGGCACGTTTGTGATGAACTCCAAGTGGTCCATGGAGAAGATGGAAAAGCGCCTGCCGGCCACGATGAAACGCACCATCGCCGCTAAGAAACTTAAATTCTATAACATCGACGCGGTGAAAATTGCCGGTGAAGTCGGCTTGGGCGGCCGCATCAACATGATCATGCAGACCGCATTTTTTAAGCTGGCCAATGTGATCCCAGTGGACGAAGCCATCGGGTATCTGAAAGGCCAGATCGACAAACTGTTCCGCAGAAAGGGCGACAAGATTGTCCAGATGAACTGGGATGCAGTGGATCGCACCCTGGACAACCTGATCGAAGTGGATTACCCGGCCAGCTGGGCGGACGCGGCCGGAGAAGCTGCTGATGATGATGAACTGCCCGAGTTCATTAAAAATGTCATGAATCCAATGATTGCCGCCCAGGGAGACAAACTGCCGGTGAGTTCTTTTTCGGTGGACGGCATCTTTCCCGTGGGCACCACCCAGTACGAAAAGCGCGGCGTGGCAATCAACGTACCCGAATGGATCATGGACAATTGCATCCAGTGCAACCAGTGCGCCATGGTCTGCCCCCATGCGGCCATTCGGCCGGTACTGGTGACGGAAGAGGAACTGGCAGCAGCACCTGCAGGTTTTGAAGCTAAAAAAGCGCTGGGTAAGGAGCTCAAGACTTACAAGTTCAGGATTCAGGTGTTTTCCGAAGACTGCATGGGCTGCGGAAACTGTGCAGACATCTGCCCGTCCAAGAAACCGGCCCTGGTGATGAAACCCATTGAAACCCAGCTTGAAACCCAGGTGCCCAGCCAAAAATACGCTACCAGTCTGCCTGTGAGGGACAATCTGGTGAAACGGACCAGCGTGAAAGGCAGCCAGTTCTGCCAGCCGCTGCTTGAGTTCTCCGGCGCCTGTTCCGGATGCGGTGAAACACCTTACGCCAAGCTGATTACCCAGCTGTACGGTGAGCGGATGGTGATCGGCAACGCCACCGGCTGTTCTTCCATCTGGGGCGGCAGTGCCCCCTCGATTCCGTATTGTGTAAACAAGGACGGTTTCGGACCTACCTGGGGCAATTCATTGTTTGAGGATCCGGCCGAGTTTACCTACGGGATGTTCCTGGGTGAACTGCAGCAAAGAAACCGACTGGCCGACCTGGCCCGGAAAGCCCTGGATACGGATATCAGTGCAGAAGTCAAAGACGCCCTTTCCGGTTGGCTGGACAATGTCAAGGATCCGGAGGGTTCCCGGAAATACGGCGACATCCTGAAGGGCCTGTTGCCGACGATAACGGATAACACCCTGCTGGAGGAGATTAACGCCAACAGCCGGTTGTTCACCAAGAAGTCCTACTGGATATTCCTGGGGGACGGCAGTGCCTACGATATCTCTTTTGGCGGTCTCGACCACGTAATGGCGACCGGTGAGGATATCAACATCATCGTGTACGATACGGAAGTGTATTCCAATACCGGCGGTCAGTCTTCCAAGGCGACCCCCACCGGTTCCATTGCCAAGTTTGCAGCCTCCGGTAAAAAAACCGGCAAGAAAGATCTGGGCGGTATGGCCATGACCTATGGTTACGTCTATGTGGCCAATGTCGGCATGGGGGCCAACAAGCAGCAGTTGATGAAGGCGTTGACCGAAGCGGAAAGCTATGACGGGCCTTCATTGATTATGGCGTATTCGCCCTGTATCAATCACGGGATCAAAAAAGGCATGGGCAAAACCCAGGAAGAGACCAAGCTGGCCGTGGAATGTGGTTACTGGCCGCTATACCGGTTCAACCCGATGCTGGCCAGAGAGGGTGAAAACCCCTTTACCCTGGATTCCAAGGCTCCCAGCGGAAACCTGCGTGAATTTTTACGCGGCGAGGTGCGCTACGCGGCCCTCGAGAGCCTGTTTCCGGAAGAGGCCGAAGTCCTGCATGACCGCCTGGAAAGCGAGTTTCGCGCACAGTATGCGAAACTGGCAAAACTGGCCGGACGTGAGGAAGAAGCCCAGGTTGAATAACCGCTGTTAAAATCAGCAAACAGTGCAAGGGAGTCGCTTCGGCGACTCCCTTTTTTTATTGCCTTGGGCCGGGTTTTTGGCGTAAGGTCTTCAAACGCACAGCGTGACCGGTGCCGGGATTTCGACCTATCACTTCAGGTTTGAACGCAACTTTCGGGTACATCCCAAATTGGGTCTTGACTCAATACATAGCCCGACGGTTCCCAACGCATGTCACTCTGAGTGCAGCGAAGAGTCCCCTCCATGTAAAGGTGATGCTCTCTTGCTGGGGACTCTGCGTTGCCTCGCTCCTCAGAATGATTACATATATACAGCCACATGCCATCGTGAGCGCAAAATACAAATATAGCCCTGATGGAAGTTGAATTGTAACAAAAAACCAACCGGAGGAGATGCCATGCAAGACACCCTGCAAGCGGGCCTGGAACATACGTTTTCTTTTAAACTTGTCGATGCCAAAACAGTTCCGGCGCTCTACCCGGAGGCCCCGGAATTTGAAGTCATGCCAAAAGTTTTCGCCACGGGTTTCATGGTAGGCTTTATAGAATGGGCCTGCATTCAGGCGATCAATCCGCATATCGACTGGCCCCGGGAGCAGACCGTAGGGACCCGGATCAATATCAGCCACACGGCGGCCACCCCCCCCGGCATGGAGGTGAGTGCTACCGTCAAACTGATCGAAGTCGATCGCAAGCGGCTGGTTTTTGAGGTGGCGGCACATGACGAGGCCGGCCTGATCGGCAAGGGCACCCATGAACGATTTGTGATCAACGCGGAAAAATTCAACCAGGCTTTAGAAGCCAAAACCGCCCGGTATTCGTCTTGATGATTTGTTGCCATGCGTTATGAAGGCCCGATATATAGCCCTCCCAGTGAAGCGGACTCCCTTCTGATTCAAGCCCCAGTGGGCTGTCCCCACAACCGCTGCAACGCTGTTTTTTTTGAGTTGACAGAATTGCTTAAAAATCGTAATGGGTGACCCATTGCAAGCCTGCGTTTTGCACACCTCTGCCAGACAGGAGCCGATGTTTCAGAAAACAAACCAGCACAGGGTCTTCCAGGACCTGGTAAACCAGATTGAAGGGGCCATCCTGGACGGCCGTCTCAAGGTAGGCGACAAACTGCCGCCCCAGCGGGAGTTGGTGGAGATGTTCCAGACCAGCCGGGCCTCCCTGCGTGAGGCGTTAAGGGTCCTGGAGCAAAAGGGACTGATTGATATCAAACTCGGAGTCAGCGGGGGTGCCATTATCAAAGCCGTCGGTACGGAGCCGGTGACCGAAAGCCTTGCGCTTTTAATTCAGCACCGCAAGGTTTCCCTGGCGGAGCTTTCGGAATTCCGGGAAGGGGTGGAGGGAACTGTCGCCGCCCTGGCGGCCAAAAGAGCCACCCGGGATGATATCGATTACCTGAAAAAGCTGCTGGCGATGGCCCGGGAGCATGTCCGTACCGGGGTGGACGCCTGGGAGCAGTTCTGCGAGGTGGACAATGCGATCCATGTGGCCATTGCCGCGGCCAGCGGTAATTCAGTATACGGATTTGTGCTGACCATGGTGCATGACAATATTCAACGTTATTACGAGGCCCACCCGCTCAAGGATGCGCGCATTCTCAAGGAAAATTACGAGGACCTGCGTGAGATCGTCCGGGCCCTGGAAAAAAGGCAGGTGATGGCCGTAAAATCCCTGCTGCAAAGCCATGTGCGCCGGTTCAACCGGTATATGCTGAACAACGAATGTTAGGAGGGGTGATGAATACCGACGATTATATCAGCCTGGAAGATGAACTCGGAGCCCACAACTACAAACCCTTGAATGTGGTTCTGAACCGGGGCAAGGGTATCTGGGTGTGGGATGTGGATGGCAATCAGTATCTTGATTGCCTGTCGGCCTACTCGGCCGTCAACCAGGGGCACTGCCATCCGGAAATTTTAAAAACAATGGTGGAGCAGGCGGCCCGCCTGACACTGACCTCCCGTGCTTTCAGGAATGATCAATTGGGCCTCTTTTACCGGGAGATCTGCCAACTCACCAATTCGCACAAAGTGCTGCCCATGAACAGCGGTGCAGAGGCGGTGGAGACGGTTATTAAAACCGTTCGGAAATGGGGCTACCAGGTCAAAGGCGTACCGGCCGACCAGGCGGAGATCATTGTCTGTGCGGAAAACTTTCATGGCCGCACCATTACCATTGTCGGTTTCAGTACCGACGAAAACTCACGGCGCGGCTTTGGTCCTTTTACGCCCGGATTCAAAATTGTCCCATTCGGGAATGCCGATGCCCTCGAAGCAGCCATTACGCCCAACACGGTGGCCTTTTTAGTTGAACCGATCCAGGGTGAAGCCGGTGTGATTATTCCCCCGGACGGTTATTTAAAGGCGGCCCGGGACATCTGCACGGCGCATGACGTTGTCCTGGTACTGGATGAAATTCAAACCGGGTTGGGCCGCACGGGAAAAATCCTGGCCGAGGAGCATGAAGGCATTGAAGCCGACCTTACCCTGGTGGGTAAAGCGCTATCGGGCGGCTATTACCCGGTTTCCGCCGTTTTGTCGAACAAGGAGGTGATGGATGTCCTCCAGCCCGGCGAGCACGGCAGTACGTTTGGCGGCAATCCCCTGGCCTGTGCCGTGGCCCGCACGGCACTCAAAGTTCTGGCCGAAGAAAATCTGGTTGATAACGCCGCCCGCATGGGGGCTTATTTCCTGGAGGGCCTCCGGCAGATCCAAAATCCACACATTAACGACGTTCGCGGGCGGGGCCTCATGCTGGCTGTTGAGTTTGATCCGGCGGCCGGTGGTGCCCGCCAATTCTGTGAAAGGCTGCAGGCGGCGGGCATCCTTTGCAAGGAAACCCATGACCATACCATCCGGTTTGCACCCCCGCTGGTGATCACCCAAAAGGATATTGACTGGGCACTCGAGAGGATTTCGGCTGTTTTGACCGATTGATTCCGCGGTTCTCTAAAACAAACAACAAAGGAGATGAGCGGTGAAACGTGATTTCCTGCAGGTTACCGATTTTAGCCAGGCCGAAATCCTGGAAACATTGAATCTGGCAGCCGAGGTGAAAGCCCGGTTCAAGTCCCGGGAAGACTATCAGCCCTTTAAAGGCTGCTCCATGGCCATGATTTTTGCCAAACCGTCCGCCCGGACGCGGATATCATTTGAAACCGGCTTTTACCGGCTTGGAGGCCATGCGCTATACTTGAGCCCTGATGATATTTCCATAGGGAAACGGGAGGCGGTCAAAGATATTGCCAGGGTTATCAGCCGGTATAACGATATCATCATGGCCCGGCTGTTTGCCCACGCGCATATCGAGGAGATGGCGGCCTATGCCGATGTGCCGGTGATCAATGGCCTGACCGATTATAATCACCCCTGCCAGATCATGGCGGATATACTTACCATTCAAGAGCATAAGAAAAGGGTTACCGACCTGAAAATCGTTTATGTGGGTGACGGCAATAACATTGTCCATTCGTGGCTGAATTTGGCCCGGCGGCTGCCCCTGCATTTCGTCTGCGCCTGCCCGGAGGGTTACCTGCCGGACGAGGCGACTGTAGGGGCAGCCAGGCGCGCAGGCCTGTCGGAAATAGAGATATCCCACGACCCGGCCACGGCTGTAAAGGCGGCGGATATTGTCTACACGGATGTGTGGGCCTCCATGGGGCAGAAACATGAAGCCGCGGAAAGGCTGCAGCGGTTTGACGGTTTCCAGGTGAATGCCGGCCTTATGGCCGCAGCCGGCAGACAGGCCCTGTTCATGCACTGCCTGCCTGCGGAGCGCGATGTGGAAACCACCGATACGGTCATGGAGTCAGAGGCTTCCATCGTCTTCGATCAGGCGGAAAACCGGATGCACGCCCAGAATGCTGTCATGCTGAAGGTAGCCGGGAAAGGCTGAGGCCAGGCTTGCCGCAGCAGAAAAGGCCCTGAATGGTATCCTTCAATCGTTGCGAGATGATGGATATGCTTCATTCTTAACTTGTTAAACCGGCGGAGAAAGACCTCACGTTTGTCATGCCGGCGAAAGCCGGGCACGCAGTGAAGGTGAAGCGCTATCCAGCGGTATTTCTGGATGCCGGATCAAGCCCGGCATGACGGGCTTCGGTTATTTAATCGCCGGGTTAATAGATACCTTTGTGTTTGCGGGAGTTTAAGGCTATGGTTGAAAAAGTACTCATCATGGGCGCGGCCGGCCGCGATTTTCACAACTTCAACGTCTATTTCCGGGATAACCCGCGTTACCGCGTCATGGGGTTTACTGCCACGCAGATACCCGACATTGACGGAAGGCTCTATCCCGCGCTGCTGGCCGGCGAGATGTATCCCGAGGGTATTCCCATCTACACAGATGAGAAACTCGCGTCCCTGATAGAAACACATGCGGTTGACCTGGTGGCTTTCTCCTACAGTGATGTGCCCCATAACGAAGTGATGCACAAGGCGTCGGTGGTAACTGCGGCCGGGGCCGATTTTATGATCATCGGGGTGTCGTATACAATGATCACCTCCATCCGCAAAGTTGTTTCGGTCTGTGCGGTGCGGACCGGCTGCGGGAAGTCCCAAACGAGTCGTAAAGTCTGCCAGATTTTACAAGCAATGGGCAAAAAGGTTGTCACCGTACGGCACCCCATGCCGTATGGGGATTTGACCCGCCAGGTGGTCCAGCGGTTTTCAGACTATGCGGATTTTGAAAAGCACGCCTGCACCATCGAAGAGCGGGAGGAGTATGAGCCCGTGGTGGCCATGGGGGCGGTCGTTTACGCCGGAATCGATTACGAACGAATCTTGCGGGAAGCTGAAAAGGAAGCCGATGTGATCGTCTGGGACGGGGGCAATAACGACGCGCCGTTTTTCAAACCC
The DNA here is from genome assembly GCA_964636125.1 of uncultured Desulfobacterales bacterium. Taxonomy (GTDB): domain Bacteria; phylum Desulfobacterota; class Desulfobacteria; order Desulfobacterales; family CAJINA01; genus CAJINA01. Next base: position 14,273 of record CAZWPX010000030.1, on the reverse strand, counting down.
GATGTGAACATCGTTGTTTTCGATCCCCACCGGGCCGGACATGAAACGACCTACCACCCCGGAGAAACCAACATGCTCATGGCGGATATTGCCGTGATCAATAAGGTGGACAGTGCCGAGCCGGAAAAAGTTGACCAGGTCCGCAAGACCATCCAGGCCCACAATCCCCAGGCCGAGATCATCCTGGCGGATTCTGTCATCCTGGTGGATGAGCTGGAGCGAATCAAGAATCGGCGCGTACTGGTGGTTGAAGATGGACCCACCTTGACGCACGGGGGCATGGCGTACGGCGCCGGGACCATCGCGGCCCGGCGATTTGAAGCCGCCGAGCTGGTTGACCCGCGACCTTTTCTGGTCGGTACTTTGCGGGACACCTTTGACACCTATCCGGGTATCGGACCGCTCCTGCCGGCCATGGGGTACAGCCATCGCCAGGTCAAGGATATGGAGGCAACCATCAACAATACCGATTGCGACCTTGTACTTTACGCCACCCCCATCGACCTGACCCGGCTGGTGTCCATCAATAAACCGACACTCCGGGTCCGTTATGAATACGGAGACAGCAGTGACCCGACGCTGGAGACGCTGCTCAAAAAAGCCTTGGCGTGATGCCCTGGCCGCAGCTGACAGCACCCGGAACCTTTTATGCGGGGCTGAACTCAATAACGCGGAATGACGGGCTGAAATTTATGAACCCATCCCAAAAACAGACAAAACCGATTCTCCTGGTGGCACTGGGCGGCAATGCCCTGATACGGAAAGGCCAGGCCGGTTCAGCCCGGGAACAGTTGGAGAATTTACGGCTGCCCATACGACAGATTGCCCGACTGGCCCGGAATTATCGTATTATCATCACCCATGGCAACGGTCCGCAGGTGGGCAATTTACTCCTGCAGCAGGAGCAGACCCGCGAGGTTCCCGAGATGCCCCTTGAGATCCTGGTGGCCCAAACCCAGGGCCAGATTGGGTACATGATCGAATCAACCCTAGACCAGGAACTCATGCAGCTCGGGGTGAATACAAAACCCCTGGTGAGCCTTATCAGCTACGTGGTGGTCGATGAAAATGATCCGGCGTTTTCAGCACCCAGCAAGCCGGTCGGGCCCGTCTATTCAGAATCCCAGGCCGCGCAGAAAACTTACCCCACCACATTGACAGCCAGGGGGTACCGGCGGCTGGTGGTGTCGCCCCGGCCGGTTACAATCGTGGAAAAGAGAGAGATTAAAAAACTCATCGACATGGATTTTATCGTGATTTGCTGCGGCGGCGGCGGCATCCCGGTTAAAAGGGAAGGCCGGGCGTTCCAGGGCGTGGATGCCGTGATTGACAAGGACCTGGCCAGTGCGAAACTTGCCGAGGAGGTGGGGGTGGATGTCTTTATTATTGCCACCGATGTGGAAGGTGCTATGCTGCACTACGGCAGTGCCAGGCAGCGTCTTATCCACAAACTGAACCTTGAGCAGGCCGCCCGATACCTTGTGGACGGCTTTTTCCCGACCGGGTCGATGGGGCCCAAAATAGAGGCCTGTATGCAGTTTATAAACAATGGCGGCCAGCGGGCGATAATTACCTCAATTGGAAGTATTGCCGCTGCGGTGCAAGGCGTGGCAGGGACTGAATTTAGCGTTGAGTAACCCTAACAGGAGGAGGCAGACATCGTGGGCACATTTAACCTTCGGCATGTGATCGCGTCGCAGCAGTTTGATCGGGAGTTAATTGACACTGTTTTCCGAGTTGCGGCAAATATGAAAGAGGACATGACCGGCCGCGGGCCGCTGCGCTACAGCCTGGCCGGGAAAATCATGGCCTCACTGTTTTACGAGCCCTCGACCCGGACGCGGTTTTCCTTCGAGTGCGCGATGCATCGTTTGGGCGGTAACGTCATTACCACGGAAAACGCCCGGGAATTTTCCAGCGCTTCAAAAGGCGAGAGCCTGCATGACACCACCCGGATTATGACCGGGTACGCCGATATCATCGTCATGCGCCACAATGAGGCCGGCAGTGCTGAAAAGGCGGCCCAGGTGTCCAATATTCCCATCATCAACGCCGGTGACGGGGCCGGGCAGCACCCCACCCAGGCGCTGTTGGACCTGTTTACCATCCAGGACTGCTTCGGGGACGTCGCCGGGCTGAACATCGCCATGGTGGGCGACCTCAAATACGGGCGGACCGTGCGATCCCTGAGTTACCTGCTGTCCAAGTACCGGGATGTTAAACTCTACTTTATTTCGCCGACCGTTTGCCGGATGGAAAGTGACATCAAAGAGTATCTCGACAAATACCAGGTTCCCTGGGTGGAAGAGATCGACTTCGGGAAGGTTTTGCCCGAGGTGGATTGTGTCTACATGACCCGGGTTCAAAAAGAACGCTTTAATGTCTACGAAGATTACCTGGAGGCGGCCGGGGAATACATTCTGACCCCTGAGAGCGTACAAACAATGCGAGACAAGGCGATCATCATGCATCCGCTGCCCAGGGTGGATGAGATTCCCCCCACGGTGGACGATGACCCCCGGGCAAAATACTTCGAGCAAGCCCAGAACGGGCTCTACATCCGGATGGCGCTGCTGCACCTGCTCCTGCATCCCTGATGGGCTAAAAGATGCTGTGGGTTTAAAGTGAAGTGTCCCTTCACAAGGGGTAGGTTTTGGCCCAGTACAAGGCCGCAGCATTCTTTGCAACCGCAGGCGTAGCGTGGTTACGTCGAGGATTGCAAAGAAGCGAGAACGCAGTAATGGGTCAAAAGATGCCCCGGGTTAAAAAATATGTGTCGCCTCACAAGGGGTAGGTTTTGGTTCAGTCCAAGGCCGCAGCGTCCTTGGCACCCGTAGTCGTAGCCCGGCTACGTCGAGGATTGCCAAGAAGCGAGAACGCCGGACTGGGCCAAAAGATGCCCCGGGTTAAAAAATATGTGTCGCCTCACAAGGGGTAGGTTTTGGTTCAGTCCAAGGCCGCAGCGTCCTTGGCACCCGTAGTCGTAGCCCGGCTACGTCGAGGATTGCCAAGAAGCGAGAACGCCGGACTGGGCCAAAAGATGCCCCTTGTGAGGTGACACTGACACTATATGCGGCAGGTGCGTATATCCGTCACAATAATCCCCTTGGCCCCCAACGCGGCCAGTTTGTCGACGATCTGGTTGATCTCAACCTTTCTGGCCATCGACTTGACCGCAATCCAGCCTCTCTTACTCAAGGGGGCGACGGTGGGAGATTCAATCCCCGGGGTCACCATACAGGCCATTTCGAGCAGATGTTCCGGTGCGTCGTATTCCACCATGACATATTCCCGGGCCACTACAATTCCCTGCAGGCGTGAAATGAAAGCCGCGATTTCAGTCCGCTCGGCGGTTTCGCGACCCCGGGCGATCAGGACTGCTTCAGAATTCAAAATGGGTGCACCCACCGGTTCAAGGCCGGCTTCAACCATCGTGCGCCCCGATTCCACCACATCGGCTATGGCGTCGGCGACACCCAGGCGAATTGAGATTTCAATCGCGCCATCCAGGCGGATGACGGTTGCCTGGATATCCCTTTCGGCCAGGTCTTTTTCAACCAGGCGTGGGTAGGCGGTGGCGATACGGAGACCTGCGAAGTCTTCCGGGGTTAAATCGCTACTGGTGGGAACTGCGTAATGAAATGCGGATTTGGCAAATTGTAGCGCAAGCAGTTCCGCGACGTCGACACCACTGTCAATGGCCAGATCACGGCCGGTGATACCGAGGTCCAGAACCCCATTGCTGACATAGATGGCAATGTCTCTGGGCCTCAGGAACACGAATTCAATCCGGTTGGAGCTGTCCCGCACAAAAAGTTCCCGGCTGTAACGCCGGCAGGCATACCCGGCATCATTGAGCAGGCGGATGGCATCCTGTGACAGGCTGCCTTTATTCGGAAGGGCTATGTTGAGCATTATTTACCCTCCTTATAGATGGCGATACACATCTTCCAGTTCAAGATCACAGGCCAGCATCATCACCTGGACGTGATAGAGCAGTTGTGAGATTTCTTCGGCAGTCTTTTCACGGCCTTCATATTCAGCGGCCATCCAGACTTCGCCGGCTTCTTCAATGACCTTTTTTCCAATGGCATGTCGGCCTTCGGAGAGCAGGCGCACTGTTCCCGAACCGGGCTCTTGCCGGCTGACTTTTTCCTTGAGTTCACCAAACAGGTTCTCGAATGACTTCATCTTAGCCTTTCTTTTTCACGGTGGGAAATCGCAAGGCCCTCCTCACAGCGGCGATCCTTTTGGGCATGTGCTTCCGGTTTTTGATATTTGCAAGTGCCAGCAGATCGGCAGCCGCCGCATCCGGAGATTCCCCCCGGTTTGAAAGCATCAGCTGGTACCAGTCCGGCAGGGTTTGGCGGAAACAGTCCGCCAGTTTCGAGGCTGTTTCCCTTAACTTATGCCGTGGAAAACCCTCGGTGGCCGTTCCATTTTTTAAGTTCTCGGTTTCATCCAACAGGGTTCGCACGCGGCTTTTCAGCATCCGATATTTTAGTAGCGGCTGGACCCACATTCTGGCAATTACATAGCCAAATGAGCCGATAAAGAAGCTCAGGATGGCCGCAATACCCATAGGGCTTGAAAAAAATTCAACAATCATATTCTTCCACGCATTTTCTGCAGGGGGTCCTTTTTTACCGGAGACTCGCCGATGAAAGCACAACCATAGGAACACTGTGCTCATCTGTCAATTATATTTAAGTTTTTTGGCCAAAGCGCTTTACATTCTATAAACATTGACTATATATATTACATTTAAATTTTAGTCATGCTAAAGGCTTTTCTTCTGCAACGGGATACCAAACGGCAACTTGGGCCATGCGGGTTATGGTTGCCGGGGATGCTGAACGTGAGGCGGAAACTTTGAGGGCCGGGCAATTGCGGGCAATGGTGAGATGATGATCGATGATTTACAGGTACCGGGTGAATACCTGGGCGCGTTCCGGCGTCTGGTGAGAAGGATGCCCATGGATCTTCAAACAGATGAAGCCTTTTTGCAGGTTCTGGTGATCTATCTAAAGCTGGGCGGTGAAAAACTCGCCCGCCAGCGGATTGATGTCCAGAAGGCGGAATTCGAAACAGAATTCAACCTTGTAAAAAGAAAGCCCATTGAGGAAGTCGTTGAAAAAACAGGCAATACTGACGGTGGTGATGCCGAGAGTGAAGGTGCCAAGCGCGATGATGACAGCGCTTCGAACGATGACCCCAAACCGGTTGATCCGGAAGCCAAGAAACCGGAGACCAAGAATCCGGATGCCAAGAATCCAGATGCGGTTGACGGCTGAGTAGTAAAAGCCAACACCCTGTTGACCCCACCTCCCCTGCAGTCAGCCATCCGGCCACATACCACCATAGCCGGTTTTCGGCGCTCATAAATTTTTACAGCCCACCGTAGAGCCGTGATCCTGCGGGTGGGTACCTAGTTTCGGGGCCGGTACCGGCAGCTTCCCGGATTGGAACCGAATAGAAAGAGACAAGATGACGATGCCGAGATTGATTCTGCTGGCCATGATCGCCATCTGCCTGATTTCCGGATGCGGAAGAAAGGGTGGGGTGATGAGCGATAGGGATCCGCAGGCCCTGCCGTTTGCAGGGATGGAAACCCAGCTTAGAGCGGAAGCTTCCCGGTGGCAGGGGACACCGCACAAAATGGGTGGCAGGGGTCTGTCGGGGGTGGATTGTTCCGGGCTTGTCCAGCAGATATATCAGGATGTTTTTGGAATTCAGCTGCCCAGAACCGCCAGTGAGCAGGCCACAATTGGGGTCGGGGTCAAGCGGACTGACCTTGAGCCGGGAGACCTTGTCTTTTTCAGGCCGCCGGGCAAGCAGGAGCATGTCGGGATATACCTGGGCGGCGGGGAATTTGTGCATGCCTCTACCAGCAGGGGCGTCTCTATCACAAAGCTGGACCTGCACTACTGGCAAAAGTGCTACTGGACGGCCAGACGGGTGAGGCGTTATCAGTAGGGTTTATTATTCCTACCGCCGGACGGCCCGTACATTACCGCAATATCTTGAGTCCTTGACCATCCCTGCAGTGGCCGGTTCTTGGTCGGCCGTAATCACGGTCACATCGATCAGCCATTCATCGACATACTTTTTAAGAACTTTGGATGTCCACAGCCACTCTGATCCGGGTGCCGGGAAAACGGGTTCTTCTTTCATGAGGGTTTTGAGTTCAACCGGGGACGGCAAACGCCAGTCACGGTAACCGCCTGTATTTAAAGCCTGAATGTAGTCGATCGCGGAATCATAGTTGAGGCAGTTATCCAATACGGATCGGGAGTCAAGCGTGCACCACATCCGGCCCGTACGCGTGTCTGTGAAAGTACCATCGCCTTTTGTTGTAAAGCGGCCCCTGGTTTTTTGCAGCAGTGTTTCAACCGTTGCGGTGCGATCGTTTATTTTGGCCTCTTCATCCAGCTTTTTATAGTGGTTGATCTGGTCTTCAATTTTATCAGCCAGATGAGTGCCTGGAAATGACTGAAGATATTTGGCCAGGATCATCTGGGCTTTGGCGTAATCCGCCCCGGCTGCATGTGCCTTTTCCATGATTGTTTCATAATCGGTATATTCAAGCCTGTTTTTTTCAAACAGCCGCAGGTATTTGCTCAGCTTTTTTGTGTTGGGCCCATCGGGGTAAATCTCGGTGTACTGGTTCACCCGCTGGATGCAGTCCGCCCACTCTTCAACCATTGCGGATTTTCCAATTTGTTTCTCCGTGTAGGCAAAATAATCCGCTTCCAGTGTCGCAATCTGTTTTTTGATTCCGTCGGCCTGTTCGCTTTTCGGGTGATTTTTCAAATAATCTCTGAGCACGTCAATGCGACTGACATCACCGGATTCGATCACGGCGGTAACCGCTTTATAATCCGCTTTCTCAGCCATGTCCGCAAGTTTCGTAACTTCCGTGCGTGCCTGACGAGCGCCTGTACTGCCGGCATATTGGCTTAAATATGCTTTGTAAAGTGCCGCAGCCGGCAGGAATTCTCCTGCTTTGACATGCTTGTCCGCCTGCAGGGCTACCTCCCGGTAGGCCTCACCTGCCTGCAATTCCTTGATTTCAGTCATCTTGAGATTGGCCGCCGCGGTCCATTCATTCGGTTCCTCGGCCGCTTCGATAAAGCCTCTAAGCAGGGAAATTTTCTTTTTGACATCAGAAGTGAGGTCTACCTCGGCCAGGACGTCCTGATAGGCTCTTTCTATATCAGAAGAGCCTGGGCCCAGAAGGGTAAAGTAAGCGGCAGCCACCCCAACTAAGATGAAAACACATATGAGCGCAATCTTGGGGGTTCCCTTTTTCTTCTTTGGGGCCACGTTCAATTCAAACGCTTCTTCAGGTTCAGGTTCAGCCTCATCCGTTGCAGCGAGGTCCGGGGTGTCTTTTGATTTTTCCTCTGCAGTCTGCGGGATTTCTGAAGGTACCGTAGCCACCTCATCATCAGGGGGGCTGGCAGATTGCTCGTCCTTAAGTTTCAAACCCTCCATTAACACGTGCATGAGAGGCTGGTTGATCTCATTTTCTGTCTTTGTGCACGTGTTTTCAATTTCGATTACGGCGTCATTCCAGCTGATAACCGCACAGGCCGCCTCAAAATTTTGCAGATCCTGGGTCTCAGCAGCGATGAGCTCACCGTCAAGGACAAAAAGGGTGCCCTCGTTTTTGCCGGAAACCACCTTGAGCGTACAAGTGGTTTTTTCCATCTGAACCATTTGCAGGAACGAGTCGAGACTGATCCCCTGTAGTTGACCTCCAACGCCGGCGTCCACTTTGGCAGGCTCCTTTCGGTGTCTATGAATTTTAAGTAATGATATACTTATGATAAATCAGTATGATAGTAAGAAATACGGCAGTCTCACTATAGATGAATTTATTGAAGATGTCAAAGGCTTGAATGGGGTCTCGCAAACTGCTTCTTAGATAGCCGACTATGCGCTACCATAATAGGAGCACCGTCTATCGACTAGCGCACATAGAGTCTGCGTTCGACACCGGTGCGGCGGTCTTCGAGGTATTCAATATTCTCTGCCTGCAGGCGCCGGTCAGTGCCGGTGCGCCGATCCCGAATCGTGTGAAACGTGTGCCTCCTGATAAAAGATTCCAATTGAAGATTCTGAACCGAGGTCATTTTTGTGAACTCAAGGCAGCGATTGTAAATTTTTTTCCCATTTGGCAGGGAGGCGATCACTTTTTCTGAAATTGTTTTGTAGTTTAGCGGCCCTAGGGATACACTGGTTGAAGGTATGGTAATGGTGACGTTTTCACTTTCTGTAAGGCGGCGTTTATTTGCAACAAACTGGACGGCAAGGCCGCCCATGCTGATATCGATAACCGGCCCTAACTCGATTAATTTAGGCTTTCCAATTTCGATCATTCTGGGTTTATGGATGAATACAATGGCACCGCCCTTAATTTTATATCGTTTCCATTTCCGCCTTCTGGTGATTGTAATTTTTGTGTTCATATCCGCCCTCCCATGGAAAACCAATTCAAATGCCGTGATACCGCTTTTCTGAAAGCAGTAAAATGTAAGCCAGTCCAGATTCAACTTTCGCTTGCGGCGCCTCTATAGGTTGTAGGCGTTACAAGGTCTAACAAAAGCAAGAAATATGCCATATGCCCAAATGATTTCGCGGCCGAAATTCATAAGCTAAAAAATGCAAAAAAAACATAAAGATAAGACCCTAAACAATTACATGGTCTGGTTGCTATTTGTTAGGCGGCCCAAAATATAACCAACATATTATGCAGTTGAAAAATGGCACCGGAAGAAGGAAGCCTCATTTTATGTAGTGGCCCCTATTTCTGAGCAACATTATTCCGGCACCCAGAGTTGTTTACTAACTTAATCCGATATTTTGAGATTGCAACCGCGTTTAAAAAAAATAAGAAATTTCTGAAATCAGTTTGCGTCAGGATCCGACCTTTCACTCTACATGGCTGGCAACCAGTTTATGGTTATGCGGCCGCTTATCGATTTATTTAAGCAGGTGCATCCGGACGTTAAGAGAATCTACTATCAGACCCTGCCGCCCGGTTTATCTCTGCAGCAAATTCTGGCCGGCGGCGCGCGGTTTGAAGACCAGATCCTGCCGGGGAACCAGGATGTCTATGCTTCAGTCAACAAGGCGGCCATGGAGAAACTGGTGACTGCCGGAATGCTCGAACCGGAGGGTCTTACCTGTTACCTGCACAATCGTATTACGCTGATGCGTATTAAATTGGGGACGGTAGAGGTCGGGCCGGTTTGGGCTACCGAGATTCAGCATGCCCGGGAGATGGGGATGGCTGTGGCTGCCATTGCGCCGGGCGATCACCTGGATCAGCACGATCGAGTCAACTACTACAGCGCCCCCCTGAAGACCGCCCGCAATTCGACAAATGCGTACAAATTCATCCGGTTCATCACCAGTCCGGCTGCACATGCGGACCTTTACGACAATTTTGAAGGCTACCGCTATTCCAACGCCTGCCCGTTTGCGAGAATCATGGAGGAGAATCTGGCCCATAAGCTGGTACAGGTAGGCATCAGGACGCTGACGGCGCATCAGCGGGAGCAGGCGGCCAGCTGGCCGGTCGAGATATTTGAAATGCAAGCCGCCGTTCGTTTCAGCTGAAAGAGCTGGTCGCTAAAATGTGGAATTACTAGTACCGGCCCAGTGCGACCTTCCCCTGCCCAAGCAGTTCTGCAGGTATTTCAAGGGATTCAGGCATTCGGATCGCTTTTACAACCAGGTAATAGTAATTGCCTTTACCGCCTGAGCAGGGCGGCAGGTAGGCGCCGGGCTTGCTTTGAAAAGGCTTGCGGTGGGCCCCTATGACAAAAAACGGTTTGGGCAGGTCAAATGTGTTTCCAGGTACCGGTGCAAGGACCACTTTCAAGGTGCCGGGGTCAAACCGGTAGCCGATACGTCCCTGGCCGCCCTTGTCCAGCGGCAGATGGCTTTTATTGCTGAACTCAAGAATCAGGGCATTGGCTTCGGGTGGAATGTTGTCAATGATGAGACCGGGGGTGGAACCGTTACCGCCGTACATGGGGCATTGCTGGCCTTTGGGAATAGTTTTACCGTCCCAGCCGGCGTCCGTGAAACTGATTTTCAGATCATGTAAAATCGTAAACGGGCGGTAGACCGGCTCTCCCGCGCAACCGGACAGGACCATAGAAATAGCCAGTACAGCCAACAACTTTATTCCCAGACCGGGTCTCATGGGCTCAGTTTCCCCTTTCACTTCTGGCAGCAGGTCACGTTCAATAGGGCCAGTTTGAATTGCTGCTTTTTGACGATAGCATTGACGCATCTATAAATGAAAGGCACCGGGTCTGTCAAGACCCGGTGCCTTCAAGGCAGGGTGAGACATCGATTTTAAGGATTACCCATCCCGGTCTTGCTTTTTGGCCAGCTTACCGACATAGCTCTCCAGTTTAAGTCCGCTAATGGCAGCCAGAATAAAAGATACAATCCCACGAGAGTAAATACGGGTGGTCAGTTCGGTAAAGAGGCTGAATTTTTTACGGGTGTAGGGAAACCAGTTAGCTTCCATTTTGCGGCTGTTTTTATCTATGAGGATCGATTTTATATTGGCAAAACAGTAAAATCCAAACTCGCCTTTATATCGGCCGATGCCGCTTTTTTTGGCTCCCCCGAACGGCAGGGCATGATTGCCTTCTGTCAGCATTACATTGTTGATGGAGACATTACCGGTCACGATGGCCCGGGCAACCCGGTCAGCGCGCTGCAGATCAGCAGACCAGACGCTGGCGGAAAGGCCGAATTCATCGGCATTGGCCATTTCGATAACCTCGGCTTCACTCTCGAAAGGTATCACCGGCAGGATCGGCCCGAAGATTTCCTCCCGGTTTAACAACATGTCATCCGTGATTTGATCTACGACCATGGGCGGTATTTCCGCGGAGCGGCCATCCCACTGGGTGCCAGTGAGAAAGCGTGCGCCCTTTTCTTTGGCATCGGCCACCTGGCGGGCGATGACTTCTACCTGGGACGCCGTGGTCATGGGGCCGATATCGGCCCCGCCCTGGGGGTCGGTGCCGATGGTTAAACGGGATGTCTCCCTGAAAAGTGCGTCCAGAAAACGGTCATAGATATCAGCCTGCACAAACAATTTTTCCACCGATGTACACGATTGGCCGGTATTGGTGAAGGCGCCCCAGACAGCGCCGGCCACCGCGCGCGGCAGGTCGACATCCTCAAAGACAATCATCGGGTCCTTACCGCCCAGTTCAAGCTCCACCGGGATCAGATGCTCGGCAGCCTTGCGCATGATATGCTGGCCGACGGTCTGGCTGCCGATAAAAAATATTTTGTCCGGGCGCTGATCGATCAGGGCGTCGCCAATTTCGCCCCCCGCTCCGTAAACGACCTGGACCCATTCAGGCTTGAATCCGGCTTCTGCCAGTAGTTCTTCAACCAGTCCGGTCAAGGGGGTGGCACTGGCGGGTTTATAGATCACCGCGTTACCGACTGCAAAAGAGAGTGTGATGGGTACAATGGCCTGGTAAAAAGGGTAGTTCCAGGGGGAGATGATCAAGGTTGTGCCCATGGGTTCAAAGTAAATCTTCGATTTTTTGCCCATCAGGGCAAAGGGGGTCGGGACGGAACGGTCATTGAGTATTTTTAAAGCCCTCTTTTCAAGGTAATCCAGGTGATCGAGGGTGCCAAAAATTTCGGCCGTGAGGGCGTCCGTGCGCGATTTGCCGGTGTCTTTCTGAACGCGATCCAGAATATAGGCCTGGCGGTTGATGATGACCTCCCTGAGGCGGGCAATGAATTCCAGTCGTTTTTTCACGCCCCAGTCCACAATATCCGCCTGGGCCTCACGTGCCCGGGTATAGATATTGGCCACGTCGGCCGGCGAAGGGCTGCTATAATCAATCGGAGGCGCCGGTTTTCTGTCCGCAGGGGCATCGGTGTCCCTGAGCACAATTTTTGGATCCCACCCGATGACATCAAAGACCTTTTTGCCGGTGTAGTCAGGCTGGGTGAGATTGGCATAATAGAGGCTCATGGTCGCGCCTTTCAAACCAATTTCAAGCATCCTGAGGCCGGCTCCGATAAAGCCGGGAAAACCCTGGTGGCGGGTGCATATCTGCATCAGGACCCGGATCGGCCATCTGGGTGACCAGCGGAAGAGGGAAAACAGGGTGCGCAGTCCGGAGAGATCTTCCATGCTCAGGTAGGCGGCCATCCGGTCAATGTGTTCAATGCAGCCGGTTTGTGAAAAAGAAGGCGACTGCTCAGTTCCGGGCAGAATGACATCTCCGGCTTTTTGCAGGCCGCGCAGCTGGTTCTGTGTAAAGTAGCGCGATATTTTCATGATGACACGTTCCTCAATATGCTATCTGCGGCCTTTTTTGAAAGGGCCATGATAGTGAGCGACGGGTTGATGCCGGGGGCGTTGGGAAAAATACTGGAATCGGCGATGAATATCTTCTTGCTGGCATGCAGGCGAAACTCAGGGTCGACCACGCTGCGGGCAGGGTCCGTGCCCATGACGCAGCCGCCCATCAGGTGCAGCCCGATGCCGAATGAGCCGTGGATAATTTCCTGGGCCCCGGTGGAAAGGAATATTTCATCAATGACCCGGGTACCTTTTTCAAGCCGCTGCATATCTTCCTGGCTGCGGGTTTTGTGAATGCGGACCTGGCCCTTGCGCGTGAGGGTGATCCTGCCCGGACGGGTGTCCCGTGTGCAGGCTTCGATACACGCAAAATGGGACAGCTTTTCCATGAACCGGTGGTGATTGCGGCCAAACCCACTGACCAGCATGGCAATGGCCGAGGGGCCGGCATACACATTTTCAAGTTTGAAACCTTCCCGCCGGAAACCCGGATCATCGGATTTAAAGGCCTGGAAGGCGCCGATGTGGGCGTTGATTGGCTCGGCGTAAACGCCAAAGTTCATGTACTGCGGATGACAATAGAAGTCGTGTCCGAGATGGGGCAGTTTACGTTTATATCCGGATCCCAGCAGCAAGCGGGAATTGCCGATGGCTCCGGAAGCCAGGATGAGGCGGCGGCCCCGGTAATTGACCGCCCGGCCCCGGCGATCCAGGCAGGTAACGTTAAGGCCTGCGTCGGATTCGGTTATCTGGACAGCTTCCATTTCGGCCTGCAGCTGCAGCCCTAGTTCCAGGGCTCTTTTTAAAACTGTTTCCGGGGTGCTTTGCTTGCTGCCGATCCGGCAGCCGTTCAAACACTCGATGCAACAGTTCCCGTCGCCGTAACGGCAATCTTTCTGGGCCCTGTGCAGCGGCGCCAGCTGGTAGCCCAGATTTTCGAAGCCTTTTTGAAAAATACGGGCGTTGTCGTTGCGGACATCGGCCGGGATTTCCTGGATGGCAATCTCGCTCTCCGCCTGTTCGTACCAGGGGTCCATGTCCGCCGTATTGAAATAAGAGACACCGGATGCCGATTTCCACGAAGTAAGGGCTTCCTCATCAAAACGATCTACCAGGGCCTGGTTGACGATGGAGCCGCCGCCGACCACCTTGGGGCGTAAAAAGACCAGCTTGGAATCCGTGGAAAGCTCCAGACCGCCGGACCAGTACATCTGCGAAGTGCCATCCAACTCGTTGCGTGGATAGGTGTGGCGGGTATAGGCCTGGCCGGCTTCGATCATCAGGCAGCTGCTGCCCGTCTTGCACAATTCATGGGCGATGAAGGGGCCCGATATCCCGGCACCGATAATAATGAAATCAAATAGTGGCCGTTGCACACTGTTCACTGCTCTTCTCCTTGGTGTGAAATTATTCAGTTCAAACTCATCGGTTTTGGGTTGTAAGCCCCTTCCCGGGGCAACCCAATGCCTGGCCCTGGGCCAGGATTCTTTACTATAGCCTGCACCTGTTATAAAAATGCCTTACCGTCCCCACGATAGGTCGATACCTCGTCGATGCGACGTTGATTCTGGATGAGGTGCAGACTGTTGAACCGTTCGCACAACTCCCCGGCTTTGGCGTGCTGGAAAAAGATCGGATCGCCAGGGGCCAGCGGGGGAGCGCCGTCCGGCAGGACCAGAGGTGTTTGCACCTCACCGGCGCCTTCAATGCCAATGTAGTCAAGACCGGCCGGCATCGCCGGCCAGGGGCGTTTGTTGCGGCCGGTTTCCCCGGAAGCGATATATCCGCCCCCCTGGCAGGTGACCATGCCGGGTGCGGGTATCCGGGTAACCTGCAGTGCGAAAAAAGCGGCCGGTTGAAAAGTAACCTCGTGAAAGTATCGAAAAAGACCCGGGGCAAAAAAGGC
>CAZWPX010000029.1:0-59861 GCA_964636125.1 uncultured Desulfobacterales bacterium | reverse complement strand
TTGAGTTCAAACTTCAGATTGAGTGTGAAGGCACTCCAATTGATTAACAGAACACCCTAAAGGATTCATATGGCCGCCTCATCAAACAAAGCAATATATGGTGCTATTATAGCCAACATCGCGATTGCCATCTGTAAGTTTGTCGCCGCTTTTTTTACCGGTTCCTCAGCGATGTTTTCAGAGGGTATCCACTCTCTGGTGGATACCGGCAACGGATTTCTCCTGTTGGTTGGTGTGCGCAGGAGCAAAAAACCCGCGGATGACATCCATCCGTTTGGTTATGGCAAAGAGGTTTTTTTCTGGAGTTTTGTCGTGGCCCTTTTGATATTCGCAATCGGAGGCGGTTTTTCTATCCGCGAGGGTATCAAGCACCTCCAGCATCCGCAGTCTCTGAGTAATTTAGGGTGGAACTATCTGGTGCTCACGCTGGCCATGCTTTTTGAGGGTGCCGCCTTGAGGGTTGCTTTAGGGGAATTTAATAAAAGCCGGGGTTCCAAACCATTTTTTAAAGCCCTGAAAGACAGTAAGGACAGTGCTACTGTTGCGGTGGTCATTGAAGATTCAGCGGCCTTAATCGGACTGTTGATCGCATTTTCGTCGGTGCTTCTGGGGCAATTAACCGGCTGGGTATATTTTGACGGGCTGGGATCGGTTTTGATCGGTCTCCTGTTGGTGACGGTGTCACTGTTTTTTGCCATGGAGTGTAAAGCGTTGCTGATTGGGGAAGGGTTATTGCCTGTGGATGTGGACAAAATTACAACTATTCTTGAGGCAGATAAGCATGTACTCAGCTTTCGGCGGCCCTTGAGCCTGTATTTTGGACCCAATCAGGTTTTGATTAACCTGGATGTGAATTTCGCGGACGAACTTACACCTGATGGCATCGAAGAGGCCATTGACAGGATAGAGACTAAAATTAAAACTGCGCTTCCGGTAGTAAATCGGATATATATTGAGGCTGAAGCCCTGCGGCGCAGAGGCAGGCGGCAGGGTGAAAATGGATAGATGCTCCCACAGCAACTTAACGGCTATGCACTTAATAGAAGAGGAGATGAACCATGCCCGGGAAAAAGGATGAATTTTTAGAGCAACTGAAAAAGCAGTATGACGAACTCAACCACCGTTGGAGTCGTGAACGTGACAAGTTCGAGGCCGGTCTCCAGCATGCCAGCGTTGATGCCAGAAAGGAATTTGAAGAGAAGCGGGAGGAGTATCGCAAATTTCGTAAAAATTTAAAGGAAAAGATATTGGAGCTTGAAATTGCCAGTGAAAATGCCTGGGAGGAATTAAGAACCGGGGCTGAGAAGTCCTGGAAAGAGCTGAGCAAGGCTTTTAGCAAAGCGACTTCGCATTTTACTTCTATATGAAAGTCGCAACATTCCGCAGTGTCTTGCGCTTGATATCCGGCAGAGATGCGTAAGGTGTTGGGGGCAACGGATTTCTCCTTTGACGGCAATGCACATTGTGGTAGTTGATGCCTGATAGCACGATCAGTTTGGGTCGTCAATGCAGTCAGGGAATCTGTAGCTTTATGGCCAGCCATACTGTATTATGGCGATAACACCCACCTAAATCTTGAGGCACCATGACGCCAATATCTTCAAAATACCTGTTCTTTCAAATTGTTCTGGCCGTACTGTTGTCTGCCGGCCCGGGCTGTCAGTCTAAGGCCATCAACAGTGCCGTCATGCAGCAAATTGAAGTCAAATCGGGGAAAAAACTACGGACCACCCCGTCGGAACTGCGCCTGAAAACCCAGCACGCGGTCAATCCCCTGTCTGCCATTATCGAAACCTATGCGGATCGGATCATTGCGGAGAGTAGTGACCCGGAGATTCGCAGATATGCCCTGCTGTGGAAGATCAACGGTATTCCCACCGTCCACAAGGCCGCGTTTCAGCCTGACTCTTTCCTGTCTCTGCTGGATTTATGGGTGTTGAGCATCCAGATGCAGATGTTTTTCGAAGAAGGTGCCGGCCGTGCCGCGTTGGGGGACTGGCACACACTAGCTCTGGATGGGACGGAGATAATGGTAGCCCTGGTGGACACGCTTGCCCGGGAAGCCAGTGCGGA
Source organism: uncultured Desulfobacterales bacterium (assembly GCA_964636125.1). Lineage (GTDB taxonomy): Bacteria > Desulfobacterota > Desulfobacteria > Desulfobacterales > CAJINA01 > CAJINA01. The sequence goes on along the minus strand of CAZWPX010000029.1, from coordinate 57,788 downwards.
TGGAGATATTGAAGCCGGCAAAGCCGAAATTACAAGCTGGTGCCGGAACCATCCGATCGAGTCGTTCTATTTCATCCGGAAATCGATTACCGTCGTATTGGCCTCCTTTTTAGACCAGCAGGCCCTGGGTACTTTTGAAATCGTTGAGGCTGTCGCCGTGGGCGTCGCAGACCTGTCGGTCCAGATGTCCGCGTATGCAGATTACCTGCCCAAACAGGCGCGCTGGCAGACCGAGTTGCTTCTGGAAGACCTGGTGGTATCTGAAAAAGTAGATCAGGCCCTTGCGGAGTTCATACGCATCTCCGGTGATATAGACCGCTTGACGACCCTGGCCGAAACAGCTCCAAAAGTAGCGGCGGCCGAACGGGCCATCGTTCTGAAAGCCCTGGCCCGCGATCTGGACCGTGCCCTGGTCGCCCTGGATACCCAGCGGGTGGCGACACTCGGGGCCCTGGAAGGCGAACGCATTGCGGTTATGGACGATGTCAAAAAGGAACGGGCCGGGATGTCCGCGGATATCACCGCCGAGCGCATCGCCCTGCTCAAGGAGATCGAACGGCAGCGGCAGGAGACCCTGGCCAGAGTCGAAGCCATCGGCAAGCGACTCCTCGATGACGCCCTTGAGGACAGCAATGCAAAAATCGATCATTTCTTTGTGCGCACATTCCAGGTTGGGGGGGTGCTGGTTTTTGTGGTGCTCTGCTTCTGGGCCGGGGCGCTATATTACGTTCATGACCACCGCCGGGGGCCTAAAGTTTGATACAATCTTACTCGCAGACATAGATAGACGGAGGCAAAAATGGATCGTTTAAAATACAGGATTGCGGTCATTCTAATTGGAACGGTAATAGCAACTGCATCAATCACCGCCTGTGGCGGCAACAAGACAGTTCAGAATACGACGACGCAGACCTACGGGCAGGAGATGCTGGACCTCAAGAAGGCTTTTGATGAAGGCGCTATTACTGAAAAAGAGTACAATGACACTAAGAAAGCCCTGAATAAAAGATATAAGTAGTAACCATCCATGATTGGAAATCATGGCTGGACACCGTTATGATCCCCGCTTCAACTTTGCGTGTTTTTTGGCAAGGCTGAGGTAGTTGACGACCGGTTTGAGGAACGGCTGCCGCATCTCTTCGGTCAGCACTTTCTTTGCCAGGGCAGGGACACCGGCCACCAGGGTATATGCATCAATGCGGTCACCTTCCCTGACCACCGAGCCGGCGGCAACAACAGCGCCCTGACCTAGATAGGCCCCGGTTAGAACCACCGCATTGATCGCAACCAGGCAGTTGTCTTCAAGCGTGCAGCCGTGTACCACCGCGTTGTGCCCGACACTGACGTTGCACCCGATGACGGCCGGGTGGCCGTAATCGGTATGGATCGTGCAATTATCCTGAATGTTGCTGTTTGCGCCGATAGTAATCGGTTCCATATCCCCCCGCAGGACGGTACCGTACCAGATGCTGGCGTGGTCTCCGATGGTGACATCCCCGATGACAGTGGCATTGGGGGCGATGAAAACGTTCTCTCCAATTGAGGGCGTTTTACCTTCGTAAGTAATAATCATCTCAAGTTCCTCAACGGCCCTTAAAGCAGTGTTTTTATCAATTTGTTCTCCAGGGTTTTCCCAATTTCCACTGCCAGCAAGGCTACCCGATGCTGGTGGCCGGCTGTGTAGGGATCCCGTTTTTCCGTTTTGGAATATTCTTTCAATCTGAAATACGCATAAATCCCATTATTTCAGGTAGCTTCTATATACACAGTTGCATATTGAAGTCTTTATGATAGGTTATGAGGAATTAGATATCAATGCAAAAAGCTGACGATACCCATACACGGCCTGGGCCGGGTATCAATAAACTCACCATCTCTTTGCTCTGCCGGGAGGAAACTTGCCATGTGTGATCAACCTTGTCGTTTTCTGATACCTGTCCGGATCTTAATGCTGTCGGCCGTGGTTGCCGGGCTGTTTTTACAGGCGGAATTTGTGTCTGCTGAACAAAAGACTTTTAACAACTCCCTGGGCATGTCTTTTGTGTTGATTCCGGCCGGGTCGTTTACCATGGGCAGTCCGGAAGGCGAGTTCTCCCGGTCGGCCAACGAGACCCGGCACCAGGTGACCATTACCCGGCCTTTTTACATGCAGGAGACCGAGGTGACGGTGGGCCAATGGCGCGAGTTGATGGGCAGCCGCTGGTTCGGTGATGTGGACTGGCCGCAGGCGTTTCCCATCGGCAAGGTCTCCTGGTATGACGTCCGGCAGTTCATCAAGAAATTGAATGCCAAAAAAGAGGGGCACTACCGGCTTCCCACCGAAGCGGAATGGGAATATGCCGCCCGGGCCGGCAGCACAGGCCCCTACCCCTGGGGAGACAAAATTGAATGCAGGCGTGCCATGTACAGCAACAGCCTCAAAGGGAGCAGTGCCTGTCGGAATTTTAACTCTTCGAAAGGCTTTAAGCATGACATGCCGGCTCCGGTCAAACAGTACCCACCCAACGATTGGGGACTCTTCGATATGCATGGCAACGTCTGGGAGTGGTGCCAGGATTTGTTCACGAATTACCAGAGCGGGTCGGTGATTGACCCCAACCGGACTGATTCCGGGACCAACCGCGTGCGCCGGGGGGGGAGCTGGTTCAAGCACGGCTATTCCTGCCGCTCCGCCAACCGGGCTTACGGACATGCGGCCAGTCGGCTGCCCCACACCGGCTTCAGACTGGTACGTGAGACCCAGGCAGCGCCAGGGGCTGAAAAAGCGGCCGGGCTTCCAAGGCCCCCGGAGAATTCAAACCAGAAAGGCCCCTGAGATTCCCCATGGTTAAGCAACTTGGCAGATGGTTTGAAATCTACGAGGACGAAATCGGTTTGTTCCTGTGGACCTGTTTGCTGTTGTTTCTGGTCAGAAGCTCGGGGATCCTGCTCAACAATTTCACGGAGACGGCCTTTTTAAAACGCTTTGGGGTTGAGTACCTCCCCATCGTAAATATGCTCAATGCCCTGGCGACTTTCTTCATCATGGGTGTCGTAACCGGGTTGATGACCCGGGTGGCGGATGTCAAGCTGTTCACCTGGCTGTTTGTCTTTTGCGGTCTTTCCGTGGCGGCGATCCGGATGGTCATCCCCCTGGGGTTCGACCTGATTTACCCGCTGTTGTTCATGCTGAAATCCCAGTACGAAGTCCTGCTGGCCCTGCTTTTCTGGAACATGGCCAATGACATGTTCAACACGCGCCAATCCAAGCGGTTGTTTCCGCTGATTACCGCCGGCGGCGTCATCGGGCAGATTCTCAGCAGCTTTGCCACCCCGGTTCTGGCCCGCTGGATCATGATGGACAACCTGTTGTTTGTCTACCTGGGCACTACCCTGGCCGGGGCCGTGGTGGTGAGCAGCATGGGCCGACGCTTTCCCACCTTGCTGATCAAAGAGGCCGCCAGCGGTCGGACAGGTACAAAAAAATCGATCCTTGACCAGCTCAAAGCGGTCGCGCCCCTGGTGAGGCAATCGTTGTTAATCAAGATCCTGGTGGTGTTGACGTTTGTGGCCAACATTCTGATCCCGATCATGAGTTACCAGTTTAACTATGCCCTTGACGAACAATTTGCCTCCGAAGGCGGACTGATTCAATTTTTCGGCTATTTCAGGGGGGTGCTGAATATCCTGAGCCTGATCATGCTGCTGTTTGTCAAACGTCTTTACAGCCGGTGGGGGCTGCCGGTGGCCCTGATGTTCCACCCGTTTAACTATGTTTTGATTTTTATCTCCTTCCTGCTGCGTTTTGACATCTATAGCGCCATATATGCCCGGTTTTCTTCGAACGTTTTGCGCACCACCATCAACATCCCCTCCATGGCGATTTTAAACGGCCTGTTTCCCAAATCGTATCGATCCCTGGTGAGGCCCTTTTTGAGGGGAACCGTCGTGCGTCTGGCGCTGTTCATGAGCCACGGTGTGATTTTGCTCTCGACCAATCTCTTTCATCCGAAATATCTCTCCCTGGTGGCGCTGCCTTTTGGCATTACCTGGGTGGCCACAACTTTTTTTCTGAAAAAGCGCTATTCGCAGATCCTGATGGATTTGATCACGGAGAACATGATCGATCTGAAGTCGATGAAAGAAACGGATATCAGTCATCTTTTCAACGACCCCAAAATCAAGACCCAGCTGCTGGAGGCCTTTTCGTCAGCTTCCGGGGAGGCCTGCCTTTGGCACGCCCGGCTGCTCAAGCTGCTGCACGTAGCCGGCCTGGATATGAAAATCATTGCTGTCCTTGAGAAAGTACACCCTGAAAAGATCCGCATTGGATTGATCCAGCTGCTGTCACCGGAGGCTGGATTTGAAGCGATCCGGTGTTTCCAGAACCTGGCTCCCACAGCGGGACCGGAGCTTATGGAGACCATGCTGCGCTGTGCGAACCGCCAGGCGCCAGGCGTGGGACGGGGTTTCAACAGGCAGGTGATGGCCTCAGACGCATCCTATGCGGTGAAAGCCTTTGCAGCTGCAGGTCTCTATCGAACAGATGCCGCTGAGTATGAACCCATTATTTCCGGGTGGCTTGCATCCGCTAACAAAGAGATATGCAAAGCCGGAGTCGTTGCTGCCGGACAGACCGGGGCGGAAACGTTTGCACCCCGGCTGACCGAGCTGCTGGCTGAACCGGATCTGGAAGCCTTGATCCCGAGGCTTTTGAACGGGTTGCGGCGGATGGCGGTCGCCGGCCTTAACCGGCAGGTGGCTGCCTACCTGGATCACCCGAATGCCGCCGTTCAACTGGAAGCCGTAAAAAGCCTTGAAATTAAGGGCGATACTGAGTTGAATCAAGTTCTCCGCATTATTGGGGATGCCCCTGAAGATGTCCACCAGGCTGCCCACCAGGCCATTGTTGATGCCGCACATACCAATATTCCGCTTGTTCTGGAAATGCTTTCTACGCCCCGCCGCAGTACCCGTGAAAGAATTCTCGCTATTCTGGAGTCCATGGACATTAAAGACATAGACGTGGTCCGGTTCGTCCGTGGCCAGACCTGCCATGCATATGATAACCTGATTGTGGCCGGTTCCCTTGAATTGCTGCCCGAAGTTCCGGCCAGAGAGCTGCTGTTTGCCCATTTGCAGCAGCAGGTCCAGGTGAATACGGAGAATATTCTGAAAGTACTGGCTGCCCATGATGACTCCGGACGAATTCGTATCCTGACCCGCAATCTCTTATACGCGGACAGTCGCCAGGCGGATAACAGCCTGGAAGCCCTGGACAGCCTGCTTCCCACGGCTGTTTTCAAGCCGTTGCTGCCTCTGCTGGAAAAGGCAGCCCATGACCAGCCGGTGAGCACCGCGCAGAAATTCTTTAAGCTGCCCGACATTGCGGCCAATGAATCTGATTTGGTAGATGCCCTGTCCGCCCGCGGCCAATGGCTGGAAATTGCCCTTGCACTGGCGGCGCTCAATGACCGGGACCCCTCTGTCCCGAGGGCAGCAGGTCTTGCCGGCCTGACCCGTTCCCTGCAGAAGTTGTCCGGTGGCGACCACCGCAAACACCTGCACCCTTATTTGCAGCGCAACAAGCAAAAGGAGATATCCATGGCGTCGGCGATCAGTCTCACCGACAAGATTTTACTGGTCAGGGAGATAGACATTTTTTCTGATCTGGCGGTCAGTGAACTCGCGGCGGTAGCTTCGGTTACTGAATCTTTACGTTCAAAGGCCCATGAGGTCGTGATCCGGGAAGGTGACCGGGGCGAAACCATGTACCTGATTGTCAAGGGCCACGTGGCCGTTATCAAGCATCTGGATGCGGACAATGAATTCGAGCTTGATCAGATCAAATCCGGTGATTACTTTGGTGAAATGGCCCTGTTTGAGGACCAGCAGCGTTCGGCCAGCATTTGCACGCTGTCGGAATCTGAATTTCTAGTGTTGCACAAAGCCGAATTCAATGAAATCGTGCATGAGTTTCCCGAAATCGCCCTGAATGCCTGCCGGGTGCTGAGTACCCGCATTCGCCGGCTGCATGCACGCTTTACATCAACCAGATAGTTTCAATCTAAATCCTCCAACTCAGGTGGAGGACCCGGAGAGGTTCTACCGGTCCGGTGTGCAGACCGTGGTTTCAATGCAAGCGCTATTTGAGTTGAAACCGGTTGTTATGATACCAAGTTCTGTACCTCAAAAAGAGTCTGGATTTATGAAAACCATTGATTGTGGACAATCTGCCCAAACCGAATCCCCCGGGGAGCCTCAAAAAGGTGTTCGTGAAGTTTTGCTGAACGGGATATTCCTGCGGATTCTCATTATCGAAGGCGTTTTGCTGCTGTGGTCGGTGGGATATCGCTTTGTAGTGGAGATGACCGATGTCACCGATCTGCTGTTTTACACGATCCGAATCCTGATTCTGGTAGCGATTATCATTTTGTTCATGATGGTTACTCTCCGACGGTTTTTAAATCGGAAAATTATTTCACCCCTGGAATTGATTGCCGAAGCCAACCGCCACTTCAGGGAAGATGGCGACGATGAGCAAGTGGTCGACCTGCCCGACCGAACACCCCGGGAAATATCGGAGATCGTGTCCACCCGCAATGATCTTCTGGCAGACATTCTAAAAGTATCCCGGGAGCGACTGGCCCTGGTTGAGTTTATCCGCTCTACCTTCGGGCGCTACCTTTCAAAGGAGGTCGTGGATGAAATCCTGGCCTCGCCGGAAGGTACCAAAGTGGGCGGCCGGCGGGTTACGGTCACCATTTTGATGTCTGATCTGCGCGGCTTTACCAGCCTTTCCGAGGACCGGGACCCCGAGCAGCTCATGGATCTGCTCAACCGCTATCTACAGAGCATGACCGCGGTCATCCGGGCTTGTGGCGGCATGATCGACGAATTTATCGGGGACGGTATCCTGGTGGTTTTCGGTGTGCCGGAGACAAATACCGATGATGCGGCCCGGGCGGTGGCCTGCGGCCTGTCCATGCAAAAGGCGCTGATGAAACTGAACAACGATATCGTCAACGAGGGCTACCCGCCCCTGGAGATGGGCATAGGTATCAATACCGGAACGGTGATTGCGGGTAACATCGGTTCTGAGATGCGGCTCAAATACGGGATTGTCGGTGCCCCTGTGAATATTGCCGCCCGCATAGAATCGGACAGTGTCGGCGGCCAGGTCCTGGTCGGTCATTCAACCCATGAGCAGGTCCGCCACCTGGTCACCACTGAAGAGGCCCGCACGGTGATGATGAAGGGGGTCTCGGCCCCCATTGTCTATTATCCGGTTTCTGCGATCGGACCGCCTTACAATGTGCGTTTCAACACGGTCACCGCCAATCAGAAAGATATCCCCCTGACCCTCTCCTTCCAGTGCTGGGCGGTAGAAGACAAGAAAGTGGCGGCCGAATCGATTGCGGGGGAAACCGCCACCCTGGGACGTGATTTTCTGGCGGCTGTACTGGAACAGCCCCTGGCCCCGCTGACCAATATCAAGCTGATGTTTGATTTCTGCGTGGATGCCCATTGCTTCAGCGATATATACGCCAAGGTTATTTCTCAGGAAAACAGGGACGAACGTCTGGTCCACCAGATGCGGATCACATCGATCCAGAAGGAAGACCGTGATATCCTCAAACAGTGGATGGAGCAGGTGCAGTAGCGGCGGCGGATAACCCGGTCCAAAATCCGGAGTTCGATTTTTTCCAATCGTACCTAAAAGTAGATCTTCATGTACAGCAGAGCCCCTATATAGCGAAACTGAATCCGCCCTACGAGATCGACTTGCGGGTAATCCTCGCCTTCCGACTCCACCCCGACTTTGAAATTTTCGACCGCCAGGCCTAACCCGAAATGTTTGAAGGCATTGTACTCCAGGGCCACTTTTGTATCATAAATAGACCCCTTGAAGCTCGCGTATTCAAGGTAGAAAATATCAATGTTGCCTTTTATAAACCATTTGGGGGTCAACGCGAAATCAGCCCGCAGACCCAGTACCGGCATGGGGGCGGTGACGCTCTCCGCCGTGTACCCGTTCAGAAACCCGGAGGCGGTCAGTTCAAAACTGATTGGCATGACATACAGGCCCAGAGAGGCAGCGATATCCATACGCTCATCCTGGAAGAAAGAGTAGCTGTAGGCTGTTTTGTAGATATCCATGTCAAAACTTGAGTTGACCATGGTTCCGGTGGGATAGGTAACCCCGTCAATCGTGATGTCCTGGCCAAGCTGTCGACTGCCATCTTGACGCAAGGCAAACCAACTCAGTTCCGCCCGGTGACGCTGGTTGTCGGTGAACCGCCAGAAAATATCTGTCCGGAACACCGTTTGGGTGGGGTCCATACCGAGGGCCTCCTCAAGATCTATGTCGACCCCGCCCCCGTTGGCCGACAGGCGGACGTTGCTGTCGACAGAGGATACCATGGAACCCAGATTGATGCTGACCTTCTCCCATGGGGTGGCTTGAATCTCCTGGTCTTCGGCAAAAGCCGGCTGGCAGGTAGCCGCCAGGATAAGTGTCGTGATAGCAGCAATTACCAGCTTTCTCATTGTGCCTCCTGCGAACGATAACATTTAAATATTCAAAAACTGAACATAACCCCAAGGACCGGTCCAGACAAACTGAAGGTGTCAATCAGTTCATCTTCGCCCATGTTAAAACTGATATGGCGATAATCCAAAAGGAGGCCGCCCCAGCTGAACCGATAGCCCAGGCCGGCTATCGCCTGCCAGGAAAACTGTGAGCTTCCGGCCCCGACGTCCAGATGGTAGGGCAGGTACAGGTCCCCGATCAGGGGCACCTGTCCCCGGACACCGATAACCCCGTCAAGTACATCTACTGAACGTGACAGGTTTTTGGTCGGCAGGGTCGGTGGAAGCGGGCCGGTAATTTTCAAATCGATATCCGTATCAAGTGCTAAATAGCGGGTACCGAACAAGAAATCCAGCGTGCCCCGTGGCGCAGTCGTGATGTTATAGGCCCCGGCCAGATGGGTCAGCCATCCGGTCAGTTCAGTCTGGGCACCCACATCGATCGTCACCCCGGAACCAATGCCGAGACCAAGGTTCATCGAGTTGTTTTTGTCATCGGCCATGTCGAGGTAGACCACATCGCCCATGAACGCCCATTTACTTTTTCTGGCCTCGAAGCCGCCCATGAAAATCATCTGGATGTCGTCGATGATGGTGCTGGCATCAACCTCGGATCCGGAACCGGCCGCCGGGTCACCGTACTGGAGGGTGCCGTCGATTGAAGGCAGCCAGCCATACAGCAGCAGATTGAACTGCCAGGTGTCCGGGGGGGGCTGTTCCGCTGCCCTGGACGGGCCGGCGGCCGTCAGTACCAGGCAGGCAATACCGATTATGGCCAAACGGGTGATGCCGGCCTTCAATTTTTGAACCTTCATTGCACGCCTCCTGTGATGCTTTTTATCTATTCAGGGCTGTTGCGTCTCCCCAGAAAATGCCCGTTTACTTGATCGGGTATTGATTCGTTTACCGGTAGCAGCATCGCTATATTTGCGACTCTATCGGCAGCAGCTGCATGCAGCCGATACCCAGGCGTTTCCAGAATCCGGTGTAAGGATCCACGTCCAACGTTTGCGGCTTGCCGTCGACCAAGCCGTGCCAGAGGATTTTTTCGGTTCCGTCAGCCCCTGTTTTGAGTTCCAGGCGAAAGGCCGCCTTGTCGATGTTCTGCGCAAAGCTATCTGCTATCTGTTCCGCGATGGAGGGCGAGTCGAAAATGACGCCAATCTCTGTATTCTGGATTACAGAGCGGGCATCCAGATTCAAGGATCCGATGAATATCGTTTTGCGGTCGATGATAAAAGATTTTGCGTGCAAACTGGCTTTGGAGCTTCCAATGCCGTCCTCTTCGGCTTTTTTGGGTTCCGACCGGGACAGATTCTTATTCAGCTCATAGAGTTCTACGCCCATGCGCAAGAGCGCTTTGCGGTAGCGGGCATAGCCCGCGTGCACGAGGGAAACGTCCGTGGAGGACAGGGAATTGGTTAAAATGCGCACCCGCACACCCCCATCGCGCAATTTTTTAAAGAAAGCCACCCCGGATTCACCCGGAACAAAGTAGGGCGAAGAGATGAGCAACTCTTTTTGTATCGATCCAAAGTGCGGTTTAAGAGCGGCCATCAGGTGATACTGGGTTTCGTCAAAGTCATGGGTCAGCTTTTCAGGGTCATCGGCTACAACCTCTCCGATACCCCAGTGATAAACCAGGTGTCCATGCTTTAAAAGGCGGGCCAGATGTGAATGGCGCAGATGCCGGAGATAATCAGAATCCGCCTGGCGGCTGATAAAATTATCAAACGCTTTTTTACGTTGCGTTATTTCCCCGGGTGCGGGCTGTTTTTCAATCAGCACCGAGATGGGATAAGCCAACGGACTATTCCAGTACTGGTCGAAAGAGGCCGATACGCCGTTGGCAACCGGGCCGACAGCAATGACATCCATATCGACAAACGCCAGGTCCGGATCGGCTTCGAAATACTCATCCCCGATATTGCGCCCGCCGAGAATGGTGGCCTGGTTGTCCACGGTAAACGACTTGTTGTGGGCCCGGCGGGTCTGTTTGTTGAACCCGGTGACATACTGCAGGGTTCGGCCGGTGTTGCGGGCAAAAGGGTTGAAGATGCGCACCTCGATGTTGGGGTGGCTGTCCAGTACGGCCGCGCCAAAATCGCGGCCGCCCTGGTCGATGTCATCCACGAGCAGACGTACCCGCACCCCCCTTTCCGCCGCCTTGTACAGCTGGTCGATGAACAGGCTGCCGACGACATCGTTGTGGATCATGTAATACTGCGTATCGATGCTGCGCTGGGCGACCTGGGCCAGCACAGCGCGGGCCACAAAGGCGTCCAGGCCGTTGTTCAGCGGAAAAAACCCGGACTGCCCGGTGCGAGCGGCGATGTCAGCTGCAAAGGCCTGCCCCAGGGTGGTCTGGTTAGTGTCGGGGAAGGCGCGGGTTGGGGTGCGATCGACATTTTCGGGGAGTGAGGCGCAACCGAAAAAAAACAGCAGCGGCAGAGCAGCCAGAAATAAATAAACCGGGGAGCTTTTCATTTTATCTCTCCAAGGTGGCAGCATTTACGGTTTCAGACCTCTGTGGGGGTCATGTTCCGGGTCATATCTGTTCCGGTGCGGGGGCTGACTGTATCCGCCGGCTCCAGAGGGTAGCGGTCGCTGGCAGACAGATGCACCGCAGGGATAAGGATCAGATACAGGGCGGCAAGAATAATTTTTCTAAACATTGTCCCCCTTTTTATGCGACCTCAGGGCCAGGATGCTTTACTTTCTCTGGCCCTGTTCAGCAAGGCAGGCCGCCTTCCGGACTCACCAGGCCTGCCCGACAGTTATATAGCCGTACCCATCTTCGGGGCCCTGAGCGTAGTCTGCTCCCAGCCACAGGCCCATATCGCGCATCAGAAAATAGCGCACACCGGCACCGTATGTAAAGATATCGTCCTTGACAATCTTAACACCTGAAATTTCGCGGGAATGCACCGAACCTGTTCCCGCAAAACCTAGGAGGGCCCACCGGTCGGAAATATTCCAGCGCCCCTCTGCTTCAATCTCGCCGGCACTTTTCCCCTGGTAACGCATGGCCGGAACGCCGCGCAGGGTCACCCAGGGGTAAGCATAAAAGGGTGCGTCACCGTCTACAGTATCTGCCTCAAAACGCAGGCCAAGCACAAAACGCGGGTGCAGCTGAAAAAAAGACAACAGTTTGAGATTAGCCCGCCAATAGTCGTAGTCACCGCCCAGGGCTTCGTCAAACCGCCAGAGATCAAACTCTAAAAGCTGCCCGCTGTTGGGTGTGAACGTATTGTCACGGCTGTCGTAAGTCGCTGCGGCGGCGACGCCATGATTGCTGGCTTTGATATCATCTTGAGGGCGAGTATCGAATTGCGAATCTGTTTCCATTAAGAGCAGCTTACCGCCCAGAAAGAACTGGCTCTTGCCCAACCGATATTTGAGATCCTGATAAAGCATAGCGCCTTTCAGGTTAACGTCGAGCGATTGGTCTATAATGTAATATGAGAAATTCACATTGGTGTAGGCCAGGGCGCCGACATAGCGAATGGTGTCCTGGCGCCATGAAGTCGAGTGGCCGACTGCGGCGGCCCATGTGCCTGTATTCGTGTACCCGCCCGCCACACCCGTAATAGTGGGCGGCGGCTTTTGACCGCTTCTTCCGGCGGTGGCCGTTTTAAGTGTATGCAGGGATGGCTCCGCTTGCTTTTCAGCAGCGTCCTTTTCTGGATGAAAGTAGCCCAAAGCCACTCCTAAACCGTAACCGAAAGCCGGCTCCGTGAGAAAAATCGGAATCGGAAGAAACTGCCCCCGCGATTTTTCGGACTTCTTTTTTTCAGTTTTCGCCGGTGCTTGTTCATCCGGTGGTTTGGGGTCCGCGGCATGCCCTGTCACCGCCTGCTGCGTAAAGCAGAAGCCGATGAGCAAAAGGCCATACATAAGCATCTGAAGCTTCCAGTCGAACCGTGCATATTTACCCCCCCAATGGGTGCTCAAATTTGGCCTCCTTTAATCATTAACAGGTTCAATACCGATACGGACTACCACCTAAACGTGGCCCCGATGCCGGGCCCGCTGAAGTTCATGTCCCCGATCGCCTTGTCTGACAAGTCATAATACAGGTAACGCCAGTTCGCCACAACCTCACCCCATTTAAATGCATAGCCCAGGCCGGCAATCCCCTGCCAGGTGAAGTCAGAATCACCAGTCCCCACATCAAGGTAATAGGGTATAAACCAGGTCTGTTTGGCGCCAAATGCGAAACGCCCCCGGGCACCGAGGATCACATCCCAGTTGGCCAGGCTCGCCTCGGCTGCCCCGGTGCGATAAAAAGGCGGGATCGGTCCGATGTTGCCGGTGAGATTCCAATTCACTTTCTGCTCCACATCAAGGTACCGGGCCCCGAAAACAACATCCAGTGAATGCCCGGTCTGATTGATCACCCGGTTGTAACCGGCTATCGTCCAGATCAGGCTCTTCAGATCGAGATCGACCTCGCCGGATGCGGTGGCCGGCAGCTGGATTCCGCCGACGAGCATATCGCGTGACCCCGTTTGCGAGGCGCCGGCATCCATGTAAATGGCATCGGTCAAAAAGCCCCATTGCCCCTTACGTGCATCAAAAGTGCCCATCAGGGCAAACTGGAGATTGTCTATGATGTTTTCGATATCGACCTTGAATTCACCTCCGCCAGCCGGGCTAAAAGCCGTCTCGCCGGCTATGTCCGGGAACCAGCCATAGATGCTGGCGCCGAATTGCCAGGATTCGTTTTCGTTCGCCAGTGCGCCTGCCGGCCAGGCGAGAACCGACAAACTAAGGGCCACAACGATTAAGCGCTTGCATGCTTTCATCTTTCCTCCTGTAAGCTATATTTTGGCACAGCTTCTTTCTCTATAATGACATTCGTAAGGTAGTCTATGATTGTCAGGGAACTCGCTCCGCTCGAACCCTGACCTGCGTTGATTTCAAGAAATACCAATTTGTCCCCCAGCCTTCCTGTGCCAGGGTTTTCTACTCGCGGGGGCGTTTAATTTGCTATCGTCCGTTTTCTCAGAGTGGGTTCGGGACCACGGCGTAAACCAGATTGTTGCCCTGAAAAGCGGTTTTGTAGAAAACGCCCCCGCAGTCGGAATAGCTCGTATTGCTGACCGTGACAGCTTTACAGCCGCCAGGCAGCGCTGTTACCACCGTGCCGATCGGAACTGCGGCTGCGTGGGTAGCGGCGGCCTGCTGTTGGGCTACGGCTGCCTGTTGCTGGGCTGTTGCCTGCTGTTGCTGGGCTGTTGCCTGCTGTTGCTGGGCTGTTGCCTGCTGTTGGGCGGCCGCCTGTTGCTGGGCAGCTGCGTCAGCCTGCTTCTGTTGGGCGGCAGCAGCACTTCCCACCACTACCGCGGTCCTGCGTCGCGTGCGGCGACGGACACCCATGACCGCATGCGCTTCAGGTACCAGTTGCTCGGTCAGGGCCGGCAGTTGTTGTTCGAGCGGGAGCGGCACGTCACCGATAAGCATAGCAACAAGGGCCATGGTTAAGATGATACTCTTGGATATGGTTTTCATTTGCTTCCTCCAGTGGCATCAGCGGGCGGACCCGCTGCTTGTTTGTTAGTAGGCCTTGAAAGGCATGAAACTGATCGATTTGGCTTTTTTAGGCGGCGTGAATGTGAACAGTCCCTTTTTCACGGACGGTTTCTCATTCCACTCGCTCATGACCGTCGAGATACTCAGGCGTGCAGGCGTTCCCGTGTCGGTAACCACGTATTTGTACGGCAGCGGCGAGCCGCTGTCGGCCACCCAGACCTGGAAGTCGACACCGTGGCGGCTGAAAAGCAGGTGGTCGCACCTGACGCCGCCGATGACCGATTTACCAATCACCACGGCCAGGGTCACGTCCTCCATCAGCAGTGGATAGGCATGGCGATAGACCAGGTCGGCGATCGGGACAACCAGGCCCAGTGAGTCGCGCGCGAAACCGAACATCTCTTCGATGGTGCCGGGTGCCGCGTGGGTGGCGTAAACTTTGTCGGCCGCATTGTACAGCGTTACCGTTTTGCCGTCATAGTAAAAGGACTGGTCGATCAGGTCGCCTTGGCGTTTGCTGCGCAGCTTGTTAGGGCGTTTGACGACCACGTCTGCGGCAATGCTGTAATCGACCCGGTTTCCCGTTGCCAGTTCATCCTCGACCGTGTTCCGGGTATGGACGCTGAATTGTTTCAGGCTGCCCAGATAGTCCGTCATCCGCTGCAGGATCTGCGTGGCTTCCTGGTTTACCAGGGGAGATTGTGCCTGAGCCACCGGAACAGTGGCCGCCAGCACCAAAAAAATTGCCAGGGCGCCCATTGCTATAGTTATCCTAAGGTTGATTGTGCGCATGCTTTTGCCTCCTTCTTGCTGTCATATAAAAATTAGTTCCTGAAATGAGTGTTTAAGGTGTTGTAAGGCAACGTCCCTTTAGTCGATTGCCGTCATCAAACGATTAACGGTGATCCCCATCAACGCCTTCCAACCCGGTTCACAGGGCCGCCTCTGTTCCCGGGTGCGGCGCCTGGACCGGGCGCACCGACCCCGACACCGGGGGTAACACCCGGCCCCGGTGCGCCCACGCCCACGCCCGGGGTAACACCCGGACCGGGAGCACCGACCCCAACACCCGGTGTACCTACGCCAACGGTGGAACGGCGCGCCACCCCGGCATAGCTGACCGGGCTGGCGGGGCGCCCGCGCCTAGCGTCGGCAATGGCGACCAGACTTGCGTCCAGGGTTGGTTTGATGTCACCGTTCCAGAGCCACACCGCAACGGCCAATCCGACCAAGAGTAAGTATTTGCATGTGGTATAGATCATTGATTTCCTCCTTGCCGGGCACCCGGCGGCAGTTCGTCTAGTTCGATGAGTGCATGGGGATCGAGGATCTGCGCACCGGCCGGCGGGGTGAATGCGAACGCATCCGGTGACGGTTTTATGCCGGTTTTCCATTCTTTGATGCACAGCGTGTATTGCGGGGCGCAGTTCAAGGTCTTGCTGGTGATCACAAGTTTGCGTGGGACCGGCCACGCACCCACTTCCACCCAGAGCTGCCAGTCGGTATCGAAATTTCGAAAGGCCAGATGTTCACACAGTACACCAGCGATGACCCCCTGGCCGATGTACTTGGCTTCCTGAACGCCGGCCACGAGACGATCGTACGAATTCGACAGGAGCAGGTCGGCCCCGGGCAGCGCGACCCCGTGCCCCTGGTGGAGGGCTTCAATCAACTGATCGAGGGTGCCCGGGCCTTCAAACTGGGCGTAGCCATTGATATGCTTGCCATAGATGCTGACGGTTTTACCATCGAAAAAAAGCGCCACATCCGCGTAGCCGCCTACCCGGTGGGCGCGCAGCTTGTCCGGCCGGTTCAGGAGTGCTTTACCGGAATTGGTGAACTGGATTTTTTCCAACTGCGGGGTGATGATCTCGATGGCACTGTCAAAAGCAACCGTGATTGTTTTCTGGCGGCCCACATAATCCGACATCGCCTTGAGAATGGCCTTTGCATCGTTTGTCTCTGCCAAGGCGTGGACGGGTACGATCGCCAGGATCGCCGCCAGCGTTGCTGCTTGCCATAAAGTCCTCATCAATATCTTTCGCATTTAAATGCACCTTCCTTTAATGAAAACAGCCCCTGATATCCGACAGGGGTTGTCTGGATAACAAAACGTTTTGTCGCGGCACACCCCAAAACGGATGGCACCCGCAGCCCCTCTCGCCTGACACGGCTGCATTGACCGGCATCAGGGTTTCTCCACGGAGATGGCGACCATCTCGGTTACCAGGAACACGACCTTTTCTCCCACTTTGCGTTGGTTCAAATCGATATCATCACGCACTGGAAAGGTTTCGGTGCTCCCGTCCTCAAAACGGAGGGTTGCGGTGCGGTTGACCGGATCAATGGCTGCGACGGTAGCAGTGACCTGCGCGGTTCCGGCCACTACACCGCCCGGCTGGGCGCCCTTGGGAGCCAACGCAACCACGCCTGCGGCGCCGTCGGACCCTGCGGTCCCCTCTTCATCAAGGTAGACGATGGTCTCCTCGGTCAGGGTGGCGGTGACCAGGTCACCTGTTTGGACCTGGTCGAAATTGACGGCTTCCGGCCCCACCGCGACCGTGGTCTTTTCACCGTCCGGCAGCAAAAGCGTCAACTTGCGGTTAGCGGTGTCGACGGCGGTTACCCTCACGCTCACCTCCAGGGTGTTGACGAAGACGCCGCCCGGTACGCCTTCCGCAAGGGTGGCGCTGCTTTCCCCGGTGGGGGGCGGCGGCGGTGGGGTTGTCTGGCAGGCGATCAGGAAGCAAAGCGCCGTCATAAGCAGTACCAGGGTGGTGAGTTTCAACGGTTGGAGGGCCGAATGCCGGCCGGCTTTCTGTTGCATGGGTGTTCTCCTTATTAATTGTGGTATGGTAAAAATTGTCCGGCTGTCGCCCGGCCCTTTCCAGGGGCCGGCATCAGCCTGTAGTGGTATTCCGTATCGGTTTTGAAAAGGCCGCCGACCGCCCGGGGCCTGTTTTCGCGTCAAGCAGCCCGGTCTTGCCGCCGGCCCGGTTTCAGTCCTGACTCCTGGCCTCTTTGATCACTTCGACCCCACCCGAGCCCGCAATTGTTTCGAAACGGATGTCGGGGGGTTCGTCGGCCATCTCGATCACCATGAGAATGCGGCGGTAGGCATCCGACCGCAGATGGCGTTGAATATCCGCGTAGCTCTTCCACAGCTCTTCAACCATGATGGTGCGCACTTCATCGGCACCCCGGTAGATCCGGGTGCTAATGCAGTTCGGCTCGAACTGAATCTGTGAATGAACATTTCCGAGGATTTCAAGTGCCTCGCTCTGTTTGCTCAGGGGGATCAGCATCCGGATGGTGGATCTGATCCTGCCGTCTTGACCGAGGTCATCCTGATTTAACGGTTCTTTTGTCATGAGTCTCTCTCAACGCTCCGGATGAAAGCCGGAATTTTGTGATACCCAAAATCAACCAGAGATGTATAAAAGGGCCGGGATCGTGGTCCCGAGCTAAAATTGAATCAGCGAAAACCGTGCCATACCCGCCGAATCTTCTCAAAATCCGACAACCAACTTTAATTATTCTATATTTTTTCTGTTTGCACAGAGACGTAAAGGATCGGGGAAAATGGCGCACGCCGATATTTCGGTGCGTCTGCCGATATATAGGCGCTGTGTGATTGCCAAAGCGGATCAGGCGTGGTAATATGGCGATAAGTTTGAATATACTTCTATATCAGGCGGTTAAAATTGGTAGTGGCCTTGAAGGAGGCCGGCTGCCGATGGGTGCAGGCGCCTGGGGGATGGGGGGTGCCTGCGAATTCGCCTATCGCCTGGTATCTCCTACGACAAAACAGATGAGGTCGCAAATGCAGACTGCTACAGATCTTCAAGGGGCGGCATCGGGCAGCCAGTCCCAAAATGAAATTACAGAACGAGTCCATTTTGAAACCCTATTGACCGACATTGCGGCTCGTTTGGTCAATCTGCCTCTTGAACGGATAGATAAGGCGATCATCGATTCCCAGCGCCAAATATGCGATTTTCTTGGCCTCGAGCGTTCCGTGCTCTGGCAGTTTATAAAAGAACGGCCCGATAGTGTCCTGCCTTCCCACATTCACAATTCTTCCGATGGTTCCCTGCCGGATGCGCCGGTTGGTTTTGCAGACATGTTTCCCCGGGCATTCAAGCGGATTATACGAGGGAAAACCTTTTGTATGGAACGTCTGGAGGATCTCGACCCGGATGCGGCGCGCGACCGCGATTCATTTGTGCAATGGGGGATCAAGTCATGCTTTATGGCCCCTCTCTCGGTCGGGGGCACCATCATCGGCGCCCTGTCATTTTGCAGCCTGAACCAGGAGAAACGTTGGCGCAGCGAATTCATCCAGCGACTTCAACTGGTTGCTCATTTGTTTGCCACGGTCGTAACCCGCAAGCAGGCCGAAGAGCGCCTGGGAGAATTAAAACGATTCGAAACGCTGATAACCGAAATTTCCGCCCATTTCAGCAATCTGCCGACCGACCGGATAGATTCGCAAATCGAAGACGCCCAGCGACGCGTCTGTGAGTGCCTGGATGTGGATTTATCTGCGCTCTGGCAGTGGTCGGACAGTTCATCCACCACCATGGCCCTGACCCATCTGCACAGTCCGCCGGAAGGACCGGAGCGCCCGGAAGAAATCGATGCGCAAGAGGCTTTCCCCTGGTCATTTGCAAGGATAAACGAGGGCAAGACCATAGTAATATACACGGAAAGTATGCCCCCTGATGCAGCCCGCGACCAGGAAATGCGCCGTCATTTCGGAGTCGAATCGTCGGTGGGTATCCCGCTGTCAGTCGGAGAAAGACCCGTCGTCGGTTTCCTGTCTTTCGATTCCTTAAAGAAGGAAAGGAGGTGGCCGGAGCCGATTGTGGCCCGGCTCGAGTTGATCGGTCAGGTGTTTGCCAATGCGATTATCCGCAAACAGGCAGTGGAAAGCCTGGAATCCATCAGGCGGTTTGAGAGCCTGGTAACCGAAGTTTCCACCCTTTTTGCCAACCTGAATACCGACCAGGTGGATGCCCAAATCGAAGATACCCAGCGACGCATCTGTGAATGCCTCGACATGGATTTGTCCACGTTATGGCAATGGTCAGGCAATTCACCACATTTCTTGACCATAACCCACATGCACAGTCCGCCGGAAGGCCCCGAACGACCGGAAGGCATCAACGCCGAAGAGGCCTTCCCCTGGGCCCTTGAAAAGATGATGCACGGTGAGGTGCTTGTGTACTCGACGGAGAGCATGCCGTCCGAAGCAGCCCGCGACCAGGAAAGCCGGCGCCATTTCGGCGTCGAATCGTCTGTGAATATTCCGCTTTCAACAGGCGGCGGCCCCCTCATTGGCGTCTTGACCTTCGATACTGTGAAGCAGGAAAGAATCTTGTCAAAACAGACCGTGGAAAAACTATGTTTGATCGGGGAGTTATTCGCCAATGCCCTGACGCGTAAACGGGCGGATCTTCAAATGCAGGAAAGCCAGCTGCGGCTGAGCACGGCCACCGAATTCGCGGGCGTAGGCCTGTGGGCGATGGAATCCGATACCGGCTATGTCTGGGTTACGCCCCGGACCAGGTCGCTCTTTCATTTCAAGGAAGATGAAACGCTGGATTATGACAGCTTCGATCGAGTCATCGACCCGGCGGATCGTGAACGGGTCATGCAGGCCACGCAGGCAGCCATCCGGTCCGGCAAGAAGCTCGAAACAGAGTTCCGCATCCGGAGGCCCGATGGAAGTGTTCGCTGGATACGTGCCCATGGGAATCGTTTACCTTACACGAAAGGTAAAGCGGCCCGCCTGATGGGGGCGTCGATCGATATCACCGATCACCGCCAGATGGAAAAACGGCTGCAAACCCAGCTGGATGAGATCAAGGGCCTCAAACAGCAGCTGGAAAGGGATAACATCAACCTGCGTAAGGAAATTGATCGCCAGCACATACACGATGAGATCGTCAGCCGGAGCCCGGCCATGACGCGGATCCTGGGCCAGGTCGAGCAGGTGGCCGGCACGGAAGCCACGGTGCTGATCGAAGGGGAAACCGGCACCGGCAAGGAGCTGCTGGCCCGGGCCGTGCATCGCATGAGCGGCCGCAAGGACCGCCCCCTGGTGACGGTCAACTGCGCATCGTTGCCGCCAACCCTGGTGGAGAGCGAGCTGTTCGGCCGTGAAAAAGGGGCCTACACCGGTGCCCTCACCCGCATGACCGGACGCTTCGAAATGGCCGACGGCGCGACCCTCTTTCTGGATGAAATCGGTGAATTGCCCTTCGACGTTCAGGCCAAGCTGTTGCGGGTGCTCGAAGAGGGCAGCTTCGAACGTCTGGGCTCAACCAGATCGATGAAGGTGAATGTGCGGTTCATCGCGGCCACCAACCAGGATCTCTCCCGGCAGGTAGACAACGGCAGATTCAGAAAGGACCTCTATTACCGGCTCAATGTGTTTCCCATCCACGTTCCCCCGTTGAAGGAGCGCCCCGAGGATATTCCCCAGCTTGTATGGACCTTTGTCAAACAATACGAAAAAAAGATTGGGCGCCGAATCGACCGCGTTCCACGCCGGTGCATGGAGGATCTGCAGCAATACACCTGGCCGGGCAACGTCCGGGAATTGAGAAACCTGATCGAGCGGGCGCTGATTGTCTGCACCAGCCGGACTCTGGAGGTGCCGCTGCCCCAGAGAGCCCGGGCGAAAGTTCAGGCAAATCAGAATCTTGAGGACTTCGCGCGCACCCATATTCTGACTGTTTTACAGCAGACCGGGTGGCTTCTTTCAGGACCGGGGGGCGCCGCCGGGATTCTGGGGTTGAAACGCACAACCCTGCAATCGAAAATGAAAAAGCTGGGAATCCAGCGGCCCAAAAAAAATAGTACTTAAATATTTATTGCGTAGAAAGAATTTATGAAATATTCGGGGTAAAAGCTGAGAAAAAAGTTAAGAGGCGGAAGTTATGACCGCAGCGGGATCTTTACCGATAGATTTGAACTGAAATTATAGATAGCCGATAATATATTGTTATTTTTGTTATTTTATGAGTTTGTCAAGAAAGTATGAGATCGTCCTTCCAGCCACCTTGTTGAAATTTAGTCACAAGCGCCGAAATGTCGGCATCAAGTTAGTTTTCTCATCTATCCCTTCCTGAGTTCTCCTTGTGATTCTTTATAATTCTAACCGGTTATCAATAATTTGGCCGTTTCTTTTCGCTGGCATGACTTTCGCATTTAGTGTCGTTGAGTCTCCCCCGTGCCGACTGTCACCTGTGGCGATTCGTTTGGGAACCTTTTGATTGGCAGGTAATGGCGCACGAATGATCCTGTGATGTGAACGCATCAAAAAGGGAGCACCGAGGGTGCTATTAGTGCCATTTTCTATAGAGCTTTATTTTTTTTAGCCGCGTTTATGGTAAAGGATCGGCCCAAATGTATCCAAAGCTTGCAAGCAAGACATTATAACCAATCACCATAAGAAAAATGTGTTTTAGAGAGGAGTCTACCATGAAACTCAAACGTCGGTTGATTATTGGGGCCACTGTTCTGGCATTGATGGTTCCGGGGTGCAAGTCCCTGCCAGGCGCGGGAGGGTCAGGAGCGGCAGCACCTGAAAAACATGTGTCCGGCGTGCCCGGTTCCCCGAGCGCTACTAAGACCATCGACGGAAAGCAGCTTCCGCCGCCGCCCGACACGAAATTCGGCGGCAAGATTGAGCGAAATGTGATTGACTCTAAGCCCTACTGGGCACCTCGGGTGGTGCCGCCGAAAGGTGCCCCCAACGTTCTGCTGATCATGACCGACGACGCGGGTTATGGTGTCTCCAGCACCTTCGGGGGTGTCATACCAACGCCGGCAATGGACCGTATTGCGGAAAATGGTCTGCGCTACACCCACTTCCACTCCACGTCTGTGTGCTCACCAACGCGGGCGGCACTCATCACGGGGCGCAACCACCACCAGATGGGCACGGGTTCGATACCGGAATTGTCGACCGGTTACCCGGGCTACAATGGCCTTATGACAAAGGACAAGGCGACGATTGCCCGAATCCTCAAGGGGCACGGCTATGTGACCTCCTGGTTCGGCAAGAATCACAATACGCCGGATCTGCAGACCAGCAAAATCGGGCCGTACGACCAGTGGCCGATCGGTCTGGGTTTTGATTATTTCTACGGATTCATGGGCGGGGACACCAGCCAGTGGCAGCCGGGCAATCTGGTGCGCAACACAACCTATATCTACCCATACGAGGACGATCCCGACTGGAATCTGGTAACGGGCATGGCGGATGATGCGATTAAATACATGAATACCGTTGACGCGTTGAATCCTGATCAGCCCTTTTTCATTTACTATGCGCCCGGCGCAACCCATGCGCCGCATCACCCGACACCCGAGTGGATCGAAAAGATCAGCAAGATGCACCTTTTCGACGAGGGCTGGCACAAGCTGCGCGAAACCATCTTCGCCAACCAGAAGAGGCTTGGTGTCATACCGGCGGATGCCAGGCTGACGCCGTGGCCCAAGGATCTGATCAAGGAGTGGGACCAGGTTTCCGACCTGGAAAAGAAGCTGTTCATCAAGCAAGCAGAAGTGTTTGCCGCATACGTGGCCTACACCGACCATGAAATCGGCCGCGTGATCCAGACGGTGGAGGACCTGGGCAGGCTCGACAACACCCTGATCATCTACATCACCGGCGACAACGGCACCAGCTCCGAAGGTGGCCCGACCGGCACACCCAACGAAGTTGCCTCGGTGCAGAGCGTCCACCTGCCGGTGGAAGCGCAGATGCAGTTCTACGATGTGTGGGGGTCGGACCGGACCTATCCGCATATGTCGGTGGGCTGGACCTGGGCCTTCGGCACACCGTTCTCCTGGACCAAGATGGTCTCCTCGCACTTCGGCGGCACCAAACAGGGTACGGCCATCTCCTGGCCCCGGGTGATCAAGGACAAGGGCGGCATCCGCAACCAGTTCCATCATGTTGTTGACATTGCGCCGACCATTCTCGAGGCGACCGGGATTTCCCTGCCCGAGGTGGTTGACGGCATCAGGCAGAATCCCATGGAAGGCGTCAGCATGGTCTATACCTTCGATGAGAAAAATGCGGAGGCCCCCTCAACCCACAAAACCCAGTATTTCGAGATGATCGGTGACCGCGCGATCTACCATGACGGCTGGATCCTCAGCACCAAGGTGATGCGCGTGCCGTGGGACAACAGCGGCACGGCGGACAAGGATCCGGCATCCTGGCCGTGGGAACTGTACGACCTCAGCAAGGACTGGACACAGTACAATGATGTGTCCGCGCAGTATCCGGAAAAGGTCAAGGAGCTGGAAAATCTGTTCTGGGAGGAAGCGAAACGCAATCAGGTCCTGCCCCTGGATACCACCACTTTCACCCGTTCGCTCCTGCCGCGGCCCAACCTCACCGCCGGCCGTACAGTGTTCACCTATTCCGGGGAAGTCACGGGCACCCCCAATGCCAATGCGCCCAATGTCCTGGCCTCAAGCTACAACATCAAGGCCGAGGTCGAGATTCCCGCAGAAGGTGCTGAAGGCATGCTTGTGACCCATGGCGGCCGTTTTGCCGGCTACGGTTTCTATCTGCTTAACGGCAAACCGGTGTATACCTGGAACCTGCTCGGGCTCAAACATGTCAAGTGGGAAGGGCCGGACGTGCTGGCTCCCGGCAAGCACACGCTTGAATTCGACTTCGAGTACGACGGCCTGGGTGCCGCAACACTTCAGTACGGAAGCCCCAGCGGCCTGGGCCAGAGCGGAACCGGCTATCTCAAGGTGGACGGTAAAGTTGTTGCCACGCAGAAGATGGCCAAGACCATCCCGATGCTCCTGCAATGGTGCGAAAGCTTCGACGTGGGGGCCGATACCGGCTCGCCGGTTGCCGACGCGGACTATCAGACGCCCTTCCGGTTTACCGGCAAGCTCGACAAGCTGACGCTGACCATCGACCGGCCGAAGCTCTCCCCGGAAGACATCCAGAAACTCGAGGCGGCTATGCATAGCAACCCGGCCAGTGATTAGCGGCATCAGGAAATCCGGGCAACCCTGCAGGGCTGCCTGCAAACTCCTGTGGAATGCCGGTTTATAAATAACTCAACTTTCGGATTTGAGCCAAAATCGAAATCGCTATCGGTATTGAAATCGGTTCTTGATAAGTCGCTGGAAATCGATTGCGATAGCGATTTCGATCCCGATTATAGATACAACCTTTCATGCAACCCGAAAGTTGAGTAATTAAAAGTATTTAGATAAAAATTGTGACTACCATGCTTTCGTCGTTCAAGCCGCCTGCCGTTACCGTTTATTGCGGAATTTTATTTTTGGCGTTGTGCGTCGGTACGGAATTGACGCAGGCTGAAACCGGTGTGCCGGCTAAACTTGTTGTGGGTGTGATGGATTTTCCCCCCTTTACCTCCAAGGCTGCTTCGGGCGAATGGGAAGGGCTGAGTATCGAGTTGTTACAAGCGGTGGCCCGGGAGTTGAACACAGAAATAGAACTGCGCGAGTACCACCGCGCCGACTTGCTGGAAGCGGCCGTGGCGAGCGGGGCAGTCGACCTGACACCGGTGGCTGCGGTGACGGCCGAATTAGAGCCCCTTGCGGATTTCAGCAATCCGTTTTACCGCTCCGGAGCCGCCCTGGCGGTAAAAACTGCCAACAGCGGCAACCGGCTGCAGCGTCTTTTCGAACAGCTCTTTTCAATGCCGGCGCTGATGACCATTGTTTCGCTGGGACTGTTGTGGCTAAGCGCCGGTACGGTGGTCTGGCTGTTTGAAAAGCGGTCTAATCCCGAGATGTTTCACAACCGTTTTCTACAGGGCCTGGGCCAGGGCGTCTGGTGGGCCGCCGTCACCATGACCACGGTGGGGTATGGCGACAAGGCGCCCCGGACAGTCGGTGGGCGCCTTGTCGCGATTGTCTGGATGTTGGCCTCCATTATACTGATATCCAGCTTCACGGCCACCATGGCAACCATCCTGACCGTCGATGAACTGGGTGGCAAGGTGCGCAGTGTCCACGACCTGCCGAATGTCCGTGTGGGCACCCTGATGCATTCTGAGTATTTAGAAGAACTTGCCAGGCAGGGGGTTGCCGGGGTGCCGTTTAAGAGTACCCCGGAAGGGCTGCAGGCCCTTGTTGCCAATCGGATCGATGTTTTTGTTTACGATGAGGCCCTGGTCAAACATTTCATTAAAGCCCGGTATTCCGGTACGCTCCGTATCCTGTCCGATTCGTTCCGGTATTATTACCTGGCCATGGCCCTGCCGCCCGGCAGCGTGTTGCGCGAACCGCTAAACCGGGCCCTGCTCGCTGTCCTGGCAGAGGCAGACTGGCGTGAGCGCCTGGAGCAATCTTTGTGATCTACAATCGTTTGGATACCGGTTTCAAACCATAAAAGGAAAAACTAACCAAGCAAAAGGAGGGCATGGCTGGAATTACTACCCAAAGGAGATATTTTTCTTAATATGGCCCCGTTCGCCGAACACCTGGTGAAACTGATCGCCGAGATTCAGTTCGGGCTTTCCGGTGAAACCGACCCGGCCAAGTACGATTTCATGAGCATTGCCAAGTTTGCGTTCAACCTGATTTTGTAACTGCTTACTGGGTGGGGACTCCTTCATCGCGCCACTTTCCAGAATGACAGGCGCTAGGACCTGGCCGGGAGGCGGTACTGTTCCCGGCCGTAACCGGTAATAGCAGTTGTGGTAGGCTCAAAGCAGGTAAAGAAGCTGTGGGCTTCGCTGAAGCTGGTCAATTTCAGGGCAATCCGGGTTTCGGGACGGTTGCGGCGGGTATTGTTGTTTTCAATCTGGAGGATCTCCAGCCCTTTGGGAATAAAGCTCAGCAGGGCAATACTGGCCGTCAGGGATTTGCTGCGGATGCGGACGTCAAATTTAAGCGGGGTCCGCCATGCGGTCTTGAAGTTCCATTTGACCCGCAAGAGTTTTTCTGGTCCCAGATCATGACGGGTGGACAACTCCCGGCACTCCTTCTGGTGGAACGCCACCCCGCGCTCACTCAGTGCGGCCACCACAGACGACTGGCCCGGGTAAGGCTGGCAGCAATTGGAAAATTTGTGAATGCCCCGGATAAGGTCGTCGATTTCAATCTCGAAGGGTTGCTCCTCGGGAGGTGCCGGTTTTAGATTCGGCCGGTCAGCATAGTAGAGAATTTCCTTGGGTGACAGCAGATCCTGGCCGATGCGGGTGTAAAGCAACTCCCGGTCGGCTATGTTTTTGAATTCCATGAACAGGCCCATGGGTTCACTCTCCAAAAATCTTTCGGGCAGGCCCACCCGGGCCATTTCCTGGAGCAGGATGGCCTGTCCGATTTTGCGGGCGTAGCTGCGGCGCCGACGCTGGATGGAACGGTTGACGGCACTCTTGGCCCGGGGGGATTTACACAGCTTCTCCAGATCCGGATCGGCCTCGATAGGCTCCGGAGCGGTCAGTATCTTGACTTTATCACCATCCTTCAGGGGGTGCGTCAGCGGGCTGCGGCGGCCGTTTATCACCCCCCCCCGGCAGCAGTCACCGAGATTGGAGTGAATTTTGTAGGCAAAATCCAATACAATGCTGCCGCGGGGCAGGTAATGCACATCTCCTTTGGGGGTGACGATGAAAATTTCATTAGACTCGGCCAGTCGAATCAGGTCTTTGCGCTGGTGGGCCGGGCCCCCGTATTCACCAATATCCTTGAATAGCTCACTGATTTCCTGGGCATAGCGATCCCCCACCGGGTGCTGGATGTCATACTTGCTCAAGACCCCCTGGCGGGCTGCCGTGGCCATGGCTTCGGTCCGGATCTTTATCAGGAACTCACGGCCGTTGACACTGATCCGGATGTGGATGCTCTGGTAGCCATTGGTTTTCGGGGTGGCGATAAAATCCCGGATGGTACGGGGTACCGGTGGGAACAGGTTGGCCACCAGTCCCAGAACGGTATAGCAATCCAGGTAGTTGTCGGTTGCGAGGGTCACCGTAAAATCAACCTGGTTTTCGGTATTGGAAAGGTCCAGGGTGCGTTTGACGGGAGAATAGTAAGCGCTGAGGCTCTTGGCGCGCGGCTGCAGTGTGAAGGGGCAATCGAAATCAGACAGCGCCTGGCGAATGGAGCGTTGAACTTCGAACACCTCGCGTGAATTAAGAATCTCACGGGTGGCATTGAGCAGTTTCTTGCTTTTTTTGGGATATAAGTAAGGTAGCGCGAGTTGGAACAGCTCACGCTTTAAAGCATATAGGTTCAATTTCGCGGCCAGGGGCGCATAGATCTCTATGGTTTCCTGGGCGATGCGGCGCTGCTTGGCCTTTTTCAGGAATTCGAGGGTTTTGATATTGTGCAGTCGGTCGGCCATTTTGATCAGCAGGATGCCAAGCCGGCGGCTGGAGGTGCGCAGCAGTTTGCTGTGGGTCAGGTCCACAAGCGCGGTTCGATCCAGGCGCTGCAGCGCCATTTTGGTACAGCCGTCCACCAACTCGCCTACCAGGTCACCGAACCGTTCTTTTATATCTTCAATGCTTATACGGGGTACATCTTCGACGACATCGTGCAACAGGGCCGAAGCGAGGATGGATGGGTCCATGACACCCAGGTCCTGGGCGAGAATCTGTGCCACTGAGAGGGGATGAATGATATAGGGCTCGTTGGATTTGCGTTTTTGTCCGGCGTGCAGCTGTACGGCAAAATCCAGGGCACGGTAAACAAGTTCGTTCTCGGGAAGATCTGCATCAATGTAACCGGCCAGGTATGTTCTATAATTCTCCATTGCCTGTATCAATAGCTTGATTGTCCGGGATTGGCAACACACCGGGGACAAGGCCGCCTGCGGGTGGATACGACGGGACGGTTGATGGGAACGGCCTCAATTTTGAGATAGCTTCTCAGGCAGACGATCATTTCTTTTTGAAAAAGGAGGTAAGGGTGGTCTGGAATGAACTGATGAAGCCCGGGTCCTGGTTCACGTTTTCCTTGAATAGGGTATAAAGTTCCATCTCGGCCCGATCAGCTTCGCCATCTGCCTGGACCAGGCGTGCCATTTCATCTACGATATATTTTTTTTCCTTTGCGGTCAGCACCCTGGACAAAAGCAGGGCATGCTTTTTCATTCTGTTTTTGATGTTGATACCAAAGTCCCGGGCGATCTTGATTTCTCTGAACGCACTTCCCAGAGCCGGCTTAAGGCCGCCGTAGCTGGGCGCCCAGATTCCTTTTAGAGATTCCATCAGGATTTTCTGCTCATTTGAATGGATCTTGCCATCTGCCGCAGCGATTATTACAAGGCTTTCCGCGAGTGCGCAGGGAACTTCTTTGTTGGCGCCCATAAGTCCTCCATAAATGAGGTTGCGTACATCCAAGTTAAAAGGTACCAAAAATGTAGCGCTATTTTTTAAATATGTCCAGAGTTTATGTGTAGTTATACCTAAAGGCCGCTTGACAACCCTGAGACTATCCAGTATTTGAGGTGCTTACCTCGGACGGTGCCGGGGCGGTATCCCGGGGTGCAATTGTCTGCCATTACCCGGCCGTCTACATTGAATATTCCCTGTGAATGTTTGGACGGGCGTCTGAAAAATTTTTCCCGGTAAAGAGTGCCATACTATGGATCGAAAAAGCTGCCTTCACTCAGCCCGGCGAATTGTGGTTAAAGTGGGTTCCAATGTGCTTACCAAAGGCCAGGGACTCAACTTGCCGGTCATGTATGCACTCAGCGGTCAGATCAGTGATCTCATGGATGCCGGCCTGGAAGTGATTCTGGTTTCATCCGGGGCCATGGCTTCCGGGTTGCGCAAGATGGGGCTAGACCGCCGGCCGAGTGAAGTCCCCCGGCGCCAGGCGGTGGCGGCCGTGGGCCAGGCCGGCCTTATTATGGAGTACGAAAGGGCTTTTCACGTGTACGGGCGCCAGGTTGCCCAGATCCTGTTGACCAGCGAAGACCTGAATGACCGCCAGCGGTATTTGAACGGGCGCAATACCCTGAACACCTTGATGCACTGGCAGGTTGTACCCATCGTCAATGAGAATGATACCATCATGGTCGAAGAGATCAAAGTGGGCGACAACGACAATCTCGCGGCCATGATAACCTTGCTGATGGATGCCGATTTGCTGATCCTGCTGACCGATATTGACGGTCTTTATACCCGTGACCCGCGGACCCACGCCGATGCGCAGTTGCTTTCGGAATTGGGGGCCATTGATGGTGACGTTGAAAAGATGGCCAGTGATATCCCCGGGCCCCTGGGGCGGGGCGGTATGCTGAGTAAAATCATGGCGGCCCGAAAAGTGACCTCAGCCGGGATTCCCATGCTGATTGCCAATGGCAATAGCCCCGGGATACTGAAAGCGCTGATGCAAGGGCGCAGGCAGGGCACTTTTTTTATTCCCCGGAAAGAGCGGTTGGCCAGCCGCAAAAGCTGGATTGCCCATACTCTGAAACCCAAAGGTGCCATCCGCATTGACCAGGGTGCTGCAGCCGCCATTGTAGCGCACGGCAAGAGCCTTTTGCCCAGTGGGATTGTGGGCGTTGACGGTGATTTTCAAAAAGGTGCCCCTGTAACCTTGCAGGCGGATACAGGAAAACCACTGGGCACCGGTCTTGTCAACTACAGCGCAGCTGATGTGCGCAAAATAATGGGATTGAAAACCAGTGCTGTGGAGGCACATCTTGGTGAGAAGCCATATGATGAGGTCATCCACAGGGACAATTTAGCAATTACATTTGAGGATTAACGGTCAGGCGGCGCAATAAGGGAGATTCCATGACAATTGAAGCCACCATTGTGGAGATGGCCCGGGCGGCAAAAGCAGCCACTCTGGAGATGGCCCGGTGTTCCACTGCGCGAAAAAACCAGGTTCTGCTGGATATTGCGGATGCGATTGTAAAAAATGCCGACCTGATCCAGTCTGAAAATGCCAGGGATCTTGAGTATGCCCGCCGAAAAGGACTCAGCGCGGCGATGCTTGATCGTCTTACCCTGGGCGACGGCACCATGCGGGCCATGGCGTCCGGCTTGCGGGATGTGGCCAGGCTCCCGGACCCTGTGGGAACCGCAGACGAATCCCTCATTCGGCCGAATGGGCTCGAGGTCTCCCGGGTGCGGATTCCCCTGGGGGTCATCGGGATCATTTACGAATCCCGGCCGAATGTCACCATTGATGCGGCCGGGCTTTGTCTGAAATCGGGCAATGCCGTGATATTAAGGGGCGGTTCAGAAGCCCTGCATTCCAACCAGGTGCTTGCCGGTATCGTCAGGAAATCACTGGTGGCTGCCGGCCTGCCGGAAGGAGCGGCCCAGGCAGTGCCTGTGCGGGACAGATCGGCCGTAAATATCCTGCTTGAACAGGAAGAGACTGTAGACCTGATTATACCCAGGGGCGGCGAAGGGCTGATTCGCTTTGTGGTGGCCCATTCAAAAATTCCGGTTCTGAAGCACTACAAGGGGGTCTGCCACGTCTATGTCGATGAAGGTGCCGATCTTGAGATGGCGGCCCGGATTAGCTTCAATGCCAAAGTTCAGCGCCCGGGTGTCTGCAATGCCATGGAGACGCTGCTGGTTCACCAGGCCGTGGCCGGGGATTTCCTGCCGGACATGGCCGCAAAATTTGCAGCGGCAGGTGTTGAACTGAGAGGCTGCCCGGAAACCTGCCGGATTTTACCTGATGCAACACCGGCGGTGGAGGCCGACTGGCCGGCCGAGTTTCTGGACTTGATCGTAGCGGTCAAGGTAGTGGACAGCCAGGACCAGGCTGCTGAACATATCGCCGCTTACAGTTCCAGCCACACCGAGGCTATTGTCACCCGCGATTACAGCCGGGCCCGGCAGTTCGTCCGGGATGTGGATTCATCCGTGGTCCTGGTGAATGCCTCCACGCGGTTTAATGACGGCGGCCAGCTGGGGCTCGGGGCCGAGATGGGTATCAGCACTTCCAAACTGCACGCTTTCGGTCCCATGGGACTGAAGGAGTTAACGACAACCAAGTTTGTGGTTTTCGGGGACGGGCAGATTCGGGAGTAAATTTCACACTCAATGTCTTTATTTTAGGGTCACCAGGTTGCACATGATATCGTGGGCGGTTTGCAGGTTGAAGCGCCCCATGTTCAAAACCATGTGATACAGCGAAGGGTCGTCATAATCGTGCTTGCCCAGCTTGCTGTAGAGGTTGTCCCGCCTTTTGTCTTCACTGCTGACAAGCCTGGCTGCCCGGTTGCGGGAGAAGTTGTAGCGCTCCATGGTGAATTTGACCCGGTCTTCCATGTCATCAATCAGGAGAATGTGAAAGACATCCGGATGGCCCTTTAGAATGTATTGACTGCCGCGGCCCATGATGACGTGATTGTTTTCATCCGCGATCGAGACGACTGTCAATACCAGGTAATCGAGGTAGATCTTCTCGTCCAGGTAACCGCGCTCATCTTTCAGAATCCGGTCCACCATGCGCTGGGAAACGATGCTGGATATGGCCCGGGACATCTTGCCGCCGGCCTCTTTCTCAAAAGATTGAACCCACTTGGCGGACACATTGGCCTGCTTGGAAATCATCTGGATGATGCTGCTGTCCGCAAACGTATATCCCAGGGTTTCTGCGACCATCTTTCCCAGGGTTTTACCGCCGGCGCCAAATTGTCTGGAAATGGTGAATACAGCCATGTCACCCTCCTGTTGGAGTTTGCAAGTGTTTCCCGGGTGGGGTACGCCCCTTAATTCACATCAGGAGGAATCAGTAAAACCGGGAAAATAGAATTATCAATCAGTGCGTTCGGTATGCTGCCCAGCAATCTTTCTTTCCAGGAGGACTTGCCCGAGGCCCCGGCGACGATCATGGTGGCTCGGCATTCATGGGCGGCTTTTTCTAGCTCGACATCCACCTCCCCGATATAGACATGCGGCCGGGAATGAATCCCCTGAGCCTCGAATATATCACAGATTTTTTCAAGCCGGATACGGGTCTCCTTGCGCGTTCTTTGAACGGCCATGGCTGAATTGCCGGTGAGGCTTTTCTCATCGGCCACATGGGCCACATGTATTTCTTTCACCACCGAATTCAATTTTTTGAGGCAGGCCACCGCCTGCTCGCTGGCCTGGGACCAATCCGTGGCCAGGAGGATGCGATCGAAAGGCTCGTCGGTGATGATGCCGCCCGGAGACATGTTTTTATAGACCAGCACCGGGACCCTGGAACGGTGCAGGATTTCCATAATATCGGATCCGGAAAACAGTTGTTCCAGTTTTCCCTTTGGGGTCGGCCCCAGGACAACAATGTCTACTTCCTCTTTGCCGGCCGCATCAATGACCTGTTTGACAAAATCGCCCACAACAATGTAGACACCCACCTCCAGGCCTTGTTCAAACAGGTTTTCAGCCCAGTCGATGAAACGGATATTGGCCTTTTCCCGCAGCTTGATCTCTTCATCTTTCTGATACCCGGCCCCCCGGCGCAGGGCGACCTTTTCTCTCTCAATAACGTTGAGAAAAACGACATGCTGAAGCGCGGCCTTGCGCAGCGACAGCAAAGATTGCAGTGCGTCAAATCTCAGTTCGTCGAATCTAGTGACGAATAAAAGTTTCTGGATATCCATACCCGACCACCTTTATCAAACATAACCAATTAAAATCGGACCTGTCCGCAGAACATCAGCCCAGGATTTTTTTAATCACTTCACCCAGTTCTTCAGGTTCAACCGGTTTTTCCAGGTAGATCTCCGGCTCGGGAACCTCGGCCCCACCGAATTCGGTGAGGGCTTTTTGTGACCGCAGAAAAGTCCGGGGGGCGATGCCTGAGAGCAGAATTACATGGACATCCTTGAGTGCTTTTTCGGTCTTAAGTTCTCGATACAGCCGGATACCGCTCTGCCTGGGCATCATGACGTCCAGGATAACGAGGTCGGGTTTGTGTTTCTTGACCATTTTCAGGCCTTCCTCGCCGTTTTCCGCCTCCAGGGGCGTATACCCGTATTCCTCTACGACAGTTGTGTTAAATAATCTCACATCCGGATCATCATCTACAACCAGCACTATTTTGCTCATGGTTATCCTCCCTGTCAGCATTCGTCGTTGCAATGAATCTATACAGCGTCAAAAGGCAGTCTGAAGGTGAATGTGGTGCCTTCACCATATTCGGACTCGGCTTCAATGGACCCATTGTGCTCTTCAATCAGTTTACTGGTGACCAGCAATCCCAACCCGGTCCCCTTGGCACCTTTGGTGCTGAAGAAAGTCGAAAAGAGTCTGGCCTTGACCTCCGCATCCATGCCGGCGCCATTGTCTGTTACCTCAAAAAGCACAAAGTGTTCATCTTCGATGGCTATCCGAACGGTTACCTGGTGCTGCTTGGAAATATTGTCGTCAAATATACAGGCATCCAGGGCATTGGAGACCAGGTTCAGCAAAGATCGGTAAGCAATTCTTGGGTCCAAGGATACTTCACCCACCGCCGGTGAGAAATCCTGTATGATCTCGATTTCATGTTCGCCGGCGGTTTCCTGCAGCAGATCACAGACATCGGCCGCAATCTCATTGGGGAAACAATTGGCATATTCCGGTTCTCTTTCCTTTGAATAAGAGAGCAGGTCGAGCACAAGATCGGACGTCCGGTTAATGTTACGCTGGATTGTCTGCCACCCTGTTTTTAGCTTGTCGGTGTTGTCCCTGTCAATACCGATGTTTACAAGATAGCTTCCACCTTTAAATCCATGCAGGATGTTTTTAATGCAATGCGCCATTCCGGCAACCGTCTGTCCAATGGCACCCAGGCGTTCAGAGGCAACCAGTTCCTTTTCCAGCAGTTTAAGCTCCGTGAGATCCTGGAAAAAGGCCACACTGCCCACCACGGTGTCATTTTCATATAACAGCGTCCCGGAAAACCTGACCGGTATCTTCCGGTTGTCACTTGAGATGATTATGGTTTCATGCCAGGCAGTATTAATTTTTTCCGGATCCGGAGCCAGAAAGCCAACAATTGCCTCGGCCACTTCGAAGGGAAATAGCTCCCGCGAATTCTTTTTACCAACAACTTGCTCGGCTTTGAATCCAAAAATTCGTTCCGCTTCCGGATTAAACAAAACCACCTTCCAACTGCTGTCAGCCGCAATGATTGCATTGTGCGAGCTTTCTAACAATTTGGCCTGGAAATTGGCTTTACGGGCATTTTCTTTTTCAAGCATCGCGTTTTCGATAGCCACGCCAATCCGGTTGCCCACCAGATCTAGAACATGCTTTTTTTCCAGCGTAAAATGCCTGGCGTGTGAACTTCCAAGCCTTATAACGCCCATGGCCGTCTTCTGTTTGCCGGTGATGGGAATATAGACCAGAGATTTCAAGCCTTCCTTTCTGAGAAGCTCAATTTCGTCTTCATCGGATTCAGGAAGCTGCTCGAGAACCCGGATTTTGCCTGACCGGGCGACATTTGCTACAACACTGTTATTGCTGGCAATACTGTTGCAATTGCACAGGGTTTTCGAATACCCGTAGTTATACTTAAGGTGAAACTCGCCATCCGGCTCCATTATGAAAATACAGATACAATCCGCTAAAAAAATGTTGACCACTTCAATGATAGCAGCGTTAATGCGTCCTTCCAGGTCAAGCGGGGCACTTAAGGTGGCGTAAATGGAACACAGGGTCGCCAGTTCCCGGGTGTGGCGTTCCTGATCCTCCTGGGCTTGTTTTTCCTCGGTTTTATCCCAGATTGTTTCTATGGCCCCAACCATTGTGCCGTCAGAGGCTTTAATCGGCGCCGCGGTAAACCAGCACCACTTGCCGTCTTCTCCCAGATCCGGGAAAAATTTCTCGGCCTCATACGCACCTTCTATCAGCACGGACTGGCGCCATTTGTCACCATAAAGGCGTTTGATCTCGTCTTCACCGATCTGGTCCAGAATAATATCCGCCATGGCCGGCCGTTTTTCTGCGTAAAAGGGCGCCCACTGCTTGCGGGTACCAACCATCTGCCCGGCAGAAAATCCAGTCAGCATTTCCAGAGACCTGTTCCAGTGCGTAATTTTGTGGTCCCCGCCGATTACAAAAGTTGGAATTGTACTGCCCTGGATAATCTGGGCCAGGGCTCGTTCACCTGTCTTGAGTTCTTTTGCTTTAAGAGCAAGCGCCTGATTATGGCCTTCGCGTTCCTCCTCGGCCCGTTTTTCCTCGGTTCTGTCCCAGAGCGTTTCAATCGCCCCGATCACTGATCCGTCAGGTGCCTTTATGGGCGCGGCTGTAAAAAAGAGCCATTTGCCATCGACGCCAAGATGTTCAAAGAACTCTTCGGCTTCAAAAGCGCCGGTGATCAACTCCGACTTTTTCCAGCGCGTTTCGTAGAAACTCCAGACATCATCCTCGTCGACACCATCCAGGATCAGATCTGCCATGACCGGGCGCATCTTTTTGCGAAAAGGCTTCCATTGGTCGGTGGTACCAACGATCTCTCCGCTAGAGTAGCCGGTCAGTTTCTCGCAGGCCCTGTTCCAGTGGGTGACAATGTGCTCCCTGTTTATGACAAATGTAGGAATGGTGCTGCCGTTGACAATCTGGGATAGGGCCTGTTCGCTGGCCTTGAGCTCTTCGGTCTGTGCGGCCAGTGTCTGATTGTGCGCCTCACGTTCGGCTTCGGCCTGTTTCTCTTCGGTTTTATCCCAGAGTGTCTCAATGGCTCCGATCAAGGAACCGTCCGGGGCCTTGATCGGGGCAGCCGTAAAAAAGAGCCATTTGCCATTTTCGCCGAGATGATCAAAAAAATCCTCGGCCTCGTAGGCGCCTTCGATCAATTCGGACTTGGTCCAGTGCGATCCGTAAAAACTCCTGACGTCCTCATCGTCGACGCCGTCCAGGATCAGGTCGGCCATGATCGGGCGGTTCTTTTTGCGAAATGGCTTCCACTGGTTGGCGGTGCCGACGATCTCTTTGGCGGAGAAACCGGTCAGTTTTTCACAAGCCCGGTTCCAGTGAGTGACAACATGGTCGCGGTTTATGACAAACGTAGGGATGGTGCTGCCGCTGACAATCTGGGCCATGGCTTTTTCACCGGCCACCAAGTTTCTTTCTATCTCTTCGTAGCGCCGGTTACGTTCCGAGATAATGTTGCTGATTCTATACGCAAAGTCTTCGAACAGGTTCTCGATTTTTGCGGTACTCAGGGTGGCCTGCCGCAATTCCTGCAGGCTTTTTTGTTTTTCTTTCTCAATTTGCAGTGAATCCCAGAGGGATCGGGCAGCGATGTGGTCAATGAGTTTCACACCGGGGGGTTTGGTCGCTTCGATCAGATCGCGGAGGGTATTGTTATTGGTCAGTTCAACCAGAACGTCAAGATTCGCAAGGGAGTAGAGTGCCTGGTAGTCGTCGAAAACCGGTATGCCCATGTCCCGGGCGTGTTGAACACCCGGTGCCGTTTTACTGCTGTCGGCCACTCCCAGAACAATCGGTTTGTCAAATTGGAAGTCATCGGCCAGTAGGAATTGCAGCAGGGTTTTACAGAATTGACCACCGCCGATGATGGCGATACCTGCATTTTGGATATGGTTTAACATGCTGAAACAATAACGGTATCGGCGGTATCTTTGACACTCAGCCTGGCCGTGTTGATCGTCAAATCGTAATGGCAGGGGTTACGGATGTCATTATTGAACGTCTGCCGGATGAATGCCCGCCGACGGACCTCTCGCCGGGCGATTCGTTTTTGTGCCTTGGAAAGGGTTGCCCCGTACGCGCGGGCGATGTTGGCCGCCCGGGTTTCGGATGGGGTCATCACGCGCACGGAGAATATCTTCTCAGCGGGCAGGATAAAGTTCACGGCCCGGCCGTGGTCCGCAATGGCCCGCACCACCTTCACGAGATGATTTTTGATAAATTGGGATACGTTTGAATCCGAGGCTTCCATTGATGCTATCCTTAAAAAATATGTGAATCAGGCCGGGTGGTGCTATTCCCCCCGGGTGCTGATGAGAAACTGTTCGAAAAGCTGCTCGTTATCCTGCGGGGTAATTTTTTCCGGGAGCTTTTCCAGGGCGATTGCCACCGCCAGGTCAATCATTTCTCCCCTGAGTTTATTGTGCGCCTGCAGGATGGTGCCTGCCACTTTTCGCCTGGCGCTCTCAAGGATGTGCCGGCCTTCCTGGCGGGCATCCGCGAT
Source organism: uncultured Desulfobacterales bacterium (assembly GCA_964636125.1). Taxonomy (GTDB): domain Bacteria; phylum Desulfobacterota; class Desulfobacteria; order Desulfobacterales; family CAJINA01; genus CAJINA01. The sequence continues at coordinate 20,546 of CAZWPX010000029.1, read as the reverse complement.
GATTTCAAGTTTTCTTTTTTCACCCTGGCTGACAATGCGCTGCTTCAGTTCCTCCAGGCGTTCACCGCTCTGGTCGAGTTTCTGGCGAGCGGTGGCAGCCGCCTGGGAAATTGCTTCACGCTTTGCTTCTATCCGGCTGATTTCAGTTCCGATCTCTTTCTGTTTGCCTTTTAAAAAATTGGTCAGCGGACGGCGGCTGTATTTGACGATGACAAATACGAGAATAAAGAAATTAAGCCAGCGCATCACCAGGTCATACGTTGGCCGCCAGTCACTGCTGTCCGCCGCGCAAGCAACAGCCGGTACGAGCAACAGCCAACCGCAGAGAATCAAGGGGCTGGGTGTCAAGATTCGTCGGGTCCGGGTCGTGAATGCAGTCATGGGGTCAATCTCCGGCTGAGGGCTTTTTCCATGAAGTTTTCCGCGATGCTTGCGGACTCCTGGGCCAGGGTCTTGCGGGATGCCGCCAGCATGGCCTCTGTTTTCGCCTGGGTCTGCCGGCGCAGTTGGCGCACATCCTGCTTGGCTTCTTCCAGGATATCACCGGCCTCTTTATTTCCCAGGGATTCAATTTCTTTTTGCATGGAATGGGCCGTCTGCCTGGCCGAGGTTTCCTGGGATTCGATCCGGGCGGAGATATCTTCTATCTCTTTTTTTGAATCCGATATGTCTGTCCACAGCTTTTCGATATAGATTTCTCTTTCAGACATGGAACCTTGCAGCGGTCGAATCATGATCCGATTTAAGATCATCATGAAAACCACAAATGAAAGCAGCTGGACCACCAGGGTCTCATTAATACTGATAAGTGCTATATTACTGATAATTTCCATTCACGCGGCCTCATAAATGCCGGGCAGCTATCCCGCTGTGGAACCTGGCGGGAGTAGTGCCGTCGGTGCACGCTAAGTGTTTAAAAACATAACTGTTAAACAACAAAAAGCAGCAGCAGGGCAATGACCAGGGAGTAGATGCCGGTTGATTCAGAGACGGCCTGGCCCACCAGCATGGTGCGGGTCAGCAAACCGGCCTCTCCAGGGTTTTTACCGATCGCCTCACAGGCTTTGGCCGCCACCATACCTTCACCAACCCCGGGGCCGATGGCCCCCAGGCCCATGGAAATGCCGGCGCCCAGAAATGCAGCCGCTTTTACCAGATCAGGTCCACTGATATCCATTTTTCCTCCTTCAACGTGTTAAGATGTTCTCACCGTATGTATTTTATTCAATTAATAAGCAGAGGATCGCTTAAAGTACAAAAATCAGGACCAGGCTCACCACCATGGCATAAATTGCCGTAGACTGAGACACGGCCTGTCCAACCAGCATAATTCGCATCAGCTCTCCGGCGGACCGCGTGTTGCGGGCCACCCAGCGGACCGCGCCTTCGGCGGCCAGCCCATTGCCGATTCCCGGACCGATACCCCCGAAACCCGTACTGAGGCCGGCGCCCAGAAGCGCCATAGACGGGGCCAGGGCAGTCACTTCCGGAAAGGTTTTAAATATCAGGATAAAGCTTACCAGGAGGCCGAAGATTGACGGGGTTTGCGAAACGGCCTGCCCCACCAGCATGGTGGTTGTGACGTTGCCGACCGATTTCGGGTTGCGGGCAACGCCTTCACAGCTGGCACCAGCGGCCTTGCCGCCGCCATACCCGGAGCCAATGGCGGCCAGTCCGGTACTGAGGCCGGCCCCGATCAACGCCGCCCAGGTCGGGTTGAGGGCGGATTGGCGAAAGTCCATGAAAATCAGCATCAGGGCCACAACCATTGAGAAAATCGCGGGGGTTTGACAGACTGCCGAACCAATCAGCATGTTGGTTGTCAGGGTCGTGGTGGCTTCCGGCTGCCGGGAGATGCCATAACAGGTCTGCCCACCAGGGAAACCCGAGCCGATGCCCGAGCCTATGGCGCCAAAGCCCATGCACAGGCCGGCTCCCAGGAGTGCGGCGGCCGTCACCAGATTTGCGCCTTCCACATCTAAAAAGAGCAGCAAGATCGCGATGACCAGGGCAAAAATGGAAGACGATTCAGCCACGGCCTGACCCACCAGCATGTTTTTAAAAATGCTGCCGGAAGCATCCGGGTTTCTGGAGACGGCTATGTTGGCTTCACTGGCGGTATACCCTTCTCCGATGGCCGCGCCGATTGCCCCGAGTCCCATTGCAATACCGCCGCCGGTGTAGGCGCTTAATTCCACAATTGACTGGATTTCAGGATTCATACTTTTTATTTAACCTGCACTGAGATGTAAACTATCGTAAGCATGGTAAATACAAAGGCCTGGATCGTGCCGACAAACAGTCCGAAAAAAGCAAATAAAAAAGGCGGCAAAATGAGGCTGTAGGTGAGGTGTGACACCACCAGGATGATAATGGACCCCCCCATTATGTTCCCGAACAGGCGGAACGATATGGAAACGATTTTAGCCAGTTCGCCGATGACATTCAGAGGCATCATAAAGAATATCGGCTGGAAATATTCTTTTGCATACGCTTTGAACCCTTTTGATTTGATACCGGCGTAATGGGCAATGGCGAACCCCATGAGCCCCAGACTCAAAGGGGTGTTGAGATCCTTGGTCGGTTCCTCAAGGTGGGGAATAATGCCCAGCCAGTTCGATATCAGGAGAAACAAGAAGAGGGCACAGACCAGCGGGCCGTATTTTTTAGCGCCCTCCTTGTCCAGTGCATCCTCGGTGAGGCTGTAGAGCTGCCCGATGATAAGCTCACCGAGTACCTGCATCGGGCGCGGTACCATGGATTTGTTGCGGGCGGTCAGGTAACCGAATACAAGGATTAGAAAAAAGACGATCCAGCTCATCAGGACGACTTCAATATTGATGGCTGCTTTGTGTCCGCCAAGGTGAATTATCAGTTGGTGGAGTTTGCCTAAATCTTCCATAGCCTGATCCGACCCCTTAAGTCCGCTTTTCCCGGGCAGACGATATGAGTTTCATGGAGTGCTCCGATACAATTGCCAGTTGAACCATAAAAATGCCAATCACGGTGGTAACCAGGTGGAAGGGATCAAGTTTTACGGCCATGACAATGGGGATTGCCAACAGGCCGAACCTGACGCCAATAGAACCAATGGAAATGAGAAACACTTTCCTGGGAGAACCCGTACCAACTTTCATCGGCAGAGTTTCACCGATCAGGATGAAATTGACAATGCTGAAGAGTGAGCCCAGGATCAAACCCTTGCCTAGCGGGGCATGACCGCCCACAATGAAGGGCAAGCCCAGAATAATGGCTGCCAGGATGGCTCTTGAACAGTATTTCTTCTGCGTAGCTCTAATAGCGGCGGACATCATTTACTCGCTATGTTCTTCTTTTTCCTTAAGACTCTCAAGGATCTGGCGGTAGGCGACGTTGCCGCCCCCAAGTACCCCCAGAACAGTGAAAATCACTGTGAAGACGCCTTTGGTACTCAAACTACGATCAAGATAAAGCCCAACAAAGAAACAGAAAGCGATACAGCCTACCATGGTAAGGCCGAGCTGTAGAACAATAGATAAGTTTTCGACCCAAACCTTGTTTTTCTTGTAGTTCAAAGGCATTTACAATGATCAGGTAACTCCAGTTATATGGAAAAGAAACCGTCAACTAACTATCACACACTTAATAAATTGCAACTTTTATTTTAAATCCGGGTCCAGGCTTTTATCAGAAACACCACAGGGGCTCATCCGCCCGCAAGTATCTTTCGGTGTAAGCCCGTATAGACGCTAAAAAAATCATATCAGTTAGTTAGGCGATCTTGTACCCGCCGGTGGGCCAGGTCCTGAAGATTATTGAAAATCGATCAAAGTTGAACTGTTGACATTTACCGGTCCCCGAATTAGGGATTGGTATAACCATTATGATGATCGTGTGGAAATGGTGTCAAAGGCGGTAAGTATGCAGAGAATTTTTCGCAAGGCGAAGCAGAGCAGGATTTTTCAGGACGTTGTCGATCAAATCCAGGAAGCTATTTTAAACGGGCGCCTGAAAACCGGCGAAAAACTGCCCCCGGAAAGAGAACTGGGTGCTCTTTTCGGTACCAGTCGCGGGACCACCCGGGAGGCTTTAAGGGTCCTTGAGCAGAAAGGGCTGGTGGAAATACGGCTTGGGGTCGGCGGGGGTGCGGTGGTGAGAGGGGCCTCCGCGGATCAGATTACGGAGAGCCTGGCCATGCTGATTCGCTCCCAGAAAGTTTCCCTGGAGCACCTGGCGGAATTCAGGGCGGGGGTGGAGGGTACCGTGACCGGGATTGCCGCCGAAAAGGCGGAGGCCGACGGCATCAAAACCCTCCAGGCGCTTATGGAGAAGGCGTCAGACTGCTATAAAGGCGGTCTTGAACGCTGGGATGATTTCGTGCGGGTTGACGAACAGGTGCACATGTGCCTGGCCCGCATCTCGGGCAACCCGCTTTACCAGGTTATCCTGCGGACGATCCACGATAATATTCACATTTATTATGACCGATTCCTGAAAGCCGGTCCGGAGGAGTTTCGGGAGAATTATGAGGACCTGCAGGCCATTGTGGCTGCCGTGGTGCGCAAAGACGCCGCCGCGGCCGCCAGGCTGGCCCGGGAGCATGTCAGGCGTTTCAACCGCTATATGGAAATGAAGAAGCGGTAGGGTGCATCTTGGCCTGCGGGTCTACGGGGGGCACGGAGTTTTGCCGCGCAGGTGTGACCGCAGACGCTTTTGGCGTGGGGACCAAAGTGGGCGTATAGGCGATGCTCAACTGCCGACTGCAAATGTTTTCATTGATTTCGCCCCTGGTTTTAAATATAAAGAGGTATTGAGTAAACCGTAAGAATATGACCGAAAAAAGATACCGGAACCCTGATAAGGGGGCAGCGTTGACAGGACAATTGAGAATACTCTCCCGGGTGGCCATTTTGTGTATGAGCCTGTTTTTACTTTCTGGATGCGTGCCGTTGGAAAAGATGGACAAGGCCAGCGGATCCATCGAAGAGACCGATTACCTGAATTCGTTTGCCGGCCTCTATTCGGCGACCATTTCAGCCAAAGCGGCTGATGAAGTTATTATTACCCTTCACCTGTACCCCGATGGATCCTGCCTCCTGGTGGAAAAGACCATCGGCGGCGCATCCGGTGCGATCCTGGTCAGCACCGGAAGATGGGATCACAGCGATTTCTCAGAAGGGATTACCCTGCACTTGAAAAGCAAAAGTGGGGCACGCCGGGTCATGCAGTGCAGCCAGGATGAAGACAAAGGCCGCTTGCACTATGCCGGTCAGGGCTACGGGCCGGATGGGCTCACCCTGATAAAGAGATAACTATATTGATTTAAGATCCCGCCAGCCATCCTCCCAATAAGCCTCACCGTAGCTTATCAAGAGTTGTTCATCCGCTCGAATGCGGCGGTCAGCCCTGAAGAACAAAATCCAGTACCCGTCTACCAGGATGTGCTCCACGGACACGTTTGGTGTGGTGCTGTGGTTCACGTAGCGAAGTTCATTGCCCTCGAACCGGCCGCTGATTTCCAAAGAGGGCGCCTGCTCAATTTCTTCCAGGTAATACCATGAGTAGTCACTCTCGAAACCACCCTCTTCAAGTTCACGCCCGGCCTCTTCTTCGGCTTCCTGGATCACACCGGTATACTCGCCAATAAAAGTACCCTTTGCCAGGTCGGCGGCCGCGAAGACACCATAGCCGACCTTGTGATCAATCCTGGCAATATAGACGGGGGCCATGCGGCTTTCTTGAATGAGGCGGGTGTACTGTCGGCTCGTTTTTTCGAAATACTCCCGGTTCTCCAGGAAATAGTCTCTTTCTGAAAAATCTATCGTAAGGAGCGGCTGCCATTCGACGCGCGTTCGTTTCAGGTAAACGAGCTGGTTGTTTTTGAAAAAGTTTTTGATCTCCGTCCGGGTCCGGTATACTTCGCTGAGGTCAGCTTTCATATTATCCGGCCAACTGTCCGGTTAGGGTGGCCACCCGGCGGCCCAGTTTGGCGCCATTGTCCAGGGTGTTGCCGTCCTTGGGAAAATATAAAACCAGTACATTCATATTCATCTCCGTCCAAATCCAGTGTATGTTGCCCGGCGGTCAAGGGGTGCCCGTGGGAGCGTCACCGCGGCCCCAATTGGCCTGCCATGAAAATTAAGCAAGCCCGGGATATTTGTCAATAACAACGCACAACGGGGTTTGCCTTTTTGGCTTTTAAGCGAACTTTCCGCAGTACTGCTTGACACCCAACAGCCTATTTTCATATAGTCATCAAGTTCAACCCCAATCGGCTAACGACACGTCCAGACGGTTTCACACAGTCTGCCGGCCTTGCAGGCATTGATAAGGTGCGGGTGTCTTCAGCCGGCGGCTGGAACAGGAGTTTAGTGACCATGTACCGTGAAAATTATATACGTTCACTCAGGACCGAACTGCTCTCGCTGGTTGAGGACTATCTGACCCCGATCGCATTGCGTTACGGTTACAGCGAGACCCCGCTGGAGACCAATATCAAGTGGCGTCCCCAGGTCCTGGTGCTGGGCAACTACTCTTCCGGCAAGTCTACGCTGATAAATGAATTCCTGGATGCGGATATCCAGGGCACCGGCCAGGCGCCCACGGATGATTCCTTTACCATTATCACCTATGACAGTGACCAGGATAACGGCAGTCGCATACGCGTCACCGAAGAGCGGGACGGCAAGTTTCTCTTAAATGACCCCGAGTACCCTTTTGAATCTCTTAAGAAGCACGGCCAGCGGTTTATCTCCCATTTTAAACTCAAAAAAGTAAATTCTCCATTCTTGCGAAACCTGAGCATCATTGATACTCCCGGGATGCTTGACAGTATTACCGAGCGTGACCGGGGATACAGTTACCAGGATGTCATCGGTGATCTGGCCCAGATAGCCGACCTCGTGCTTATTTTATTTGATCCACACAAGGCCGGTACCGTTAGAGAGGCCCACACCAGCCTGCGTGATACCCTGCCGGCGAAAACCTTTGAAGACCGGGTTCTTTTTGTTTTAAACCGCATCGATGAATGTGCGTCTTTGACTGATCTTCTCAGGGTTTATGGGACCCTTTGCTGGAATCTTTCCCAAATGACCGGCCGCAAAGATATCCCCATGATCCATTTGACCTATTCCCAGAGGGCGGCTGGCCGCAACCTCCAGGAAGACGCGGCCGGCTACCTGGCGTTTCTGGAGAACCAGAGGGAAGAGTTGCGAGAGGCGATTTTGCAGGCCCCCCGACACCGCCTGGACAACCTGGCCGCCTTTGTTGAGACCCACAGTGAAAGACTCGCCCACCTGCTGGAGGCACTGACAAACTACCGCCGCATGCTGCGCACCTTTCGGTTTAAGTATTTTACTTCCGGGATCCTGGTGAGCCTGCTGGCCGGAGCCGGGATGACCCTCTTCGCATTCTCCAATCCGGTACTCTCCTCAATGGATCAGAATGTGATTTTCGGGAGCGGTGCGGGGATTGCCGGACTGGTGTTTGTTTTATGGGCTACGCTGCTCAGGAGAGTTTTTACGAAACGGTTTAATCGCAAGCGCCTGGCGGAAGTAGACAGCCTCACCACCATAGAAAACCAGACCCGGCGCGACAGCTGGTATTCCATCAAGGACTATGTCTACACTTACATGCGCAAAACCGGAGGGAACTTTTCCTTAAGGCGGATACGGCAGGAATACCGTGCGGCTCGCAGGGTGTTTGAAAAAGGGTCCAAAGAGATCCGTGAAGCCCTCAACGAACTGACGACCATCCGGCATGATGAACCTGCATCTGAGCAGGATCAGACGCAACCGGCCCCGGCTTTTATGCGGGAGCCGGAAGCATAGGGCTCGCGCATAAACAACTTCACATTTCCAGAGCCCGATTATCTCAATCAGCGGCGTTGCAAAAACACAAAATATGCCTGATATTTCTCAATTTTTGCGCCTTACTGCTTGAACCCTGAAAATTTGCGAACTTAAATACCCAGGTAAGCCCGCCTGACACCATCGTTGGCCAGCAGGTTGGCAGCCGAGTCAGTCATGGTAATTTTACCATTTTCCATAACATAGCCCCGGTCGGCGATTTTCAAAGCCATGTTGGCGTTCTGTTCAACCAGAAAAATAGTCGTGTTGTGTTCAGCGTTAATCTTCCTGATAATATCGAATATCTGCTTCACTACCAGCGGTGCCAGCCCCAGGGAGGGTTCATCCAGCAGCAATAGCCGGGGCTTGGCCATCAGGGCTCTGGAGATGGCCAGCATCTGCTGCTCACCTCCGCTGAGCGTACCGCCGGCCTGGTTGCGGCGTTCGGCCAGGATCGGGAAAAGCCCGAAGATATAATCTATATCACCTTTGATACCATCGGTGTCAGTGCGCAGAAAAGCCCCCATATCCAGGTTTTCTGATACAGTCAGATAGGGGAAGATGCGCCTTCCTTCAGGGACCTGGCACAGGCCCAGGGCCACAATTTTATTGCCGGGCATATGGTGGATAGGTCTATCTTCAAACAGGATTTCACCTGACCTGGGCGGAACGACACCCGATATGGACATAAGTGTGGTGGTCTTACCGGCCCCGTTGGCACCGATCAAGGTAATAATCTCGCCTTCGGAAACCTCAATGCTGACCCCTTTGAGTGCCTGGATATTCCCGTAATATGTTTTGATGTTGTTGAGCTTAAGCATCTACTTCCTCTCCAAGATAGGCTTTGATGACGACCGGGTCGTTCTTGATTTCAGTGGGGGTGCCCTGGGCGATTTTTTTCCCGTAATCCATCACGAATATCCTGTCCGAAAGGCTCATCACGAGTTTCATGTCGTGTTCAATCAGAAGAATCGATATTTTTTCTTTATCCCGAATTTTCACAATAAGATCGACCAGTTCTCTAGTCTCCTGGGGATTCATACCAGCGGCCGGTTCATCGAGCAGCAGCAAGAAAGGATCAGTCCCCATGGCCCGCGCGATTTCAAGACGGCGCTGGGCGCCATAGGGCAGGTTCTTGGCCATTTCATTGACATATTGCTCCAGACCGATTTTCTTCAGTACCCGGTAGCTGTCCTCAATAACCTGCTTTTCCTCCGCCACCGTGGCCGGGTTTCTGAAAATAGCCCCGGCGATGCCGGCATGGAGACGGCAGTGGCGGCCGATCATCACATTTTCCAGGACCGACATGTTTTGAAAAAGGCGGATATTTTGAAAGGTCCGGGCCATGCCGTGTTCGGTCACATGGTTCGGCTTGATACCGTTGATGCGTTCCGTTTTTTTGCCGGGCGGAGAGATCAACACGTCGCCCTTGGTCGGGCTATAGATCCCCGTGATGCAGTTAAAAAAGGTGGTTTTCCCCGCACCGTTGGGTCCGATCAGGGCGACGATCTCACCCTCATTAATATCAAGGTCGAGATGGTCCAGGGCCCGCAGGCCGCCAAAATCCATCGTCAGCTGTTTTACGCCAAGTATCGGTTGCATGTTGCTACTTATTCCCATTGCTGTTTTTCGCCCCTTCAAATTTATAAGGACTGCGGGTTTTGCTGATCAGGCCGCCGGGTCGAAAGACCATCATGAGTACCAGGACGGCGCCGAATATCAGCATGCGGTATTCTGAAAAGGCCCGCAGGTATTCCGGGAGCAAGATCAGAAACAGGGCTCCGAAAATAACGCCGACGATGGAACCCATGCCGCCAAGAACGACAATACAGAGGATCATGACGGACTCCCAAATGGTGAAACTGGCCGGGTTTATAAAAGTCGTTTTCGCCGCGAATACAACACCGCCCATACCGGCCCAGGTGGCGCCCAGGGCAAAAGCTGTGAGTTTGGTCTTGGTTTTGTCAATCCCCATGGCCTGGCAGGCGATTTCATCTTCCCGCAGGGCGATCCAGGCACGGCCGATGCGGGAGGCCTGCAAGCGGTTGACCACAAAGATGGTGAAGACTGTAAGGGCGATCATCAGAAAATACAGATAGGTGATGTTCTGATGAAGATTCAGTTCAAGACCGAAAAGACCGGGTCGGGGGATGTTCGCAATTCCGCTTGGTCCGAAGGAGAAAGCGTTCCAGTTTTCAAGAATCAGCCGGATAATCTCGCCGAAACCCAGGGTGACAATGGCGAGATAATCGCCCCTGAGTCTGAGAACCGGAAAACCGAGCAGGATTCCAAAGAGCGCCCCCAGGGACGCCCCGATGGGCAGGACCGTCCAGAAACCGAGGCCCCAGTGATAATTCAAAAGAGCGTAGCTGTAGGCACCCACCGCGTAAAATGCCACGTAGCCAAGATCCAGAAGACCGGCCAGACCAATCACGATATTCAAGCCCAGGCCCAGAATGACGTATAGCAAGGCTGTGATCATGATGTTTGTCTGGTACATGGAGAACACAAAGGGAAACACTGCGGCCGCAATTGAGACAATCACCAGTGCCGGTATGTACACACGTTTTTCTTCAAACAGGCGCTGGCTCAGGGATTTCTTTTTTTCCAGGCCTTCCTCCGCCTGTTTACTCCCCATCTCTTTGCGTTTGATCATGTAGCGCCAGACAAAGGAGAGCAGGAACGCGCCCACGCCGATCAAAATCAGATTCTGCCAGCGCCATTCAATTTCGTTCTCAACGGTGTTGACCCGGATGACCATGATGGGAAAGGTGAGAAACATGAACCAGAGAGACGCCAGAAACGATTTTTTTATTTCATCTAAAGTTACCAATTTTCATATCTCTTGTTATGATTTATGCGGTTGAGCGATTGCCGCAGTCACTGCGACTGCAGTTCGTTCACCCTGTGGTTTCAGGCGCTTATACTTTCTGCGTTTCCGACCTGCCCAGGATTCCGGCCGGTCTGAATATCAGAATCAGAACCAGGAATACAAAGGCGAAGACATCCTCGTAATCGCTGGAGATATACCCGGTGAAAAAGCTTTCAGTCCAGCCGAGGACCAGGCTGCCCAACACCGCGCCGGGGATGCTGCCGATGCCACCTAAAACGGCGGCTACAAACGCCTTGATACCGGCGATAAAGCCGATGTAAAAATTGATCTGACCGACATGTGAGGCAATCAAAACACCGCCGATGGCGGCGGTTGCCGAGCCCACGATAAATGTAAACGAGATGACCCGGTTGACATCAATGCCCACCAGCATGGCCATATCCTTGTCCTGGGCGGCGGCCCGCATCGCTTTTCCGATCCGGGTATATTTGATCAGAAAAGTGAGGCAGAGCATCACTGTTGTGGTGACTGCAATAATGGCGATTTCAGGCGTGGTGATAATATGAGCCCACGGTTCCCAAAATTCCAGGTCCGGTATCAGGCTGGGGAAGGGCAGAAAATCAGATGTCTGGGCCAGCAGGACATAGTTCTGAAGAAAAAGGGACATGCCGATGGCGCTGATCAGGGCGGAAAGACGCGGGGCTTTGCGGAGCGGTTTGTAGGCGATCTTTTCCAGGGTCCAGCCGTAACAGGAAGAATAGAGTATCGCTGCAAACGAGGAGACCAGCAAGATGGCCAGCGGGGGCCAGCCCATCATGGAGAGCACCGTCGCCACAATCAGGGCTGTGAAAGCCCCGATCATATAGATTTCGCCATGGGCAAAGTTGATCAGCTGGACGATACCGTATACCATTGTATAGCCCAGGGCGATGAGGGCGTAGATGCTGCCCCGGGTCAATCCGCCAAGAAAAAGCTCAAGGAAATATTCCATTTATAGTGTGTTCCCTGCTGAGATTTTTGAGAAACAACCGCTTGTGTCCACGCGCCGCAGTTTGAATTCCCGGTACTGATTGAATCAGGCAAAGCTGGATGTTTTTCAAAAATCTCAGGTTGATGTGCGGGTTAAAAACAGGGGGCCGGCACTGATGCCGGACCCCCTGAATTAACCAGCCGATTAAACCTTATTTAAGTTCTACGTACTTACCGTTTTTGACCTGATACATGGAGAAACCAACACCGATGGCATCGCCGCGATCGTCGAACTTGACTTTTCCAAGGGGGGTCTCAACAAACTTGGTCCTTAACGCTTTTGTGACTGCCTCATAATCTGTGGAGCCGGCCTGCTCAACAGCATTGAGCAGCGCCAGTGCGGCCGCGTAGGCGTTCAGGTAAAAGGCACCCGGATCAGCGCTATAGGCTTTCTGATGGGCTTCGTTGGCAGCCTTAGCCATGGGATTGCTGGAAACATCCATGGGACCGGTGGCATAAACGCCCTCGGCGTATTTGCCGGCCACTTTAATAAAGGTATCATCCTTAACACCATCGTCGGAGATAAAGATGGTCTTCATTCTCTTCTTCTTCATCTGGGTGATGATCTTGGAGGCTTCCGGATGGTAGCCGCCAAAAATTACGGCTTCAGCCTTGGAACGCTTGATTTTCTGAACAACCGCAGAATAATCTACCGCTCCCGGGGTGATGCCTTCATACAGAACGACGGTCGCGCGTTTGTCGGCTTCGAGAAATGTTTTCGCGAATTCGGCCAGGCCCTTCCCGTAATCGCCTTTGTCATGCAGTACGGCAATTTTTTTGAGGCCGAGTTTGTCCAGGGCGAAGTCCACTTCCAGTCTTGCCTGGGCGTCGTCGGAAGCGATGGTCCTGAAAAAGTTGGGATAGTCGCCGCTCTGGGTCAGTCCCGGGTTCGTGGCGGAAGGAGACATGACCACCATTTTTTCGTCCTTGTAGATTCCCAGGGCCGCCTTGGTGGCGCCGGAGCAGATGTGACCGAGCACGATGCGTACTTTCTGGGAGGCCAGTTTTGTGGCGGTATTGGTTGCAACTTCCGGTTTGCAGACGTCATCTTCAACAACCAGTTCCACCTGCATGCCCAGAACGCCGCCCTTGGCATTAATGTCTTTTACAACCAGTTCAGCAGCCTTAATGGTGGGGATACCATATGAGGCCAGGTCACCGCTGTGAGGTCCGGCCACACCGAGTTTGAGCGTTCCGGCGAATCCGGCTCCAGCCATGGAAAAGACCATAAACATAGCAGCGACAGTGACAGCCAATAACCTAACTGTACTCTTCTTCATTGTAATTCCCTCCTGCGTTAGTAGTGAAAAAATTGAGCAGCCGTCCAAACGAATCAGAGTTTGGAGCCTTTGAAAAACATGCCTTTTGCCAAGTTCCGGCCCCGGGGGCTACTCGCCGCCCTGCAGGGCCAGGTTGAATAATAATTTAAACCATATAAACGTTATATATTCAAGCGGTTGCGCACAATCAAAAAACGGCCTTAATACAATTAAGTATTTTCAAGGGTTTAACTCTATACTCGTTTTAAAATTATGCGTCAAGGGCTAAGCGCACTGCTGGGGCTGCCCAATCGCCCTTGGAAACCAATTGTTGCGCTGGCTTGAAAAGTACCTGTTCGCGGGCGCTTGCCTATTCGGATGCATAGATAACCCCTAGCGCCCGGGCCGGCTTTCCATTTAAGCCCCTTAAGGCGTGTGGAATGTTTGAGTCAAAATAGAGGCAATCCAAATAATCCAGCTCAATCACCCGGTCGGCGCCCCTGAATTCCATGCGCCCTTCCAGTACAAACAGGCATTCCTCTCCCCGGTGATTGTAGAAAATCATATCTTCGGCTTCCCGGGGTTCTATTTCTATCATGAAGGGTTCCATATTTTTTTCAGCCATGGGGTACGCCAGGGATTCATACTGGTATCCGACCTTAATACCATTGGCACGACTGTGCAGGGGGACCGTGGCCTTGCGGTCCTTGTGCCTGACCACCGAGATTCTGCTCGAAACCGGCGGGTCCTGGAAAAAGTACCCAATTTTGATTTCAAGGGCCCTGGAAATCTTCAACAGGGTTGCAATCGGTGGGGCGGTGAAGCTGTTTTCAATTTGTGACAGCAATGATTTTGAAAGGCCGGACAGGTCGGAAACATTTTGCAAGGTCAGCGCCTTTTTGCGCCGTAGCCGCCTAATTTTATTTCCCAGATTCAGGGCTTCAACTTCACCGGCTATCTCTTTGTCGTCATTCAACCTGGTACGGCTTGATTGTGCCATATTGTATACAGAAAATGAATTTGATTTTTTTATTTTAAATGCTTGTACTTTACGCTCTATAGGCGCCTTGGTTGATATTGTCAAACTTTTTTTACTTTCATCGAAATAAAAAGATCTTGCCGTATAACCAGTAACCATGCTATGGCTATTAACTTATCGGTTTAATTGATATTATTCTGTATTAAAACTTGGTCCTCAGGGCCAGGTCGAAGATGATTGGCTATGCCGTGAAAATTTGAGGCGAGTGCCTAAAGTGAGCTAAAGTTTGAAGTGATCTAAAGTTAAGGTATCCTGCCAGTCAGATAAAATCAGTGGAGCGCAGCGACTCGCTAACTTTAGGCACTTTAGATCACTTAAGTCACTTCACACTTATCAGGATTCTTTACTCTGAGGTGGCGCAATGATCAATGTGGGACTGGTGGTCAAGAACGACCGTGAGGCCGAGCAAAAGGCCCAGGCTTTTGAAAAATGGCTGGTTGAGAGGGGTATGACAGTTATCCGGCCAGAGTACCCGGTGCTCCAGAACTATACTAAAGAGGGCCAGTCGTATCCGGCGCCGGCAGACCTTTTCTGTGTGTTTGTACTGGGTGGTGATGGTACTTTTCTGGGGGCTGTAAGATGGATCGGCGACCAGCAGGTTCCAGTTCTGGGGATTAAATTTGGAGAGGTCGGCTTTCTGGCTGAGGCTGTTGAAGAAGACCTGTTCGGTACGGCCCAGGCGATTTTGGACAATGATTTTACTACCAGCCAGCGCATGCGGCTGCTGGTCAGGGTGTCCAGAGGCGGGACGGAAATTGCCTCCGAAACGGTCCTCAACGATATCGTGATAAACAAGGGGACTCTGGCCCGGCTGGCGAACATCGAAACCCGGATTGACGGGCACTACCTGACGACTTACCGGGCTGACGGTCTGATCATTGCGACCCCCACCGGATCAACGGCCTATTCACTGGCCGCCGGCGGGCCGGTCCTGCAGCCGACGGTGCCCGGGATTATCATGACACCGATCTGCCCCTTTACCCTGACCAACAGACCCCTGATTGTCCCGGATACCGCCACCATTTCCCTGAGCCTGACTGAAAAGGCCGCGGATCTCATGCTGACCTTCGACGGCCAGGCCGGCCTGCAGTTGCACGATGGCGATACCATTGATGTGACCCAGAGCGGTCACCCCGTCCAGATGATCACCATACCGGGGCAGAATTATTACGATGTTCTCAAAGCCAAATTGAGATGGAGCGGGGGGCGGGTGTAAAGAAGGTTAAAGTCCGAAGGCTGAAGACTGAAGTGATAGCTGTAAGAACGGTGTTCCTTTAGTCTTCAGCCTTTAACCTTTAGCCTTTTTACGGGCGCAGTCCGGAATCCGTGATTTCGGGTTTGGGTGTGGGCGGGAGGTTGCCGCGGATCAGGGGGTTTTTCTGGATGGACTGGATGATTTGGTCTGCGCCTTCAACCCCGTCCCGAATTTCATTAATTCCCCGGCGGGTTGATTTGAGGATCGCCGGTATGTCGTGACTGCCGTCTTCAAAATTGGCCAGGGTTCGCCTGACGGACTGGACGCTGGCGTCTACCTCCTGCAGTATGGTTTCAAGCTGGGAAAAGTTGCCTGCGGCTTTGGCACTGATTTCCTGCAGGGTCTCCAGGTTGGTGTTGACCAGCGTGACGGTCTGCGGGGTTTTGGCGGTGGCCCGGGCCAGATCATCCAGGATATGTCCCAGTTTGTCGATTTTGGCCAGCAGCGCTTCCACCAGTTCCCGCGACTGCAGGATACTCCCCACAGTCCCTTCCCCGGCCTGCAGCCCGGCGGTCAAATTTTCGAAATGGGTGGTTGTTCTTTCAATGTTGTTCAACGAGGTCATCAATGGCCCTTCAGGCGCCCGCAGCTGCTGGGCCGTTTCCGAGATGCCCTGGACGGCGGAAACCACCATTTTGGCTGTTTTCTCTATCTCGAACTCTTCAAGTACATCCGAAATCGATTTTTTCGCCACGGTCCTGATTTCAAGGTTTTCACCCAGTGATTCAGCATTTACGCTGCCGGGTTTTATGGAGACAAATTCGTCTCCAATGAATGTGGGGCTTTCTACGGTGGCAATCGAGTCGGATTTAATCCGCGGTGCAAAATCCTGATAAATCTTCAGTTTCAGTTTAACCTTTTCCCCGGAAATGGCTATATCCGTCACCATTCCGATGTCTGTGCTGTACATTTTGACAGCTGCATTTTTCTTCAAGTTGTAGCTTTCGCTAAAGGTCGCGTACATGACCACCGAAGCCCGGAACCAGTCTTTGCCACGTCCGATGAGAATGACGGTGGCCAGGATAAGGAGCACGATGCAGATGGTAAAAGCCCCTACAATCTTTTCCTTATTTGAAAAATCAAGATCCATGGTTTGATCACTTTAGAGTTTGCAGGCATCGGCGGTCGGCGGAATCCGGATGGCCCGGCTGCTCAGTTGCCCGACCAGGTCATTGTTTTCGCAGAGCAGCACAAGCGGAATACCCGATGCAAGCATGCTTTCCACCTTTCTGATAAGAAAGTCAAACCCCGGGTGGCCTATCAGGTCTTCCGGGCTGTCCATGATAAAAATTTTGAGCGGTTTGGTAAACTCCCGTATCATGATGGCGGCCCTGACATCCAGGGGGCCCAGGGCTGCGGGCCGCAGATCAAGCTTGTCGATCAATTGAAATTCGGTACATAAATCTTTTACATTGTCTTCCAGTTCAAGATCAAGCGCGTTTTCAAAATAGGTCCTCGCCAGCAGCAGGTTTTGACGAACCGTCAGGTTGCTGATCAGGGCAGCGTTTGGTCCGAAATACCCGATCTGGCGTTTGTACGCCAGCAGGTTCTGATAACTGCTGAAGTCGAGCGTGGTGTCCTCGAAGTGATAGGTGCCGGCGGCAGGTCGAATCAGGGTAGCCAGGGCGCGGGTCAAAAGGTGGGCATCATCCGGATTGTCAGCTGAAATCAAACAGGCTTCTCCCGCGGCAATACTGAAGTTAAAATCATTCAAACAGCTGCCGGTGTTCCGGTCAATAAACCTGTAGTGTTCAAGGGTAATAACCTGCATGCCAGCCCTTACATGTAAAAAATTAAGGATATTAAGACATTTATCCCAAGGCAGTAAAAGAAACATTCTACCGCGGCTCTGGAGGTCGCCTGCGGTATATCGGTAATCCGACTGTGGGTTTTAAATCCGTGATAGAGGCTTGTGACTGTAATCGTGATACCGAAAAAGAGTGCTTTTATGACGCCCACTATAATGTCGCTGGCTGTGATGGCTTTGGTAATCTGGCTGAAAAAACCCTCAATCGGTGCATATGTAAAAATCCAGACAATGAGATAGCCGCCAATAATTGCACAAAGGTCAAACACAATGAACAGGCTCAGGATTGCAGATGTGATACCGATCAGGCGCGGGAAACAGATAACCCGTAAAGGGTCGACCCCGGCCATTTCAATGGCCTCGATTTCATGCAGGACGCCCATGTAGCACAGCTCAATGGTCACCGAAGTTGCGGACCTGAGAATTACCAGCAGGGCGGTGATAATGGGCCCTAGTTCGCGGATGACCAGGATGACCATCAGCTTTCCGGGGTCATATTGCCCTGAAAATTTGGTAAACTGGGCGATGAGCGTGCTGCCCAGGACCAGGGCAATGGGAATCACCAGAGGCAGTGCTTGAATGGCGGTAAAATAGATCTGCTCAAAGATGACTTTTTTAACCAGTGCGCGCCCGGGGAGCGCACTTTTAACAGAGAGGCTGATTAAACGATAGGTGAGCGCAAAAAGTATCAGGCTGTGATTGCTGATCCCGATGGTTTTTCGGCCTATGTATCCCGTGATTTGTTTCATATCAGATGCTGGCTTAAAGACGTGTTGAAACCGCAGCTGGCTTTTGCAGATCCATAATTTCCAACTTTTAATCGATTTGGGGATAAAAATCTACAAGTTTAACCCTACATTGACAAAACAACAGCTTTATAATAGCGTTTATGCCAAGGTGGATAGATCATATACAAGATAAATCGGGAGCTTGAGCTATGAAACAGATACGCTGCGGGTGGGTTCTTTCAGTTTTGCTGTTATTGTCAGCCATTTTCTCAGGTTGTGCGACCGTCGGTACTGAAGAAAGTGCCCAGTTCATAGTTGCGACCACGGAAGCATTCACACGATTTAAAGGGGAGTATGAGAATACAACCTACTTCAAACGGCACAAACCTGCTTCAGTGGCTGTCCTGCCGTTTGCAGGCCTGGAGGATAAATCGTACTCTATTGCCTATCACAAGGAGAATCCCGGGGATATTGTTCGGCGTGGTATGTACAATCACATCGCCTCCCTCCCGTTCAAGGACCTAGAGCTGTACAATACCAATAAACGCCTGAAAAACGCAGGGATACTGACCACCGGCCAGATTGATGAACTGCTGGCTGAAAACCCTAAAAAACTCAAAAGCATCCTCGGTGTCGATGCGGCTTTTACCGGTAAAATAACCCATTTCGATCGCATCTACGCCGGCATCTATTCCCAGATAGCTGTGGGGTGTGAAGTCAAGCTCTGGGATTTGAAAACCGGGAATCTGCTCTGGCGGGCAAAACATGTACAGCGTGCCCACGGCGGCGGCCTGTCCCTGAATCCGGTTGGCCTGATCATGGCGACGGTGGCATCCGTCTGGAATCTGCGGCACACCGAAATGATGAGCCAGACAGACGATCTGTTCCGGGAAATCGTCTCCACCATTGAACTTCCGGAATCAGCTCTGCACGCCCAGATGCGAACACCCCGGATAGATCTCTTTACGATTATTAACCCGGGCAAACCCTTTATCCGGGGCCAGAAAGTTGCATTCCGGCTGATTGGTGATCCGGGCTGCCGGGCCTATATCGATCTTGGGGATTTCAAAACGGGCATCGAGCTGACCCCTGTGGCGGGTGCGGTGAAACAGGCCCTGCAGGAAGAAGTTATCACGGCCATCAAGAAAAATTATGCTGAAACTGGTCATCAATTGACCGAAGAACTTCTGGCTGCGGCCGAGAAAGAGTTTGCCGCCCGGGAAATATATGAAGGCACCTATATGGTCAAACCTGATGAACAGGCCTATGGTCTGACGGCCATGGCGTACCTCGTAAACCCGGATGGCGGGCAGGGCCGGGCGATAGATCCGGCGCACCTGCTGGATATAGACAGCCTGCCGCCGGCAAAAGTCAGTGGCCTGGCTGCTGTCTCCCTGGATGGTAAGGTGAAGGTCCTGTGGGCGGCTAACGCAGAAGAAGACCTGGCCGGCTATGAAGTCTGGTCCAGTGTGACGCCTCTCAGTGGTTTTGAGCGGGCTGCCCGGTCTGAACAGAATAAAATCATCCTGCTGGACCAGGAGAACTTCAACCGGTTTTTTATCAGGGTCCGCGCCGTAGACCGGGCCGGCAATACCGGTAAATTTCCGGAAGCGGTGGCCGCAGTTGCGCTGCCGGTGGAAGGCCTCTACCAATTGCCGCAGCCCGGCCCCCTGCTGGGCGGTACCATTGTCGGAAAAGTGCTTCTGGTTGCTGAGAAAAATCCCTTTACGGCCGGGTCCGAGATAACCGTGGGACCCGGGGCCAGCCTCTATATTGAACCCGGGGTTGAGATTCAATTTGCACCGGGGGTAGGACTCACCGTGGCCGGTGGCGAACTGCTGGCCTATGGCCTCAGGGAGAAACCGGTTACCCTGGGCCCCAAGGCGGTTGCGGCCAGTCCAGGTGCCTGGCAGGGCGTGGTGTTGCAGGGCGCCGGCCGGACGCGTCTGGAATTCACGCTGATATCCAAAGCGGACACCGGCCTGACGGTTTCCAACTGTGCACCGGAGATACGTGCCAGCACCATCGCCGAAAGTGCCCAGGCGGGTATGCTCCTGATGGAAAATGCCCGGCCGGATGTCAGCTGCTCGGTTTTTAAAGGAAATCAGGGGCAGGGCGCCATCGTCATGGAAGGCGGCGGGCTCAGGCCGATGATGCGCGACAATGTCTTTGTGGCCAATGATCCGTTCCATGTTCAAAGTTATGCACCTTTACAGGTGGACCTGACGGGCAACTACTGGGGGGCGGCCAAGCCTTCGGCCGAGCTGTTTCTCGGAGACATCGTCTGGCAGCCGGCTCTATCCAACAAGCCGGAAAATTGTTCTGTAGAATAAAACAGATCCATAGGCGGGAAGTACCCACGGGCCAGGAGGGATGAAATGAAAATGCGGACACTATCTAGTTTGGGGCTGATGGCTTTACTGGCAGCCCTGCTGCTTCCCGGCCTGCCCTGCGGCGCCCAGGAAGAGGCCCTTGAGCGTATCGGTGATGCCGGATCCATCGACTGGGTCAGCAGGAAACTTACCGCCATCGGTATCGGCGTACCCACGCAAAAAGCGGTGGGCCAGGCCCAGATGCGGGCCATGGTCAGGCGGGCCGCCGTTGTTGTGGCCCGGCGCAATCTTCTTGAGGTAGTAAAAGGTGTCCAGATCGACTCCAGCACCCGCGTGCAGAATTTTATGGTGAAAGACGATACCATCGAATCGCGGGTTAAAGGTGTCCTGTCCGGTTCATCCGTGGATCAGGTTGAAATCAATAGTGACGGCACCGC
>CAZWPX010000028.1:0-62193 GCA_964636125.1 uncultured Desulfobacterales bacterium | reverse complement strand
TGATATCAGGCCATAGTAGCGCCAGGTGCCTTCAAAATCAGCAGCCGTGAAAGTAGTTGCAAAGCTGTTGCTGGCGAGAATCGGTAAAATGGCTAATGCTACGACAAGTAATAGACTGGTTTTCAATTTTCTATTGCATACAATTCGTGGCTCCATGAAAAGTGAACACAACATCGTTGCCCCCTGATTGGAAATGGATATACAAACTTGATCATTCGCGGCAAGATGCCGCTCCCACAAAAAACCCGAAGGTTTTAATACAGGTCTCTCAATGTTGGTAGCGTATTCGCCCGGGACGTTTCATATATCGACACCCGTTCCATGAATTTCTGACAAAATCGAGCCTCCCATAAAAAACCCCATATCTCGCCGGGAGACATGGGGTCATTTTTGGCTTTTTATTGTAAGTAGCCCAATAAGCATGCAGGATTCCGATCAGAACGGGTCAAGTTGCCGAAACTGTACAGAAATTAATCGGGTACTTTAACACGATATGTAGAAAAACTCAAAGCCCAAAAAGGGCCTAATTTTAGCCTACTCGAATTGGGCCTTTCGTCGCTATACACCCGATAACAAGGATATTTTTCGACTTACCTAATAGACATAATGTAACGCTAGCACCTGAACGTCGAACATCGAACGCCCAACGTCGAATTTTGAATCATGAGTCGCTGTGCTACGCTATTCGATACACCCATAAAACCTGAACGTCGAACATCGAACGCTGAACTTCCAACATCGAATAATGAGTCGATTTGCTCTGCCTTTCCATTTAACCAATAACGAATAACTGTTAACTGTTTAATCCTTTTGACCTTCCTAACAGCCTACCGCCTAATAGCCTGCTTTTAAGTCTTCAGCCTGAACAGCTATCGTCGGCCCTCCTTATCTTATCCCGGCAATCTTCTCCAGAGTATAGACAGCCTCCTCAAAACCCAGTTTCTGGTCCGCGTTGACATCTGCATGCGGTACAATATCAGATGCCACCGGCATCCGGGCAAGCAATTGCAGCAAAATGGCTGTGTCCTCCAGGGTTACCCGGGAATCCCCGGAAATATCTCCGGGAATGGTCTCAATGGAAATGTCAATGGCAATCGGATCCAGGTCGGTTCGGACAAGATCTGCCACGATGACCTGGAAGGTCCCTGCTGCAAGGAGGGGTGTGACTGTCCGACTGCTGCCGTAGCCATCCATTGCAGCCGTCTGGTTGTCCGAAATCTCCCAACCATACAGGCCGCTGCCCCCGACAGCCTCGATGGTCAGGCGCCCATCTTTTTGCAAAACCAGGGGGGAGCCCGGTAAGAGATTAAAAGTATGCTGAACCACGTTCAGCTGCAGCGGCTGGGAACTCAGTCCTGGGAACAGCTGGTCCTCCAACACCACCGTGACAGTTCCCGGCATGAGTCCTGAAAAATTACCGGCCGTATCAACCTGGGCCAGGCTGGCATCAGAAATTGTCCAGGCATAGCTCCCCGATCCGCCCGCAGCGGACAGGGGCACAGGACTGCCTATCTCCACTTCACTCATCGGGGCACTTACCTGCAAGGGCTGAACGTCAGCCACCAGCGGATTCATTGCCCGCGCGATTTCGAGACCATCCGGTGCCAGATCACCATCTGAATCCGGAAGGTTCGGATTGGTCTGCTCCCGCATTTCTTCCAGATTGGTCAGCCCGTCATTGTCCGGATCCCCACCAGGCAGAGAGTCCAAGTGGCCGAAATAGTGCTGCTCCCAGACATCTTCCAGGCCATCATTATCCCCGGGGGTTGTCGGTCCGAACGGCACCACCAACGAGTGCTCAAGTCCACTTGTTGTTACAGCCGTAACCGCATAGTAGTAGGGTATTCCCCGGTCAGCCGTAAGATCGGTGTAGGTTAAGGCGGCGGTTTCAATCAGGGGGGTCAGTCCAGATACCTGGGAAAACGGTTCAAGGCCGCGGTATAGACGAAATGCAGAAACCTCCGCCGGCCGGCTGTATTCGCTCCAGTCAATACGGACATTTACTTCCGAATCTGTGGAGAGGTCTGTTACCCCTGCCGTCACCAGAGGCGGCAAGGCGGCGCTGACCAGCGGCAGCCAGTCCATGGGTGCGGCCGGCATACCGCCGAACATGGCAATGGTCGCTACCCGCCGGTTGGCAATATCAAGCGCAAATACTCCCGGGCTCCAGGCATCGGCAACCCCCATGGCGTTAAATAGAATCTCGGTTTCGTCCCGGGACCAGAACAGCTGTACCGGCCCCATGGCTGCAGGTGAACAGGCAAGACGCTGGTCTATGGTTCGATTCACAAGGTCAACAAGATGGATCCCGTTCGACAGATAAAGGGCCAGGTGGCTGCCCGAAGGCGAAATGGCGGCTGCCTGAATCTCTGCCAGTGGGAAAATCGGTTCTGCCTGGGTAAGATCCGGCGATATGGCAACCATAGATTTTTCAAAATTGTTTTCCCTGACCCGTCCATGGGCATACAGTCGACTGCTGTCAGGCGCCCATACCGGACAAACAAGATCCTCCCGGAAAACGATCTCACCGGTGGCCACGGTCAGGACCCCGAGTTCCGGGGGTGTTGCCCCGTGATTCCATACAAAGGCGATGCGCTCACCGTCTGGAGACCAGGCCACCGAGCCGATACTGTCCTGCTCAACTGCATACAATGTCACCGGATCGCTCCCGTCCAGGCTGTTGCTGACCAGGTTGTACCCCCACAGGCCTTCGCGCTGGGCCGCGTAAAGGATCCGGGTGCCATCCGGTGAAAAATCAGGTATAAAATTATAGGGCAAACCGCTTGCCACCGAAGTGACACCCGTGCCGTCTGGGTTCATCACCTGAAGGTCCTGATTCTGGGTAGCCACAAAGATCCGTTCGCCGGACGGCTGCCACCTGATGCTTGCCACAGAGGTCATGGCCACCAGGCCTGAATTCTGCCCGTCCGCATCTACGCGGGTGATGCTGCCCATCATGCTGTCACCGTAAAGGATTGTTCCGCCCGCTGCGCTGACGGTTTCACCGATGGTTTCAAATGAAATAGTGAAAGGCTGCACCAGGGGATTTCCGGCCATATCGGTGAGCGCCGCAGTCCCTTCTATAGTGTATGAGGTGTCATAGGCAAGGGGCGCCGCAGGTGTAATCATGAGCGTACCATCGTCACCTGAATTTGACGTGAACCCAACCGCAGTTTCACCCTGTAACAGCAGAATGCCTGCAGTCACGGTGTCGGAATTCACTTTTTCATCAAAGCGCAACGTAATGGAGGTGCCCGGCGACAGCACAGTGCTGCCATTGCCGGGAACACTGGATAACAGTTCCGGACCCGTTATGTCTTCAGTCGTAAAATACCAGACCACCGGTTGTACAAACGCGTTACCCACAGCATCTTCCACCTGCCCGGCTATATAGACCCGGTAACGGGCACCCGACACGAGTCCTTCCGGGGAGAGGGTCAGGGTAAACGAACCGGGATCGTATTGAATCTTCAGCGGAACCTGATCAAGAAAGCCGCCCTCTCCATCAACGCGGCTCATGGAAATCCACTCTGATGTCAGCGTTTCGGCAGCCATGGCGTCGGAGAAAGTGACCGTGACCGTGCTGTCCAGGGCAACATCGGCTGTATCGGGTGCCGGGACTTTGTTTGCGACACCTACCGTACTGACAGGTTTTCCGAAGGTGATGACTTTCGCCGCAGGGTCATCCGTAATCATCCGGTCCCCAAACAGCTGATAGTCCCATGCAAAAATTCCCAAATCCACGCCGAACACCCGGTTCGAAATCAGGTCCAGGGAGTTGTGTGTCAGTTGAGATGTCGTTGTTGAGGCGGAAATCGAAAAGGGTGCGGCGGTATTTCGATTCACCCAGTAGAGCAGACTGTCCGACAGCATGAATCGCTGGCCGTCCCCTATCTGGGGCTGCTGGCTGACGGTCATCACCTGATCCGAGAAAAGAGGCCTCAAGTAGAGTCCGGATGCGTCACAGGTGTCTTCCCAGGTGTCTCCAAATTCAGTTGAAACTACCTCTCCGTGCATCCGGTAAACCATGAACGCGGCGACACCGGCATGGACGTCCGCATAGGCCACCCGTGAGGGTGCCGCAGAATCCCATGGAATCAGTACACTGTTTTCTCCGGTCGGTATATGCAACCCGTGCAGGCTCTCCCCTTTGGGCTCGCGTAAATCATAACCGAAGTTACCGTCCAGTCCCTGATAGTTGTACGCACCCCCATCCCCTATGCGGTAGAGAACCCACTCTCCGTCAAAGCCCATTATCTCAGGCGTCTGCCAGGTATCAAGGCCACTCAATTCCAGGAGTGTCGTCGCTGTGGAATCTCCAATTTCCCACGCAAACAGAGAGGGCGTACCGGTGTAATCGCCTGACCACACAACCTGCCCCGCGCTGATAAATCCAGAAATCTGGGTAATAGTCGGTGGCAGGGGTACAGGCTCACTCTTCCCGCTGTTCAGATCGAACACAAACAGTTGAAAAGTTTTACTGTCTGGAGACACCCCGGGGCCTTCTGCACCGGTGCTTTTACAGTAAAGGATATGGTCCCCGGACACCCCCAGGAAAGAACAATAGGTCGAGGACTCGACGTTGACGCCGCCCTCGGTCTGGTAGTAGAAACCGGTATCAAAAAGCAGCTTGTTTTCCGCCGTGAGCAGGTCGTAGAGGTACACTTTCCCGCCGATATTGTAGATGTAACGGTTGCCGTCCACAAAGTACCGCTTACCCACGGCAACAGTGCTGCTGGCGCCTACAACAAAAGGGCGGACATCCGTTTCAACCGCGTTGGCGACGTTGAGTTGGTAATCTTCGGTGTCGGTCCCAACAACAAACTCGATAGTCCGGGTCAGGCCCTGATCTGCGATGACCGTCAGTTGATAGCGTCCCCTTCGGGAGACCACGTGCCCGTCTGTGACCGGTTGCGGTGCCTCCCCGTTGATACTCAATTCTGCACGGTAGGTTCCCGCGGATACTGAAATCCCGATGGTGACCGGGTCAGCGTAAGTTGCCCCCTCTTCAACACCGGTAATGTCAATGGAGACCCAGGCTGCTGAGGAGACCACTTCTGTGGTGAAAGACCAGCTTTCCGGCACCAGGCCATTCCCGGACAAATCAGTCACCTCATCGGTCAAAGAGACCGTATAACGGGTTGACGGCAGCATGCGGGCCGGATAAATCATGAGTCGCTTTTCGGCAGGGTCGTAGGCCATGCGGCGGGAGCGCACATTGCCGTTTGCTTCAAAAAGAACACTTGTATCCGTAAGGGTCTCCACATCAATGGCTTCATTAAAACTGATGCGCAGGGCTTGATAGACGGATACCGCTTCACTGTTTCTTCCAGGCGTGAAATGGGTAACGTTTGGACGGATCTCCTCCGTGTTTTCCGTAGGCCAATAGGTGTTCAGCTGGTTCCGCCCCCAGGCATCCCAACCGGGGAATCCCTGGCGGACATTGGGTATGTAAAGATCAGCCCATGTATCCATTTCCGAGATGAGCTGCTGTAACTTTTCTACGGTTTCCGGCATAACGCAGTAGGAATTAAATTGAGAAAACCAGCGCCCGCCCCCATAGAGGTTTGCAAAGAGGGAGCGTGCGGTTGCACGCAGGTTCATGACACTGTCCAGATTCGCAAGTCCATAAAAAGCGTGCAGGTAATCCAGTTCAGTGAGAAAGTCCCGGTATCCCTGCTCGGACGGGAAGTCGGGAAGCGTGGCAAAGTCGTTCACGATGAACATGATCAGGTTCAACAGCATCCGGTTGTTATCCAGGCTTTGAATAAGATCCCCGGCGTCTTTCAGGTCATCGTTGAACTCGTTCTGCCCCTCTATGTAGGCAAGATGGTTGTCAATCGCACCGATGGCACCATCGACACCGTCACTGTAATTCCAGTCACTGGCCAGCATGGGTGCAACGAGGGTGTCCCATTGGCTGACAGCGTCGTTATGGATCGACGTACCGTCAAGGCAAAGGTAGCCCTGATTGCTGTCGACATAGGCCACCAGGGCAGCCAGGGCAGTTTCCAGCTGTGCCTGCTTTTCAAAAGCATCAGGAATCAAACTGGCTTTATTATTCATGAAAGTCTCGAAATCAAGGGCCTGATCCCGGACACGGTTCAAGTTGTAGGCGACATCATTCATGAGGTCCTGACTCAGCGGGCTTAACCCAAAATGGGCAACCGGGCTTCCATCCCCGTAGGTCCGGGTTGAATCCTGCTGAAGGGCCGATTCGGCCATATTCCGGTAAGCACCCGCCAGCTTGAACAGACCCTCGGCGTAAACCTCAAAAGGAAAGTTCTCTATGTCGGGTGTCTGAACCTGCATCTGGTAACTCGACGCAAGGGGTGAAGTCGGGAAATAGGGGGCGTACTCTCTGGCCAGGTAATAGGGGCCCGGTCGGGCAATATCCGGTAAATTTACCTGCACAATTTCGTGATCTTCCTCCTGAAAAGTGCGCAGATCCTGGCGGACAAACCCACTCTTGTCCCAATAGGCCGCAACGATGGCATCACGCTGTGCGCCGAGGGTATCCACCGTCTGGATGAGCGTATTGTAGGTCGCGAGCACATCTACGCGCGCATTGAAAAACCCCGTGTGAATGTTGCTCGCATGCGCATCGAAAAAATTCCAGTTGAGGGAGACATCGTTCAGATACACCTGTTTATTTGATTCCGGTTCGGCTGACCCATTAATGTTGGCGTCAATCTTTTGACGCTGGGAGGCCGCCTCCTGATGGATCTGTTGATAAACCGTATCGAAAAACTGCCAGCAGAAATCTCCATTTTCAAAATTTGCCTTCAGGCTGTCGACAGCGGTAATGTAGGGAGTGATGTCAAAATTGTAGAGTGTATTGCTGAAATCAAGCGGGAAAACAGGGTCGTGGGTCGCCCGGGTCGTAAAATTCTGAATGTTCTGCAGATGATATTGAAAATTCAGGACATCACTGCGATAGACGATGAGGGCACTTTTCAAATCCTGCATCAGTTCAAGTGTTATTTCAGCCCGCCGGGCCAGGGTTTTAATCAGACTCTTGAAACTATCGGTTTCCAGCCCGGCGAGTTTGGCTGCTTCAATGGCTTTGTAATTGTCGATGAACGTATTGGCACCCTCATGAAAGTCCCAGGCCAGTTTCACAAAATTGACGGAAACGATGTCCTCGACCACATCCTTTAAAGAGGAAAAAGTGTCGTAGGCCGTTTTTAGATAGGCAAAGGCCGAATCCTGGGAATTCAACTTGCGCATGGCAGCAACGCCCTCTAAAGCCTCGATGGCCTCTTTATGGGTGGATTCAGCCTGCTGGATTTTTCCATCCCAGTAGGAAGTGATAAAATAGGGCCCCAGATTTACCGCCAGCACAGGCGGCGTGTAGTCCGGGATTTCTCTGCGAACCTGGATAATTTTATCATAAAATACAGGCACCAGGTTGTCGTCAATGTAAGTGTTTAATTCCGTGAGCTTGACGAGGGCCTCACCCAGTTTTTTTTCCTGGGCCAACTGATCAATGACAGCCACCGACGTTTCAATGTGCTGGTAGGCCGCGTTGATTTCCTGCTGGGCGGTGGCGGCATCTGCAAACACGGTACCGCTCCCGGTCCATTGTAACAATAGCAACGCAAAAAAAGAGGCAACAAATTTGATGGACCGGTAAAAAGTCAAAAATTGCCTTTTGGTGTCATCCCGGTGAAAACCGGGATCCAGTTTTATCAGGCACTTATGGACTCCGGCATTCGCCGGAGTGACGACCCTGCGACTTTTTACGGAACCATCAAATTTGGTGGGTTTCATTTTAGCCCCTTAAAAAACAGAACCCCCCACCTCGCAAACTGCAAAATGGGGGAGTTTAGAATTCACGTAAAGCCTATAAAATCAGATAAATACAAGCGCACACCTGTTGGTTCAGTAAACATTTAGAACAATGTTTCTGAACCTACCAGCATGGTAAGGCTTTGTCAAATTTCGGGGATCTGGATACCGGATCAAGTCCAGTATGACGGCTTATACATAGTTGCCGGGTTAATAATATTCATTCACAGGTCATTTTACTAAGGCAGATAGTCCCATGGCCCTATCCGCACGATCCCGGGTGCCGAGATAGAGCTGTCGGGCGGTCTCACTATCAATGATGACCCAGGCAAGAGTTCGCCCGACTGCCCGCCTACCTCTGAAGTCAGGGTCATGGTAAGCGTATTTACATCAGCTGTTGGAGCATGTGTAAGGCCAATTGTCCCCGCGAAAATTTCCGCGCTACTGCCCAGAAGGACCATGCCGTCGACAGAACCATCAGCTTCCAATGTGATGGAATTTCCAGGCACTATAATTATTCCCAAAAACATAGCATTGGCGCGGAGCTTTAAAGGCCCACCATTCACCCGAATATCGATAGCATCCAACTTACCACCTGCTGCTATGTCTACGGCACCGTTTTCGGTATAGACACCCATTTCTACAGCATCTAATTCGCTGATTTGTATAGCTCCAGTTGTGCTTGCTATAGCACCAATATACCTAACGGCCGTATTGAGATTCAGAGCACCGGCTGCATCTGCAATCAGAGAATCTGCAGTGATGAGCCCATCTGCAATCGTGACTGAACCACCGGCGGCATTCAGTTCTACATCACCCTGAGATCCCGCATTCAAAGTGACGGCTTTGATCCCACCGCCCATACTAAAAATAGCGATATCATTCGAATCGTTATCGGTAAGTGTTCTTACGCTCCCAATAACAATCTCACCGGATGCCGTCAGGTCAACAGATCCGTCGGCCGCCATATCGGCAACATTTGCCATTGTAAACTGACCGCCTGCGTAGATGGAAATCGCCCCTCCGGAGTGCATGTTGCCGTTTATCAAGACATCTCCCGTGTTGGAAATACTGATGCCCTCCAGGCCGGTATTGATAGATCCGTTTAGGGCAAAATCGCCACCACTGGCGACCAGTTTATTCGAAGATAGCACTCCATTGGCAACTATTCTGCAGGCATTTCTGGCGGGCAAAAGGTACAGCCCTCCTACCTGAACATCTGTATTTAAAAGGATTTCGTTATGGGCATTCAAGTAAAGGTCTAATGCCTGCCTGCTGGTGTTATTGTCTATCACTGCAGCATTAACAGTTATATCCCTGTGAGCGTTCAAGTGCAGCGAGTGCGGATTCGCAATAGTATCGAAATCAATGCGATCTACAACGATGATGTCCTGGCCCTGGCCTGTCCCAACCTGATCATGGGTTTGAATGGTGACATCGCCGGTTTCAAGTGCTTCAAGTAATTTTGTTATCGAAACAATCGCACTGTCTCCGGAGTTGACCCAAACATTTCCAGATGTGTCCATGTTCACGTGCCGGTCAACATCCATAATGCTGATAACCGAAGCAGAAGTGCCAGAATCAGGAAAAGTAACGCGCTGCATGACTGTATTGTCAAGAGGTGCCCCGCTACTGTCACTCCAAGCTTTGATAAAACTTGTGTCCGGCGGGTAGAGGCCTATGATCGGAACGGCACACTCAATGGTATTGCCCGCTACGGCTATTTGTCCCTCGATGACCTGGCTATGACTACCCTGGTTCGGGTCCACCACCATATTTATAGAACAGGCCGGAATGGACATATTCATGAACACAAAACGGTCACCGGTTCGAGGATGTTTGTGGGGATAGAAAGAGACGCCATAATACAACCCGCCTGTCGGGGCACCATTCGCGGTTTCGATACGAATATACTGGTTCTGATAATCCCTGCCTAAATAAACTTTCGCTATATCGCTGCCCGCTATTTGCCCGCCATCGCCAATTGGATCAACAATAGCTGGTTCAATCGTGTCCCAATCAGTTGTAGTGCCATCAACTAAGATGTCAGCTATAGGAACCTGGTGGGGTGCACAGGGATACTCAAATATTCGTTCAGCACGCCAGGTGCCGCTGGAGTCACTTAACGTCCAGCTACCGGATATGAGGGTGTCAGCGACACTGCCGTTCATGGACGTCACATACGAATCGTAACTGGTCATCGTAAGGTCTATTGTGCTGTCTGTGATGGTCCCGTTTACCGTTACGAAGGGATCCCCGGGATCACAGGTTTGAAAGGCCGCTAGCTGGTTGCCAGACTGGTTAAAAGTCCAATACTCCGGGGGGCTTTCCTGGCCCTGTTCATTGGACCGGTACACCTCCCAATAGCCGCTGAGGTTGCCCTCTCTGTAGTCAACCAGGGCCTGCAAAATGAAGCTGACTTCGGCAAGCCCGATCCGGCCGTCGCCATTAACATCTGCAGCCAAGTTGACCGGACTATTATGACCGCCTTCTGTAAGTTCGCGCAGGGCCAAAACAGCATCAGTCAACTCGACCAGCCCATTGTTGTCGATGTCTCCGGGCAAGATCGCGGGCATAACCTTCACCGTAACAGTCGCACTATTGACAGAGCCGGCGTGATCCGTAACGGTCAACTTGAAAATCATGGAACTGCCGCCGGACCCGCTGGGCACGATAAATTCGGTTGCGACGGCCCCGGAATTGGTTAGAGATACCTCCGATCCCTGAATCTGAGACCATGCATACGACACGATGCCATCATCGCTGTCAGATGATTGCCCGCCATTTAAAATAACCCGGGCACCTTCCAATACGGTCTGATCCGGGCCGGCATCGGCCACCGGACCCTGTGGAAAGGAGAGACTGCCATCCGGGTTGGTACCGGCGCCATACTCTTTGAGGTTCGAAACCCCGTCGTTGTCCTTATCGCCAGCGGCATCATCGACTGCTGGGTTCAGTCCATGGTCTGCTTCCCAAGTGTCCGGCATGCCGTCACCATCGGAGTCGCGATCCAGGTAGAGATCCGGCAGTTGGACCTTCTGGCCGGCGGCGACCACTACCTCGGTTGCACCCAGCCAGGTGGTGCTCCCACCATGATATATAGACGCATACCCAGTGTCCGCCTGGCTGTTATAGAGGACCTTATAGCTTCCCGGAGGCAGGCCAAGGAAATAAAAACGACCTTTAACCATCAAACTTGTGGCAATTTCCAGTCCATCCCAGCCTAAATCCGCAGGTATGATCCGAACCGCGATGACTGCGTCCGCGATGATTTCACCGCCCTGGTTGTAAACACCCCCTGAAACCATACCCGCTCTGCTCAGATGGAAGTTTTTCTCCATAACAGTTTGTCCCTGCTTGAGCACTACCGGCAAAGCCTCCTGGCAATAAGGTGTGCTCTCGGGCAACGCATACCATTCACCTGTAAATTCCGAACCGTCATAAAATGGGGGATCTATTCTTAAATAAAAATTAACACCAGGAGGGACTCCTTGGATCTCATAATTGCCATTATCGTCTATAAATCCCCGCCCAAAGAGCGTGTTAGGATAGTTTTTGTCACTGCATGGATGGCCTTCCAACAGTTGGACAAATCCTGTTGATATACTTACTCCGGGCCCAAGTTGTGGGGGTACACTCCCGGGCAATGGTGCCCCATCTGCCATATAGATAGTACCTCTTATGACACCACCGGTAGAAAAGCTGAAATCTACTCCCGTGGTTGTCTGCCCGCCAGTAACAGCCACAGGCGTGGCGAATTTGACATCATAAGTGTCATTATAAAGCTCGGCAGCATACTCGGTACCATGAGGCAATGCTCTCACGATGTAGCTCCCCGGTTTTAGATTGGATATCTGATAAATTCCGTCCTCCTGGAACATGATATTAGCAAAAACTTCGTAACCAGAAGAAGCATCCAAAACGGACACCCAGACATTCTGAAGCGGTTCTCCGTCAGGGTCGGTAACCCTTCCGGATATTGCACCCGCAGGCATCAGTGAGAAATTGATATTCTCAGTTATCCCCCCCAGAGTTACCGGTACCGGGGTTGCTTCCTGATAGTGCTGCTCATCGTCGTAGTATTCGGGTGCAAAATCCGCTCCCCAAGTATAAGCCCTCAGGATAAAATCACCAGGCGGCAGGCCAGTAAGTGTGTATGACCCGTCTGGTTGGATATCGCCAAAGTGGCTCGAATTCAAAACGTATACATGTCCCGTCTGTATCGGGTAACCAGCCAGATCGGTGACATTACCGGAAATCACCCCCCCTATGGCCAATTGAGAATTGATGCCGGTAAGCGTCTGGTCAAAGTCAATCGACAGGGGGGTTGCTTTATGAAAGTCATACACATCGTTATGGTATTCGCCGGCATACACCGTGTTGCCACCAATTACCTCGACCACATAATCCCCCGGATAAAGGCCCCCTATTGACCAGGTCCCATCAGCTGAAGTCTCGATAGACTCTGTCCCGCCAAAAAAGAAATGGTAGTCAGAGCTCCTTACATAGACATTTAACCCGGCCAGCGGCACGCCGGTTTCAGTCGTGACGGTTCCGGATATCACCCCCAATTTTCTAAGGGAGAAATCAACTCCGGAGGCAACCTGCCCGGAGCCTACGTCTACGGCCTGGGCTAACGCCTGGTCATGTACCTGGTCAAAATATTGCCGGGCATAATAAGATCCCAGAGTCTCGGCCACGACCCAGTAGCTTCCCGGTTGCAGGTTTTCAACAGCATAGGTATTGTCGGGATTCACCGGGACTGAAACTGCGGGGCCGTCCCAACCGTCAGTAATGTTGTAAGCCTTGATCGTTGCACCCATAAAAGGATTCCACACTGTATCGCGCATCGTGCCGGTGATCATGCCTTTACGTTCCAGTTGGAAATCGACGCCCGCGGCTGTATAATCAGCCGTCACATTGACTACGGTAGCCTCATGCAAATCAGCAGCCCCATCATAATAAGTCCAGGCATACTCGGAATCACCCGTTGCCACGAAAACCCTATACTCGCCGGGTAGCAGGCCAGCAATGGTATAAGTACCATCCTCCCGGGTGACACCAGTCCTGCGCATGCCATACAGATATATGCTTTCGGCATCGATTGCATAAACAGCAGTATCTGCAACCGGCGCCCCATTGTCATCCATCACCGACCCTGAAATGGAACCTGATCTGAATGGATCAAGACTCAGGTGGATGCCTTCCGTCGTTTGATTGGCGTTTACACGAATGGGATCTGCTTGAGTACAATCATTCCTGTCTCCCGCCAGAGAGTACCATGCCCGTGAATAGATAGGGGCCGTAGCATTGTAGTAATACATATCTTCAGCGACAAGATAAAGGTCAGTGTTCACCGGCAAACCTCTGAATTCAAACCAACCATCAGCATCAGAAAGCGTGGCCTCGACCTGTCTTTGTCCGAAATAGAAACCAGCTTGATTCTCGGAGCATGGATTACCGATCACAGCCCGTACCAGCAATGGCCGGGAAACAGGCGTGGTACCATCAGCCTCAAAAAGCCGGCCTTTCATAGGACCGCCTCTAAAGAGCTGCATATTTATATTGGCGGTGGTTTGGTTTGCCTGCACCCTCACCAATGGGGCCGTATCGTAGTCGTGAGTCCCACCGTAGTAGATCGATGGATAAGCGATAGTGCCATACGGCTGTACCCGAACCCGGTAGCTCCCGGCAGGAAGCCCCTTGATCTCATAAGCGCCGCTGGGATCCATCATGGAGGTACCAATCGGAACACCAGTTGCGATATCATATGCGCTCACTGAAGCTTCGGCATAGAGATTGCCGGATTCGTCAAAGATTCTTCCTGTAATTTTACCACCCATGGGGAATGCAAAATCAACGTTGGAAACGGTCTGGTGGAAATCAACATTCACTAGAGTGGCAGCTTCATGGTCAGTTTCACCTTTAAAGACCTGATTCCCAACCAGCCAGTCTGAATTCTGGGAAGAAGAGGAGGATGCAGTAATCATGTACTGGCCCGGGGAAAGGCCGGTAATTTGATAGTTCCCGTTTTCATCCGTGGTGGCACTGCCCCACTGCATCGCAGTTGGTGACTGGGCACTGACCTGGGCCCCGCTTAAAGGGCCTCCATATTGACTGGCTACTGTGCCCTTGATGACGCCACCGGTTTTCAATGAAAAGTCAATACCGGCTGTCTCTGCCCTCATGGTAACGGCAACTGGTGTTGTCAGACTCTGCTCATAAACACCAGCATAGTATTCACTAGCATAAGAACTCTGGTAAGCACTTACATTTACGGTGTAGTTACCGGTGGGCAGGCCAATAATTGTATAGGAACCATCAGGCAGGGTCATGGCCGAACCATAAAAGAGCCAATCTTCAGAACTTGCTGAAACCGAAAGATCCTGCAAAGCTTGACCACTGTTCTCACCTGTAACAAAACCGGCTATGGTGCCCCCGGTATCCAAAAAGAAATCGATATTCCCTTTACCTGAATGGCTTATATCGACCGACTCGGCACCTTCACATGGAATGCTTCCGCCATTTCCAGACCACCATTTGCTCACGTAATTGTGGCCATTGTTAAGCAGGCGCAGGTAATATGGTCCTTCGCTGGGATCCAATCCCTCGATCAGAAAGCTGCTAGTATTCGGATCCGTGTCGACTGAAGTAACCCACATGTAGCTGAAGCCGCAGGCAGCCCCACTGGTGACCTCAATTCTAAACGGCATACCAACGAGTGGTTCGCCACTGGCATCTTTAACATTCCCCGCAATTACACCAAGGGGTACCGAAGTCGAATCCACCAGATTGGTGCCGTGGCTCCGCTCATACCCATCACTAATGCCGTCATTGTCTGAGTCGTAGTCTTTCAGATTGATGATTCCATCATTGTCCGGGTCATCATTCCAGTTGGCAAACGGATTACTATTCCAGAATGCCAATTCCTCCGAATCAGTTATTCCGTCAGAATCTGTGTCCGCTATGTTGGGATCGGTCCCATAAGTGCTTTCATCAGGGTCCGTCAAACCATCGTTGTCGGTATCGGACGGCAGGCCTTCTCCGGTGTAAGTGCAGCAAAGCGGGTTTTCATCCGGGTCATTGCTGGTGACGCAGACCGTTGCTGATTTATTACCAATGGATGTCGGTTTGAATTTGATACTCATTGACTGAGCGCTATTCGCTGGAATTGTAATGGGATATACAAGGATTGAATTCGGCAATTCGAACTGATTAGAATTGGCACCTGACAACGCAACATCGAAAATTTCCAATGTGGCACTTGCATCATTGTATATTGTCACAGTTTTGCTGCTCTCAGAACCGACAAGTACTGATCCAAAATTGATCGGACAGGGTTCTAAATTAATATCTGGCTGAGCAATATTTTCGGTATAAAAATCCCATGTCGGACTCCAGGTAACGCCACCATTGTGATCATCCGCCTTTACCCGCCAATAATAATGGGAATCATAATCCAGTGAACCAGGATCAGCAGAAGAACCGGTTGAATCGTTTTTAATTGTGCTCTCTGGTGTGGGGTTATTCTTTTCAAAGTATACCGTATAATAAATGGTGTCTCCATCCTGGTCTGAACAGCTCCAGTCAAGATTGGTGCCAGTAGAGACTCCAATAGCGCCACCCCTTGGATCTTCACTGCTGAGTATACTGGGAAATTGATTAACATTTCTGACTATTATGTCATGGATATCAGATTCCCCGCCAAAACTCGCTGTTATCTGGCACGATTCATCTGATGCAACAGATGATGTGGTCAGGAAACCGCTGCTGATAATATCTGCATAGTTCGAATTCTCCCCCCATGAAGCATCATTGGATACATCTGAGGTGCTTCCATCACCGTAATGTGCAATGCAAATGTATTGACCATTGGCATTCTCATCTACTTGGTTCGGTCCGCTTATCTCTATTGATGTGATGGATGGCATGTCATTCTTAATTACTATGTTATGGCTATCAAATTTCCCGTCAAAACTCGCTGTTATCTGGCAGGACTCATCTGATGCAACAGATGATGTGATCAGGAAACCGCTACTGTTAATATCT
The DNA here is from genome assembly GCA_964636125.1 of uncultured Desulfobacterales bacterium. GTDB lineage: Bacteria > Desulfobacterota > Desulfobacteria > Desulfobacterales > CAJINA01 > CAJINA01. The sequence continues at coordinate 46,353 of CAZWPX010000028.1, read as the reverse complement.
GCATAGTTCGAATTCTCCCCCCATGAAGCATCATTGGATACATCTGAGGTGCTTCCATTACTGTAATGTGCAATACAGCTATATTGAGCACCGGCGTCTTCATTTACCTGAGTAGAGCCATTTATTTCGATATATGTGAGGTCTGGATTTTCAAATTGATAAAGCAATCCATGTCCCGCATAATATGTATCTTCCAGTCGATACCCCGCAATCACTAAAGCTTGGCTTCCCGCTGGGGAATAGGGAGTGAAGGGCTCTTCCACCAAATGAATAGTGGCGTCGCCAGATTGTTGCCATAAGTCGCTTGGTATTTCACCATTGGACACAAGTTGCGCGACTAGTAAATTGGCTTCATGTCCTCCTATCAGGATGAAGTCATTTCGTTCCATTATTGGCAACAGTTCACCTGCAGTAAGTCCTTCCAGATATAACACCCTTTCATTTGGTATATTGAAAGCTGCCTGGACTCTCTTGGCAATATTTTCATCGGCATTATGGGTAACAATAGCTGCGTTATCAAAATTAAAGTCAACTACACCCTCAGGTTTTTCAGGTAAATTGTGAACAAATTTCGGACTGTAAAAACGTAAAGCTGTGCCTATGAATCCAACATCAAATCTCAACCCATAATCACCAATGGCCGCACCTGCAGGCATTGTCCAGGAAAAGCTGACTTTTTGTTTGTCTTCCGCAGGCAGATAGACTTGCTGGGAACTCAAAAGCTGCAAAGGATTGTCTTCATACATAATTGCCGGAACGACTGTGACAGTACCTGGCGTTGCAGCATAGAGCCAGACATCAAAAATAACTGTTTCTCCTGGAAAAACTACCCCTTTTTCAACAACAATTTCACCTATTGAAACTGGTGTTATTGGCTCAAAATGCAGGTATGTATACCGCTCATGGGCTTCGCCGTTCATGGTGTAATTTATCCGCACCTCCGCCGACAAAACACGTTCAAGTTCAGTCTCACTACCAATATATTCTACAGGACATGAAAAAGTTATCGACTGACCAGCTCCAATGCTCAAATTTGATACTGAACCCAGAGCTAATAAAGCCCCCCCCCCAGATACCGGGTTCATTGAAAATTGATTTATATTGCTTTCTCCAATATTTTTGACTGTAAAGCTGACATTGTCCGATGTTCCATAAATGAATTCTTTGGGGCTGCCTTCTTCATTATTGAACTTGACAAAAACCTGCGCGGTTTGTTCTACAATCAATTCATCATAAGAACCATGCATTTTATCGGCCAATTCATCATATTCACTGACAAACGCAGACCTTGACTGCTGGAAAGTTTCGTACTGGCTGTTACAGTTATTGAAGCCATTATCCAAGCTGACTTTATCTGATCCGATATATTCATAAGGCGCTTGTTTTTTTCCTGGATATTCAGACCATTTTTCTGCGCGCATTTTAATGGACCAAACCAACTCGGTTTTATTTTCAAAATAGAGTTCATTTGCCAAGGCAAGTTCCATAATAAGTCGTACAAAACTGTCAGTGTGGTTATTACTACCTTTCATTTGTTTAGCATTTTCATACTTTTTTGCTAAATCTGATGCAAGTTGTTGCATGACGGCAAGATGACTATCCCTAGAAAAATCCATCCGTAATTTTATAGAATCTATATCCATCTTACAGTCAATAGTAGCATTAAAAACTCGCTTGGAAAGAGTGCCCGCAACATGCTTGGGAACTTCCTTAACAGGTAAAAACAAAATACCTGCGGCTGTTTCCACATATTCAACGGCATCGCTTATATCTTCAAAAGATTCTCCGGCACCTTCCCATCCTTCTGCCAAGGCCGCCATTCGACTAAACTTTTCGAGTGCCTCCTGGCCAGCAGTTTCATTTTCTTGGTTAAGATAAGCAAAAGCCTTGATATAGGCAATATGTTCGTACACAAGGAACTGATCTCCAATGCCATCCGAGGCTGTATTACAAAGCAAAGAAACATAGGCGAAATATCCACCGACAGCACCTACGACAATACCGACACCTGCACCAATGACTGTGCCGGGGGGGCCCGCAATAACAGTTCCTATCGCTGCACCAGTTCCGGTAGACACGAGAATACCTCCGATGATACCTGCAGTGCCAAATTTGAAAGATTGCTCTAGATCATGCTCACCTTCAAATTCCAGTCCCTGTCGGGCGCGCTCGATGTTTTTAGCCTGGTTCTGCCAGTATTGTTTTTTTTCAGTCATGGCCAGTTCTGAATCCAAAGCCAAATTAGGACCATAGGTCATGAGTGCGTGATACATTAATACTGCTTCTGAGATGGATTCATTAAAAATATGTTCATCTTGACCATCAATAACTTCTGATACCAGTATACGGGCTTCGTCTATGGTTTGCTTTATTCTGTATGTGGTACCGAATATATCATAGCTTTCAATCGTATTCAGACTGCCCCATTCAGGAGGTATAACAGGCCCCTCATCAATTCCATCAAAATCCTGATTGGGCGGAATTGCTGTTACAATACTTAGGTCTCTGTATGACGGACTAAAGGAATATCCACTCTTACTTGGTGTGATTCGACCGCTCCAATAAGCGGGTACACTTAAACCATAATAACCATTGCTGCCTGTTGTCGTTGTCCCGCCACCATTACTGCCAGTAACAGTCACACCGTTTATTGGTGTACCATCCGATTTCTTTACGTAACCTTGAACGGTTATTAAAAATTGAGAGACTGTTAAGTCATTACGTAGTAATTCATCAAAATTAGGACCCGACATTCCACCGTCTTTGATTGCCCACCACACTGTATAGGTCCCAAGAGAAGCTGAAGATGGAATGTCAAAATCTCGTGATTGGGTTGAATAGCCACTAGCTACAGTAATTGTACGGTCATCATCAGAATCGTTTATCCAGTTTTGTGTTCCAAAAGGGGCGATTGAGCAACCAAGGCCTGTTGTTACCGAAAATGAATTCGGGTTGTATATTCGATAGTAAATCGTTATTTGCGCGCCGTTGTTCTGGGTCGTAGGGCTTATGGAACATTGGGAATCTACAAGCTGAAGCTCTTGAGTCGGTGGTGTACCAGTAAAATCCTGACTGGGTGGAATTGCTGTTACATTGCTTAGGTCTCTGTATGACGGACTAAAAGAATATCCACTCTTACTTGGTGTGATGCGACCGCTCCAATAAGCGGGAACACTTAAACCATAATAACCATTGATATTTGTTGTTGTTGTCCCACCACCATTGCTACCCGTAACAGTCACTCCGCTAATAGCAGTACCATCCGATTTTTTTACGTAACCTTGAACAGTTATATACCAAGGTTGCCCACTGAAATTTTGATTGCTCTGGTTTGAACTCAGATTTGAGTAGGAACGATTTGAAGGTGTCCAAGTCTGGTATCCGGACTTCGAGGGCGTCGCTGTGCCACTCCATCCAAGTTCGAATGATTTACTGTAGTAACCACTATAATTTGTTGTCGCAGTTCCACCACTGTTAGAGAACGTGACTGTTGCTCCATTGAGACCAGAGTCACTATCATCTCTCACATAACCGGATATTGTATAAGAAGGCGGTGTACCAGTAAAATCCTGACTGGATGGAATTGCTGTCACATTGCTTAGGTCCCTGTATGACGGACTAAAAAAATATCCACTCTTACTTGGCGTGATACGGCCGCTCCAATAGGCGGGAACACTTAAACCATAATAACCATTGCTTCCTGTTGTCGTTGTCCCACCACCATTACTACCAGTAACAGTCACCCCACTTATAGGGGTACCGTCCGATTTCTTTACGTAACCTTGAACGGTTATAAAAATTTGAGAGACTGTTAAATCATTACGCAGTAATTCATCAAAATTAGGACCTGACATTCCACCATCTTTAATTGCCCACCATACTGTGTAGGGTCCAGTAGAAGCAGAAGAAGAAATATCAAAATATCTAGATTGGTATGAATAACCGTTTGGAACATTAACGACTTTGTCATCATTAGAATCGCTAATCCAATTTTGAGTATTGATTGGAGCTATAGAACAACCCAAGCCAGTTGCAACCGAATGCGTATTTGGGTTGTATATCCTGTAAGTAACAGTAATTCTGCTTCCTGGATTCTGCGATGAAGGACTTACGCTGCAACTTGTATCAACTAAATTTAGGTCTTGAACACTTGGATCGAAAGTTAGTGTATCATAATAATCATAAGTGCTGCTGAAACTACCATTGTAACCAAAATGTTTTACATAGTACCACCCTGCTGAAGAAACAGAATAAGTTATGTATTCATCATCACCTGTTCCATTATTGCTGTATTCCAATCTTGATAACGAAGAATTATATAATTCAACATCATAGTCCAAACCCGAAGGAACTTCCATATGTAGAGAAATAGTGCCTGGCCCAGGAATATAGTATTTCCACCAATCAACATCTCCAGTAGGATCAATTTTCGCTTTGTACCTAGTTCCAATTGTTCCCTCAAAAGCACCCGATGAAGAATCATTAGTATCGGCAAATGTAGTCCCACATAGCATTGAAAAGCCAACAATCAGTGAGAAAAACAGTAAGGCTTTGCATTTTATCATTTCCTTTAGGTTCCCGTATCTATAACCCAAACCTCTTTTTAGTTTCATCCCCACACTCCGCTTTACGTTCGTCCCGAGAAGGTATTTATTAGAATTCCGAACTTCAGATAATCCAGAATAAATAAGTTGCACCACTATCTCCAACTCTTTCCAATATCTGGCTATAAAGTTCTCGGATTGCAGCTATAGAAGATTTGCTCTAATCTGTTTATTTCATGCACTTATCAGGTCCCTTAGGCTCTTAATTGTCTTTAGCTACAAAAGCCTCTTGTTTATCGGACACCAGAAATCTTCTGCAAAATAAACGCCGCATCCTCTACCCCAGCGGCATCATCACCATTTACATCACCGGAAAGCCCTATGGCCACCGGCTTACCATTAACCGCCTTGAAGACCCGGATGGCGTCATCCAGTTCGACGGAAATACTGCCATCCATGTCGCCCGGCAGGCCGGTGTAGAACTGGTAATTCATGCTGTTGGAAGCCGGGGTTTTGGAGAAATTGTCCACCTCGGACGGGTTGACGGCATCCCAGGCCTCTATGCGATAGGTATAGAAAGCACTGGGCCGCAGAATTCCGGCCGGCACCTGGTACGTGGTGCTGCCATCATCCACATAGCCCTTGTGGATGGTCTGGCTCTTGTCATAGTTGTAGATCCGGACCCGGTAACGGGCAGCACCCGGGATGGAATTCCAGGTAAACGTCGGTGTTATGGATGTGGTCAGGTTTGTCCGGGTCCAGAGGCCCTTCTGTTTCTCTAAGATGGGGGGACCGATAACAGCGGCAGGGGAAGTATAAGTGGCTGAGACACCGTCAGCAGTGAAGGTCAGGGTCTTTGTGGCCGGATCCCAACTGATGGAGGCGACCACGGACTGGCCCGGGTTGATGGTTTTCAACAACCCGTTGTCCAATTTGGACCAGTGGATGGTTTCATCGAAGTGGTCGTGATTGGCATACCAGGTTACCCGGTCACTGTAAACATTGAGACCGGCCCAGACGTCTGCCACACCATCGTGGAACCAACCGCCGGCTATGCGTGCTCGTGGCAGTGTATTCGAGCTGGCCGCCGTGACGGTAATCTCCGCCTGGATACTGTTGATATTATCTGCGTTTGGTATCAAGGCGATCTGCGTATGTCGACCAACACCATCAGCGGAGTCCAACTGAAGCTTTCCGTTAATTATCGACGTCTGCCCGTTGCCGCCTATCTGCCAACGTTCCCAGGGAATATCAGCCGAGGTCGTATAACCTGAAAAATCGTCATACAGGGAACCATCCACCACGACGTTATCGAACGTGGCCGTAATGCTCTCGACTTTCGGATTGATAAGGCTGGGGCGCAGCGCCGATTCAGTGGCAGGCACCAGTTCGTTTACAATGAGACTATCCGTATGGTTGCCCACCCCCCCCTGGGGATCGGTTACTGTAAACAGGTAACTATCCTGGGTCGCAGTGCCGGGAATGTACAGGTAGTACTGGGCAGTGGTGCCGTTTACAGCCCCATCGAACATCAACTGCTGCGGGGTCGGGTTGTCGGGCAGCTTAACTGTAACCGAGTGGGAACTGCCGTCGGCCGCCACACCATCTGCATCCGTGACCGTGGCCGAACAAAGCAACCCCGGGCCATTTGATGTGGTCCAGGTGGTTGCGTAAAAATTCTGTTCGTCAAATGCCGGCTGCGAGGGATGCGTTAGGCCAGCCGCAGTAGTAAAAGGAATCCAGTCGGTATGCGAACGGTTCTGAACTTGCAGCCACTGGTCGCTGTCGATCACCCGGATTCGGTACGCATAGGCCTGGCCCGGCTGCAAGACGCCGACCGGCAGGGTGTAAGAGAGCATCCCGGGTTTGCGGGCTGTGGCGAAGACGCGGTTGCCGGTCGGGTCGTTGATCACCAGGCGGTAATTCACCGTCCGGCCGCCGGAATCTATGGCCGGCCAGGTAAACATCGGTGTCAGGGATGTCACCTGTTGATTGGCAGCCGGGGTGGCACTGCTTATGTCAACGATGTCGAACGTATGGTTCACATACTGAATATCGGTCGTTTCCAGGGTAACACCGTCTACAGTCACACTGAACGTATAATTCCCCGGAGTCGGTGATCCGGGTACAGACAGAAACAACTCCGTAAACTGAGGGTAATACGTAAGCCCATCTTTGCCTGCGGCAATATCGGACTTTGAATAGCTGCGGCTAAAGCCGGGACCGGTGATGGTCCACTGATCCACATCCCCGGGCAGGCTGCCGTTGTAGTCGTAGATTTCCGTCATATAAAAGGTTTTCAGACTATCGCCGGAGTTTACATTCACCATGTTGGCCGCCAGGGTGAAGGGCGGCAGCAGGGTCATCGCGATCTGGCGGGGAGTGGCATCGTTCAGGCTGTCGGTGGGCATCTCCATGATCGAAAAGCCCGGCCATTTGCGGGTCCGGGCGTAGGCACTGTCCGGAAATCCCATGAAAAAACTCGGTTCGTTCCACCCGTCATCCCCCTGGTTGGAAAGGCCAGCTGTAATCCACCCGCTGCCAAAGTAATTCCCCGTCTCGTCGGTGCGAAAAGCGGTGCCGGCAGTCAGATCCTGGATCGCATCGAACCTGAACTCGCGATCACCATTCCAGAGAATGAGAATATATTTGTAGAATCGATCGGCGGGGATGACACTGCTATCGTCATACTCACCCAGAAATGTCCAGTCTGCTCCCCAGGCCACCTCGTGGGGGTCCCAGGGGCCCCAGTACCATTGCGGCATCATGTAGGTATTGGACCCGAACACCCGGTAGACACCGGGCTTGGTCATGACGTAGCTGTCGTCGATAACGTTGGTTACATTCACAGAAAGAGTGTTCCCGCCTACACCGGTAGTAATGGGCCCGCTGATGCCCCACACATCACCGAATGATTTGATGCCGTTGTTGTCGGCGTCATACAGGACGGCGACGTAAACATTGGCGTTTTGCGGGATGCCATCCAGAGAGTAGCCGCCAGCAGTATCAACGTAGCCTTCGACAAAGCGACGGGCATGGTCCGGGTCCGGGCCATCGATGACCCGTACGAACAGCTTTCCATCCCCACTGCAGCTGCCGCAGGTAATGTTTCCGGAAACATCGGTCGTGTCCAGTTTGATCTGGGCGGGACTGTTGTCAAACATCTGAGTGCCCCACGGGCCAGTCATATGCGAATAGGCACGCGGCCAAAGACCACTAAGGGAATTTACCGATGACAGAGGAACCCGCCACTCGATAAACTTGGTACCGGCGGCCGCTGCAGTGGTCGTCGTACCAATATCCATCGGCGGCATCCAGGGCCAGTTGCGCATCTGCACCCGGGCATTCCATTGACCCCCCAGGTAGTATGTATTGAGCATAATGTTGCCATACGCTTCAGAGGGCATATACCCGCCGACTTCCAGGGTGAATCCGGAAGATTGATCACCAAAGGTTGGGTCGCTGAACTCATACGCATAGGGATCGGCGTCATCCAATTCGAACCCTATGTACAAATAGGTTGCATCCCGGGCCAAATAGACTTCGCGGATATCGGTGCCGGGGGTTGATTGCCCCCAATCGTTTATATGGTCCCCGGTGGCATCGGTAAAAAGAAGTGTGTCGGGCAGTGCTTTCCAATCGGCCACACTGCCGTCTATCGTGATGGCAGTATCGGCAACCTGGGGAATGTTGAAATAGGGCGATCCAGCGGCTGATTCCGGCCTCAGGTTCATCTGCACAGCCAGGTCATTGTTGGTAAGATAATTAACGGCAATGCCGTTTAGAACTGGGTTTCCCGGGAAAGTGCCGGCAACCATTTCATTATGAGGGCTGAATTTGGGGAGTACCGCCCGGACGTCCAGGGGGGTCTTACCGGCATTCCCAAACAGATTATTCAAATCAAATGATTCTGATTCGGGTGCAGATGCAAACGTAGACCCAGTGAAGCTTTTCCCGGCCCCGAATGTGTGCCAGCAGTCTGTGGCGGTATAGGTGCCATTGGTGATCTGATTACCGGAAATGGTAGCATTGAGAGTTGCCGTTCCCTGGCAGAACCCGTCGGCTTCCAGGGTCAGGGTAACTTGATCGCCTGTGCGGACATAGTCGGTGACCGTACCGCTGCAGAAGATAAAATCGCAACTGTTGTTTGCAGCGCTCGTGCCCTCTATCAGCAAACCATTGCCATTGAAGCCCAGTTGGATCGATAACATTTCACCGGTATCATTGGTCAGGTACCAACTCTCCGAAGCACTGGTGAACACTGCCGGACGATTCTCATTGAGCGAGATCTGCAGTTCCGTCAATTCGTCGAGAATATACCAGGCATAGACCTCTTCTCCGGCAGAACCAAAGAAAAAAAAATCATCTGCCTGGTCTTCACCCTCTGATGTAATAAATTGCAACGTCTCCCGAAATGAGTCGATGCCGGCCATGAGGGTTGTTCGGGCAGCTGTCAGGGTCGCACTGCCCTCACCGGCTTTTAAAGCCAGCAATCCGGGATAGCGGCCGAGCAGGTTCTGTAAGTTGAAGGCCCCGGCATTGCCCAGGACCAGTACTTCCCGCAGATCGACATCGAGATCATAGGCGGATGCCAGTTGGATGACTGTCTTTAAGTAGAGCAGCAGGGTGCGCAAAGCCAGGACATCGCCGTAATCTATTTCAAAGGCGTCGCCGCCGGTATCGGCTCCGGAAAGGGCAACAGTAAAGGCCGCGTCCGGGACAGCCAAATTCCCCAGGGAGCCCTCTATCTCGGCCAGAAAAGGTCCGCTGAAAAAGGCCTGGAAAGCGGCCCCACCGGGAACAGTGTCCGGAGGGTCGTATTGGCCGTAAAGTTCCGTGAATTCATCAAACGGTTCACTGCCGAATTCATCGTTGCCGTTGCGCTCGATTCCAAAGGAGGCAAACAGGTCACGCACGGTTTCAAGCCCGCCGCCCTGCCCCTCGGTGAGGCCCAGGGCCGCCAGCCGGGTGATGCTGTAATAGAAGTTGGCCTCAGGGTCTGCTGGATCGTCAGTCACCGCCGCCTTGAATTTCTCGTTGGCGGCCAGCATGCCGGAGTAGGTCATATTACCGCTGTTGAACAGCACGGCGCGGCCTTCGGCGGTTAAGGTTTGAGAAACGGTGGAAGCACCGGCTAAGCTTGGCAGCACGATGATCCACATGGCAATGAAGAAAAACAGGAGGCCCTTTTGGTTACGCATTTCTATTTCTCCTTTAAATAAATTGGCTATTTGGAATTTTCAATTGAATTTCAAGTTAAATAACCTTTACGGCCCGATAGGTCGTCACCCGGCCCCGAAATGAGTGCAGGATAAACAGTCGTCAAGGCCCATTAGTTTCTGATAAAACTGGATCCCGGTTTTCACCGGGATGACGACCAAAACCAAGTTCATCTTCTGGGCAGAATCTTTATAGTTAGTGGTGCATCATCCGCTTGGGTTGAAGCAGCATATCGGTAATCAGCCCTCTTCCATTGGTTTGGCCGTGTGGAAAGCTGAAGTCGAAATCGCCCCGGGCCTTTAATAGCGCCAGAGCAGGGTTTATCGCCAGCTCCGCTGTTCTCAGGATGCGGTCACCGGACTGCACCTGGACATTGCCGGAAAGTTCAATGGCCCGCTTGCGCAGGTTGAAACTGCCTTGCTCGGCTTTGAAACGAGTGATTACCTTATCTTCTGGTGTACAAACTTCTATTAAGATTGGCCTTGCGGATATGAAGGCCAGATTTTTGGAAGTAATGGCAGACGGAATGGCCTGCTTTGAGAAAATATTCCTGAGGACAAATTGTTCTTTCTGGGGGGGAGAATTCTGGGAATTGAAATGGGCTTCTGCGGGCGGTCCACGCCCGGTAGCAAGGTCAAGCTGAGCCTCAGGCTGCCCCTGGTAGCCATATATTCTAAACAATGCATCGTGCAGGATCGCTTCTTCCACCAATCCAATACGCAGAAGGCCGAGTTTCTTCTTTTCAATTCTGAAATGGTCAGCCTCAATGGAAAGTATATGCACGCCATTTTGAACACTTGAAAAGCGAAACCCCTTAATGGCCTGTTGCGGGGCGGGATACTTGCTTTTAGAGATGGAGGGCGGGCTGTAGTTTGAGGATGTATTCGACTTATGAACCCATAGCACCACTGGTACGCAGAGCAGGCAGGCGCTCATGCAGCCAAAAAAGATGCGTAGCTTGCGGTGTAGGATCAATAGTCGACTTTCCACTTTTTAGAGTTGAATTGCAGCTTCAGTAAAACAGACACAAGTTTCTTGTTTTTCTTTCGTCCATTGCCCTTAACTATATGGACATTTTATCGCGTGGGCTTAAGCGAACGGGGTTATTCGCGGCAAGATGCCGCTCCCACAGGTAAAAACAAATATGATTAATGATGCCCGAATGTTGTGTATAGATTTAAAAGCACGGGGAACTGTACCACATTAGGGTATAGTTAGCGAGGCTCAAAAAGGTCACGATTTGGACCTATTCGTTTTAGGCCTTATCGATATAAGCATTTGATTAATATTAGTTATTTTTAATTGGTAGTTTTGGTCAAATTGAAGGCACCAAACCGGTTCTGGACAGAGCCAGGGGTTACGGACCCGCTATCGAGTGACCCTGCTGGAAATACAGAAAGCGGTACTTGTTGCCGGCATGTTATATCTTGTCATTCTGAGGAGTGAAATGACGAAGAATCTCTATCAATAGAGGCCGGTCTTATTTCGATGGGGACTCTTCGCTCCGCTCAGAGTGACATGCACACCAGACGGAGTTGCGCCATCATTCGTGGGAGAATGGCCCTCTCGCCCTCTGTTTTCTGCCTGCTTTGCCTCCAGCCCTCTGCGGCCTGTCTTCTGCTCTCTGCTACCTGTCCTCTCGCCCTCTGTTCTCTGCCTGCTTTGCGCCACTGTCCTCTGTTGCCTGCCTTCTGCCTACTGCCCGCTGCCCTCTGTCTATTTGCCCTCCGGCCCTTTACCCCTCGAATCCTCGAATCCTTGAATCCTCGAATCCTTGAATCCTTGAACCCTGCCCTTGCTTTTTAGTGCCTCCCAATAACCAGCCGCCAAAATTCATCGTTTTCCTTCAGCACAATGTCGTCCTGGTTAATCCGGATAACTACATAGCGGCCGGCCCGGCCCCCTTCCCTGACGATACTGCCATTTATCACTGCTATGCGGGTCTGGGGATCGCGGGTCCAGGATATGGCGTGCAGCTTCATTTCAGGATCATGAAGACGTTGCGCAGTTAGGGGCGCAGCGGGTTGAAGCGTTGCTTCGATTTCACCCTTTGTTGCCACAGCTGCAGCTTCGACGATTGGTTCCGCGACAATTTGCTCTGTTGCGGACGGCTGTGGCGCCAGGGCGGAAAGTTTCCGTCTTGCGGGTGTTACCTTCGAACCGGCGGAATCTGTGACCGAACGGCCCGTGAGATCTTTCACAATCGGTGAGGGCGTTTTAACGGCAGGCCCCTTCGAAATCGTTGGCAAAACCGGGGTGCCTGGCGAGGCCCCCTTAGACTCAGAATTTTTACCGACTGCCACAGGTGCCATTGGGGCAGTGGGGGCCGGTACCTGCCGGCTAGCTTTTGGGTCAGTCCGATCCCGGGATAGCTCACTTGGCCGGGTATCTTCTTTGCCGGGTCCGGGCGATCTGATTTCCTTGGAAGCCTGTCCAGGGCCTGGACCACTGGAAATCATCCTGGAATCATTCTTCCTCGCTGGTTCTCCCCCGGCACTTTGAACCGTTTTTGATAAGGGTACAGGTGTCTTTGTGGTGCTTTGTTCCGGCTTAAAAATAAACACTAACGCAGCAGCAAGAACGGCACCTATCAGAAGAAGGAATGTGAGGCTTTTACCGGAAAATCGTCTTTCATCTTCGAGGCAGCCCTGGCCCGCATTAATATTCTGCAACCAGGGTTGCCCGGCATCCTTTCCCCGGGTTTCGGATTCAAGTTTTTGCAGGGCTTTTAGAATAGAGCTCACGGCTTATCCCCGCCGTATTTTTCTGGATTGAGAAAGGGAATTCTGATGTCCCGGGTTTCATTATACAGGGCAATTTTGGTCATCGATCCGACCACCCCATCGACGGGCAGGTCATACCGTTGCTGCACATCCATGACAGCCATACGCGTGATCGGGTCGTATTGCGGATCGAGTTCGATATCCGGATAACCGATATCACGCAGGAGCAGTTTGAGCGTGATCAGGGAATCGCCCGGTTGCTCACGGGGAATCTCACCATCGATGGAAAAAAAGTTCCTCCAGGGGATATACGCTTTCCCGGTCCAGTAAGATACAACTTCCGCTCTCTCGGCCCGTGTGCGGCCGACCGGTTCCCCATTGCCACCGGTAAAAAAGTAGTCCTCGCCCTCGATACGGTGCAAAACCAGGAAATGCGCCGGCCCCCCGGTCAAGTCATAAAACTTAAAAATGGCCGGCAAATTGAATTTTTCAATAAGTTCCAGGTCGTTTTTAACACTATACAGCATGAGCCCGCTCTGCCGGGATGCCAGGAGGAAAAACTGGTGGTCACTCTCCAACTGTGCTGTGGTACCGATCATTTCCGCCTGGTTATCCCAGAGGGCCATGGCCGCCTGAAATGCTCCGGTACGCGTTAAGGGGACATTATTATCGGATAAGATTTCCTGCAGTGGTAAGGTTTGATCTTCTTCTTTGATCTCCTCCGAAACCTGTTTCACAAGTGCTTCTACCCGGGAAGGGACTACAACCGCCGGGCTGGAGGCTGCTGCAAGCGCTTCCGGGCTGCTGTGCACCAAGTCTGGTTTTTTGGGGGAATTTGCAGCCTGGCTACCGGCTGGACTGCCGACATCTATCCGGGAACCTGGGTCAGCCGGTTTTACCTTAACTGAATCCTCGGAGATCTCCGTTCCGGGTTTACCCATTTTCAACGGCAGGTCGCGCAAGGTCGCGGGGGTAAGCAGGGCAGCAAAGATCACGGCGAATGCCAGCAGCAGCAATCCGCAAGCAGCCCTCCATTTCTGTCCTTCTGCGGCATGGTTCGAATGCGAATCCCTTTTTAATTCAGCAATGGCCTGCCGGGTAATTTTCCCGCTTATCCTTTTCTGGTTCAAACCATACGCGGTCAGCAGCACCCGGTCGCAGACAATGTTGATCAGGCGGGGAATACCCGCAGAGTAGCGGTGAATCATGCGCAGGGCACCGCCGCTGAACCTGATCTGCCCATCACCCTGGGAGCCCACCTTTAAACGGTGTTCGATATACCTCTTGGTTTCAACGGGTGTGAGTGGCAAAAGGCTAAGGCTCAATGTGACCCGCTGGCGCAACTGCCGGAGTTCGTGCGAATCGAGCATCTTTCTCAGTTCCGGCTGTCCCACCAGGATGATCTGCAGCAGCTTGTTCTGAGTGGTCTCCAGGTTGGAGAGCAGCCGGATCTGCTCCAGGACCTCCCGCGACAGGTTCTGGGCTTCGTCAATCACCAGGAGGATGTTTTTACCCGCAACCCGCCCGGCCATGAGAAAACGGTTCAGGGTATCAATCAGGTCTTTGGCGCTGTCGGCTGCCGAGTTCAGGCCGAATTCATCGTTGATCGCTTTGAGCAGTTCGATGGAATCGAGATTCGGGTTGAAGATGTAAGCGGCCTCAGTGTTCTCATCCAGGTTTTCCAGAAAGGACCGGCAGAGGGTGGTTTTACCGGTACCGACCTCTCCGGTTATCTCCACGAATCCCTCACCTTCATGCAGGGCATAAATAAGATGGGCCATGGCCTCCTGGTGGCTTTTCCCCAGAAAGAGGTAGGCCGGGTTGGGAACAAGCTTGAACGGTCTCTCTTTGAAACTGAAAAATTCAGTGTACATGCCTGCTTGTATTAAAAAATCAGGAGGGAAAATGCAACCTCTGCGGTCATAAGCTTTGAGAACTGGTAATTGGAACCTGGTGTGCAACAGTATGACAATCGCAAGGTATTCATACTGCCTATCAAATTCCGAGCAAGTCTCACCACGTTATGACCCGACGAAAGGGTTAGCAGGCTCTATCTCAATCCGGATACCCGCTGCAGCACGAAGATGAACTCTGCCAGACCGATATCCTGGTCTGCATTCACATCTGCGGTCTGGTGGACATGCGCGGGCAGGTTCGCGGCCATGCCGGCCATCACTTTCAGCACCAGGAGTGCGTCAGCCAGGTCCACGATGCCGTTGCCGCTGACATCACCGGGATAAACATTGCTCGAAGCCGTAAGGCCGAAATCTTGAGTGACACTACCCCCTGATTCCAAAACAACCCCGATATGTGTCTCCGGCGCATATCCGTTTGCCGTTGCGGTTATGGTCTGAGTGCCGGCCGGTGCCTGGCCCAGGAAGTAGCCGCCCGAAATAACAGGAAGGACAAAACTGTCGCCCACGTTCACACTGGCCCCGGCGATACCTGCCCCTGTACCCACGTCGTACACGTGCCCGAATACCCAGCAGGGCCAGGCGGGATTGGTGTTGTTCGTATGAAAAACACGTACACCAGTTTCCTGGACGGCACCGTATTGATCGATCGCCCGTACCTTCCAGAAATAGGTGGAGAGGTCTTCAATCCCGTCTTCCGCTCGCACCAGGCAAGTGCTGTAGGGCAGGTTTTCGATTATGATCGGGACGGCAAACGTATCATCGTTCTGCGACAGCCATACCGTATAAGTTATTTGATGACCATCGGGGTCACTGGTGTCTTCCCAATCAAGCAGCACGGAGGTGAGTACTTCCGCGCCGTCAGCCGGTGTAACTAGGTCAAATTCGCCCGGGGCCCGGTTGGTTTCCAGGGCTTTGTAGACCCGGGTTTCCCGCAGGGGCGACACACTGCCGGTGATGTTATCTTTAGCGAAATAGAAGGCCTGGTAACGCCCAGGCGCATTGAAACCGCCCAGGGCGATCCACTCATAACGATCGTTGGCGGAGTTATAGGTCCCCACGGTTTTCGAAAGGTGCATGGTGGCCTGGCCGGAGCCACCCGGGTCGATGGGGTCGTAGCCCGGCGGTTTGATCTCGGCCCAGATGGTGCGCAGCCGGTTGCTGTTGTCTACCTGCGCCCACAGGTCTACGCTGTTGACGGCCGACTTCAGGAAAGCAGTCGGGGCTGCTGCGATGATGGACACGTCCAGCGGATCATTGCCGGTCACGCTGCTGACACCGATAAAAAGATCTTTGCTCAGGGCTCCATCCGCATTGTAAACGGCAAGGTTATTGCTTCCTGTTTGATCCCCATTGTCATCCAAAAGGGGATGCTGCCGGGAGGCATCATAGTAAGGTGCGTTGGCACTGCCCGCCACCGAGGCTGTGAAGATTTCTGTCCGGTGCGTGGCTTTTTCAAAACACTGATACAAAGACTTGCCGTAGGAAACTTCTTTAAAAAACTCGGAGATAAAGTACTCTCCTTCCCGAACGCCATCGCTATCCATCGGCCCTTTGTAGGAAGACTCTCCGGAGGCCGCACTGGCAATAATCACCCGCTGCGGACCGGACAGATCATCTATGAAAGATCCCGCCCGGCAAAAACCCAGCAGCGTAATAATCTCCTGCTCCGCTGCCTGCCCGGTGAGCTGGCCTTGCAAATCTGCGAGCCACCCGGCCAGGTCTGCAGCGGAAACCACCTCCGGATCTATGTAAAAAACATCTTCCAGTCCGTGATCTACCAGGACAATGTAGAGGTTGGCCGGCCGGCCGACAACATCCGGTCGTGGCCCCGGGTGAATAAAATCGGGATCCATGCGATCCCGGGCCCAGAGGGTAATGGCCTCGGCAATAGCCGCCCGGCCCGGCTGGCCATCGACCCCCTGTAAATTGGTATCATATGCCAGGTAGAGGATATCCTCATCGAGCAGCCCGCGCTCTTTTAGTTTAGCATAGACAAATTGCGCGGTCTTTTGATGGGAGGCAAGGCCCTCCCGGTTATTGATGCGCCCCTGGACGACAATGGCGTACCCTGCGGTCTCCATCACCTTGACCGCCAGCGTCGGGGAACTGTCGGCTTGATAGCCGACATTCCCGTCAAACCCGGCTGCTGTGGTCCAATCACCCAGTTGATCAAACCCGGCGTAATCGCGGAGCACAAAATGCCCCCAGGTATCTTCAGTCGTTAAATATTGAACATCCGGCACCCCCGAAGGGCCTGTAATTGTAAGGGTAATCGGTATGCCTGCCAGACCGCCACCGCAATCCGGCAAGGGCGTAAATTTACCGCTGATCGACACATCTTCTCCCAACCGGATCGCCTGGGAGGTGACATCCAGGGTCACCCCGGTCTCGGCCCTGGAAACGGTCAGGGGTTGCGGGTCACTCTGGGAAGCCTGCAGGTTCTGGTTGCCGTCCCAGCGGGTATGCACCGACCAGGTACCGTCCCGAAAAATCGTCCCGCATTCGAGATCGTAGGAAAATTCTCCCCTAGAATTTGCGAGTGCGGTTCTACTCACCGCTTCACCGGCCGGTGGTGTGAAGACAATCTCGACAAAGGCACCCGTACTCCCGGGCAAAGGTGTGATCTGTCCACTGACCCGGATCTGCTCGCCTACAATGATGTCGCTGTCCGACAACTGGCAGCTGATGGCCGAAGACTGGATCTGGCTGCCGTAAGTAACCTCGATCGGGTTGGATAGGGCCACGTTGTCGTGAGCATCCCTTGTTCGGGCGGTAATGGTATACACCCTTCCGGTCTGCCAGTTGACCTGGCTCGTGTTAAAGGACCATGTGTCGGTTCCGGTGGCCGCCACCCAGGTATCGGCGGTGACAAACTGGTTTTGCTGGTTGACGAAATAGGTGCCGTCCGTAATCTGGAGTTCAACATCGGTCACCTCGCTGTATAAATCCGAGGCGCTACCTTCAACCAGGAATATCAGGGCCACCGCCGCCCCGTCCGTGGGCGTGGTGAAACTGACCGCCGGGCCGGTCAGGTCCACATGCCAGGTAGCCGTGGCTGCCTCACCTTCAGCCTGCCAGTTACCGGCCGACCCTTTTCCGATGACAGACAACGTGTGGGGGCCGTCCCCGCTCACTGAAAAATTGAGGGGAACGTTGATATCCGTTTCACTGCTCCAGGCACCGTCATCCACCTTGTACCGGTAGGCCACAATATCGATCCCGCCGATGGTCACAGTGTAGTCCGTGACGGTCGTCGGGCCCGCCGGTGAATCTATAATCACGGCACCGGGCGCCGGAGTCGTAAACCATCCCATGGCCATAGACATGTCTTCTACATTATTCCAGTCCTGGACGTGCGTCTGGAAAGCCTGGATCACCCAATAGTAAGTCTGCCCCAGGACCAACACACCAGGCGGCACCTGGAATTGGACGGCGTTCGGGTCGGTGATATGGGTGTTGTAGATCATTCCTTTGGGTGAGTAATCCTGGGGCTTGCTGTCGAAAATGTAAAGATAGTACCCCGTAGCACCGGTAACGGAGCCCCAGGTCAGAGGCGGGGTCAGGCTATCCACCATGCTTCCGTCGGCCGGAGAGGCCGGCACCACGACCGGCAGCGAGTGTTGCGCCAGGGTAAGCGTCTTTTCAAACAACTGGCCGTCAAAGGTGGTCACCTGGAAGGTATAAACACCGGTCTCCGCATGCTGGGCAAGGTACTGCGTATTCTGGAATTGGCCATCATGCGCCATCATATCCCCTGGCGGTCCATTGTCGTGCAGGTCAAACGTCTCCCCGGAAGGGGAGATTACCCTCACCTGGTCCACCGTGCAGGGCGAGGTGAATGCATTTAACGCGAGGATGTAGACGGCCCCCAGGTCTGCCTGGAGTTCGGGGGATTGCAGGTTGTGTTCAATGCGTACGAAATTGATTGAGGAGGGCGGCAACTCTATGGCCGGAACCGTGAATGCAAACGTTGCGGCATAGGGCCCGCCAAAAGGTCCGATATCGTTGTGGAGGCCGCCCTGTCCCGGCGGTTGTACGTCATTGTCACCTGCATCCGGATTACCGGCATCGATGGCCGGCGACCCGGGCAGAAGGCGAAAATCACCGTTATCCGGGTCCGTCAGCAGTGGATCCACGTAGACATTGGCTCCTCCCGGTGTTGTCCAGCAGTGATCGGCGCTGTTTCTCCAGAACAGGTTGTAGCCGGCCGCAATGGTATACGAGAACATGAGGCCGATACCACAGGCACAGCTGTCCATAATCAGGTTGTTCTCCAGGCGAAGGGAGACTGGTGGTTCGACCGTTACACCGTAAACATTTTTATACAACAGGTTGTTAATAGCCGTGATCGTGTTGCCGGCCCCGAACCCCAACCCGCCACTGCCATTTCCGCCGCAAATATTGTTGGCCACAACAGCGGTTACAGCCCCCTCTATCTCAATGCCCCCATACTGGCTGTGGGTCACGATATTGTTCCTGATGATGCCGGCAATGCTGCTCTCCCCGGCACCCCGGATTTTCAAACCGATCCCCTCATCCGTCGAGCGGTCTACCAGGTTTTGAGAGATTTCCAGGCCGGTCACCAGGTGACTGGCACCCCCTTCTATCCTGATCCCCATCCGTGCCCCGTCCGTAAGCGAATTGTGCGTAATCTGCAAACCTGTAATCTGATGTCCGTTGCCCTGATCAATCCGGGCCCCGAGCATGTAACTGTTGGTCACGCTGTTCCCGTCAATAACCACGTTGGTAAAGGTATTACCGGTTGTGGGGCCATCCGGGCCCGCCACCAGGAGCTCGATGCCGGCACTCCGGTTGGTATGCGTAATGGTGTTTTGGGCAATTGTCAGGTTGGCGATACTGGCACCATCGGACTGTCCGGTGCTCACATCGATGCCGGTACCATCGCTGCAGGTGTTGCCGCGAATTTCAATGCCGTCAATCGTGCTGGCGGATTCGGCGGTAATACTGAAAAATCCGTTTTGCAGGATATTATCCAGAATACTGAGGTTGCCGCTCACCTGTCCACCTGTGGCGGAAAGCATAATGGTCGATCCCTCGCCTGTATAGGCGTCTGAGACAGCAATCGTATTCCCGGAGATCTCGATGTTGTTCAGGCGGCCCCAACCGGTGATGCCCGTCTGAAAACCAAGCAGGGTAAAATTTGAAATCTGGATATCGCTCACATCGAAAAGTCGGTAGCCGGTTGGGTAGTTGATGCCCGTGCCATCAAGCGTGACACTGTGTGCAACTATGACTTGCCCTTCCCGATGTGCTGCCTGAATCGCGGTGCCATTCTCGGTGAGGCCTGGCAACTCAGTGGCCAAAACCACCTGGGTTACGCCGGCATCAAAGAGAATTGAATCGGGTTCCCCATTGCTGTTGGCGGTCTCGATGGCCGCCCGCAGCGAACCGGGACCGGCATCGTTCTGATTCACTACCGTAATTTCCGCTGCCCGGGAGTGGGGTACCGGGAAGAAAAAAACCAAAAAGGTCATGAAAAACATTGCGACCATCTTCTGTTGCATGACGACGCTCTCCTTTGTGGATGAGCACTAAGGACTCGTGCAAAAATAACTTCACATTTTAAGCGTACTATCAGGTGGTAAAGCAGGGACCGGGCATCTTCAGACAGTTGGCGACGGGGCTGTTGCAACAGGTAGTGGTAACAGCGTCCAGTGGGGGGATACGGTTTGAGCTCAGCTTAGCTGAACATGATGACAATTTATTTAGTTATGATAATGAGGCAGCCGGAAAAAATCAAGATTTATTGTGACTGTCCAGGTTGTTTAGACTATGGGCTGAAGGCTGTTAGGATTTGCAGGACCGTCCTTCAGTCTTAAATCCTTCAGACTATTTACCTGATCTGTTTACCAGCCTGACATGCCCAACCTACTCCAACGGCGACAGCACCAGGGGCATTTTCAGGGCCGGGTCCCCAAAGAAGTTATAAATTCTGGGCATCAGGCGGTCGCCGGTTCGCTGCCGGTACCGTGACAGGGCCTGGATAACGGCATCCCCGATACGGGTCCGGTGGTCGACAAAAACAGCCTTGAACAGCTCTTCATTCAGGATTCTGGCCTGGGAATTGACGGACAGTCCGGCCGAAGACCAGACCGCCGCGGCCCCGCCACCGGCATGGGTAAGCAGGCTCTCGCTGAGGGAATCGTAATCCGGCAGTTCGAACCGTCCCTGGATGCAGCTGCACAGGGTGGTGACCGGTAAAAGGTTTCCATTGCTCAGTACTGTAGGAGATTCTTCGTTGTTCTGCTCCTCAGAATGGCAGGTGGATCAAACTATACATCACTTGCAGTTCCCTATTTTCTGAACGGCAGCGCCACCAGTTGCAGCAGGCGCCTGGCATAGAGCCACTTGGCCGATCGCTGATACAAATGGGGAAAAACCTGTCTCAGCACTTCCGGCTGGGGGAAGAAAGTCTCCCAGATGAACATCCAGCGGCCACGTCGCATGCTGGCCGGAAAGAGCACCAGGGTTGACCACCCGGGCAGTCGGCCGTTCCTTTTGCGCATGCGTAAAACCCAGCGCTCCAGGGTTGAAAGGCGGTTGACCTGCCTGAATTGCCGGGTTTCAGCAGGGCCCTGATAGTGCAGCAGATCTTCCAGCAGAAACAGCACCTGGGCCAGGGTACGGGTTTGCCCCAACAGTTCAGCCCGTGAGATGAGTTCACCCCATTCAGCCGCTGTCAGTCTCTCAAGCAGCAGCCGGACATCCACCAGCCAGATCAGGCGTTCCACATTGTGTTTCAACAGGTGCAAGCCTAAGTAAAGTACCTGGTCATAACAGTTCAGCCGTAATGCCGGCTGCCCGGCGATCATAAACGTTTCGGCATCACTTAATAGCTGTTCCTGCGGCACGATCAGAAGGTGCCGCCGGGCCCGAATCCGATCCGCCCAGAGCAGGTGGGTGTGAATATCGAAAACGGTGCGGCCCTTTTTAAAGGTGTGGGGATAAAACCGCCCGGGTTTATACCCACAACGCTGCAGCAGTTCGCTGAAAGCTTTAAAATTCGGCTCTGTCACCCACACATCGATATCGTACATGGGGCGCAGCCCCGGTTCCGGATAAAGGTCATTCTGCAGGGAAATTCCTTGCAAAAACAATGCCTGGATGGATCTATCATTCATCTGCTCCAACACCGCAGCCAATTCATTCTCCAGCTGCAGGTTGATTTGCAACATGTGAAAATAGGTCTGTTCGAGTCGACTGCCCAGCTTTGTGCTGATTAAAGTCAAGGCTCCGGCTGCTTTTAAACCACGGTAGAAAAGCCCGGCCAGACCTTCCTGCACCGCGCGATACACCAACTCGTCACGATTAGCACAATTCGATACCAAGTCGAACAGGTGCCGCCTTGGGCGGCTGTCCATGGTATCGGCTGCGATGGCAGCCATGATTTTGTGCATGTCCGGAATCATCGCGTCACGCGTTTTGGTTGAAGGTTTCGTTTTAATACGCTGCCTGAAATAATTGGCTAACGTTTGATGAACCCGTGAAAAGTCCCTTGACCGTCATGCTGGACTCGATCCGACATCCATAAATACTTGAAATCACTGGATGCCGGCCTTCGCCGGGATGACAAACAAAAGCAGAAACCGACTTTTTTACGGGGCCATCACGTTTGCCGCTCAAACCTGCGAGAGCGGCATCCGGCAACGAAAATGTCCCAGCTGCCCCGGGACTTCGCGGCAGGATGCCGCTCCCACATAAAACCGAAACCCACGCCAATAAAATTCGACTTCTAGTTCGCTGTCGTCGACAATTCCGCCAGCGGCATGATCAGGGCCGGATCACCGAGCAGGTTGTAAAACCCGACCAGCAAATTGTCGGCGGAACTCTGGTGGTAAGCACGCAGCGCATTGAGGATAAGATCACCCAGGCGCTGGTCATAACCGACACCCCGCGTGACCTGCCGGGCAAATTCCTGGTTGAGCCAGACCGCTTTTTCGTTTATGGACAGCCCGCTGGGTGCCCAGACCGCAATGGCACCGCCGGTGGACCCTTTCAGCAGCGCCTCCCCCAGGGTGTCAAACCCCGGCAATGCAAAATTACCCACGATGCAGGTCAGCGCAGTCAACAGGGACCGCTCGGTGGCATTGGTCAGGGACGGCAGGTCGCTAAGTGTGAGCAAGCCGGCCCCGGCCAGACGGTCGTAGCCGCCGTGGCCGATATAGTTCATCATCAAAGTGCTGGCGTTCAACTGGTCAATCAGGTCAGCGCTTGTGCCACCGTCGTCCTGGTAGACCGAACCCAATGTGAAGCCATCCGGCAGGAGCGTTGCAACGCTCAAGCTGTCGGCCTTGAAATCATGGTCCTCACCGGGGTTCTCCGTCGATCCGGCCACCAGCAGGGCCCGCCGGCGCCAGTCACCGCTGCCGCCTTCAAATGCCTTGATCTGGTTGATCAAGACCGTCAACTCTTCCGCGGTAGTAGCCGGCAGGCGCCCTATGGCCAGATCCGGTACCCCATCCACCCCAGTCACATCAGCCAGCAGCTGGTCAGATGCAAACAGGCCTTCCGGGGTTCCCATCAACAGGGCCGGGATCTGGTTGTCGTTGTAGCCCTTGACATTTTTATAGTCATAGGTCCCGTTGCCGGCCAGGACCACGTACCGCGGCGCCCGCTGCCAGTTATGAATGGCAAAATGCAAAAATTCACGAACCGCCTGGGGCGCCGGGATCCCGTGATTAAAGCCGTCCACGATCTCTTCGAACGTAACCACCCGTCCGACCAGTCCCTGGGAAATACGATAATCGACCAGTTCCTGGGCTGCCGCAACAAAGCCGGCGGGCGCAATGGCCAGGTAATCGTAGGCATTCCCGGCAGCCTTCAGATCGGTTTCGGTGATTGCTGCAACCGCATCCGGCCCAACGTGCTCATCCGGCCTGACCACGTAATACGGTGTCTGGGGGCTAACCGGCCTGAACGTCACCTTAAGATCCCCGGCGGAACCATCCACCCGGGTGTCAGCCAGGATCCGGGGCCGCCGGGGGGTGCCGACATCCAGGACCTGGATCCCGGTTGTACTGAACCCGGACACGGTAACCACGTTGTATGCGTCGCCGCTAAGGGCCAGACGATCGGCAGCGACCACCAAGCTGCGGGGATAGGACATCTCAATGGCATCCAGGGCCACCGTACTGTGGGACACACCCGTGTCCAGCACGGCCTGCAAGGTGAAGAAATCAGCACCGTTGTTCTGAAAACCGACCGTACCGGGATCTATCCCGGTCACGCGCAGGGTGTGGGGGGTCGCACCATTCCAGCGGACTTCGCCCACTACAACCCCATTGATGGCCGCCACCACGTGGTGGTCCGGGTTGGCGTCGGCGTTGTCGCCGCCAAAAAGCGCCACCGTCAAGTCCAGAGGCCCCTGACCGTTCCACCCTTCCAGGTAGAAGGGACCACCCAGCAGGTCACTACCACTTTCACCGGCCAGCATGTATCCCCAGACCCAGTAGTCCGCCTGGGGGTCGGTGAAGAAATCAGTCAGCGGCTCAAGGTCCTCTTCCAAGCGCAAGGTGGCCCGGAAACTCTGGGGCTCAGCCACCGGTTCCAGGGTACCGCTGTCACCGACCGGAACCTGGAAGCCAGCCACTACCTGGAGAACGTAGAGCGCTTCGGCCAGATCCACCCGGTTGTTGCCGTTCACATCTGCACCGGAGGTGAGAAAATCCGGCAACGCACCGGCTGTGTTAATCCCAGCCGCAACGCTAAGTGCGCTGATGGCATCCGCCAGGTCGACCCCGCCGACTTCATTGACATCTCCGGCAACCCGCTTGGGCGCCATGTGCAGACCGGTGCCCGGCCGGAGCCAGTAGATGTTAGTATTCGTGTAGAGACTGTCGATGCCGGTGCCGTAGAAGTAAAGACCGCCACTGGCCGCCGCCGGCATATAAGCCACCAACTCACCCTGGCTGGCCAGGGCCAGGCGCGCCTGTTCAATGGCTGTACTCACATCCGCAATGGTCATGCCCAGCAGGTCGGCAATTTGGGCTGCACCTAAATAATACAACCCTTCAGTTGTAATACTGATCTTGACCGCATCGCCTGGTTGGGGCGTACTCAGCACCTGCGCCAGGACAGAGCGTGCCGGGGTGGGCCGGGGCAGGCCATTGGGCGGATGGGCCTCTCGCTGATATTCCGTATCCATGGCCCCCAGAGCTTCGATATTTACAGGCGCCTCGCCAAAAGTCACGTCAAAAGGACCGTACTGATTTCTATCTCCGTGGATTTCGATCTCTTCCAGACGATAGGTGGCCCGGTCGCCGGGTCCCATTTCCGGGTCCACCAGGCGGTAGATACCGCCCTGGGGGGCTGCCCGCAGGCTGGGCACCGGCAGAGCGTTCACCGGTATATAGTTGCCGCTGGCATGATCCAGGCGCACCAGGTTGAAAGCCGCCGACCCGATTTCAGAGGCGGTTTCCCAGTAAACGAAACTTTGACCGTTGTCGGAGCAGGCTCCGAAATCAGACAAAACTACCCGGGTGGCCACAAAGGCAACGACCGTATCATTGTCCCGGGCGGTGTCGGCCGGATCGGCGTAGTAAAGCTGCAATTCCGGCGTTGTTCCGGGTTCGATATAAAGCGATTCCGCCGCGCTGGGCGGTGTGATGGTGCCGCCGCTGCCATCGTCACAGCCATCGGGTTCCTCGCTGCAGCAATTGATTTCAGGATTCGCGCACGACACCAGGGGCACTTCAAAACGCGCGCCAGTGCTGTCATCGGAGAACACCCCGGTATCCAGTCCGGTCTCGTAGAGTGTCACGGTCACGCTGTCACCGGTCAGCGGGTTGGTCACCGTCACCACGACTGTTTCGATGGCATTGTCGTCTTCGTTGCGGTCGGCATCTACCAGTTCCAGATAGGCCGGAGTTCCCGTGGAGCCGTCATATTCGAAATCGGGGGTCACAATGTCACCACCGCTGACCGGGTTGCCGGCCGCATCTGTAAACTCGGGAATGCCGATGGTCCTGATTTCAGTAATTACCGAGGCAACCGAAGGGTCGGCAGCCTGATCGGAGGTAACCGAAGCCGTGTTGGTGATGGACATGGGCAAACTGGCATTGTCTATGGTGGCTTCAAATGTCACGGTGAGAGACTGCCCGGGCTGCAGACTGTAAGCATCGGCCGCCGTGACGATATTGGGCGGGTCACCGCCGGGGGTGGGGGCACTGGAGATGATCCCCGAGAAATCGACTCCCTGTATCCAGGCCGGCCAGTTCTGGCCACTGTAACGTCTTTCAAGCTGAACCGTATCATTGGCAATATACCGGGCCGACCAGATGGGCCGGGGATATGCGGTTCCGGTACCATTAGATCCATTGGTGATCAGAGCCATCCGGTTGCCGGTAGCACTGTCGACGGTCTGCGAGTAAGTTGTGCTGGTGCCATCCCCATCGGCCTTGAATCGATAATCGACTGCCAGATCCGAGTGCGTTAAAGCATAAACCTCAAAATCTTTAACTTGGGCGGATTCGATACCAACCGCCACCTGGGTCTCAACAGTGTTGGGCGGATCAGCGACCCCGAAATCATCCCCGAGGACAATCAGCACCCCTTCACCGGAATCACCGATACCGTTGTCATCAGTGTGGCCGGTACCCCAGACCCAGGTGTTGGCCCTGGAAACTCCGTTTATAGCGGCCGTATCGTACTCCCCGGCACCATTGGCACCATTGCCACCATTGCTTCCCTGAACCCGTACCCGCTGGACGGTCCAGTCAGAGCCCCACTCAATGGCCATCACGGTACTGGTGGCCGTTTGCAGAGTCTGCCCCCCAGCATCACGCGACCAGTTGATGGTATCCGTCCCCGATGGCCAGATCCTGGCGTGGGCGCTGTTGTGATTGGCTTCACTGGTGTCGGCGATATCGCACCCGGCTCCGTTAAAACCGCCCATGAGCATTACCTGGGCCAGAGTCGACCAACCATTGAGAACGGTATCCGTACCGCTGGTATCGGTACCGGAATGGACGACCCGGGCCACATCCCGTAACAGGAACCCGCTGCCGGACTGGTCGCGCAGGGACTCCACAACCGTCACAACCCCCTTCCAGCCGTTCACGTTGCCATGCCGTGTGAACCGTAAAATGGTACCGCTGTCATCCAGCAAATCGGTATCGGCAAGATCACCGGTGCCCATGGGGTCACCAGTCAGGGCGACATAGTTCTCGTCCGGACCCCGGGTAGCACCGTCCCCGTCACTGCCCTGGACAATTATAAAATAGTTGGCGGCCAGGTCCTGATCCAGGGTCAAGTCGTAACTGGTGCCGGTGAACCCACTGGTGACGTAATACTCGGTGACTCGGATAACCTGGGCCGGGGCAGTCACCAGGCTGCTGCCGGAAACATAGGTAGTGCCAACAGGTACCGGGTCCGTAACCACGACATTGTCCATGGTGCCGCTGCCGTTATTTGACACCGTCACCGTATAGCTGACGGTGTCATTGGTGCTGTCCCCGGCATAATAGGGGCTACCCACATCAACCGTTTTCACCACGTCACGCTCAACGATGTAGACGGTATCAGTGGAACTGTTGTTGCTGGGGTTGTTCTCCCCCACCCCCGGATCTACAACTGCTGTATTCTGGATCGTCAAGGGTGCAGTGGAATCTATGCTCACTGTCAGGGTAATCGGCGCCAGGCTTGTGCCGGCCGTCACCGGTGAACCTGCACTGGCACTGTAAGTCCAGACAACTGTGGGCAGACCGGAGATATCCACCGCCCAGCCGGTGCCGGAACTGCTCTGATAGGTCAAGCCGGTGGGGATGGTATCGCTGACCACGATATCGGCAGTCTGGTCTTCCGGGCCATGGTTGGTTATATCCAGGGTAAAATCGGCGCTGTTATTTTTGAAAAACGTTCCCGTGTGCGACTTGATGATCGCCAGGTCGGCACCCGAGACAGTGGTCACTGTAATTACGCCCACGCCCGTGTGGGTTACGGTGTCCTCGGCTCCTTCGACCCCGGTGACACTCGCCGTCCAGTTGTCCACCGGTCCGTCGGCCGGCAGGGTGTACTGATATTCGTATATTTTGATGTCCGCTCCCGAATCGAAGACTTCGGTCATTGCGGCATCATCCACCCTCAGGTTCCCTTCCGGGTCGATAATGTCAAGCGTGGCCCCGGCAATGTCATAGCTGCCGAAGGGGTCACTGATTTCCCCCCGCACCCAGACAGTTGTCCCGGGAATAGCGGTTGTAATCTCACTTCCACCCGGATAGGCCGCGCTATAGAATTTAACACTATCGACATTGATGACCGTAACAGCATCAAGATTTACCAGTGACCAATGCTGGGCAGTCCCTGCGTCAGGGGCATCGTTGCTGATATCCACAATCGCTTCAGGGAAGACATCGAGATCATCTCCGTACTGGCTGTTTGTGGCGGCAATGTTCAGGGTCAGGGCGGAACCGGCCGGTATCGTCCGGCTACCCGTGATGGGGATATTGTAAATCTGTGCGTTGGGTGTTGTGTTTCCCAAAGCCAACCCGGTAATGGTATAGGTTCCGATGGGGGCGCCAGCACCGGCATAGGAGAGCGTCAAAGTGATATCAAAATTCGTGGTGCCGGTCCAGGTATCATCCCAACCATCTTTTACAATCAAGGTTACCGGTACATCCGTAGCCGCAGCATCAATCGTGACATCCCCGGAACCGGCCGGTGTCAGGGTCCAGGTCCGACTGGTACCACTGGGAATCGCCACGATAGTTTGCGGTGGCACCGAGGCTGTCCGGGTGAGCGTCTGGTCCTGATAAAAATAGAGCGGTTTTTTACCAGTAGATGGTACCTGGGAAGCCTGGACTATTAGATCGGGAGACGTGACGGTTTCATTACCCCCATCCGGATTATCGATATCAGCCGAGTTGCTGAGGATGGTTCCCTGGGCAGCCCCGCCGGGAATTGCCACTTCAAAAACAATCTGAACGCTGCCGCCGGCCGGCACATCAATACCTGTGAGGGTCAGCAGGCCGGTTCCCGAAACGTAGCTCGAACCGCCGGTTCCCAGAGGATCCCCGGGGTTGGCCGTCAGGTTGAAACTGGTACGATCATAGTCCGCATCGACCGTATCGGCCACCGAAACACCATTGGCCGCAATGCCCGCGGTTTCATTCAACTGGATGGTATAACGAATGATATCGCCCGGTTCAGGGTCCCCGCCATTGAGGTCCAGTACCACCTTGGTGGAGGTGGACAGATTCGGCATGGCAATGGTGGTAATATCCTCATCCGTATCATTTTCAGGAATAAAATCGTCGGTGGGACTGGAAACAGTCGCCGAATTGGTCACCGAATTGGCTGCTGTGGCAGTATCCACGGTAACAGTCAGGGTCAAATTCGTCGCGGAGGCGCCCACGGCAATATTGTCAGTATTGGTGCAAGTGACGACCTGTAAAACCGCCCCGCAATTCCAATTGCCCCCGGAAAAAGAATCGTAGATCAGGCCGGTGGGCAATGTATCCGTTATGGTTACGGTATCCGATTGCACGCTTGGCCCATTGTTGGTCACCACGAGGGTATAGTCGTTGGTCGTGGCGGGATCGAAATCTCCGGTGTGGGATTTGGTCAGCGCCAGGTCAGCCATGGGGGTGTTGAGCACCTGAACATCTTCGTCATCTTCCGGGTCCTCCAGGGGGATCGTGTCGTCATCATAGGCGACAGTTCCGTCGTCATCAATGAGCGTGGTCTGATCGCTGTCGGCCCCGGCATCACTGTCGTAGGTACCGGGAGCAGTGGCGGCCGCCACCACCGCATCGAAGGTCACGATCACATATTCATCGGACCCGATATCCCAGGGAATGGTCCAATTGCCATCGTTGGTATCCGTGGTGGTAGATATCACGCTTCCGCCGGCATCGTAGAGTGTAATCGTGGCGTCACTACCCAAGTCGTTGGAAAAACCGCCCGGCAGGCTGCTGGTCACCAGGGCGTTTTCAGCATCGGCCGACCCGGCGTTGAGCACCTTGATCTCGTATTGGGCCGTGCCGTCGCTGACCCCATCAGCAACGGCGTACTTGGTCACCGAATCCATGTCGATCTGCAGGACGGCCGCCTGGACGGTGACATCCTCATCATCCTCGGTATCAATGTCTAAGGTATGAGCATCGGCAATGATGCCAGTGGTTGGATCATCGTTCAGCCAGTGGCCCACGGGACCGGCATCATCTATGGTTTCAGTCTGGTTGCTGTTTACCAGGACGCTGTTGTCATAAGTGGCCGGCAGAATATCGGAAGGCACATCGACTGAAAAAGTAATGACCACCTGTTCCGTAGCAGCCAGCGTCCAGGGACCCCAGATCGGGGTGGCCTCCCCACCGGATGGCTCGCTCCAACCGGGTTCCTGAGCGCCGGTCGTACCGGTGTAATCACTACCGATGGTACCATTGTAGGTAAACGTATTGGGAACCGGCTGTCCGTCAGAAGGCAGCGGATCGGTAACCATCACGCCGGTAATGGGGCTCCCGCCCTGATTCTGTACCGTGATTGTATACTCGGCCGTGCCTCCGGCGGCCACCGTGGCTGTGGTGGTAACCTTGTTGACCAGCAGGGAGTTGACCTGAACGTCTTCGTCTTCCTCCGGGTCTTCGCCATGAGGTGTCCCCGGATCCTGCTCGACCTCACCTTTGTCATCGATGGTATCGGTACTGCCATCCCAGGTAAAACCGGCCGCGGCATTGCTGTCGTAATTTTTGGGTAGGGCGTCCCCGGCTGCATCGACATCAAACTCTACCACCACGTATTCGCCCGGCAACAGGGTCCAGCCGCCGCCCCAGCTGCCGTCGTTGGTCGCCGTAGTGGTGGAAATAACCGTCCCCAAACTGTCGTAGAAAGTGATAGTTGCATCGGCGGTGGCATAGCTGAAATCGGTGCTCGGCAGGGTATCGGTTATGGAGACATTGGTGGCGTTCTTGTCCGAAATATTGTCCAGTTTAATCGTATAGGAAGCGGTCCCGCCCGCACCGATCGTGGGTGTGCTGGTATCTTTGTCAATGGTCAGGGCGGTCACGTATATGGCCGCACTGTCAAAAGGCGAGAACACCTGGGAACCTCCCAGCCGGGTGCCGCTGGCCTGGCCGGTGTTGGAATAGGTGCCGATCGTTACCGTTCCGTCCGTAACCGCCTGGAAAACAATGGTCAGAGTTTCATTGGGCGCCATATCCAGGCCGTCCAGAACCGCATTGTCCCAAATGATTTCCTGGCCCGACAGGGCCGGGTTCGCAGCAGCGCCAATCTTTTGAGTGCCGCTGGGAAAGGTAATTTTGGTACTGTTATTTTTGAAGCTGAAGCCTGGCGGCAACAGATCTTTAACCTCGATCCCGGCAACCGGGAAATCATAGGTATTGATAACCAGCGTAAACTCCGTCTCGCTACCGGTAATCGGCGGCAGGACCGAGGGGTCGGCTGTTTTCTCAATGCCCAGGGTCAGGTCAATCCAGTCTTTGGGCATGGGCAGGTTGGCTGTTCCCAGATCAAGATAGGGATTGCCGGTCCCGGCCACGTCCGCGTCCTGGCCCCAGGCAAGAGCCATGGGTCCCGTAGCCCAGATATGCATGCCGGTATTGACATTGTCCGGGTCGTATATCTTCTGTGATTCAAGCTTGTTAAGAGTATACTGAACATCAACGATGCCATCGGTGGGGCTGTAGTCCACAAACACCACGGTTTCATCGAATACCGCGGTGACAAAGGCTGGCGACCCATTGGCAGTCGGTACAGCGTCGGAGGTGCCCGGAGCCCAGCTTAAAAAATATTCATCGGCCAGAAACTCCCGGGGAACCAGGCTGTAGCCCCAGTCATAGGTCCGCGACTCGGTATCGGATGCGCCGATGCCCCAGAAAATGTTGTCGGAATGCAGGTAGGCGCCGGAACCAGCCGGCACGAAATGCCCGCTGCCGTCCTGGTAAGAGAGAGAAGATCGCGCCGGAATGGTAAAACTGCCGCTGCCGCTGGTATCCTCCCAGTCGACAATGATCTGGGCGGTGTGGGGATTGTAGAGGTAGAGGTCGACTTCGGCACCATTCCCCTGGCTGCTCACCGGACTGAAGTACTCATTGTCCCACATGCTGTCGGGCATGGCATTGTAGCCCCGGGCTTCGTAGGCATTGTAGCCAGTGGCGCCGACACGCCCCACAATAAAATGGACCTGGACCGGCTGCTGACCTTTTACGTGGGTGCCGGCGTTTATGTTGTAAAGTTCAGTCGTTTCACCTGTGTTCAAGGTCGTTACAAGATCCACACCCCCGGTAAGGGGGTCGTCAATCTGGACGGTATTGTTATCGGCCACCGACTGGACCAGGACATACACCCTTTCAAAATCATTGTAATCACCTTTAGCCAGTGTGGCCAGATCCTCACCTACTGGAATGGTGTAATCAGTCAAAAAGGGTTTTATAGGGAACAGTTCCCATGAAATAGCCAGAACCGGGCCGGAAGCTTCGGGCCAGCTGGTACGCGACACGGTCACCGAGGTCCCGGCCACATACAGCCGGTCGCCGCCGTCATAATAGGTGGCAGTCCCCCGGGGGGCGCAGGGGATATTTTGACCTAACAGCTCCAGGACCTCACCGGCATCCAGCACCTGTTTCAGGTCGTAGGTATTGTCCGGGTCAGCCGGGTCAAATTCATAGCCATCTTCCCAGTGATCATAATACACAGTGGTGCTGTCGCCGGTGGCCGTAATGGAGATAACCGTCCGCATGCCGGCTGCAGAGGAAATACCGGCACCTTCATCCGTGGCCAGTGTGCTGAAGACGCCGAACATCTGCTCTTCCCGACCCGGTATGTAATACTCAGAATAGCCGCCATAGATGGCGGCATGCACCGGCAGGACAGCTGTCAGCATCAGAACTGCCATAAGTGCGAGGGCACTACCTGTATCTTTCCATTTCATACTGTTATAGTTTCCCTGAATCCTGCATAGAGATTGGAACCAGTCTTAAGTGGTTAAAATATATATGTATCAACCTGAATGTTATGTTGCAATATATATACCGTACTGGTCACTTGTTTTGAGTCATGCCAGGTGGGTGGATAGTGGGTAATAATGGCCAGTTGCAATGTGGTCCATGCAAACCAGGCAGGATCCCGGATGCACCCCCAACCATGAAACTCTCTGAATTGAAGCCGATATACGCTAACTCTCCAAAATTTGGTGTTCATAAATCTTCAAAATACCAGGGTTGGTGCCTGGAACTGCATGCATCATAGCACCTTGCGCCCACTATCTACAGGAATTCTATCAGCCGAAAAAATGTACTGACAACTACATTAAATTAGAGCTGTCGCAAATCAATGGGTAATCTTCTGCCTGGACCACCTACTCCAATTTCAAACATCTGTTCGTTTATAGTTCAATTTATAATAATCATCGCCTCAACAGCTGCTTATTTCCCGGAACTGTCAAACACCGTGAGTCTCCCCAGCAAAGCTGAGGGTTTACCGATGATTATTATTTACAGTTGAAAATGGCCTGCCGGATAGAGTATAAAGAAACTATGGAATTTCACTTTGAAAACCGGGAAAAGCGGTATTCAAAAAGCGAGAATGTCGTCTGCCGGGATATTGCGGATGAAATTATCCTGGTTCCCATCCGGGGAAACCTGGCCGATATGCAGCGCATTTTTGCCCTTGACCCGGTGGCCGACTTTATCTGGGAGCAATTGGACGGCGCCCAGTCTCTCGGAAATATTCATGCGTCTGTCGTGAAAAATTATGATGTGGATGCCGACCAGGCCGCACAGGACCTCAATACCTTTATTGCTGATCTCTCTAAAGCAAACCTGATCAATGAGGTGCTTTAAGTGGACTGCCCGGAAACGCAATGGCCCAGCAATGCGGCCTATTATGAAATGTTCAGCCGCAAACTGGATGAGCGCCGGATTCCGGCCTCCGGGAGCATAGCCCTCACCGACCGCTGCAACCTGCGCTGTATCCACTGTTACGTGGGATCAGCGCAGCAGACCGCCGGCAGCACGTATGAATTAACAACCGACCAGTGGATATCCATTATCGATGAAATCACCCGGTCCGGATGCCTGCATTTGCTCTTGACCGGCGGTGAACCGCTGTTGCGTAGAGATTTTACGACTCTGTATACCCATGCCAAAATGTCCGGTCTGATTACATCCGTGTTCACGAATGGTACCCGGCTGACACCTGCAATTATCGAACTGTTCAGCGACCTGCCACCCGGTGGCCTGGAAATCAGCGTATACGGTGCGAGCGAGAACACCTATCGAACCATTACCGGGATTTCAGGTGCCTATGAAAAATGCCTGCAAGGCATCGAATATTTGCATGCCGCCGGGATAGATTTCAGCCTGAAAACGATACTCATGTCCGCGAACCTGGAAGAATTCAGCGCAATCAAGGCCATCGCAGAGAAATTCGACGTTGATTTCAGGTTCGATGCGGCCATTTTTCCGTGCCTGGACGGGAACACCGGACCACTGGCTTTCAGGGTGGACCCGGAAAAAGCCATTGACCTGGAACTTGAGGATCCGGAGATGATCACCCGCTGGCGTGAGTACCTCGACCGACAGGGGACTTTAATTTCATCCGACCGGCTCTACAATTGCGGCACCGGACTGACATCGTTCCATGTGGATTCACGGGGCAACCTGCAACCCTGTGTCCTGGTGGACAGGGTAAAATACAACCTGCTTGAAGGTTCTTTTCAAGAGGGGTGGCACAACGTCATTCCCCGGATAAGGGAAATTCCGGTTGACAAAGCAACCGAATGCGCTCAGTGTGAAGAACGGTTGCTGTGCGGCCTGTGCCCGGCATTCTTCAAGCTGGAAAACGGGTCCGAGGAGATAAAATCCGACTATCTCTGTGCCATGGGCCAGCATCGCTATCGCACCATCATGGGGTCCGAACCGACAGGAGGCCATAATGTCTGAGAACGATAAAAACAACAAGGCTAAAAAACCCTACCAGAAACCGAGATTGCGGACCATTGAACTGGTGGCGGATGAGGTTCTGGCCGTGGGCTGCAAAGTTCAAAACGGGACCAGTGGATTTGGAAACGCAAAAGCCACATGCGCTTTTCCGCGACAGTGTTTTGGTGAGGGTTCATGATCGCCACAATGCTCTACCTGCCAACCAGTACCGAAATCCCCCCCGGTGAGGATCTTCCCGGATGCCCCGCGTGCTGAACATCGAGATTGCCGGCATCGTCTTTGCTATCAGCACAGCCGCTGAAAACATCCGGGTCACGCCGCCGCAAGAGCCTGCTTACCAGGAATTCATTCACTCGGAAACAACTGCAAAGGTCGATATTCAGGTAGTGGTTTCGACCGAACCCGCAGCAAGCGTAC
This sequence comes from uncultured Desulfobacterales bacterium, assembly GCA_964636125.1. GTDB lineage: Bacteria > Desulfobacterota > Desulfobacteria > Desulfobacterales > CAJINA01 > CAJINA01. The sequence goes on along the minus strand of CAZWPX010000028.1, from coordinate 11,617 downwards.
ACGCTAACGACCAGAGGCGACTCTTTGACGGCGGCCAGGCCTGGAGTCTATTTCAGACCACAGACGGTTACCGGTTGACACTCAACCCCATTGAGAATGAGCCGCCCCTCTGGACGATATCTGTGAACAGCGATTTTACGGAGCTTCAGGCCCACTGCCACCCCTCACTGGTCAGGAGCGAAGGTAAACACCACATCATCTCCTGTCCGATCACCTACCCCCTGGACCAGGTGATCCTGATCCACTATTTTGCTCGGCGGAAAGGCCTGATTGTGCACTGTGCCGGGCTTGAAACCGGGGGGCACGGGTTCATTTTCCCCGGACGCTCGGGGGCGGGGAAAAGTACCGTTTCGCATAATTTAGCGGCTGCCGACGGCATCAATATTTTCAGCGATGACCGTATGATTATCAGACAGGCAGATAAACGCTTTACAGCGCATGGTACACCCTGGGCCGGAGAGGCTAAAATTGCCGAGAACCGGACTGCACCCCTGGAGAGTATTTTTTTCCTGGCTCGGGCAGATTCGCACAGGATAAAATCGCTGTCTCCGGACAAAGCCTTGAAACGCCTGCTGCCTGTGGCATCCATCCCTTGGTATGACGCGGAAATTTTACCGGGGATACTTGATTGTTGCGGTAACCTGGTTGAAAGGGTGCCCGCTTATCATCTTGAATTTGCCCTGGATGACCGCCTGGTGGAAGTCCTGGCTAATTTTTTTCCTTAATCGTAAATATCATAAGGATTTCAAATCTCTTGAGTTTGAAGGATCTTATCAAACAGGCTTACTGTCGCCTCCATGATGACATTCTTTTCAAGCGGGACACCCGTTTTTACGGGACCTCCATGCGCAGCTACGCGGATTTTGACACCTACATAACCCATGCCGCTTTTCATAAAATAAAAGGCCTGCCCCTTCCGGCCGTCCTGGGCAGAGGGGGCACCCCGCCCTGGTTTGCCTCAATCAGGGGCGCCCAAAAAATTGCAAATCGAAACAGGATGAACATTGATCATGGGTTCTGGAATACCCTGACTGCCAGCATCCCGGAAGCACTTTTCAAGAACTCGGACTGTTTAGTGAAAGTTGGGTTTGTGGGGAACGAGCGGATAGGGACTGGCACTGTTTCCTGGCTGAATACGGAGATCCGGTCCGTTGCTACCATTGATAGAAATTGCCGGACTAATGTGGACGGCTACACCCTTGAAAGTTTAGGTGCTGAAGATCGCAGGGCACTTGACTACTGGGCCGGTGTAATTCATGCGGAGTCAGAGAATAGTTCAGGTGCGAAAAGCATGCCCAATGCAATCCTCAAAGCATTTGAGGCGGATCCGCACCACCCGCAATACAGGGAAAATATCTTCATGACCGGTGCCCTGCTCAATGGGATTCCCATTGCCCTGGTTGAATTCAGAAAAGGTTCCTCTGAAAAGTTGTATCGCATCACTCAAGTCAGCATTGACCTGGCTGCCACCAGGAACAGTAAACGTCTTGCCCGGCATGTGGTCCGCAAATATGAGCGTTATATGATGAAACTCAACCAAAAAAGGCAGGATCTCTGCCTGGATTTTGTCGGCTCCATTGAATCGGATGCTGCGGTCATGGGGCACGCTGTATTTAAGATGCTGGTTAGCGATAAAATTGATAAGCTTCGTAACCTCGAACCAGATACTTACAATGGACTCTTCAAAAAGGTGAGCAGGTATCAATATCCAGCCTTCAGGCAAGCGGAACAAGTATCTGCGGCGGCGGTAATCAGGGAAGGATTAATGCGCGTTAAGAAAAGACTACAGAGATATGTCCAGACAGACAGCTGAGATAGTCGCAATCAGGGATGATCCCGGGTTATTCGAAGAGATTCTGGATGCCGGGTCAGATCTGCGTTTGCAGGTCACCGGTGTGAGCATGGCCCCCCTGATTCGTGCTGGCGACCGGGTGACGATTCGGAAATTACCGGTTGATGCACTCACCCCCGGCGATATCATATTCCTGATCAACAACAGCGGCAAGCCGGTCGTTCACCGCATCTTGAAGAAACGCTGCAGGCGCGACAAAATCGAATTTCACACCAAAGGGGACGCGCTGCTGGAATATGATCAATGGATCGAATCTGGAAATGTGCTGGGCAAAATCTGTCTGATTGAAAAATTACGCGGGGAAAGCACCGGGGCGGTACTCAATCTCGAAACCAACCGCTGGCATTTGGAAGGGCGCCTAATGGCCATTTTTCAGATCATACGGTCTAAAATCTTGCTGCGGCTGAGAGACCTTTAAAAAATGTCCCCTTTATACAATTTGCATTGAGAATAACTCCCAGGGAAAGCTGTCAGGCAGCTCGCTGCGCTCCCAGCCCGATCTGCCAGGGCGCTCTATAGAGGCCAAAACGCCAGACATTCTACAAGCGGGATTCCCTGACATTTCAATGTATTATTCCGGAAACCAATAGGCCAAGGTCGTCATGCCGGACTTGATCCGGCATCCAGGGTTCCAATAGATTCCGGCTTTCGCCGGAATGACACCATGAAAACGGCTTTGAGTGAAAACGGCTTTGAGTCTTTACGAGTTCAGAAACCTTATTTACCTTCCCGATTCTGCAGTGACGCCTTGATAAACTCCCTGAAGAGCGGATGGGGGTTCATGGGCCTTGATTTGAATTCGGGATGGAACTGGCATCCCAAGAACCACGGGTGATCTTCAATCTCAACAATTTCCACCAGTTCCCGGTCAGGTGACGCACCACTAATGACCAGCCCGCTGGCTTCCAGCCGGTTTTTGAACTCATTATTGAATTCATACCGATGCCGGTGGCGTTCAGAGATATCCGCCTGCTGATAGGCAGCCTGTGCCAGGGTATTATCCTCAATCCGGCAGGGATAGGCTCCCAGGCGCATGGTGGCGCCTTTTTCCGAAGAAACATCTCTTTTTTGAATCGTTTCTGTTTTTTCGTCGTACCATTCCGTCATCAGGTAAATGACCGGATAGGGTGTGGTTGGATCAAATTCAGCGCTGTTGGCCATTTCCATGCCGGCCACATGCCGGGCAAATTCGATCACCGCAATCTGCATGCCCAGGCAAATACCGAAATAGGGGATCTTGTTTTCCCGGGCGTAGCGGGCCGCACAGACTTTACCTTCGATCCCCCGGGATCCGAATCCGCCCGGTACAAGTATGCCGTCGGCGGAGGTGAGTGCAGCACTACAGCTATCGGCATCTATTGTCTCGCTGTCTATGAATTCCAGGTTCACCCGACAATCGTTTCCCATGCCGCCGTGATAAAGGGCCTCATTGAGACTCTTATAAGATTCGGTCAAGTCTACGTATTTACCCACAATGGCAATGGTGATCTCGCTGGCCGGTTCCTTGAACTGGCGGACGACTTTCTCCCAATCGTCCAAATGCGGTGCCCGGGTCCAGATATGGAGCAATTCCTTGATTTTTGTGTCCAGCCCCTCTTTATGGAACACCAGCGGCACTTCGTAAATGCAATCCACGTCTTTGGCAGTGATGACGGCATCCACCCCCACATTGCAAAAGAGCGCAATCTTGGCCTTAATACTTTCTGACAGGAAGCGATCCGTGCGGCACAACAAAATGTCCGGCTGGATACCGATACTGCGCAGTTCCTTGACACTGTGCTGGGTAGGCTTGGTTTTGACTTCTCCGGCGGTGGCAATATAGGGGACCAGGGTCAGGTGAATATAAAGGACGTTGTCTTTGCCGGCATCCGCTTTGAACTGCCGAATGGCCTCGAGAAAGGGCAGACTTTCGATATCCCCAATGGTACCCCCAATCTCGATAATGGCCACATCAACTGTTCCGTCGATCAGTTTGATACTGTTTTTAATTTCATCCGTAATATGCGGGATGACCTGAACCGTCCCGCCCAGGTAGTCACCCCGGCGTTCTTTGGTAATCACGGAGTGATAGATCTTCCCGGTGGTAAAATTGTTGTTCTGCCCGAGTTGGGCATGGGTAAACCGCTCGTAATGGCCCAGGTCCAGGTCTGTTTCAGAGCCATCATCGGTCACAAAGACCTCACCATGCTGAAAAGGATTCATGGTGCCCGGGTCCACATTGATATACGGGTCCAGTTTCTGGATGGTGACCGTAAGCCCGCTGCTCTCAAGCAGGGCTCCGATTGCGGCAGAAGCGAGCCCTTTGCCCAATGATGAAAGTACGCCGCCGGTAACAAAGATGAATTTCGACTCGGATCCCATTGATATACCTCGTTTATTCACTGACCTCCGGCAAAGCCGGAAGAAAAAAATGTTAACCGCTCAAAGCGGTTTTGAAAACAGAGCACTGGATTAATGCCATAATGTTACTTATAGGAAAATTTTTAATAATCATCCCCTTACCAGGTGGTTATATCCCGGAACTGTCAAACTCGGATAGTCTCCCCTGCAAATCGGGGAGTTGAGCGATGATTATTATTCAAAGCGTTTCTTAAAATTGTCTATCGTATCCTGGACCTCAATGCCCTCTGATTGTTCGGTAGTGGGCGGCAAATCCGCTGAGACTTCAACCTGTTTTTTGAGCGCCGCAACATCAAACAACTCCGGTGCCAGGGTCTTCTTTGGAACCAGGCGGTCAACCGAGATCCGGCGCACCAGCATCTGATTCTCGTAAAACTCAACCCGCCAGGGATACCAGGCGTCACCGGTCTGCTGCCATTGCAGGTAGCGGATTTCAAAATCGCGGAGCAGCGGCTCGTCCACTTTTATAATCCACCGCAGGGGCCGAAAAGTGTCTTTTTCCACCCAAACCTGGGGAACGGTTTCATCGGGATACCGGGCCCCGATAATCAGGGCGATTGTATCGTTGAAACGACCGATACTGGACACCCCGGTATCAATGCCCACATCTTTCAACCGCCTTTCAAGAGCGTATCTGGAGCGCAGCAGCAAAAGGTCCTTGTACCCGTCAAAGAGGCTCCCGCTTGTCGAGGTGACGCGTTTGTCGGTAACCGTCAACGCGGCTTGCCGATAGGCGATGTGGATCCGCTGAATGGGCTCGGCGTTGATCTCAGACCTGAATTTTATGGGGAAGCTATAGTAGATCGTTTCCGGAAGGGTAAGCTTGCCATTTGAAACCTGGGGATCAAAAACATCAATGTGCTGGTGGACGCGGATATGTTTCGTTTTACCCTGAGAACCCGCCATGAGCTGCAGGATATGACCGCCTGACAATATGTAGGCGCTGGCAGGAGAAGCGGGCAGGAGGGCTAAGAGATAAAGGAGGACAACGGTCGTTTTATAAATAGTATCTCTCATATAGTCGAGGCTGAACAGATATCCGACGTGTATAGTTTCTTCAAAACCATTTGTAAATAGAATAGTTCAAGAATTCAAATGGTATTAATTCCTTGAAAACATGTGCAAATTGTATATTTCAAAAATATGAAACGCTCAATTTAGATTAAAGCAGTTCCTCCGCAAACACCGCCGCCTCACCCAGTTCCTCTTCAATACGAATCAGCTGATTGTATTTGGCCACCCGGTCACTCCTGGACAGGGAACCGGTCTTTATCTGCCCGCCATTCACCCCGACCACGAGGTCGGCAATGAATGCGTCTTCCGTCTCACCTGACCGATGTGAAACAACCGTGGTATAACCGGCCTGGCGGGCCATTTCGATGGCATCCAGGGTTTCGGTAACCGTGCCAATCTGATTCAACTTGATCAGGATAGAATTGGCAATACCCCGCGAAATGCCTTTTGCCAAAATTTTCGGGTTGGTCACAAAAATATCATCGCCCACTATCTGAATGGTGCTCTCCAGACGGTCGGTCATCTTCTCCCAGCCGTCCCAATCCTGCTCGGCCAGCCCGTCCTCAATGGAAAGGATCGGGTATTTGTCGATCAAATCGGCATAATAATCAATCATCTCGTCCGCATTCAGCTTTTTATTTTCAGAGCTCAACACGTATTTGCCCCGGTTGTAAAATTCACTGGCAGCGGCGTCCATGGCAAGCCCGATATCCTTGCCCGGCTTATACCCCGCTTCTTTGATGGCACCGATTATGTATTTGATGGCCTCTTCATTGGACGCCAGGTTCGGGGCAAATCCACCCTCATCTCCCACAGCGGTATTTAAATTCTCGGATTTGAGGAGTTTTTTAAGGCAGTGGAAGGTCTCAGCACCCATCTGGACAGCCTGCACAATGGACTTGGCCCCCACGGGTACGATCATGAATTCCTGTATATCCAGGTTATTGGCCGCATGTGCGCCGCCGTTGACGATGTTCATCATCGGCAGCGGCAGGCAACGCGCATTGACGCCGCCAAGATACCTGAACAGGGGCAATCCGAACGCTTCGGCTGCCGCCCGGGTCGCCGCCATGGATACAGCCAGGATGGCATTTGCGCCCAGTTTACTTTTATTGGCCGTGCCATCGAGTTTCAGCATATGCCGATCGAGCGCTATCTGGTCGGCGGCATCCATCCCCAGGATTTCCACAGCAATAATCTCATTGATATTCTGGACAGCCTTGATGACGCCCTTCCCGCCATATCTTTTTCGCCGCTTATCTCTCAATTCAAGGGCTTCTCTTTTCCCGGTGGACGCGCCGGAAGGCACAGCCGCTCTTCCCATCGCACCACAGGCAAGGACAATGTCCGCCTCTACAGTCGGGTTTCCACGTGAATCAAGAATCTCCCGGGCCCTGACATCAATTATTTCAGTCATTGTATCCTCTCCCCATATGAATTTTCTGATAAGAGATTGAACATTTCAATTTCCTTAAATTATTTTTATTTTCAAGGGATTAAAGTTGATTTTCAAAGCCGTCAACAGAGTTCAAAACAGATCTTCTCAGCTTGACAATTTGACTGCAAATGTTACTCTCCTTGCCAGATTCTGTCAAGAACAGTAAATTTAGAAGATCGAAAATTTATCCGATAAGTACATCCTGAGAGCGCCATACAATTTTGGAACTCTATTTGGTAAATAGAACTGGAATATCAAACCAGCAATTGGCTCACATAGAGAACGGCATGAAACCAACAGACATATACACACAGTCCCACTTGATTGTTGCGGCCATAAGAATCCTCGAAAACAAGCTTACGACACCCCCATCGGTTGAGCAGGTATGTGAAGCCATCTCCCTTTCGCTTGAACAGGGGAACCGTATCTGCAACCGCCTTAAGGATTTGGAAATAATCGATATCACTTCAGGGGCCTTTGGTACCCGTTTGTTCATTGTCGATCACCTGAAAATTGAGGAACTACCCCGGGGTGAAACAGGCAGCAGCATGGAGGCCGAACTGCGCAAGTTTCAGGATTCACAAAAGGGCCTTGAAGCTAAGGTGGAAACCATAAAGGCGGAGCAGGATAAAAAGAAGAAAGACCTGTTTGCTGACATTGAAGCGCAGTTTAAAAAACAAGCCAAAGCCAAAGAATAAGGCCGCTATGCGGAACTGCTTGCATAGCGGCCTTATTTTTTGGCTCAAGGGTACTTCTGTTGCAGCTTAGGAGGTGCTGGGTACGAAATTAGTGCTTTTCAGGTTTTCTCAGATTCAGAAACAGTGCCAAATCTGTTGATTATTATTTTAAGCATTTCGCTCGGACCCGTGACTCCTTGACCCCTTGAATCCTACATATGGATCAACCTTTAGCACCTCCCACTATTGTGATATCCACCTTTCTTTTTCGTGGCCGGTTGTCGTGATTGATCACTACGACCTGCTGCCATGTGCCGAGTTTCAGCCTGCCGTCCCGTATAGGTAAAGAAATCGAAGGCCCCAGTAACGCGGCCTGAACATGGCTATGACCGTTCCCATCTTGCCAGGCCTCCTCGTGGGCGTAATAGATTCCCGGCGGTGCAATCCTGTTGATCGCTTCTTTGAGGTCCTCAACCACCCCGGGCTCGTATTCAATTGTGGACTCAATTCTTGATTTTAACCCTTGAAACCTCGAATCCTGGAATCCTTGGCCCCTTTTTCTTTATTATTTAAGATCTATCCTCCAATTCCATTTCCCCGGCCGCTTCTTCAGTTTCACGCCCTTTGGCACCGGCTCTACCAGGTTGACCATCATTTTATACCCGGCACGTTCCAGCCCTTTTACCTCACTTGTTAGGTCAAGCTTCCAGTTAGGGAAAACCCAGTAATCGGGATCGTACTTGGCCACCCAGCTTTGCTCACCACGAGGACTCGAAAATGCGGCACCCACCTTCAATTCACTGGAAAGGATTCTAGACACGCACAGGGGCCAGTGGCCGGAGATCACGATTCCCAGTGGCAAAGGGCTTTTCCCAGGCAATTCATGATAATCCTGGCGGCCGAGTTCAGGGCTCAAGACAACACCGGAAAATCCCATATCTGCCAGTGTCTTTACTGCCAGCGGGTTGGCCACATTGCAAAAGGGGCCCGCCCATAAAGTTACCTGGGATTTTGAATCAAAGAATGCCATCTGCCAGGGTGCATTCAGCATGAAATGCCGGCAACCCTTTTGCCTGGCAGTCTTGATTTGCTGCCCCACCCGGTCTTCGTTTTCCGGCCATATGACCGGCGGCAGCCAGCACCATTTCCCTTTTAGCGTCCCTTTTCTACTATCTTTCATATTTTTATCATTCAACCAGAACCCGCGTCCAGCCGCCCCGCCGGCAGCCTTGATACTGCGGACAACATCAAGGCTCATCACATGCCCCCGATCTTTGCTGGCTCTAAACTTCTTTAAAGAGAACGCTTTTTCCTCGATCCTGGCAGAAGGTATTTTCTGAAGCTCCGACTCAAGATCAGCGATCATCACATCAAGCTGTTTCTCACGCCGGTCGGTTAGAAACACAGGCGCGCCTTTACCCGGCATCCTTTTTCCTGAAAAGTTAAGATAAAGCTTACCGTGCTTGGGGACATACTTTTTAACCCGATAAATCGAGTGCCCCTTCTCATCTTCATACCCGATTCTGAGAGCATCGCCAGCTAAAAGCTCCTCACGGGGCGACAAAAAAGCCTTGTTCTGCGGGCCTTTGGTGTAACCCATCAGGAACCCCGACCCGGTCTGTCTCTCTTCATTCAAAGGGAGTTGCGGCCTCTGGGGCAAGAAATTGTAATGTGTCCCGGATCGGCCCAAGGCCATCTCCAGAAGCTTCAAAGCGGCCCGTTTGGCTTTGGGATCCGAGAATTCATCCCGCAACATCTGGTAGGCTTTGACTGTGTAGTATACGTAGTGCGGTCCTTTTTTACGGCCTTCAATTTTCCAGGTTCGCACCTGGGGAACCTCTTTCAACACCTTGACAAGCACATCCAGACTCAGATCCTGGCAAGAGAAGGATCGCCGCTTTTGAATCTTCTGGTTATCCTTTTGAGAATACAACCTCCGGCATGGCTGCACACACCTGCCCCGCAAGCCACTTTTACCGCCGAAGTAGCTGCTCCAGTAGCATCTTCCGGAAACTCCGTAGCATAGAGCACCATGAATGAATACTTCAAGGGAAAGGCTCTCAGGGCAGGCAGCAGCCATGGCCTTGATTTCATCAATGTTAAGTTCCCGGGGCATGACCACCCTGTCGACCCCTTGGATGGCTGCGCAAGCTTTCAGGGCACTACTAAAACTCACATTTGCCAGAGTTGAAAGATGCAGTTCACCGGAATAACCTGCCTGCCGGACAAGTTGGACCAGTGCAAGATCCTGGACAATCAATGCATCCGGTTTTACAGACTGTTGCAGTTGCTTGATGGCTTTTCCTGCAGCGACTAATTCCGAATCTTTGAGAAGGCTATTGAAAGTAACATACACCCGGGTGTTTCTCTTGTGTGCCAGTTTAGTTAAGCGTGAAAGCTCGCCCAAAGAAAAGTTCTTAGCTTCCATACGAGCGGAAAAGCTTTTCAGCCCGCAATACACTGCATCCGCACCTGCCGCCAAGGCTACTAAAAAGGAAGCCCTGTTTCCAGCAGGGGCCAGTATTTCGGGAACTTGCTTTTCATCGTCTTTATTCATCATTTTGCTCAATTTATTCCTTTATGTTGGGCTTGACCCCCGCCCGAATCAGGATCTTCGACCGGCATCCCTAAAACTGTGTTAGGTTCAAATTATAGTTCTCAAAAAAAGACAACCGGCACCAATTAAGGACCGGTTCAATATCATCGCAAAGAGATTGGTAATAAGAACGTCAATTCGGGACGAATTGAACTATAGGTGAACCTAAGAGCCCATTGATTGCAGCAAGCTGTCGACAACACATAATATCAAGTCAAATTTGTCTTTTGATTACGCCTTCCCTAACAGTCTTCAGCCTTCAGCCACCTTTTCTTCTGACAAATCTGTGTAATCTGCGAAATCTGTGGATCAGGTAGTTTGCATCTCCTCTGCTTGCGCCTTTTCTATCATAGGAAGCACAACAATAATCCCTGCAAAAAACCAAAACGGTTCCATAATTCGTACAATGATAAAGGTATTTGCACCAATCGAATGAAACAGCATGCCCACAAACCCGGCAATAAATCCAATGGTCAGTCCCTGGAAATAGGTACTTTTCACCTCTCGAAGGCTATCAAAGGCAACAGCCCCAATCGTATACAACAAATAGACAAACGCACAGAACCCAACTATGCCGGTCTCGGCAAGGACCCGCGGATATTGGGCATCAATGAAGCCTCGCCCGGTAATTCCGTATCCAAAAATTGGTCTTTTGACCCAGTCATCAAGGGCCTCTTTCCAACTAACCAGTCTTGCAGAAGTCGACGTATCCAGCCTGACATCCCCAACTTCAATTTGCCCAGCTTCTTTAGCCTGTTCAAAGGTGAAGGCAATCCTCTCCTTAACCGCGGAAGGCATCAAAAAGGGACTGAGAAGAAAACCAAAAACAACAACCGTGATGACGATAAACCGTTTATTTGAAAACATGGCAATCGTAAAGATTGCCGGTATCGCTGCTAAGTAAGAAGTCCTTGATTGTGTAAATAGTAAGGGGGGGATAATGAACGCGACTAACAGCAGGAGCGCCTGTTTCTTCTTAGACCATTTTTCTGTTAGAAGTAGCCCCCCCGCAATGGCACCGATAAAGACTAAATAGCCTCCAAACGTATTCGGCTCACCCACCTCGCCTTCAAAGGGAGCGCTGACCCGACCGCCTCCCGGTATCTGTAGAATGCCGATGATTGAAGTAATGAAACAGGTCAAAAAAAGGAAAAAGACAAGCCGTCTGATCTGGTCTTCCGTTTCGACATGATTGACCAGCATGAAGAATACGATGAAATATTCCACATACTTTAACACAAAAAAGAAGCCCGTCTTAGCAGAGACATTACCAGTAATAATCCCAAAGCCAGTCGAAATCACACAAGCAATACCATAATAAAGGATGGCCTTGTTCAAGGGTGTTTTCTTAAAAAGTCCTAATTCCTTCAAAACGGCCAGTCGGGCAAACCAGCTAACCCCAATCACCACCAGCAGAAAATCCTCAAAGCGTAGCGTCACACCCCTCCCCAGAGAAGCGCCTCTGGTTTCTCCCATGATAATTTCTGGCGAAAGCAGCATTGAGAATATCAGGATGTAAAGCCCAAACTCGACTTTCACAAATGCCGTTATAAAGATGGCGATTGCTATCAAACTCCATAGTAAAGAGACCTTTGCATAACCCCCAAAATCAACAACGATTGAGTTCAGAATTTATGACA
>CAZWPX010000027.1:0-63698 GCA_964636125.1 uncultured Desulfobacterales bacterium | reverse complement strand
AGGATTTTGTTCCATATTCAAGGCGTGTTGAAGGTCGCATACTCTTTTGTATGTGAGCTTTAACGCAACGACGAAGATGGAACACAAGACAAGTAATATCGTGCAAGATATTGAGTTCGCAATCCTAAGCCCTGCAAACACATGAGCATTCGGGCCCAGAGGACCACGGTGCAACCTTCACGGTTAAGTATGAAATGTATAGAGTTAAGGAGAAAACATTGGGAGATAGAAAAATACGCATCCTGCTCGTAGAAGACGACAAAATCGATCAGATGGCCTTTGCAAGATTCGTCAGTGACGAGAACCTGCCCTACGAATATACAACTGCGGGTTCGGTCGCAGAATTCAAAGAACTGATCACATCCCAGGATTTCGATATTGTCATTGCAGATTATATGCTGGGAGACGGGACCCTGTTTAACCTGTTCCATCTACTCAATAACACGCCGGTTATTGTCACTACCGGGGCCGGCAACGAAGAAATAGCCGTGAATGCGATGAAATCAGGCGCTTGCGACTATTTGATCAAAGATTTTGAAGGCTGCTACCTCCAAAGCCTGCCCTTTACCGTGGAAAGTGCGGTCAGGCAAAAGAAAACTGAAAAGGAATTGGAAACCTATCGCCGGCAACTTGAACAACGGATAAAGACGCGGACCGCGGACCTGGAGTCTGAGATTGTAAAGCGCAAACAGGCGCGTGCGGCGCTGAAGGAAAACGAAGAACACCTGCGCTCCCTGATGGAAAGTGCCACTGACTTTGCCATTTACCGACTTGTCAGCGATGAGCAGGCTCCGCTCGGACTTCGGGTTGTTTTTGTAAGCCCCTCCATCAAAGACATTCTGGGTATTGACGAGCCCATGCAGATGGGAAACTGGTTTGAGGGTATGCATCCGGATGATGTGGATAGAATAGCCGCAGCCAATCGAAAAGCTTTTGAGACACACCGTTTCGACGAGGAATACCGCATATTCAATTCGCACACAGGCACATGGCGATGGATTCATGCAATCTCGACCGGCGGTACTTGTGCCAACGGCTGGAACATGCATGTAAACGGAATCCTGTTTGACATTACCGACAAACAGGTGGCCCGGCAAGAGTTGGAAGGCAAGGCCCAGAGCTTAGAAGAGCTTAACACCGCCTTGAATGTTCTTCTGGAAAAACGGGAAAACGACCGAGCGACCCTGGAACAGAGCATCCTTGGAAACATAGAACAGATGGTCCTGCCTTATCTCGAAAAAATAGAGCGAGGAACCCAGGATGCAAATCAGAAAGCCCTGGTGGATATCCTCCGGAGGAACCTGAGTGAAATGACCACTACTTTACCTAAAAACCTGTCGTCCCTGTATCTCAGTCTCACCCAGACTGAATTTGAAGTGGCAAACTTTATCAAGCATGGCAAACGAACAAAGGAAATCGCCGGCATCCTGAACATCTCCCCCAAAACCGTAAAAAACCACCGCCAGAAAATCCGCGTGAAAGCAGGCATTGCAAATACAAAAATTAACCTGCGCTCCTACCTGATGGCTCTCCAGTAAAACCTGCGCTCCACGCACTGCACGTGGTAAGTTCATAAAAAATCTATTTTTTTCAAAATATTAGCGCATAAAGGACTATTTTATATAGGCCTAAATTGGGCCCTAAAAGGTCCTTGTAATTTTCATATTTACCGGTAGTATACTGCCTGAATAGGGATGACATCTGGCTCTGACCATTTGCACCTCCAATCCCTGATTTGCTCTTAAAGGGCGGTCCAAACACAGGCTGCCTTTTAAGAGTTCCGGGTTTCAACAAAAAAGAGCGACAATGGCACTGACTAAAAAGAAAATCGCAAGATCCATCCAGCAAGATACAGGCGGTTCCTTCTCCAAGACATATGAGCTTTTAGAGATAACTATTGAAATCATCAAAGCCGCTCTGGCCCGCGAAGATGATTTGATGATCAGCGGATTCGGCAAACTCAGCGTAAAAGAAAAAAAGGCGCGCCGGGGACGGCATCCCCAAACAGGCGCGGATATTTTTCTGGAACCACGCAAAGTGGTTACATTTCACTGTGCAGGCAACTTGAAAGCGCTGATAAATGATGGGTAGCACAGTAGCCCTGGGCGACATACTTTAAGACTTGAAATTCTGCCCGACATGCAAACTGGTTGGCAATGGCCTTTCTCAAAATGATATGCCTGGACCTGGCATTCACAACCAAACGCCGGAGAACCTGAAGGGGGCAACATGCAATTTCAGCTAATGCTCACATTTTTCGGTCTGGTCCTAGTAGCCATGATATTCTGGATTTGGATGTTTGTAGAGTGCCTCAACGTGACACCGGCCGACAAAAGGCTTGGATGGATATTGCTATTTATCCTGACAGGTTTTTTCGGGGCCATGCTCTATTATATCCGCCGGCCCCCCAAAGATGTCTATATAGAATATCGACCGGAAACACCGAATGAGTTTATCGTAGCAGAGTACAACAGAGGCAAACCCATCACTTTCGAGTAATACGAACCCTGCTGATTTGAGCCACAGGCCTGTTTAGCAGTCCTCCGCAGGGACTATACACACGCAGAGAATAGAAAAGGCCGGGCTGCAAAAGCCCGACCTTTTTTGTGTATTTTCAGACGCTCACATATTGGACACAATAAAGGGCTTAAAGAACCAGGCCTCCGTGATGCCCAGAACAATGAATAGATGCATGAGGCCGGTCCAGAATTGCTGCTCTTTCCAGAACATGGCCGGTTCCGTCTCCGTGCAAAGCACCGGTGAAATGGGAAAAGGAATGGGACAGGTTACTGATTTACGACAGCTGCCGCCCCGTCCGCTGTCAGTACGGCCGCAATTTTATCGGAAATGTAGAAAATCAGCTCTTCATCGCCAAGCTTCGCGGCATTGTTGAACATTTCTATATAGGTATCCAGTCCGGGAAACAGATCCAGGCACTCGCGGGAAAGCACGACGCCATCCACAGCGGGTGCTTCTTTCAAAGTTTCTGTTTCGGTCTCCGGCATCAGGATGCCAACATTGACACCCAGCACGGTCGCCATTTTCTTCAAATCCGCATAGGTCGGGATCTGCTTGCCCAGCTCTATTTTCTTGATTTTAGTCCGGCCGGATTCAAAGCTTGTGTCAAAAGACCTGGCGCCGAATTTTCCCTGGTTGAGTCCGGTTCTGCGCCTGAGTACCTGGATAATTTCTGGCTGGGTCATGTCCATAATCGGCTCCCCGTCTGCTATTCGGTTCTTGGTTGGATATTCTCCATATTACCTGAATGGGATTTTTGGTCAAGGATGAAACGTTCATTTGAGGACAATCGGGAACATAAGGACCGCAAGGCTTGTTAATCAGTGGCACAAATTATAGATTATCTAATGGGAACAATTGTTTGCCGCTTTTTTCTTCCACCCGGTGATGATGCTCTCAAACCCGAATCACTGCCAGGATTTTGAAACCAGCCCGGAGAATATTGAAACCGCTTTCGCCCTGGCCTGGGATGCAATAAAATTGTAAAAATCGGTTTCAAGAACCGGCCCGTTCTCATATGTACTTACGGTAGGAAAAACCCCTGGTAACACCCTTCTGCCCGGTGGTCTGGACATTGCTGATCGGCCGCGGCTGGTTGGGCCGGTGCACGGGCCCAAGGCTGTTGACTTCAATCCGGTTGCGGCGTGGCCCTCTTTTGCGAAAGCATTTGTTATCGGATCGAATCAGCGCGCAGACCCTGGCATTTCTGAAATCAGGGCAATTTTTGGGGATTACCACCGGGCATTCCGGGTTCTGCTTGGACACGGGCACCACCGGAGTATTGGGGTCACAAGAATAGCTTATTAAGCATCTAAGGTTTGACTTTACCTTTATTTCCAAGCATTTGTCAATTCAGTTATAGAACGCAAGGGCCGGGCCGGATTTGCAGCGAAGTAAAATCCGGCCCCTGAACGTCTACCCGGGCTGCATGCCTGCCAGAAAAGCCTCAATGGCCGCACTCACCGCTTCCGGTTTTTCAACCGGGACCACATGGCCGGCATCTTCAATCCGGCATCTGACCGCTCCGAGGATATTTTGCTCTAAAAAGTCACTGTATTTGGGCGGTGTGAGTTTGTCATCTTCCGCGGAGATGATCAGCACCGGCTTGCGGATCTCGGCCAGTCGGGCCATCACATCGAAACCATCACAGGCTCTGAAGTCTCCGGCTGTAACCGTGGGACTGCAGGCGGCGGTGTCCTGCATCAAAGGTTCCAGCAAGTCCGTCGGTGTCTTGTCCGAGGCGGCAAACGTGCGGCTCATGGCAATGAATTGCGCATAATCTTTTTCTATGGTTTCAATAATCTGGGGCAGCACCTTGAGCCGCGCCCCGGTACTGATCAGGATACCAGCCGCCAGACGCTCCGGATAATCTAAAAGCATCTGCAAGGCGATCGCCCCGCCAATGCTGAGACCGCAGGGTACCGGATGGGGCAGGTCGCCCCGCTCAACAAATTCAACCACCGTCCGGGCATAGTCAACTACAGCTGCCAGCCCCGGCCCGTCGCTGCCGCCGTGCCCGGGAAGATCAATGGCCACCGTATTAAATCGATCTGCCAGTCCCTGGACCTGGTTGGCCCACAGGAAAGATGTCTCACCGGACCCGTGAATAAATAGAACCGTCGGCCGTTCCGGTTTCAGCGGCCAGTTTCCGGTTGTAAAGCTGATAGGTCCGTCTTTTCTTTTTTCCATGCGTACTCCTTATATTATTTTTATGGAAAGGCAGTTGTTCTTCTCCGCCCCATTGTGTTAGGTAGTGCCCATCCGCAAACGGCATTTTTCGGCCCAGGGCGGCGTTTTCGCTCTTTTGAAACCCGGGTATTGCGCACCGTCCTGGGGGAATTGAAATAATACGAAGCTCCGGACCTGAAAATGCTATTTCCCAGTAGACACCCGGGGAGCCTGTATGCGCATATACGCAGTGGCTGACCTCCACGCAAAAAAGCACCGGCTGGCGCTGATTCGAAAAAATATTGAAGCGCACGCACCGGACGTCCTCATCGCCGCCGGAGATATTGCCCACTATTTCAATCCAAAGCCGGTCTTCAGGTGGTTGAACAAGTTGTCGTTGCCGGTCCTGGCGGTGCGCGGCAATACCGATCCAAAATCTGCCAACCAGATCCTGGCGGAGGGATCAAACCTTTACAACCTCCATCTGAATCCGATGACCGTGAACAGTGTGCGTTTTGTGGGCGTGGGCGGCACCATTCCGGTGCCTTTCAAATCCCGCCTGTGTCTCCTGGAGGCGCGCATCATCAGCAAACTGAAGGAGCTCCTGACCCGGGAAACCGTCCTGGTGGCCCATCCCCCGCCCCACGGAATTCTGGACATGGTAATGGGCCGATTCTCAGCGGGCAGCAACGCGGTCTTCTCCATCCTGCAGGAATGCCCCCCCAGGTTGTTCATCTGTGGCCATATCCATGAAGCCCCCGGGGTTGTCTCCTATAATGGTACCGAAGTGGTCAATTGCACCATGGGAAAAAGATCGGCCGGTGCCCTGATTGAATATGACGGCCGGAATACACCGCGGATTCAGATGCTCTAATGGCCGCCAATAGAGGTGATCGGCTGGTCCAGGACCGGATGGGGAATCATCTTTACAGAGTCGCTCATAGTGGCTAAACTTATCAAATTTGGACCCGTTTGGCAAAAAGTGTGTCCGTCTCGATTCCGGATCAAGTCCGGAATGATGAATATGCAACAAACACGGTTCAGCAATTGCGACGCAACCTCACAAAGAGGGGCTTTGAGGAGCTGCAAATGAAACTTGAAAAACCAGCGGCCGGAAACAGCAAAAAACCCCGGGTTATGATCCTGGCGACCGGGGGCACCATTGCCGGAGCCGCAGCGGGCAGCACCCTTCCCGGTTATACCTCCGGCCACCTGACGGTAGACGCCATGGTGGCCGCCCTACCGGAGATAAGCGAAATTGCGGAGGTCCAGGGCGAACAACTGGCCAATGTCGGGTCCCAGGACATGACCTTTGCGATCATGCTCAGACTTGCCAACCGGATCAACGCCCTGTTGGACACGGCTGATGTCAACGGCGTGGTGGTCACCCATGGTACTGACACCATGGAGGAGACCGCCTACTTTCTGAATTTGACTGCCAGAAGCAACAAACCGGTGGTGTTGACCGGTTCCATGCGGCCCGCCACGGCTATCAGTGCCGACGGCCCGCTGAATCTGTTCAACGCAATTGCCGTAGCGGCCGATCCGGAAGCTGCTGGACGGGGCGCCCTGGTGGTAATGAATGACCGTATCCATGGCGCCCACTCGCTGACCAAAACGAACACCACTTCGGTGGAAACCTTTTTGTCGCCCCTGAACGGCCTGATCGGGACAGCCATCTATGGTAAAACCCGGTACTTTCGGGGGCCGTTTCGTAAACACACCTTTCTCAGTGAGTTTTCTTTAAGCGGTGTCGAAACCCTGCCTCGAGTCGATATTCTTTACGCCTGCACGGACATGCCGCCCGATCTGGTCGACTGCTCTATCTCGAAAGGAGCTCGGGGAATAGTAATCGCCGGCGACGGCAACGGCAACATGAACGCGGCCACCTTGAAACGCGCGGCCCGGGCCGCGGCAAAAGGCGTGGTCATCGTGCGCAGTTCCCGGGTGCCCACCGGCCGGGTGAGCCGCAACGTGGAAGTAAATGATGACCGACTGCAGTTTATTGCCTCGGACGAACTCAACCCTGCCAAGGCCCGCATTTTACTGATGCTGGCGCTGTTGAAAGAGAGAAGCCTGGAAGAGATTCAGCAGCTCTATTTCAGCTACTGATCAGTACCCATCCACGATTGTAAATATTGGATCAGCGGCATTAGCATTCATATAAAACATCTTAATTACAGCATGTTAACTGATTGATAACACCTATACGCAAATTTATCGAAGCAGGAGGCAACCATCATGGGAAGCACCAAAGTATCCATTGAAAAGAATGATCATGTTTTAATGATAACACTCAACCGCCCAGAAAAGCTGAATGCTTTTGATCTGGAGATGTACCGCGATTTAAGCCTGGCCTACGGGGAATTGCACCAGGATCCAGACTTGCGCTGCGGACTCCTGGTCGCCCGGGGTGACCACTTCACCTCTGGTCTGGACCTCGGTGAATGGGCACCTTATTTCGGCCAGGGGCGTTTTCCGGAGCTTCCCGAAAAAGCCATCGACCCCCTGGGGCTGGATCTTGACAACAGGCTCAGCAAGCCAATGGTCATGGCGGTACAGGGACGGTGCCTGACCATTGGCCTGGAACTGCTGCTGGCCACGGACATCCGGGTGGCCGCCGAAGACACCCGGTTCGGGCAAATCGAAATCAAGCGGGGCATCTATCCTGTGGGCGGGGCCACGGTCCGGCTGTTGCAGGAAATCGGCTGGGGCAACGCCATGCGCTATCTGCTGACCGCTGATGAGATAAATGCCCGGGAAGCGCTACGATTGGGCCTGGTGCAGGCAGTAACCCCGCCCGGCAACCAAATCGATGAGGCCCGGGCCATCGCCGCAACCATCGCCCGGCAGGCGCCCCTGGGCGTGCAGGCAACGCTGGCCTCGGCCCGGCTGGCACGCAGAGATGGCGAATCAGCGGCCATCGCCAGACTGCTTCCGGACCTCGTCCCCATGATGCAAAGCACCGACGTTAAAGAGGGGCTGCAATCATTTTTAGAACGTCGGGATGCCAAATTCACAGGTCGCTGACGGTTTCGAAATCAGGCCGGTAGCAGCAGAAGCTGTATCACCAAAACAGGTTGTTCCTGGAATGGTGACATCTTTCCGGAAGCCCTGCAGCGGTCCTGGCGTGACAGGCCCTTGAACCGACGATTAAAGGTTGTACTTTTTCCGCCTGCGCCAAAGGGTTACCCTCGAAATCCCCAATTGTCGAGCCGCCGCAGTCAGGTTGCCCTCTTGCTCAGATAACACCTGGTACAGGGCTTGATATTCTTTTTGCTGTCTTCTTGTTCTGTTCAGCGAACCTGTCTGGAGCACGGCTGCCTGCAGCTCTACGGGCTCTGTTTCTCGCGGGGCCAGGATCTGCAGCGGAAAGCATTCCGGCGTGATCTCAGGTGCCCGGCTCATGGCCAGGGCATGCTCAATGGCATTTTCCAGTTCCCGGATGTTGCCGGGCCAATGATAGCGCCGCAGCAACTGCTGGGTGATCAGGGTCAGGGTTTTTAAATCCCGGCTCTCTTTTTTCTGGTGTTTGTGGATGAAATAATCGGCCAGCTTGAGGACATCCTGGGGGCGTTCACGCAACGGGGGAATGACCAGGGGAATCACCGCCACCCGGTAATAAAGATCCATACGGAACTTTCCCTGGTGGGCGAAGGCCTGCAAATCACGGTTCGTGGCGCAGATGACCCGTACGTCCACCTTGCGGGAGCGATCCGCGCCCACCGGCCGCACCTCGCCCTCCTGCAACACCCGCAGCAGCTTAACCTGCATATTCTTGTTCAGCTCCCCGATCTCGTCCAGGAAGAGCGTCCCTGCGTGGGCCTCGGCAAAAAGCCCGGCCCGGTCGGAAGTCGCGCCGGTAAAGGCCCCTTTCACATGGCCAAACAGTTCCGACTCAAGGAGCGTCTCCGGCAGAGCGCCGCAATTGACGGTAACGAAAGGCCTGCCCCGGCGATGGCTCTGGGCGTGTATGGACCTTGCGGCAACCTCTTTGCCCACACCGGTCTCCCCCATGATCAGCACGCTCGAATCAACCTCCGCACACCGCAGGACCGTTTCGAACACGGCCTCCATTTTCTTGCCACTGCCAATCATCCTGGTTTGCAGCTCGTCCCGTCGCACCTGCCGCTTAAAGTGCAGCAGCTCCCGCTCTCTTTCGGCCAGGTGGATGTTGTCGGTAATATCGGTGAGGGTCTCCGCGTGGGCGAACAGCTCACCGGCGTGGTCATAAATCGGACGGATCTGTCCGAGAAACTGGCGGGCTTTGCCAGCCACCGGCATTTCTATTTTCACCGGACCGCCAGAACCCGGTGGCAGCAGAGGCGTCTGGGGCGCAATGTGCAGGGCCGCGCTCTCCGCGTTGCCGAACATGAACCGTCCGCTCTTATCGAAGATCGAAACACAGTCCCGGATACCGAACAGGATACTCTGGAGCACCTTTTTTTCCTTTTCCAGTTCATCCCGGATTTTTTTCTGCTCGCTGATATCCATCAACAGGGCATTGACGGTCACAGGCCGCCCCTGATCGTCGGTGTTCAGGGAAAGGTGATACAAGACTGGGATTTTTTCTTTGCGCTGCGGGCCGTAGATGTATAGTTCAAACTGGACCGACTCTTTGCCCTTGCCCAGGAGATCATTGTAATTTTGTACAATCTCGAGTTCTTCAGCGCTGATCAGCGACCGCATATCCCGCCCGATCAAATTTTCCCGACTGGCCCCGGCCAGTTCCAGGAAGGTTTGGTTGACATCCAGCAGGACATAATTGAGATCGGTCAGCCAGTAGCTGATTTTCAGGTAGTCGAGCATGCGCTTGAGGTTTTCGTTTCCAGGTGATGCAAGTGTTTCGCGGCTCATCGTAGGTCTCCCCATAGGTGCCCTGCGCAGGTGCCTGATGTTCTACTATGTTTCTGTTTAGTTACATTAGGTTTCACTTATGTTTCATAATAGTTGAAACATCGCCAATTGTCAATGGACCGAAAATATAGAATTATGTTTTAATTTAAGGTATTTATATTATTTTGCATGCATTGGCACCATTCTTGAAGATAATTCTTGTCTGGTTCCGTCGGTTGGATTGTAAAACAGCTGGCAGCATAAGGCCCTTCAGTCATACCCAATCATTCTGAGGAATGAAACGACGAAGAATCCTCCCAACAGGAACCGGGCATTATCAGGCTGGGGACTCTTTGCTCCGCTCAGAGTGACAAAATGGGGGAGGAGTTGCCTGGACAGACGAACTCAAACAGGAGGAAAAACAACCCCATGCGTGCAATTGAGTCCCAGATCGATACCCAATCGGATGCGTATCGCGAGAACTACGAGGCCATGACCGCCCTCGTGGACGACCTGAACGCGGAGATGGACAAGGCCCTGAACAAGCGCAGCGATAAATCCCTCAAACGGCTGGCCGAAAACGGCAAGCTCCCGACACCGCAAAAACTGGAACTGCTGCTGGATCCGAACACGCCGTTTTTGGAAATCGGCCCCCTGACCGCCAAGGACATGTATGACGGCAAGATCCACAAGGCCGGCGTTGTCATCGGTATCGGCATGGTGGCCGGCAAAGAGGTGCTGGTATCAGCCAACGACCCTACCATCAAAGGGGGCTCCTCCTACCCCATGACCGTGAAGAAAACCCTGCGCAGCCAGACCATCGCCATGGAAAACCACCTGCCCATGGTGAACCTGCTGGACTCAGCCGGGGCCTACCTGCCCCTGCAATCGGAGATTTTTCCGGATGCCGATGACGGTGGGCGGGTGTTTTACAACCAGGCCATGCTGAGCAAAATGGGCATCCCCCAGATCACAGCCGTGATGGGACTGTGCACGGCCGGCGGCGCCTATGTCCCGGCCATGAGTGACGAGGTGGTCCACGTGCGGGATCACGGGGCGATCTTCCTGGGCGGCCCGCCGCTGGTCAAGGCCGCCACCGGCGAAGAGGTGACAGCCGATGAACTGGGCGGGGCGGAACTGCACTGCTCTGAATCAGGCGTTTCCGATTATTACGCCGCGGACGATGCCCATGCCATTGACATCGTCCGCGAACTGATTGCCAATCTACCGGACAACCCCAAGGCCCGCCTGACCACCCGGGACCCCAAACCGCCCCTGTATGCCCCCAAGGAGATCTACGGGATCGTGCCACGGGACATCGCCGCCCCCTACGACATCCGGGAGGTCATCGCCCGCGTCGTGGACGGCAGCGAGTTTACGGAGTTCAAAGAGATGTACGGCACGACCCTGGTCTGTGGGTTTGCTTACATCCACGGCTATCCGGTGGGCATCCTGGGCAACAACGGAATCCTTTTTTCGGAGAGCGCGCTCAAGGCCACCCAGTTCATCCAGCTTTGCGACCGTCGCAAAATCCCCCTGGTGTTTCTTCAGAACATCACCGGATTTATCATCGGGCAGGATTACGAACGCGGCGGCATCACAAAAAACGGGCACAAAATGGTCAACGCCGTGGCCACCGCCACGGTGCCCAAGTTCACCGTCATGGTCGGGGCCTCTTTCGGCGCCGGCAACTACGCCATGTGCGGCCGGGCCTACAGCCCGCGGTTTCTCTGGACCTGGCCCAACCACCAGATCGGAGTGATGGGCGGCGCCCAGGCGGCCGATGTGCTGATTTCCATTACAAACGACCAGCGGGTGCGGGCCGGGCAGCCGCCGATGAACGCAGAAGAGGTGGCCTTCATCCGGGAGCCGGTCATTGAGGCCGCTCTCAAGGAGGGCAATGCCTACTACAGCACCGCCAACTTGTGGGATGACGGCATCCTCGACCCGGCCAAGACCCGGGACGTCCTGGGTCTGGGCCTTTCAGCGGCCCTGAACGCGCCCATTCGGGATGATGCGCCCGGATTTGGCGTATTCAGGATGTAGGTAAAATTCAGGGTCCAAGGGTTCCAGGATTCGAGGGTTCCAGTGAAACCCGAAAAAACCACGAGGGCGTAAACGAGGCAAGAAAGCTCTTCGCCAATAAACACTTGACCCCTTGAACCCCCTTCGCCAATCAAATTGGAGAAGGTGACCTTAAAAGGAAAACTCATGTTTAAAAAAATTCTCATTGCAAACCGTGGCGAAATTGCCCTGCGTATCATGCGCACCTGCCGCGAAATGGGCATTGGCACCGTGGCCGTCTACTCGGATGCGGACACCCGGGCCCTGCACGTGCTGGAAGCTGACGAGGCGGTGCACCTGGGTCCGGCAGAACCGGCCCGGAGCTATCTGAACATCGACCGGATAGTGGCCGCCGCCCGGGAGACGGACGCAGCGGCCATTCATCCCGGTTATGGCTTTCTGGCCGAGAATGCGGCCTTTGCACAGCGTTGTGGCGAGGAGGGCTTGGTCTTCATCGGCCCCCCGGCCGGTGTCATCCGGGATCTGGGCGATAAAATTACCGCCCGCCAGATCATGCAAAAAGGCGGTGTGCCGGTCATCCCCGGCATGACCGAGGCAGCCGGAGATCCGGCAGGCTGGGCCGCGCATGCTGACCAGATCGGTTACCCGGTGCTCATCAAGGCCGCGGCGGGCGGCGGCGGCAAGGGCATGCGGGTCGTGACTGACCCGGCCGACCTGGCCGAGGCCTGTGAAGCGGCCGCCCGTGAAGCCGAAGCCGCCTTTGGCGACGGTACCATTTACATCGAAAAGTTTCTGGCCAAATCCAGGCACGTGGAAATCCAGATCCTGGCCGACAACCAGGAAAATGTGATCCACCTGTTTGAACGGGAGTGTTCCATCCAGCGCCGCCACCAGAAAATCATCGAGGAAACCCCCAGCCCGGCGTTGAATGCCGAACTGCGCACAGCCATGGGACAGGCGGCCGTGGCGGCCGCAAAAGCCTCAGGTTATGTGAACGCCGGTACGGTGGAATTCATTCTCGACCCGGAAGGCAATTTCTACTTTCTGGAAGTCAACACCCGCTTGCAGGTGGAACACCCCATCACCGAAATGATCACCGGGGTGGATCTGGTCCGCCACCAGATCGAGATTGCCGCCGGCAGCCCGCTGAGACTGTCCCAGGATGATCTCGCCATCCGGGGGCATGCCATCGAATGCCGGATCTACGCCGAAGACCCTGAGCAGAACTTCATGCCATCCCCGGGCACCATCACGTTTCTCCAGGAACCTTCCGGCCCGGGCGTTCGCAATGACTGCGGGGTCTACTCCGGGGTCGAGGTTCCCATGGAATACGACCCGATCATCTCCAAGCTGGTGGTGCATGCCGAGACCCGTGAAATGGCCA
The DNA here is from genome assembly GCA_964636125.1 of uncultured Desulfobacterales bacterium. Lineage (GTDB taxonomy): Bacteria > Desulfobacterota > Desulfobacteria > Desulfobacterales > CAJINA01 > CAJINA01. The sequence goes on along the minus strand of CAZWPX010000027.1, from coordinate 50,767 downwards.
TCGGGCGGATGGGACGTGCCCTCGCGGCCTATACCATCCTGGGCGTCAGAACCCCCATTGGTTTTCTACTGGATGTCCTGGGCTCGCAACCGTTTGCCGAGGGCGCCACTTACACTGACTTTATCGACACCCATTTTAAGGACTGGACGCCGGACCCCGCCGCCCTGGATCTGGCGGCCATTGCCTGGGCGGCGGACGCCATGGCACCCAAAAACCGCCTGATCGGCACCGGCCCGGCAACAGCCGCTCACCCCGGTCCCTGGCAAACCCTGGCAAACTGGCGGCTATAAAAGATTGTTAGACTAAAAGTCTTTTGGGCTGAAGTAACATCTTCAGGTACCTCAAGACGAAATATAAGAGGAAACGATACGTGGAATACAAACTGCGCTGCAACCAAGAAACGGTGACCCTGGAGGTCGAATCTGAAGGCGAAGGGCAATTCAAGGCCACCATCGCTGACAACCCATACGATGCGTCCTTCAAGCGGATTTCCGACAACTGCCTGCACCTGGTCGTCAACGGCCGGCAGACCAGGGCCTATGTGGCGGACACCTCCACGGGGAAAGCCGTAACGATCAACGGACGCACCTGGCTGCTCGAAGATGAAAGCACACGCAGCAGCCGCGGCCGCAGCGGACCCAGGGGCGGGCCCAAGGCGGTCACCCCCCCCATGCCCGCGGTGGTGACCAAAATCCTCGTATCTGCAGGAGAAACCGTGGAGCAGGGACAGGGGCTGCTGGTGGTATCCGCGATGAAGATGGATACCACGCTGACCGCCCCTTTCGATGGGGTGGTGACCCGGATCAACTGCGCCGAGGGTGACAAGGTCACCCCCAGGCAGGTGCTGGTGGATATCGAGACCGCCAAAGACAAAGTGGCCGATACAACTGCTTGAAAGGTTAAGGTTTTTAACCTTGAACGGGAAACCGGGAACCTTCAACCTGACCGTTTTGATCCACACAGCCAAATGGGTGCGATTAAACGAACCTCAAAATGAACGATAGACACACCTCAAGGAGACCAGCGTGACGGACAAAGACCTGCTCTATGTAGTCGACAATCATGTTGCGACCATCACCATCAACCGGGAGGCCCAGCGCAATGCCATCAGCCCGGTGGCGCTGACCCTCTTCCATGAGTACCTGGATCAGGCTCAAGCTGATGAGGCGGTGCGGGTGATCTGTATCACCGGAGCCGGGAAAAAAGCCTTCTGTTCAGGCGCAGACCTGGCCGGCGGCCTGGGCGGAGACGATGACAGCCGGGGACTGTTCGACCGCTATGCCCGCCTCATCAGCCGCCTGGCCGCCTACCCCAAGCCCACCGTGGCTCGGGTAAACGGGTACTGTCTGGCGGGTGGTACCGGATTCATGCTCGGCTGCGACATTGTAATTGCCAAAGCCTCGTCTAAATTCGGTACACCAGAGGTAAATGTGGGCCTGTTTCCCATGATGATCGGCACGCTGATCTTCCGCAATGTCCCGCGCAAGAAAGCCATGGAGATGATCATGCTGGGTGAGAAGCTCACGGCTGACCAGGCCCTGGATATGGGCCTGATCACACGCGTCGTACCAGATGTGGATTTTGATGAAGCGGTCCAGGCGGTGCTGTCCGCCCTGGTCGGCAAAAGCCCGCTTGGCATGCGGCTGGGCAAGGCGGCCTTTGCCGCCGTTGAACAGATGCCCCTGGAAGAGGCGGTACTTTATCTGGGCGGTAAACTCGCTGAAGTGGCCGCCACGGAAGATGCCCGGGAAGGAATCATGGCCTTTCTGGAAAAACGTTCACCGCAATTTACGGGGAAATAGACACCATGCTTTTTAAATTTGAAGGGCACCAGCCCACCATCGGCAAAGACACCTATGTCAGCGAACTGGCCCAGGTCATCGGCAGTGTTGCCATCGGCGACAACTGCTACATCGGGCACGGAGCCATATTGCGCGGGGACTACGGTCACATTGAGATCGGCAATGGCACCGCCGTGGAGGAAGGCGTGGTCATCCATGCACCTCCGGATCACTACAACCGGATTGGTAAACGGGTCACCCTGGGCCATGGAGCGATATTGCACGGTGATGCCATCGGAGACGGTGCGGTTATCGGCATGGGGGCCGTGTTGAGCATCTTCAGCCAAATCGGCACAGGGTCCATTGTGGCCGAAGGATCGCTGGTAAAATGGGGGCAGAAGATCCCGGCCAACGTGGTCGCGGCCGGCAATCCAGCTGAAGTAAAAAGGGAAGTGAGTGCCAAGGATATGGAGATCTGGGACTGGGGCAAGCAGCTCTATGTGGATCTGGCCAGACGTTATTTAGACTCTGATATAGAACCGGTGGGCATCGATCAATGCCGGGTGAAGTAAAAACATTGAAGGGCGTCAGGGAATCCCGCTCGCTGGACTTTTCAGCAGTGACGGTTATGCCGGCATTCCCTCTGACCTAGGCTTGAACGCTTTTGAATGGCCAAATTTCTCTGCCTCCGCCAAACGGGAGAGACCCGGCCCTGAGAGACTGTCTTTTAACGTCGAACAAACAAGTGATGGAATAAAATGACAGCACCCAACCAAAGCAACAAACTGATCATCGCCAATTGCAGCGGCTTTTACGGTGACCGCCTTTCCGCGGCCGAAGAGATGGTCGCCGGCGGCCCCATCGATGTGCTCACCGGCGATTACCTGGCAGAGTTGACCATGGCTATCTTGTTCCAGAAGAAACTCAAATCGCCCGAGGCCGGTTATGTGCCCACCTTTCTCAAGCAGATGAAAACCGCCCTGGGCACGTGCCTTGAAAAAAACATCAAAGTGGTGACCAATGCCGGTGGGCTGAACCCGGCAGGCATGGCCCACGCCTTGCAGGAGATGGCCGCCGCACTCGGCCTGACGCCGAAGATCGCCTACCTCGCAGGTGATGACCTGATGCCGCGCATGGCCCAGCTCCAGGAGAAAGGTGAGGCTTTCACCCACCTCGACAAAGGCGTCAGCCTGGCCGATGCCGGAGCCCTGCCCATTACCGCAAATGCCTACCTGGGTGGCTGGGGCATTGCCCGGGCGCTGGAGCAGGATGCAGACATTGTTGTCTGCGGGCGCGTGGCCGACGCGGCCCTGGTGGCGGGGCCATCCGCCTGGCATTTCGGCTGGAAACCCACGGATTGGGACAAATTGGCCGGGGCCTATGCAGCCGGCCACATCATCGAATGCGGTGCCCAGGCCACCGGTGGCAATTATTCCTTCCTCCACGAAGTCCCCTCCTACCGGAACGTGGGGTTTCCCATTGCAGAGGTGTCTTCCGACGGCAGCTTTGTCATCACCAAGCATCCCGGTACAGGCGGCCTGGTTTCCGTGGGTACCGTCACGGCCCAGTTGCTGTACGAGATCGCAGCACCGACGTACCTGACCCCTGATGTAGCGGTTCGTTTCGACACCCTCGTGCTGGAACAGGCCGGGACTGACCGGGTCCGCGGCACGGGCACCTGCGGCGAGCCGCCCACCGATACCGCCAAGGTCTGCATCAATACCCTGGGCGGCCATAAAAATTCCATGTCGGTGATCCTCACCGGACTTGACATTGAAAAAAAGGCCCGGATCGTGGAGGAAACCCTTTTTGAAAGCCTGGGCGGACGCGACCAGTTCCAAACGGTCAACATCCAGCTCGTACGATCGGACAAACCCGATCCGCCCGACAATGACGAGGCCTTCGCTTTTTTACGCATCACGGTCATAGACCCGGATGCGAAAAAAGTCGGCAAGTTCTTTTCATCCCGGGTGGTGGAAATGGCCCTGGCGAGTATCCCCGGTTTCACACTCACAGCCCCGCCCGGGAACGGATCGCCGGCGGTGGTCCACTGGCCGGCTCTGGTATCCAACCACCAGCTCCGACAGGAAATCCATATGGACGACAGCAGTACCGTTGTCCCGGCTGTTTCAGGACCGCACAACAGTGTCAAAGTGAGCCTCCCCGCAACTGATATCCCGGCCGCTCCTGGCGGTGCCACTGTCCGGGCTCCTTTGGGGCGAGCATTTGCCACCCGGGCCGGGGACAAGGGCGGCAACGCCAACCTCGGTATCTGGGCCAAGACCCCGGAAGCCTATGCGTTTTTGGATCAGTTTCTGACGACCGACAAACTCAGGCAGCTGCTCCCGGACTGCGCCCCCTACGCCATCGACCGGTACCCGCTGCCCAACCTGCTGGCCTTGAATTTCTATATCCGGGGGCTGCTGGGCGAAGGCGTAGCAGCCTCGGTGCGCAGCGACCCCCAGGCCAAGACCCTGGGGGAATACCTGCGGGCGAAGATCGTCGAAATGCCCGCGTCCATTCTGGTGGAGCCGGGCGGGGAGTCAAAACCTGCTTAAAATCTTGGGGGATTTAATTCTTGATCTTGCTCTTAATCTTGATCCCTGGTTTTTAAGATCTGGTTTGAGACCCAAAAAACAGATTCTGTGCGAACCATTTCACCCTGGCCAAACGGCCGGGCAGCAGGGGGGACCGATGAAACAGATATGCAGCGATTTAACCTGGGAGCAGGACACCCTGGACGACCTGGTGACCGGCCTGAAGCCGGACGAATGGGCCCGCGCCTCCGGGTGCGCCGACTGGTCTATCAAAGACGAGATCTGCCACCTGGCTTACTTTGATCATACCGCCCGGCTGGCCGCCACCGACTCAGAAGCTTTTACCCAGCATCTCATCGAAGACTTCGGCCAGGTCAAAAGCATGGACGAAGTTGCCGCCATCACGCTGTCCCGGGGCCGCGCCATGGAGATCGAAGCGCTGCTGGCCTGGTGGCGTGCAGAACGCCTGCAGCTTAACAGCGCCCTGGCAGGCCTGGGTCCCAAAGACCGTTTGCCCTGGTACGGCCCGCCCATGAGCGCGCTCTCGTTTGCCACCGCCCGCTTGATGGAAACCTGGGCCCACGGACAGGACATCTACGATACCCTCAAGCAAAAACGGCCTGCCAGCCCCGGCCTCAAGCATGTGGCTCACCTGGGCGTTTCCACCTTTGGCTGGAGCTTTGCCAACCGCGGCCAGGAGGTGCCGGATACGCCCGTGCATGTGGCCTTGACCGCACCTTCGGATGAGACCTGGACCTGGGGCGCTGCGGATGCCGCGGAGACCATCACCGGACCGGCCGATGATTTTTGCCTGGTGGTGACCCAGCGCCGGCACGTAGACGATACGGCACTGGTCGTCAATGGGGATACGGCCCGCCAGTGGATGCTGGCAGCCCAGGCTTTTGCCGGTCCACCTGATAACGGACCGCCTGCGGGTACATTTGCCTGAGTTGTGAAACATTTATTTAGAAACAGCCCCTAATAGGCATACGGGTTTTCAGCAAATACCCTGGCCCTGATTTTATCGACAATCGCCTGATTTGGTCTAAACGGTATTTCGGGAGACTGGGGTAGCGCTATCCGGTGGGAATTTGAGAAGGGCGTAGCGGCTATTTTCTGGTTGTAGGCCAGCACCATCAGGGTTTCCAGGTTGACCACATCCTCGATGTTGTAGGCCAGCAGAGTTTCCAGGGCCGCACTACTGTTGCGGATCTGGTACTCTTTCCAGAGCAGGGGTGCAAAAGCACCGTCGATTCCATCCAGAGATCCTCGCCCGATCCCCAGGGCCTTTTCACACTGTTTCAGCCCGCCTTTATACCCCAGACTGGCCAGGACATAGCGCAGATCGATATGGGCCTGGGGCAGGCTAATCCGGAAATACTCCTGAATAAAGGGGACATCAAACGTCTTTCCGTTGTAGGTCACCAGCACTTTGTACTGTTTGATGTCCTCAACGAAATCGTCAAGGTTTTTGCCTTTTATGTACCAGAAGATATCCTTGCCATCGTACAGGGCAATGGTGGTTATGTGGCCGTAATAGCTGTCAAGCCCGTCGGTTTCAATATCCAGGTAGACCGTGTGGTCCCTGAACTCCGGAAAGATTCTCCAGCCAAGAGAGGCGGACAGTCGGTTCTCGAAGTAGACCGGGTTTCCTTTGGCAAGGCGCGCCTGCGACTCCCGGCAATCGACTGCCAGGGTTTCCACCTTTTTGGGTGGCAGATTGATCCGCCTGGGTTTGTCCAGACAGTCCCAGTCCTTACCACCGGCTGCCCAGATCCGTTCTTCTGTTTTTTTCCCAATACCGGAAATGTGCTGAAACGTGTTTTTTAACATAAAATTATACCGGTTGCCATTTGTGGACGGGCACGAGTTAACAAAAGGTTGTATTGAAAAATTGTGCCCGGCTGGAGAGGATCTCCTCGCGCATGGCCAAAACACAGGCCGGCCGCACTTCGTTTTTCCAGCGCGGGTATCCGCCCCGCCAGACGTACCTGATCAACTCCTGAAAGGTGGTGAAAGAAAAAAGATAGTCCCCAATTTGAATTTCCCGGGTTGCGCCATTTACCGTTACGTCCACCCGACGGCTTGTTGAATACCCTGCTATCAAGGCTTCCATTTTTTTCCGGGTTTTATGACCCTCCGGTTTCTGTTTAAATTTTTCAGGCTTCTGCGGAAAAGGGTACTGCCTGTAGACGTCCCCGATGAAACCGGTATACCGGACCCCGTGGATAGCACCCATCAGGTCCCCGATCTTCGCGCGCGGCTGGATATCGTGGATATCCCAACTGCCCCGGTAGGCCGGAAAATCATCTGCCCGGGCCATCTGTGAGACACTCTCACAGAACTGATCGGCAAACAGGAAGTAATGCTCCAGAAGCAGCATATCCGAATCGATGTTGAAAAAGCCGAAGGCGATTTCGCCGTGGCTGATGGAAGAAAACGCTAAGGGCATGCCACCCCCAGATCAGGTTTAATTTCGGTACTGTAAATGGTCAAACAGGTTTCAGGCAACTCGCTGCGCTCGCAACCTGACCTACGCCTGCTGACTTTATCATAAACCGGAAAGCGGGATTACCTGACCGCTTCCGATATCGAAAATCTCCACTTACAAAACAACTCGTCAGGATGCGGATCCGGCGGCGCAAAGTCACAATCCACCTGGATGCGCTCATCCAGAATCCGGGCGAAACTCACAAACTCCCCCCGATGCATCGCCTTACAATTGTACTCCCCCTGACCGCGTTCCAGGCGGGCCACCTGGGTGGGGCAGGACGGCACCGTGAGGGTTACAACATCTTCCGCCTGCTCGATCTGATACCCCACCAGGATACACCAGGGGAAGTACTTCAAGGCCTTGACGAACCCGGACAGCCCGGTTTCTTTGATGTCAAAACGCTGCCGCAGGTCTTTGGCCGCCATTTCGGCAACTTTCTCCCACACCTCTTCGTTAATCTGTTCAGCGGTCGGCTGGTCAAACCGCTCGGTAACTTTTATGAACCAGAAAGCATCCACGACCCGGTAATGCCACAGCAAAAACCGAAGATAGTTGCGCAATTCAGGGGCTTCCATCTTTTCAAAAAGGCTGAAATCCATAGGATACATCCTCTCTATATAGGTTTAACGCACTATGGCACGTTTGGTTAAGGTGTCAACGCATTTTTACTGGTAGCTGCTTAAAAATACTTGATTTTACATTCGTCCCGGTAATAGGTTTACAAATCCGTATCCAGGCGTTATCTATATTTGAAAAGCTGTATTATCACCCGGTATTCACATTCGAGGCAGACAACTTTGGGCGCCACCAAGAAAGCCGCCATTCAATTCCAAACCAGCAGCCGGCATTTCAAAACCATTCTGGATTCCATCGCCGATGGTGTTTTCACCATAGATCTTGACTTTAATATCACCTATTTCAACCATGCCGCTGAAAAGATTACCGGGGTACCCGGCAATCAGGCCCTGGGCCGTAAATGCTTCGATGTATTTCGCGCGAATATCTGCCAGACGAATTGCGCCCTGAGCAAAACCATGCAAAACGGCCGCCAGACCATCGACCTGCACATCGATATCCTGAACAGCATTGGCGACACCATACCCGCCAGTGTCAGCACCTCTGTGCTGAAAAACAGCGCCGGCAATATCATTGGCGGCATCGAAATTTTCCGGGACCTGTCAGCCATGGAAGCCCTGCGCAAGGAAATCCACAGCCGCTACTGTTTCGAGGACATTGTCAGCAAAAGCCATGCGATTTTGAGCATCCTGGACATCCTGCCCGACATCGCCACCAGCGGCAGTACCGTCTTGATAGAGGGACCTAGCGGGTCCGGAAAAGAACTGTTTGCCCGGGCAATCCATAACCTGAGCAGGCAAAAAGGCCACTACGTGGCCATTAATTGCGCCGCCCTGCCGGACACGCTCCTGGAGTCCGAGCTTTTTGGGTACCGTAAAGGGGCCTTCAGCGAGGCAAAAAAAGACAAGCCCGGTCGCTTTGAACGCGCGGCCGGCGGGACCATCTTCCTGGATGAAATTGGTGATATTTCCAGCGCACTGCAGGTAAAACTCCTGAGGGTGATCCAGGAAAAGGAGTATGAACCGCTGGGCGCAACCGCGACCTTAAAATCGGATGCACGCATCGTTGCGGCCACCAACCGGCTGCTTTCCGATCTTGTGGCCCGGGGCGTATTCCGTGAAGACCTTTTCTACCGGCTGAATGTCGTCCGGCTGTTTTTGCCGTCACTTGCCGACCGCCGTGAAGACATTCCCCTGCTGGTGCGACATTTCATTGAAAAATTCAACACCATCAAGTCAAAAAATATCGATGACATTGCCAGGGATGCGTTGGATCTTTTGATGCGGTACCCCTTTCCGGGCAATATTCGTGAACTTGAAAACGCCATCGAGTTTGCCTTTGTCCTCTGCCATGGCAACCAGATCCAGGCCAAGCACCTGCCCCGGGAAGTACAAGCCGCCCACCTGCCGAACAGCGAGTTTGCCGAGGGCACCACCCCCTCGCCTTTTAACCAGGCCGAAAAACAGGCCCTTCAGGCAGCCCTTAAACGCCATGACGGCAACCGCAGCCAGACCGCAGCTTTTCTCGGAATCAACAAGTCGACCCTCTGGCGCAAAATGAAGAAACACAGCCTGCTCTGACCGCCGCGGGTCGCCTGGTAGCAATCCACTTTTCTTAAATTGCAAATATGCAATCCGTTGCGCAATCTCATTGCAATATTGCGATCAATCATTTTGCCCCGCCCCAGCGCAACATTTCCACTACATTTTGAAATAACTTGGTTTATTTTCATATTCACCCCTCATCGAAAACCTGGCACACCCTCTGCACTCTTACCAGTTTAAAAAGTATACCCAAGGGAGCCACAATGAAAATCGCCATCCCTGCTTTCCATTCGAAGGTTTCACCACGTTTCGATACAGCCCAGGAATGGGTCCTGCTGGAGGTTATCGATGGCCATGTCATTAACCGGGAACGGCAGCCCCTGCAAGCGTATTCGGCAGCAGGTAAAATCAAAAAGCTGCTGGAGCAGGGTGTGGATACATTGATTTGCGGCGGAATTGACCGTCTGTCCCAGCAGCAAATAGCCTTTAACCGCATCGAAGTCTATTCATGGGTTACCGGCGAGATTGACGATGCGATGAGCTGCTTTCTCCGCAACGGGTTGAACTCGGGAACAATCCTGGGAAGCAACGGGAAAAAGGAAGGCCGCTGGCAGTTTCGGCAAAGAGGGTTTTTACGCAACGTGCTGCAAAAAAGCACCAGTCGGGTCAGCGCAGAAACGAGCATGCTGCCGGAAAGCGACCAGGACCGGATGCAGCGCAGCAAAAAGGGAGCCGGCCAGGGCCGCGGCCAGGGTAGCGGTAAAGGCGGTGCCGGAGGTTCGGGACTTGGCCCCGGTGGCCGCCGGGGAAAAAACCCGGGTGGTTCCGGGACCTCTGGCCGAAACAAAAATCGACGGGAGACCGGATAGAATTTAAAATAAAAGGAGGTAGTTATGAAGTTAGCGGTGAGCGCAGACGGCCACACCCTGGATGCCAGGGTGGATCCGCGTTTTGGGCGCTGTGGCTATTTTATCATTGTGGAACCTGACGGCCTGAGTTTTCAGGCTTATGAAAATGCCAACGCGGAATTACAACAGAGCGCCGGAATCCAGGCGGCCAGTTTCGTCGCCTCGACCGGGGCCGGCGGGGTCCTCACCGGGAGCTGCGGCCCCAAGGCAATGGATGTCCTTGTCGCGGCCAACATCCAGGTTTTCACCGGCCAGTCAGGCACCGTTCGGGAGGCGGTTGAAAGATACCGGCAGGGCGGCCTTGAAACCGGTGCGGCTTCGACTATGGGCCGCGGCATGGGCGGTGGCCGTGGGATGGGCGGTCGCTGTGGCACGGGCGGTGGCCGTGGGATGGGCGGCGGCCGCGGGATGGGCGGCGGCCGCGGTATGGGAATGGGGGCGGGCAACACCTCCGGCGGATCTCCGGCAAAACCTTCCCAAACCGGAACTCTGGCCGATCTCAAGGCGCAAGCTGCGGAACTGCAGCGGCAGATGAAAGCAATAACGTCGCGTATCGAGCAGATGGAAAAGTAGACAATCCAGGCTGTTAGGCCGAAGGTGTTTAGACTGAAGTAAAACCTGTCCTGAAGTGTGTAAGGATAGACTTACCCTTGATGAAAACCATGGAAACCGTCTGTCCGACGCACTGTACCCGCCACATTCAAAAGATTAAGGCCCGGTTCCCCGACGCTTTTATCAGCGGCGGTGCCGGCAGGGTTATATCTATAGATTAGAAGCTGTCACAAAAAAGTTTTCTGGTTTCATGTGGGAGCGGCATCCTGCCACGAATAAGACGGTCTTTGGGAAAGCCCATCGCGGCAAGATGCCGTTTATGGATAGGCACGAGTTAAAAAGAAGCCGCCGATATCTCCATAACGGCATCATCCACAGCCACAATCGCACCCATCTTCCCCAGGGCCTCGGGCAGCAGGGTCAGAATAAAATAGCGCGCAGTTTTGACCTGACCGTCATAAAACACCGCGTTTTTATCCTTGCCCATTTTTTGGCCCCGGGCCGTGTCATCCAGACCCCCCACCAGCTTTTCCAGTTTCGGCTGGGCCGCGACCGCCCGCCACAGATGCATCCAGGCCATGATGACCTCGCCGGTAATATCGAGAAACGGTTTGGCGAAAGCAAAGGCGGTCAGTACCTTTGGTGACATGGCCGCCTGGCCCAACCCGAGCGCCACCTCGCCCAGACGGTTGACAGCCTTTCCCACAACATCGGCCAGCTCGGCCAGTTCCGGGTAATCCCGGGCCTGCCCCACCGTTTTCTGCATCTCCTCCATCAGGGACATGAAATAGGTTCCCTTTTTCATCCCCATTTTGCGACCGAGCAGATCCATGGCCTGGATACCGTTGGTCCCTTCGTAGATACTGGTAATTTTACTGTCCCGCAGGTATTGCTCAACCGGGTAATCGCCCGTATACCCATACCCCCCGTAAACCTGGACGGCCTGGGTGCAGACGTCAAATGCCCGGTCGCTGCAATAGGCTTTCACCACCGGTGTCAGGATTTCAATGAGCCCTTCATAGCGCGCCCGCTCCGTCGCATCCGCGGATGTTTCCGCAATATCGAAACAGCGGCCGACATAATAGATGAAACTACGCATGCCGCTGGCATACGCTTTCATCCACATGAGCATCCGGCGGACATCCGGGTGCTCAATAATCGCCACCGAGGGCGCTTCCGGGTCCATCATCTGCAACAAATTTTTCCCCTGCTTACGCTCCCTGGCGTAGTTGACCGCGAACTGGTAGGCCGCCCCGCCCATGGACATGGCCTGGATGCCGACCCCCAGGCGGGCATCATTCATCATGTGAAACATGGCCCGCATCCCTTTATTCTCCTCACCCAGCAGGGTGCCGACACACTTGCCCCGTCCCCCCAGGGTCATGCTGCAGGTACTGCTGCCGTGGATGCCCATCTTCTCTTCGATACCCGTGCAGACAACGTCGTTGGGCTCGCCCAGGCTGCCGTCGTCATTGACCCTGATTTTCGGCACCAGGAAAAGCGAAATCCCCCGGGTGCCCTCCGGTGCGCCTTCTATCCGGGCCAACACCGGGTGGATGATATTTTCCGTGAGGTCCTGCTCCCCACCGGTGATAAATATCTTGCTGCCCGAAATGGAATAGGTCCCATCTGCATTCTTGACGGCGGTGGTTTCAAGCGCCCCCACATCACTGCCGGCCCCAGGTTCGGTCAACAGCATGCTGCCGCCCCACTGGCCGATATACATCTTTTCCAGATACAGTTCACGCTGCTTGTCAGTTCCAAACACCTCTACGAGTTTCCCGGCCCCATGACACAATCCAGGGTACATACCAAAGGCGCAGTTGGCCGAGGTGAAATATTCTCCGATGGCCGTGGCCGCCGTTTTGGGCAGCCCCTGCCCCCCGACCGCGGGATCATCAAGCATGGCAATCCATTCGCCTTCCCGGTAGAGTTTAAAGGCCCGGTGAAACGCCTCCGGAACTTTCACAACCCCGTTTTCGAAACGACAGCCCTCCCGATCACCCGGCGCATTGGTGGGCAGGATTTCCTTCACCGCCAGGCTGCGCGCTTCGGTAATAATCAGGTCGATCGTCTTCTTGTTCAGGTCGGAAAACTTCTCATTCGCCAGAATTGTTTCCAGCCCCATCTGTTCATAAAGAACAAAATCCACATCTCTTCGATCCGCAAGTTCCTGGGCCATCTGTATTGACTCCCTATAACAGTTTAGAAATGATCTCTTTCATGATCTCCGTGGTCCCGCCGCCAATGGACAGGATGCGGTTGTCCCGGTACAATCTCTCCACCAGGTAGCCGCGCATATAGCCGTAACCCCCGAACAGCTGTACCGCCGCGTAGGTCACTTTATCACTGACGCTGCAAGCGAAATTCTTGGCCATGGAAACCTGTTTAATCTGGTCGATCCCGGCATCGATTTTCGCTGCCACCCGGTAGGTAAATTCGCGGCTGACCTCAAGCAAGGTCGCCATATCCGCCAACTTGTGGCGGGTTGCCTGGAAGCCGGCCAGCGGCTTGCCGAAGGCTTCTCTTTCTTTGGCATATCGGAAGGCCTCTTCATAGGCCAACTGGGCGGTCATGTTGGCCATGATCGCCAAAGAGAGCCTTTCAAACTGAAAGTTTTCCATGATCAGGTAAAACCCCTGGTTTTCGCCCCCGATCAGGTTTTTTGCGGGAACCGGGCAGTCATCAAAAAACAGTTCCGCCGTGTCCGAGGCCCACCAGCCGGTTTTCTTCAATTTCTGCGAAACCGAAAAACCCGGGGTGCCCTTCTCGATCACCACAAAGCTTATGCCATGGGCACCGCCAGCCCCGGTCCTGACCGCGCAGGTCACCTGGTCGGCCCGGCACCCACTGGTGATAAAAGTCTTATTGCCGTTGACAATGTAATAATCACCGTCTTTGACCGCAGTAGTCTTGATATTGGCCACATCAGAGCCGCCCCCCGGCTCGGTAATGGCCAGGGCGGCAATCTTATCTCCGGCGATCACCGGCTTTACAAAACGCTCCTTCTGCTCAGCGCTGCCGTGCCGGACAATCGGCGGGATCGCTATATCCAGTGAGCCAAGGCCGGCAACCAGACCGCCGGAGCCGCTGCGCATGAGTTCTTCGCTGGCAGCGACCTTAAAGAAGATATCGCCCGGTATGCCGCCCACTTCTTCCGGGTATCCAATCCCCAGAATATCAACATCAGCTGCCTTCCGGTAGAGTTCGCACGGGAACTCGCCCGCCTCTTCCCACTCATCGATATAGGGTTTTATCTCCTTGTCGACAAACTCCTTCACCGATTTGCGGACCAGTGCGTGGGCCTTGCCGAAATATTCCTGCAAGCCCGCTTTCTCAGAAAATTCATATCCCATGGATAACCTCGTAACGACGCGTACACATCTTTTATTCTTTCAGCAGGTTCTTGACTCCCCCTACGATAAAGGCCACCGCATCCCGGCCAATTGCGTTGATATCAGCTGCGCGGTCATCCTGCCAGAAAAGGTAGTGGTAGGCGATCCTTTCGTACATCCCCATAATACTGACCGCCATAATCTCTGCCGTCAACTTGCTCGGGAAACGCCGGCCCGCTTTTTGCTGCAGTTTGATGAGCGCATCTTTTACGTCCTCAATAATCTTGTTGAACAGTTTTTTACGCTGCGCCTCGACCGCCGCACTCTGTCCGGCCGATTCACGGAAAAAAATGGCCAGGCGTTCCGGGTTCTGCGTGCAGAACTCATCGAAGAAAACCAGGCCGGCACTGGCGAGACCATCCAGGGAACCGTCGGAGCGGGTGAACTCTTTGCCCAGCAGGTTCCTGAGCTGGTACCCAATGGCGTCAATGAGGTGAATCAGCAGGTCTTCCTTGTTCTTAAAGTAGAAATAGACCGTCCCCACAGAAACTTCTGCCCGGTCGGCCACCTGTTCCATGCTGGTTTTATGATAGCCCTGTTTCGCGAACAGGCGTTCCGCCGCTTCGTATATCGTCTGGTAGCGGTTCTCCCGCTCACGCTGCCTGCGCAGGGCACTCTTGGACAGCGCTTTGCCATCTTTACCCGCTTGTTTGATCACCTTTTTCCTCCTCATAACTTGATTCCCAGCGCCCGGTCTCCGATCTTAACCCGGGCTATCTCAGTTGAAGTGCCGCATACCTGTCCCAATTTCGCATTGCGATAGGCGCTCTCGGCAGGGTTGCCGGCCAGCAGGCCATCGGCAGACATGATCTGCAGCGCTGTACCGGCCACTTTCTCAGATGCTTCCGTGCAAAACACTTTGGCGCACCAGGTGAGGGATTCGGCTTCTTTGGGTTGTGCGACGCTGGTCCAGGCCGCCCGGTAAGCAAACAGCTGGGCCGTCTGGTAGAGCGTCAACATTTCCGACAGTTTGAAGGCCACCGCCTGGAAAGCAATGGCTGGCTTCCCGCCGGTCTGGTGGGTTTTCGCAAAATCCCGTGCGGTTTCAAAGGCCGCCTTCAGGGCGCCGAGACTCGCTCCGATAAAAATCTGATTCTCCCACAACCTGAGCCGGGACAACATGTCCCGCATGTCGAGATCCGCGATCACCCGTGATGCCGGGATTCGGCAATCCGCCAGGGTGAGGCCGCAGATAGCAGCCCCTTCATAGCCGGCCGTCGCCTGCCGATCACCAAACTGCAGCCCGGGGGTCTTTTTTTCAACAATGAACAGGGCGGCCCGCTCTTGGAATGTACCGGCCACCGCAATCCAGTCCGCCAGTGGCCCATTGATGACAAATCCCTTTGTCCCGGTAACGACCACCTCTTCATCCTCTTTAACGCCCCGGGTTTCAAGGGGCTGATTTTCAATATTCATGACTGCTTCTGACAGTGCGACTGCACCGACAGCTTTCCCGGCCGCAATCTCCCCCAGCAATTCATCTTTAAGTCCCGGCGCCTGGGCCCAGGTCGCAAGGATACGGCCAAACAACCGGCAGCTCATCTCGATCCCCAAAAACAGGGATGGGGCCGCCGCCGCGACTTTCTCCATCGCGGCTGTCAGGACGTGGGGCCCGGCAGGGTGTTTCCCGTATCCCAGCCCCGGGTAACCGGTTGCGTCCAGCGCGGTCAGGGCATCACGCAGCCGGGCATCGACCGCCGGCAGATCCCGTTTTTCAAAGGGAGCCTTCTCCGCAAAGCTGCCTGCAACCTTTTCTACGTCTGCAACCAGGGCCTGCTCTTTTTCAGTGAAATCATAATTCATGCTGTTTCCCTCTCCGGCGTTCTATCACTAACGGTTACATCAATTTGGATATGATCATCTTTTGGATTTCCGACGTACCGCCACCGATAGGCGCCAGGCGGGTATCCCGGAAAATTCGTTCCACATCAAACTCATGGGTATAGCCATAACCACCGTGCAGGGTCACCGCGTCATTGGTGACCGGCAGACTCCAGTCACCCACATAAAGCTTGGCAATGGCGGCTTCAAGATGATTAAGCGGGCGGCCCTGGTCTTTACACCAGGCAATCCGGTAAACCAGGCCGCGGCTCGCTTCACCAAAGATACGCATGTCCGCCAGCTTATTTTTAATCGCCTGGAATTTGGCAATGGGCCGACCGAACTGCACCCTTCCGTTGGCGTAGTCCGCACATTTTTTCAACAGGTAAGTGGTAGAACCCACAAACGGTGCCAGCAATGCGCTGCGGTCCCATTCCACTGTCTGCATGGCGTATAAAAACCCCTCTCCCTCCTTGCCCAGCAGGTTTTCAACAGGAATCCTGCAGTCCTTAAATACGAGTTCAGAGGTCTGGGAAGAACGGACCCCCATTTTTATCAGGGGGCGGCCGGCTGAAAATCCCGCGGTACCTTTCTCCACGATAAAGGCGGAAATCCCGGCATGCTCCAGGTCCGGCTGGGTTTTGGCATACACCACCGCCACATCGGCGATCGGTCCATTGGTAATCCACATCTTGGTGCCATTAAGAATATAATGGTCATCGCTCTTCACAGCCGTGGTTGTCATTGAGGCGACATCCGAGCCCGCATCCGGTTCGGAGAGCCCCATGCAGCCAATCCATTCACCGCTGCAAAGCCGGGGAATATAATTCTGACGGTGCTGCTCCGTCCCGTGGCTGAAAATGGTGTCGGCACATAAAAAAGTGTGTGCGCCATAGGCCAGGGTCAACCCCCCATCCACCCCTGCCTCACCGAGCGCCTCACCCGCCAGGACCGTGGTGACGACATCGGCGCCTTCCCCGCCATAAGCCTCCGGGAAATGCAGCCCCAGTAAGCCGAATTCACCCATTTTCCGGAAGGACTCAAAATCAAACGCCTCTTTGAGGTCATGCTCCTGCACCCGGGGAACGATCTCCTTTTTGGCAAAGCGAACGACCTCTTTCTTGAACATCAACTGTTCTTTCGTAAATTCAAAATCCATGCGCACTCCACGTTTTCACTCTGTCCAGGGTGGGACCTCTGAAAAACACCCCCCTTTGCTCAACTTCTGTGTTGGGCTCAAATATCAATCCTCGAAATACTTTATATATTCCTGCGGTTAAGATTTTCGCCCGCCTTGAGCTAAAACAAATTTGGGTCTTTTTCAAAGGCCTCAAAGAGATGAGACTGGAACGGCCCCCTCCAAACTGAACGTGATTATAATTTCGAACCTTATTCAAAGTACTGGTTTCTCATAAAATGCCGCCACCACTATGTCAAGATATATATGAAGTCTATTCTATTTTCGAATCAGGTTCAATTAAGTGTAAATGAATGTACATTCAGTATGGTGTTTTGCCTCTTTTTTTGGTATCTGAACTCTAATGGACGCCTTTACGTGAACGGCAACTAAGCATATACCCCGAGGAGATGAAAAATGGCACAACAGATTGCTGACCGCAGAGACATCGACTTTGTACTGCACGAGCAAATGGGGACCGACTGGCTCCTGGAAACCGAGCGGTATGGAGACATGAACCGGAAAATGTTTGACATGATTATCTCTGAAGCCAGAAATTTCGGCCTTAAAGAGATCCTGCCCACCTATGCCGAAGGTGACAGGCTCGGCGCAACGTTTGAAAACGGCGCCGTGAAAGCCCCGGAATGTTTCCGCCGGCCCCACAGTCTCTATGTCGAGAACGAATGGCTTTCGCTCACCGAGGACCCTGAATACGGCGGCCAGGGCTTGCCGCAGGTCATCTCAGCAGCCGCTTCCGAGTACCTGGTAGGATCGAACTTTGCCTTCACCGCCTATGGCACCCTGGGCCACGGCTCGGGAAAAATGGTTGAGCTTTTCGGTACTGAAAAACAGAGAGCGTTGTTTCTAAAAAAGCTGTACACCGGCATATGGGGCGGCACCATGGTGCTCACCGAGCCCCAGGCCGGCTCCGATCTGGGGGCCCTGACAACCTCGGCTGTGAAAAATGAAGACGGTACCTATACCATCACCGGCAATAAAATCTTCATCACCAATGGAGACCAGGACCTGACGGAAAATATTATCCACCCGGTCCTGGCCCGGGTGGAAGGCGCTCCCGCCGGCCCCAAAGGAATTTCAATTTTCCTGGTACCCAAAATCTGGGTCAACGACGACGGCAGCCTGGGCGAACCCAACGATGTGGTCTGTACCGGCATAGAGGAAAAAATGGGCCTCCATGGGAGCCCCACCTGCAGCCTGGCTTTCGGCAGCAAGGGCCGCTGCCAAGGACAGCTGCTGGGTGAAGAGAACCAGGGGCTGATGATCATGTTCTACATGATGAACGAAGCCCGCCTGGGGGTAGGCCTGCAGGGTTTTCTGCATGGTAGCGCGGCGTATCTTTACGCGCTCAACTATGCCCGCGAAAGAAAGCAGGGCCGGGACATTGCCGCGGGGAAGAACCCCGAAGCGCCCCAGGCCCGGATCATCGATCATCCGGATGTTCGCCGTATGCTGATGTGGATGAAGGCCCATGTGGACGGCATGCGCAGCTTTGCCTACTATGTGGCTACCTGTTTTGACCGGATGGAAACCACCGCGGATGAAACTGAAAAAGCAAGGTACAACGGACTGATCGAATTAATGACCCCCCTGCTTAAAGCCTACTGCACCGACAAAGGTTTTGATGTCTGCATTCAGGCTATACAGGTCTACGGCGGCTATGGCTACACCCAGGAATACCCGGTGGAGCAGCTCGCCCGCGACTGCAAGATCACCTCCATCTACGAAGGCACCAATGGGATTCAGGCCATGGACCTGCTCGGTCGCAAACTCGGCATGAACAAGGGCACCGCTTTCATGGATTTTATCACCGAGATCAAAAAAGCCGTGAGCACGGCCCGGGAAATTCCCGAGCTGACCGAGATGGCGGAAAAAGTTTCCGCAGCCGCCGACAATCTCGCCGAAACAGCGATCCGACTAGGTAAAACCGCTTTAAGCCCCGAGTTCAAAACCGCCTTTTCCGCGGCGTACCCGTTCCTGGATGCCATGGGGGATGTCATCATGGCGTGGATGCATCTCTGGCGGGCATCTGTGGCGGCACCCGCGCTCGCTAAAATCGTCAAAGACCTGCAGGGCGAAAAACTCAAAAAGAAAATCGCTAAAAACAAGCACGCCGCCTTTTATGACGGCCAGGTAAAGACAGCGGCCTACTTTATCGACTCGCTGCTGCCCGTCACCCTGGGCAAACTGAACGCCATTACCGGCCAGGACCACACCATCGTTGAAATGGATGACCGCTCATTCGGCGGGCTGTAGTAAAAACTGATCGTTCAGGGTTCCGTGTTCCCGGTTCCGGGTTGAAACCTGAAAGCCTCTGGGCCGATGAACGCTGAACCTCTGAACACTGAACGTTGAACCTTCCAAGGAGAAAATCATGAAAGACGTTGTTATCGTATCCGCCTGCCGGACAGCCATCGGTGCTTTTGGCGGCACTCTGCGCGACACCCACGCTACGACCCTGGCCAGCACAACCATGCGGGCTGCAGTTGCACGTGCCGGCATAGATCCGGCCCTTATTGATGATATCAGGTACGGCTGCTGCATTGAACCGGCCGACGCCCTGAACGTTGCCCGGGTCGGTGCCCTGCTGGCCGGCATTCCGGACACGGTGACCGCGGTCACTATCAACCGGGTCTGTATCTCCGGAATGGAGGCGGTCCTTTCCGGCATGGCCATGATCCAGGCTGAAATGGCGGACGTCATCCTGGCCGGTGGCGTGGAGCACATGTCCGGGGTGGCTTATCAGGTCCCGGGGGCTCGTTGGGGCTGCCGGCTCCAGGACCACACCTTCGTGGACGCCATGATCCACGCGCTGCACTGCGGTTCACACATCATCCCGCACCCCGAAGATGGTCCTGTGGACGCCAACCAGGCCCCCTTGAGCTACTTCAAGGGCAAGCCTTACATCATGGGGCTTACCGCTGAATTCATCGCCCAGCATATGGACATCTCCAGAGAAGAGATGGACGCCGTGGCGCTCCGGAGCCAGAACAACGCTGAAAGGGCCAATAGTGACGGGTCGTTTGAAGCTGAAATCGTACCGGTTGAAATCCCCCGGAAACGCAAAGATCCGGTTGTTTTCAAAAATGACGAGCATTTTCGCCCGGGGCTCACCCTGGCGCAGCTCCAGAAGCTGCCGGCGGCCTTTGTACCTAAAATCGGCAAGGTAACCGCCGGCAACGCAAGCGGCATCAATGACGGCAGCGCGGGCCTGATCATCATGTCGGCCGAAAAGGCCACTGAACTGGGACTCCAGCCGCTGGCCAGGATCAGAGCCGTCGGCCGGGGCGCCTGTCACCCTTCCGTGATGGGGCTTTCCCCGGTGCCGGCTGTAAAAGACCTGATGAAAAGAAGCGGCCTGGCCATTGGGGACTTTGACCTGGTAGAGGTCAATGAAGCCTTCGCAGCCCAATACATCGGGTGTGAACGCGACCTGGGACTTGACCGCGACATCACCAACGTCAATGGATCGGGTATCGGCCTGGGTCATCCGGTGGGGGCCACGGGCGCCAGGATCATGGTAACCCTGCTCAACGCCCTGCAGCAAAGAGACAAGACCCTCGGGCTGGCAACCCTCTGCGGCGGGGGCGGCGTGTCCATGGCGTGTGCCATAGAGCGACTGTAAGAAAGGCGGGTTCGAGGGTTCGCAGGAATAGCGGGCTATTTCGCAAGAGCGTGACTGACTACGTCATTATTCCAGAAGGGCGAAACATGCCGTTTGTGGATGGACACCAGCTAATACTTCTCAATCACCTCGCACCGGGCCACAAAGTCTGACAATTCTTTGATCGTGGCCCCGCAGGCAGCCACCGTTCCCTCGAGTTTCTCACAGAACGGATCGTCTTCACCCAGCAAATCCCGGGAGTCTTCCAGAAGGGCCAGGCCCCGGCGGCAATGGTCATCCAGCTCAAGCAGAAGTCTTTTCCGAATGCGATGTTTCTCTTTTTCGCGTTCTATCACCGGCAGCAGCCGGTGCACTGAGTACTCAACAATGGCGTCCCGGGGCGCAGCAAAATGCTTCGATATCTGATCCAGGGCTGACAGGGTCCGGCGGCTCAGGACATAGGTTTTCTGCACACGGTCCAGCGTTTTAAATTTAACCTTGTTCACATCCCGGGCAATGGTGTTGAGCGAACCGGTATCCTCGATAAGGTAGTCGAACAACGATTTTTGTTTGATGCCGAGGTGCACAGCCACCACGCTGATCGTTTCTATTGCTCTTTCGGTCAGCTTGAAGGTCGCCCTGACCGATTGCCGCCCCCGCAGTTCCGCAGAAGAGGGCTGGGGTATGGAGAGTTTGAAGACCCAGTTGGTTTTTCTGTCTCGTGTCATAACAACTGCCTCGCGGCGGTTACACCGCTTGTTTTAAATGAGCCATTCATTACATTACCGTATTTTCTCTCTATGTAATAGTAATACTATTTTTTTACCAGCAAAAAAAATGCCGCCCGGCACCGGATCGTGGCAAACTCGCCAATCCACAAAAGCAGCCTTGATTTTTTCCCTGCTTTCGCTACCATACAGACACCTGCTACCTAAAACTGAGTCCCAATTCCCGAACCCTCATATAGGAGCGCCCCCATGGGAAAAGCAGCCTTTATCGCGATCTCGCTACTGCTGATCCAGGCATCCATCTGTAGTGCTGAAAATTATATTGTCACCGGGGACATGCAGTCAAAGGTCAGCTATGAACTGCAACAGCGTATCACACCCGACCCCGGTGTCAGCAGGATGAAACTCAGTTGTGTTATTCCCAAGGACTCAAAATCCACCACCTTCGAACAGAAAATCGGGCCCGTTAAACTTGAATTCAAGCCGCAACCTAACAAAAAAAGTGAAAAGACAGACAGGCATGGCAACCGCATCATTACTGCTGTCTGGGAACAACCTGAGGGTGACGCCCTCGCAAAACTCTCTTTTGAGGCCCAGACCCGGACTCGCCTCGACCTGTTGAACACCAAGGCCCCCTTCCCGCTGGCCCCACTTGAACCGGATAAGGATATTTTTGTAGTGCCAACCAAACAGGTCCAGTCAAAAGACCCAGAAATAATGGGCCTGGCCACAAAATTAACCCGGGGAGCGGCCTCCCAATTTGACGCGGTCCAACGCATCATCACCTGGGTGATCAACAACCTGCGCTATGTCAACCCCCCCCTGCGGTACGATGCCTTGTACGCACTGCAAACGGGAAAAGGGAATTGCCAGAACTTTTCGCACCTGAGCGCAGCGCTTCTCAGGGGCGTCGGCATTCCCACCCGCATCGTCAATGGTATCACTTTAAACAAGGCTTACAACGTCACCCGCAAGGAAGGCGCCCTCACGTTCAAGATGGCCCAGGGCCGTCACTCATGGGTCGAAATCTGGTTTCCCGACCTGGGTTGGACCCCCTTTGATCCCCAGCAGACCGAGCTGTTTGTTTCCAACCGGTACATCCGGGTGGAAATCGGTATAGATAATAACGAAACCATCAATGACGGCCTGTTGCGGTGGTTCCAGGAAAAAGGCAGCCAGGCCCAACTCAAAATGCAGGAGACGATAAATGCCGCCTTTAACAATGACCGCATCGTCCTGTGGGGCACGCGTCAGAACTATGGTCCCAAAGGGCTGCTGCTCTGTCCGCAGGTGAGTTCGCCCTTCAAGACGGTGCAACTTACGAAAAAAGCGGATTTGCCCAGGCTGACCGATCAGCAGCTTGCCAGCCTGAATTATTCACTGCCATACCTCTCCGGTAATCTCTCTTTCCCCATAAACGTTGATTTCGCGTTCCCCGGTGAGAGCCTGACTCCCAGCAAAAAACAACAGATTACCCGTAACTTCCTGGTTGAGAGCGCGGAATATGTGACCGGCCGGGCCACCCAGTACGCCCAGGTATTTCTTCTGGAGCAACCGATCCTGCTGGAAAAACTATCCCTGGCCCTGCACAACTTCGGAGGCGACGGCATGCTCTGGATCAACCTGTTGGAAGACCGGGCAGGCAAACCCGGAAAACAGATCAATGCCAGCGATCTGGTTGAGGTGAGCACGCTGTCGCTACGGCCGGGTTACCGCTGGGTTGACTTTGATTTCAGCAAAGAGCAAGTCTTGTTGAAGCCGGGCTACTACTGGATCGCCCTCGGTTTTTCCGGCGGACCCATCGTCAACTGGTTTTATACCTACGGCAAACCGGTGGGCCCCGCGGAAGGCACCCGCTACAAAGGTGTTTTTGACGAACAGTGGAGCGGTGCCCTGAGTTACGAATTTAACTACCGGGTCATGGGGAAAAGGGCCCGCTAGCGAAATATAGGGATACGGGCAAAGATCTTGGTACCCCGGTTTGCCTGGGACCGAATTTCGAAGTGCCCGTTAAGCAGGTGAATCCGCTCTTGCATACTGTGCAGTCCCATTCTTTTTTCACCCAGCGCCTCGGCCATACGGCTTTGCACATCAAAACCACAGCCATCATCTTCAATCCGAATGATGAGATTCGGATGTGATACGATCAACCGGACCTTGACGCTCCCGGCGTTCGCATGCCGGTGGACATTGTTCATGGCCTCTTGCACAAAACGATAGACGTTTATCTGAGTGTCGAAATCCAGGGTCAGTTTTTCAAGCCCGGCATAGCTGCAGTCTACTGACATATCGTTGCTTAGCTGGTAATCGTCGCAGAAGCTGTCCACCGCATGGGCCAGCCCCAGCTGTTCCAGGCTCAGCGGCTGCATGTTGTAGGACATGCTGCGCACCTTGGAGATGGCATCGCTCAACCGGGCCGAAAAAGAGGCTACCACTCGCCTGATGTCGGCTGATATCTCCGGATTCTTATCGAAAAGGGTTTCAACGGAGAGTTTCAAAGCCCCCAGGTTCTGGGCCACATTGTCGTGCAGGTCCCGGGCAATTTTCTGCCTTTCCAGCTCCTGCGCTTTGAGCAGCGCCTGGGTCAAAGACCGTATCTGCAGTTCGGACTGCTTCAGTGCGGTTACATTGTGGGAAGTAATAATCGCCCCTCCGAAAAAAGGCGACATCCTGATATTCAAGAATTTCTCCCGGTATTTCTGCTGGGGAAATTCCTTGGAACTCTCCGAACGAATACAATCCAGCAGCTCGGCGTACATGTCGATTTCATGATCCGCCGCGAAATCCCGGTACATGATGTCCCCCGGGCGCGGCAGGCGTCCGTCGGCATTGTCACGGGCCTGGTTGAAACTGATGATGCGGGCCTCGAAATCAACCACCACGGTGGCCACCGGGCTGTTGTCGAAAAGAGCCCGGTAACGCGCCTCGCTTTTCTTGATCAGGCGATTGGTAGCAATCAGCTGCTCTTCCATCCAGCTATGATCCTTCCGGCGGCGGCGCTCCTGTAAAAGTCTTTTCAGGCGAAAGATCAACTCCTGGAGCCGCAGGGGCTTGGGCACCAGGTCACTGGCGCCGCGGGTGATAATTTCTGCATATGTCGGGTCGCCGGAATAATCCGCCAGAACCACCACATCGGTGTTGTGCTGCGCCTTCATCCGGCCCAAAAGCTCAAGTCCCTCGGAACCTGGCACAGGCAGGTCTACAATAACCGCCGCAATCCTTTCCGCCGCCATCAAGGCCAGGGCCTGTTCACCGTCGGCCACCCAATAACACGTAAAGCCCTCACCGGCCAAACGGTTGCGGAGCATCCGGGCAACAGCCTGATCTGCGGTAACGATCAGCAAAGGGGCTGCTTGCCGGACGGTTTGCGAAACAATCGACATGCGCTTTCCTCATCTAAAAGGTCGGTAAAAACGATCTTAGCAGCCTGTCAACCTATAATCGCTGCGGCAGTATAGTAACCCGGCTGAATTCCAGATCAGGTGAGGTCTTTGACTGCATGTGTGTGCTTTTCAAGTGGCAGGGTGGAGCTGAAATAGCGCCTGATTACACCAGCGTAGCCAATGGGTACCGGGGGGTCAAGCGAAAAGTCGCCGTCCGGTTAGGGGTTTCCAGGTGGGCAACCACTGTCCGGGCTGTCTCCAGAAACAGGCGGTTTGTGAAACGGGAGAACACCCGGATTGAACTGCCGGCAGAGCCTGAAGAAACGCTGCAGGAAAAGGCCGGACAGGTGATCCGGCTGACCCGCGGCAAAGTCCTGGCCGTCCTCGGCAAAAACCGTGCGCGCGTGGTGACCGCCACCGCGGTCGTCGGCATCCGGGGGACCGGGCTGTACCTTGAAGCGGATCCGGAAAAAACCTATGTCTGCCTCTGCTACGGCAAAGCCGACCTGGGGTCGGCTCTCAGCGGGAAGGTCCTTGAATCAGTCTCAACGCGACACCACGAAAGCCCGCGCTTCATCTACAAATCCCCCGACGACGACGGGCAGCTGATATCCCCGGCACCCGTCATCAACCACACCGACGCCGAATTGATCCTCATCGAATCCCTGGTGGGCCGCAAACCGCCGTTTACCGATTCCGGGGGGCACTATTAGACGCGGCTTGGAATTGAGAGGACGCGTCAAAGGGGAGGCCTTAAATTCCTGTCACTCTGAGCGCAGCGAAGAGTCTCCCACAAGCTAAGGCCATGCTTCATTGAAGAAGATTCTTCGTCGCTGCTCTCCTCAGAATGACAAGTCAAGTGGAAGGGGCATCAATATCCGTGTCACTCTGAGCGCAGCGAAGAGTCTCCCGCAGGCTAAGGCAATGCTTCATTGAAGGGGATTCTTCGTCGTTGCTCTCCTCAGAATGACAGGTCACGAGACAAGGCACTTCAAAAGAGTAATGAGCCCACGCACACCCGCCATCACCCGTGCAGCCCCCTGTCCAGCGCTTTGAAACCGGTCTCCAGCATCACCTCGGCCAGGGTCGGGTGGGCGTGGATGGTTTCGGCAAGCTGGCGGACGGTCAACCCGTTCCGGACAGCCAGGGCGCCCTCCGCAATGAGATCCGAGGCATGCGGGCCAATCATGTGAACGCCCAGGATCCGGCCCGAGTCCGCATCGGAAACGATTTTCGCCTGCCCTGCAATCTCCCCGATAACCTGGGCTTTGCCGATGGTCCTGAACAGGACCGTATCCGCCCTCACAGCCGTGCCGGTTTCCCGGGCCTGGGCCTCGGAAAGACCTACATTGCTAACCTCAGGCGTCGTGAATACAGCCCCGGGCACCGCCGCATAATCCATGGACCGTTCACCCCCCAGAGCATTTTCGGCGGCCACCAGCCCTTCGGTCGATGCCACGTGGGCCAGCATGATCTTCGCAGGACCGAGCACATCCCCGATGGCGAATACACCCGGGACATTGGTCTGCATGCGGTCGTTGGCCACCAACCACCCTCTTTCATCGGTGGCCGCGCCAATATTTTCAAGGCCCAGGTCTCCGGTGTTGGCCGTACGTCCAACACACACCAGGACCTTCTGCGCCTCAATCTCCAGCGGTATTTTGTCTTTTGCCTTGAGGTTTTCCGCAAAGGGCGAAGGCCCCACGTGTACCTTGAGCAACGCACCGCCGGTATCGACCGCTTCCACGGTACGGTTGACGTGAAAGGCGATCTTGCGCTTTTTCATCTCGCGGGCCAGAACTTTAGAACAGTCGCCATCCACCGCGGGCAGGGGCAGGAGACGGTCAAGGGCCTCAATGACCGTCACCGTGGAACCAAATGCGGATAAGATGGCGGCAAATTCACAGCCAATGACCCCGCCCCCGACGATCACCACCGAGTCCGGGATTTCAGTAAGGTACAGGGCTTCGTTGCTCGATATGATTCGCTGCCCGTCAAAGGCAAAGGCCGGTATATCCAATGGCCGGGAACCGGTGGCAATAATCAGGCGATCATAGAGCACGGTCTGTATAGACTGGTCCGCAGCAGCCACATCCACGATCCCGCCGGACCGGATGGTCCCCTTGCCTCTCAGGTGGTTGATGCGGTGGTGTTTGAAAAGCGTTTCAATGCCTTTGCGCTGGGTCTGGATGATGCGCGCTTTACGGGACGCCAGCGCGGCCATATCGACAGTCGGGTTCGCATCCGCCTGGATGCCAAAGACGCCCGCATGCCGGATATCCGCCAACCGGTCGGCTGTCGATTTCAGGATCTTCGACGGTATACAGCCCCAGTTCAGGCAGGTTCCCCCCACATTGTCATTTTCAACAATGGCCACCTCTGCCCCCAACTGGGCCGCCCTTATTGCCGCAACGTAACCTCCCGGTCCCGCACCCAACACCACAATTTTCAGGCCCATGATCAATACCCTCCTCTAAAAATGTTCAGTATTTGCGTTTTACATTAATAATCAGGTCCAATTTGAGGTAAACATCAATTTTATATTATCTTATTGACAATATCGTCAATATATTTTAGTGGGAATTTATTGTACCGCTTGTGCCGACCACCGGCGCATTCTACTGCGAGTCCGTTCACGAATAGTTACCATCAAGCTCCAGTTGCCCTGGCCGCACCCGGCGGTTCCAGGCCTCACGCGTTCGAACCGGTTCCACAAGGACAGCCCCATGAAAGTAGATGATACCAGTATTGAAATTATCAAATACCTCCGGGACGGTAGATCCTCCTATAAGAAAATCGCCGAAGAACTATCCCTGTCGGAAAATACAGTCCGCAGCCGGGTCAAAAAACTCAAGGATGAGGGCATCCTTGAAATCTCCGGTCTGGTGGACCCCGAAGCCCTTAAAGGCCACCGCCTGGTGATGATCGGCGTAAATCTCAAATCCATGAACCTGGTTAAAAAAGGGGCGGAATTCAGCAAATTAAAAGGTGTCGTCTCCGCAAGTGTCGTGACCGGGCGATTCGACCTGATCCTCGTCGTGCTGCTCAAAGAAGGTTTTGGCCTCCTGGAATTCTACACCGAAGAAGCGGTAAAAATCAAAGATGTCCGTTCCGTGGAAACTTTCGTGGTCTACAAAGGCTACAATATCAAAGTACCCTATATCTTATAGGCTCCAGGGGCGTCGCCACCCGGCGGTTACTACCGGCCGGCCGGAGGCGCCGCACTGGCGGGCCGACTGAACAGCTGCAACCAAAACCCGGGAGAATGCAATGAAGACAACCCCCCTGCATGACTGGCACAGCAGCCAGGGCGCCAACATGGCCATCTTTGGAGAATACCACATGCCCATGTGGTACGGGGCCGGTGCCAAAAATGAGCATCTTTCTGTCCTGACGGCGGCCGGCCTTTTCGACACCAGCCACATGGCCGTGGTCCTGCTTACCGGCCAAGACGCCTGCGATCTTTTACAGAGAACCTTCTCAAACGATCTTTCCGCCTGCACAGGTCCATCCAGGTGTCCGCTTGCACCCGGACGTTGTGTCTATGGCGCTTTTCTGGATGAAAAGGGCCATGTCCTGGACGACGCAATTGTATTCCAACTGGACGAGCAAAGGTATATGGTCGTTGTCAACGCCGGCATGGGTGCGGCTGTGGCTGGCCACCTGGCGCAGAACATCACGGACCTTGAGGGTGTTCAGATCACCGACATGACCGATCGGCTCGGCAAGATCGACATCCAGGGCCCGGCAGCCGCCAAAATCCTGACCCGTGTGCTGGCCGATCCGGAGACCGTCCTGCAGGCCATGCCCTATTTTTCCTTTAAGGGGTACTTTGAAGCCGCGGATATGCCGGGCACACCAGTGCAGCTAAAAGACGGGACCCCCATCCTTGTCTCCCGCACAGGCTACACCGGCGAATTCGGCTTTGAACTTTTTGTGCCGGCTGACAGCACTGCGGCCCTCTGGAATGATCTCCTGTCAGCCGGCGAGCCCATGGGACTGCTGCCCTGCGGCCTGGCCGCCAGGGACTCTTTGAGGGCTGGCGCAGTCCTCCCCCTGAGCCACCAGGATATCGGCCCCTGGCCTTTTTGCAACCACCCGTGGCCCTTTGCCTTGCCCTGGAACAGCAGCGGCACCGCCTTTACCAAGTCCTTTATCGGCAGCCAGGCGCTGATTGACGCTCCAAAGGCTGATTTCACCCGGCCATATGCCGGCTTCGACCTGAGAAAAGTCGCCCACCCGGAGGAAACTGAGGTGGTTGATCAGGACGGTAAAATCATCGGAACAGTTCTGACCTGTGCCACCGACATGGGCATCGGCCGCGTGGGCGACCGTATCTTTTCAGTGGCCAGTCCGGACAAACCGGAGGATTTCAAAGCCCGGGGCCTGTGTTGCGGATTTGTAAAGACCTCTGCCAACCTGCCTGCGCAAACCCTTATTTACCTGAAAGACAACCGCCGCAAGCTCAAGGCTGTTATAGTCGATGATGTCCGGCCGGACCGGACCGCCCGGCGACCGTTAAAAGAGATGCTCTAATTTGTTGTACCTGTGGGCATGCCTGGCCACGACTGGAGCGAAAGATTAATCAGGGTGTAAAAAACCAGAACTGTTTAATAATTCAAAAAAGGAGGGAATCAAATGAAAGAGTTAAATGAGCTCAATCTACCGGAGGATCTAAAATACGCTGAGGATCATGAGTGGGTCCAACTATCCGGAGATACAGCTAAAATCGGCATCAGCGATTACGCCCAGGATCAATTGGGAGATATTGTTTTTGCCGAACTGCCCGGAGTGGGGGACAGCTTTGCAAAAGGCGATGAATTCGGAACCCTTGAATCGGTAAAGGCCGTCTCCGAACTCTACATGCCCATCGGGGGCGAAGTTGCCGCCATAAACGAAGCCCTGGAAGACGCCCCGGAACTGGTCAACAGCGACCCCTATGGCGAGGGCTGGATGATTGCCATCAAGGTTTCCAATCCCTCCGAAGCAGATGCCCTCATGGACAAAGACGCCTATCTCAACACTCTGAAAGGATAAAAAGATGCGTTATTTACCCCATACCGAACAGGATATTCAAGCCATGCTCCAGGTCATCGGTCTTGACAGTCTGGAGGGGTTGTTCGCCACAATCCCCAAAGACTGCCGACGTACGGAAGCGCTCAACCTGCCCGAGCCGCTGACCGAGTGGGAACTGAACCGCCACATGGACAAGCTGGCCGCGGACATGGCCGCCGCTCCCGAATATAAAGTGTATATGGGGGCCGGCAGCTACGAACACCATATCCCGGAAACGATCCGCCAGCTCATTCTGCGATCCGAATTTTTCACCGCCTATACACCTTACCAGCCGGAAATCAGCCAGGGCACCCTCCAGGCCATTTATGAATACCAGACCCTGGTCACACGGCTACTGGGCCTGGATGTGGCCAACGCCTCCATGTACGATGGCGCCTCCAGTCTGGCTGAGGCCCTGCTGATGTCCATCCGGGTATCCCGGCGCAGGAAAGTGGCCGTTTCCACCGCCATTAACCCGTTGTACCGGGAGGTGGTTAAGACGTACCTGGCACCCACCGGATACGAGATTATCGACCTGCCGTATCGCGAAGATGGCCGCACCGACCTAGCGGCCCTTGCCAACCTGGAAGATCTGGCCGGGGTGGCCGTGCAGTCCCCCAATTTTTTCGGCTGCGTGGAGGACCTCAAGGCCCTCGGCGAAAATGTCCACGCCGATCCTAAGACGCTGTTTATCGTTGCTTTCAGCGAACCCCTGGCCTACGGGCTGCTCAAGAGCCCCGGCAGCCTGGGTGCGGATGTGGCCTGCGGCGAGGGTCAGAGTTTCGGCATTCCGCGCTCTTTCGGCGGACCGGGACTGGGTATGTTTGCCGCCACCAAAAAGTGCCTGCGTTCCATGCCCGGCCGCCTGATCGGCCAGACTGTCGATCGAGACGGCAAGAGGGGCTTCGTGCTGACCCTGGCCACCCGGGAGCAGCATATCCGCCGCGAAAAAGCCACCTCCAACATCTGTTCCAACCAGGGCCTGTGCGCAACCATGTCTGCCATGTTCATGGCCTCACTGGGGGGGACCGGCATCCGCGAACTGTCCCGCCTGAACCATGCCAAAGCCGAGTACCTGAAAACCGGACTGGCCCAGGCCGGATTCAACATCCCCTTCAGCACATCGACTTTCAACGAATTCGTCGTGCAGCTCCCCGAAGGTTTTTCCGAAATATACCAGAGGCTGCTCGATAAAAAGATCGTGGCCGGCCTCCCCCTGGAATCATGGTACCCGGAACTGGCCGGATGCTACCTGATGTGTGCCACGGAGACCGCTTCAAAAGATGATCTGGACGAACTGATAAAGGAGGTGCAGTCATGAAAGAACCCATTGGAACCACCGGACTGATCCTCAACGAACCACTTTTATGGGAAAAGGGCTCCAAAGGCCGCATGGGCATGTCGATCCCCGGGGTTGATGTCCCTGCCGCGGAAATGGACAGTGAACTGGCCGGGGAAGGCCCTGATTTTCCGGACCTGGGAGAGTTGGACGTGGTGCGCCACTACACCCGTCTTTCCACCTGGAATTTCGGTGTTGATACCGGCATGTATCCCCTGGGATCCTGTACCATGAAGTACAACCCCAAAACCAATGAACGCCAGGCGGGCCTGCCGGGCTTTGCCAATGCACACCCGCTTTTACCGCCCATGCTAAGCCAGGGGGCCTTGAAACTCTATTTCGAGCTTCAGGAATACCTGGCGGAAATCACCGGACTCCCGGCCGTGACACTACAGCCGGCGGCCGGTTCCCACGGCGAGCTGACCGGTATGATGATTTTTCACGCCTACCACCAGAGCCTGGGCAAACCGCGCTCCAAGGTCCTGATCCCAGACACCGCCCACGGCACCAACCCGGCCAGCGCGTCCTTGTGCGGCTACAAGTCCATCCCGGTGAAATCCAACGCCCAGGGCGTCCTCTCCCCGGAAGATGTGGCCGCGATGATGGATGAAGACACCGCCGGCATCATGGTGACCAACCCCAATACCCTGGGGTTGTTCGAAGACAATATCGGCGAAGTCGCCGACATCGTGCACGCTAAAGGCGGCCTGGTCTATGGTGACGGCGCCAACATGAACGCCATCATGGGCATCGTCAACGTCGCCTGCACCGGGGTGGATGTGCTGCATCTGAACCTGCACAAATCATTTTCAACGCCCCACGGCGGCGGCGGACCGGGAAGCGGGCCGGTGTGCGTCACGGAACAGTTGGAAAAGTTCCTGCCGGTACCCAGGGTCCTGGAGGAAGGGGGGCAATATACCCTCTCGGATGATTTCCCCGATTCGATTGGTAAAATACACGCCTTTTATGGAAATTTCAGTATCCTTGTCCGGGCCTACAGCTATATTCGCAGCCTGGGTGCTGATCTTAAAAAGGTGAGCCAGTACGCGGTCCTGAACGCCAATTATATCAAGGAAAGCCTGAAGGAAACCTTCCATCTGCCCTATGACCGGCCCTGCATGCACGAATGCGTTTTCAACGACGAGAAGCAGGAGCCTTTCAAAGTGACCACCCTGGATATCGCCAAGCGCTTGATCGACAATGGCGTGCACCCGCCGACCATCTATTTCCCCCTGGTGGTCCATGGGGCCCTGATGATCGAGCCCACGGAATCGGAGTGCAAAGAGGATATCGATCACTTCATAGAAACGCTAAAGCGTATCGCTGTTGAGGCTCGCGAAAACCCGGAACTCCTGCACGCGGCACCGACCAACACCAAGGTCCAACGCCTGGATGAGACCCTGGCCGCCCGCAAACCGTGCCTGAGCGGGTCATAAGCGAGTAATGCAGCCCGGTCCAATGAGGCTGTGTCAAAATTAGCACAATCGCTCAATTTCTCTCCGTCGTCCCGGACCCGATCCGGGATCCAGTGGTTTTTGTATCGGAAAATCAACTGGATCCCGGGTCAAGCCCGGGATGACAAAAATGTGCAATAATTCTCAATCGATATGCCCATAGCAACTAAAACCCAATGGACCCGCAAAGATCTGGCCGTCACCCCCTACGGTAAAGCGCTCGATATGCAGTATCAACTGGCTGCGGAAGTTCGCGACGGTAACACGGCCGGGATAGTGCTTTTTTTGGAACACGCCCCTGTTTTTACCCTTGGCAAGCGCGGGGGGCGGGAAAACCTGACCGTCACACCCGAATTTCTGGCTGCCCGGGGTGTCACGGTTTTCGAAACTGAACGGGGCGGCAACATTACCTATCACGGCCCCGGGCAGCTGGTGGTCTACCCGATCATCAATCTGAAAACAACCGGGTTAGGGGTCGCGGACTATGTCGGACGCCTGGAGGAGGTAATGATCCGGACGACTGCAGGCTGGGGCATCCAGGCGGAATGTAATCCCAGGAACCGGGGTGTCTGGATCGGCAATAACAAACTGGGCAGTATCGGCATCGCCGTCAAGAGAGGGGTCGCCCTCCACGGACTGGCCTTGAATGTAGCCACCGACATGACGCCCTTTGGCTGGATCAACCCGTGCGGCCTGACCGATGTCGGGATGATTTCCATGGCCATGGCCGGGGCGGGGAAGGTTGCCGTCAGAGAGGTCCGCAATGCACTGGCCGAGCACATGGCGGCCGTTTTTAACATTCAGTGGAAAGAACCAAAGGGTATTTCTCTCAATTGAAAACTAACCCAAAAAATAAACCGCACCGACCGAAACCCACCTGGCTGCGCAAGCGCCTGCCCACGGGCCCGGCTTATGAAAAAGTCCGGGCCATGATAAAGAACGGATCTCTTCACACGGTCTGCCAGGAGGCCAAGTGCCCCAACCAGTGGGAGTGCTTTTCACATAAAACCGCCACTTTTCTTATTCTGGGCGACCGCTGCTCCCGCAGCTGTCGTTTCTGCGCGGTGGCCCATGGCCCCCAGGGAGGCCCGGACCCGCAGGAGCCCGGCAGGGTGGCTGCGGCCGCGGCGGCCCTGGAATTGAAATATGTGGTGGTGACTTCGGTGACCCGGGATGACCTGGCCGACGGCGGAGCCTCTGTGTTTGCCGAAACCATCACGGCCCTGCGCGAGCGCATCAAAGCCGTTAAAATAGAAGTCCTGATCCCCGACTTTGCGGGCAGCCAGGCAGCGCTCGCAACCGTCCTGGCCGCCGGTCCGGATGTACTCAACCACAACCTGGAAACAGTACCGCGCCTTTATACGGTGGTCCGCCCGGAGGCTGTCTATTCTCGATCCCTCAGGCTTTTGAAAGATACGGCCCGGATGGCGCCCTCTATCCCCACGAAATCCGGCCTGATGCTCGGCCTGGGGGAAACCGATGATGAGGTTGAACGAACTCTGAGCGATTTGCTGACCGTGGACTGTAAAATGTTGACCCTTGGCCAGTACCTGCAGCCCACCCGGGCCCACCTGCCGGTGGAAAAGTACGTTGAACCGGAGCGGTTCGACCGCTGGCGGCAGATCGCCCTGGGGGCCGGTTTTGAACAGGTTGCCAGCGGACCCTTTGTGCGAAGCTCCTACCATGCTCACACCCTCTATGCCAAAAGGGAAACGGCCGGGCATTTGTAAAGGCCCTGTCCCAAAGAGACTGTGTCGCAAATCGCGAAACCGCGCACCCGGCCGCTGTGTCATTCCGGACTCCAGCCTTGCACAACAATATCCACCCAAATGGATAATTTCGATAGATAATATTTTTATATTGAAAAATATATTGACAATATTTTTTCAAAATAGCAATGTAGTCCAAATATACTTTTGAGGACCCCCAAGGCCGCATAGCACTCAAGTTTCAGATTCCATATGGCTAAAAATACAATCGACTCCATAGATAAAAAACTCATCTGCACGCTCAGTGCGGACGGCCGTATTCAAGCAGGTAAAATCGGTGAGCAGCTGGGTATCACCAGCCCCACCGTGCGTTCAAGGCTCAAAGCCCTTACAGACAATGCCGTCCTGCGAATCGCAGGACTGGTTGACGCGTTTAAAACCCGGGGACTGACCACGGCCTTTGTGGGTATCCGGTTGGACACCTACCAGCTCGAAACCAAGCTGGAAGAGATATCGGCCCTGGACCAGGTGGTCTGGGCCTGCGTTGTAACGGGGCAGTACGATATAATAGCGGAAATCATATCCCTGGAGGGCATGGTCGGCCTGCACAGTTTTCTCTCCGAAAATCTGTATAAAGTGGGGGGTATAAAATCCAGTGAGACATTTGTCGTCATGAAATCAAAACGCAAATGGATTCTGCTGCCCAAAGGCATCCGGGACAAAATCGAATCAACCACTCTTACCATTGGCGCCTAACAAGGAGGCAATCATGATAGTCGGAATATTAAAAGAGATAAAAACTGAAGAAAACCGCGTCTGCATGACCCCGGCTGGTGTTGAAGTAATGAAGCAAAACGGGCACACCGTTCTGGTGGAAGAAAAAGCGGGTGTGGGCAGCGGCTTTACCGATGACAAGTATCTGGAGGCCGGGGCTGAAATGGTTGCCACCGCAGCCGAAATCTTTGCCCGGGCCGACATGGTGATGCATGTCAAAGAGCCCCTGCCGGCCGAATACGACCTGATCCGCAAGGACCAGATTGTCTTCACCTACCTGCACCTGGCCGCAGCTGAAGAACTGACTCACGCACTCATCAAGAGCGACTCCATCAATATTGCCTATGAAACCATCCAGAAGAGCGACGGGTCGCTGCCCCTGTTAACCCCCATGAGCGAGGTCGCCGGCCGGATGGCAATTCAGCAGGGCGCCAAGTACCTGGAAATGGCCCAGGGCGGCCAGGGGGTCCTGCTCGGCGGGGTTCCCGGCGTGGAACCCGGCATCGTCACGGTCATCGGCGGCGGCGTCGTGGGCACCCATGCAGCCAAGATGGCCTGCGGCCTCGGTGCCCAGGTGTATCTGCTGGATATGAATCTCGACCGCCTCAGGTACCTCAGTGATGTGATGCCGGCCAACTGCTTCACCATGATGTCCAGCCCGGCCACCGTGCGGGAACTGGTCAAAAAATCAGACGTGGTTGTCGGCGCGGTCCTGATCCCCGGCGCCAAAGCGCCCCACCTGGTCACCCGGAACATGCTCCCCACCATGAAAAAAGGTTCGGTCCTGGTGGATGTGGCCATCGACCAGGGCGGCTGCTTTGAAACCTCAAAAGCCACGACCCACACAGACCCCACTTACGTTGTAGACAATGTGATCCACTACTGCGTGGCCAATATGCCCGGTGCAGTCGCCAAAACCTCTGCCCTGGCACTGACCAACGCGACCTTGCCCTATGCGGTTGAAATCGCAAACAAAGGCTGGAAGCAGGCCATGCAGGAAAACAATGAGATCAAACTGGGGGCCAACGTGGTGAACGGCAAAGTCACCTACAAGGGCGTGTCGGATGCCTTTGATATGGAATATGTCGAGATCGATTCTCTGCTGTAGGGTATTTCCGCCGGACAAATAATTTGATTTTGTTCAGAAAACCTCGTAAAAAGCTTTTCAGGCTTTTTACGAGGTTTTTAATTTTCACACCTTATGACATGAGGTTCGCGGTTTGGATACTCCGCTGGTTCAAGCTGACATTGATCTTGACGCTATTCGCGTCAACATACAGGAACTTAAAAAAGTCACCACTGCCGGGACTCTATTCATGGCCGTCGTCAAGGCCAATGCCTATGGCCACGGCGCGGTAGCCATCGCCCGCCAAGCCCTGGAAAGCGGTGCCGACTGCCTCGGCGTGGCTCGGATCCACGAGGCACAGGCCCTGAGACAGGCGGGAATTGAGGGGCAAATCCTGGTCCTGAACTATACCCCGCCGGAATTCGCCCGCCTGGCTTTGGAATATGACCTGGCCCTCACCGTTTTCGACCTGGATACCGCCCGGGCCATCTCGGAAGTTGCCCTGGCCGCCGGCAGGCGGATCACGGCACACCTCAAGACTGACACCGGCATGGGCCGCCTCGGCCTGCGGCCGACCGGTGAAAAGGAGATGGGGCTGGATCCTGACCGGGTAAAAGCCGCCATGCGGATTGCCCGGCTGCCCGGGTTGGATCTTGAAGGCATTTTCACCCACTTTGCGTCCGCAGACAGCAGCAACACGGCCTATACCGAAAAGCAGTCTGCGCTCTTTGGTGAGTATATCGACGAATTAAAGAGAGCTGGCCTTGAGTTCCGGCTCCGGCATGCCGCCAACAGCGCCGGCATCATCGCCCACCCCCAGACCCATCTTGATATGGTCCGGGCCGGGATTGCCCTGTACGGCCTCAACCCGTCAGCCGAAGTCAATCTCAGCCACCTGGCCACCCGGCCGGTCATGTCCCTGAAGGCACGCCTGGTACACGTTAAAAAGGTCCCCGCCGGATTTTGTGTCAGCTATGGAATGACACACCGCACGCCTGCCCCCACGACTATCGCCACAGTGCCCATAGGCTATGCAGACGGCTACAGCCGCTTGCTCAGCTCACAGGGCACGATGCTGGTCCGGGAACAGAGAGCGCCCATTGTCGGCCGGGTCTGCATGGACCTGACCATGCTGGATGTGGGCCATATAGACGGGGTGCAGACCGGTGATGAGGTGGTGGTCCTCGGCAGCCAGGGCCAAGAAACCCTGACCGCGGATGAACTTGCCGGCCAGTTGGGCACAATCAACTACGAAATCGTCTCATCCATCACCACCCGGGTCCCGCGAAACTTTGTTTCCGGATAGCCTTAACTGCTGCGCGGGCTACCCTTTCGAGCAAAGCGTATGCTCTCTGGTTGGGGATTCATCGTCGCTCAGCGCCTCAGAATGACAAGCTATCTTCAACCCCATGCCATTGAGAAAGCCAAACACCTGATAAAGCCCTCATGAAAGTTGAAACCCAAAAATTGAAGCCCCGGCACATACTCATCATCGCCGATATTGAAGGCAGTTCAGGCTGCGGGGACTACACGGCGTCGTCTTTCATGACAGCCGGGTGGGCCGCCGCCTGTCTTGAGATGACCCGGGATGTCAATACCGTGGCCACAACCCTGCTCGACGCCGGTGTCGCCCGGGTGACCGTGGCAGATTTCCACCGCACCGGCTATAACCTGATTCGCAGACAGCTTGATCCCCGGGCACGACTGATCCAGGGCTACCGTCGGGGGCCGGTACCCGGTCTCGGGTCCCCCCATGGTGTCGCCGGCGTCCTGTTTGTCGGTATGCACGCAGCCTCCGGGACCGACGGGTTTCTGGCCCACACACTCACGTCCAGGATTGCCAGCCTTTGCGTCAATGGCCGCCCCCTGGCGGAGGTGGAACTGTTTGCCGCCTCACTGGCGCCCTATGGGGTCCGGCCGCTCTTTTTTTCCGGGTGCCCCACAGCCTGCCGCCAGGCCGCACGCGCCCTGCCCGGCATGCGCACCTATCCCATCGAAAAACAGGCCGACGGCCGCCTGCAGAACCTGCAGCAATGGCGACAGGGCCTGGCCCGGGAAGCCCTGGGCGCCCTGACCATGCAAAATGCCCCGCCCCCCTACCGGCCCAGGGGGCCTTTGTATGCCGAAATCCGTTTCCGGGACGGAGAACAGGCTGCCCGCCAGATTCAGCATCGCTGGCATTTGAAAAGGGCCGGCAACACTATCCTCTTGAAAACTCAGACCCTGGATGAACTCTACCGGGAACTCATAAAAATCTGTTACCTCTCGCCCCTGGCTGAAAAGATTCTGCCCATCGGGCTGCCCCTGTATCGTTTCATAGGGCTGGCCGGAATAGCCTGGGTGGCCGCACGCCTGAAAACCGCCTGACAGCCAGACGGCCTTGAACCGGTTCTTTCGTTGACACCCTTGGGCGGTTACTTTATACACCTTTGGCATGATAAGCATTGACAACCTTTCTAAAAGCTTCGGTGACCGGGTCTTGCTCGACCAGGTCAGTGTCCGCATCAATTCCCGGGAGCGTGTCGGCCTGGTGGGCCGCAATGGCTACGGCAAGACAACCTTGCTGCGGATGATAACCGGTGAAGACCAGCCCGATGAGGGCGCCGTTGTAATTCCCAAGAATTATCGCATGGGCTACGTTCAGCAGCACCTTGCTTTCACCCGCCCCACCGTACTGGAAGAAGGCATTCTGGGATTACCGCAGGCAGATCTGGATCAGCACTGGCGGGTGGAAAAAATCCTGGCCGGCCTGGGGTTCTCCACTGGCGACATGCAGCGACCGCCCGGCGAGTTTTCGGGCGGCTTCCAGGTCCGCCTGAACCTGGCCAAGGTGCTGGTGGCCGAACCCGACCTGCTGCTGCTGGATGAGCCCACGAACTATCTTGACATTACCTCCATCCGCTGGATCACGCAGTTCCTCAAAAACTGGCCGCACGAAGTCCTGCTGATCACGCATGACCGGGGTTTCATGGACGGTCTGGTCACCCACGTGGCCGGCATTCACCGCCGGAAAATCAAAAAAATCCAGGGAGACACCCGGAAGTACTACCTGCAGTTGGCCCAGGAAGAAGAAATCTATGAGAAAACCCGGGTCAATGACGAGAAAAAACGTAAAGAGATAGAGCTGTTTATCACCCGCTTCCGGGCCAAAGCCCGCCTGGCCAACATGGTTCAGTCCAGGATTAAAACCCTGGAGAAGATGGAAAAAAAGGACAAACTCGAGGCCGCCCGCACACTGGGCTTTTCCTTTACAAGCCACCCTTTCCCGGCCAAACACGTCATGACCACTGAAAAGGTAACCTTCGGCTACAGCCCTGAAGCAGGGCCCGTGATTCGGGACCTGTCATTTTCCGTCAACCGGGGAGACCGGATTTGCGTGATCGGGAAAAACGGGAAGGGTAAAACCACCCTGCTCAAACTCATTGCCGACCTGCTGACCCCCACCGGTGGGAAAATCACGTACAACCCCAATGTGGTCAAAGGGTTTTTCGAGCAGACCAACATACAGACGCTCGTGGACACCAACACCGTGGAAGACGAGATCCTCTATACCCACCCGGCAACCGACCGACCGCAGGCCCGCAATATCTGCGGCGCCATGATGTTTTCCGGAGACGATGCCCTGAAAAAAATCAGTGTCCTCTCCGGCGGTGAAAAGAGCCGGGTCATGCTCGGGAAACTGCTGGTCACCCCGGTAAACCTCCTCTTGCTGGATGAACCCAGCAACCACCTGGACATGGAATCCTGCGATGCCATGCTGGCGGCCATTGACAATTTTGAAGGGACAGTCATAATGGTCACCCATAATGAGATGTTCCTGCACAGCATTGCCCGGCGGCTGGTCGTTTTCCAGGAAGATACGGTCTCCCTGTTCGAGGGAACATACGGTGAATTTCTCAGCCGCGGCGGCTGGATGGATGAAGAACCAGCCCGGGACCAGTCGGAAAACGAAACCGGCACCAGACCGGCAATCGGCCGGAAAGCGCTAAAAAGAGAACGTTCCCGGATAATTAACTCAAAAAGCCGGGCCCTGCGCCCGCTGAAGAAACAGATTGACCAGTTTGAAACCGCCATCGAACGGGAAGAAAACAGCCTGGCGGAGTTGAACAAACGGCTGGTGGAGGCCTCCCGGAAGCAGGATGGCAAAAGAATCAGCAGCCTTTCCCGGACCCTCCATGAGTGCCAGGCCGAGATCGACAAGTTCTACGCAAACCTGGAAATCGCCAGCCTGGAATATGAAACACTGGAATCAGAATACAACCAGCAATTGGAGAACCTCGAAGCTTGAAGGTCAAACAGCATATGACTGCCAAACAGAAAATAATTGTCTTCCAACAGAACCAGAGCGGTGCCGCCAAGGTCGCCGGTATTCGTGCATACGGACAGGACCGTTTTATCGTGGACACTGTGGACATCGATATCCCCCTGCCCCCGTTCATTGATGACGGCCGTGATTTCTTGCCGGACCAGATCGAAGCCGACCTGGTACTTGATTTTCTCCAGCATCCTGATTTGTCCATGGACCTCGGGGTGCTCTGCACCCAGCTGGGGGTTCCAGTGGTCGCTTCAGGAAAAAAATCAAGGGATGGCCTGGTGATTACCCCGCCCACCTGATGCGGACTTTCGAGGCAGGTTGGCCTCGGCAGCTACAGTGACCTGTTTGGGACCCCTGAATTCAGTGTCACGGTGGAAGACGGCATCATCACGGATATCGCGGTACAACGCGGGGCCCCGTGCGGGGCGACCTGGCAGGCCGCCCGCAAAATGATCGGGCTTGAAACAGGCCCGGCCATTGTCCGCATGGGACTCGAACCCCAGTTTCACTGTTCGGCCGATCCCGCCGGCTGGGACCCGATACACGGAAAAAGCCCGGTCCATTTTGCCGGCAACGTCCACAGTGCCGCGCTTGAAAAAGCGGTTAAAAAAACAGCAGGAGGTGCCAGATGTACGGAAATTACGGTTTAGTCCTGCAGGTCGACCTGAATACCAGGGCCACGAAAACCCTTACCCCCCCTGAAGCTGTCTATGCAGCCGACCTGGGCGGACGCGGCCTGGCAGTCCGGCTTTTGCTTGAGAAAAACCCACCCGGGATTGATCCCTTTGACCCTGGAAACGTCCTGATATTCGCTACCGGTCCTGCCACCGGCACCGGGATCTGGGGCTCCAGCCGGTATGGCGTGTTCACCAAATCACCGCAAACCGGCCTTTTTTCGGAATCCTATTCAGGCGGCAAGGTCCCCCTGGCCGTCGCGGCCACCGGCTACGACGCAATTATTATCAGCGGTAAAAGTGCTGGGCCGCTTATCCTGGCGATTACTCCCGACGCGGTAACCTTCCATGGGGCCGGCGACACCTGGGGCAAAGACACCTATGCCACCGAGGATGCGGTCACGGCTCGCTTCGGGGACAGCGCCTGGAAACACAAAGGCGTGGTCTCCATTGGGCCCGCCGGTGAAAACGGGGTCACCTTTGCCGTAATTGAAAATGACCGCTGGCGCTCTGCCGGCCGCACCGGCACCGGGGCTGTCATGGGCTCTAAAAACCTCAAGGCCATCTTTTTTGCCGGTGACCGCCAGAAAGCATCCCATGCCCCGGACGCAGTGAAACACTTTATAAAAACCACCCGTTCCAGGACCAAAGACCACCCTGCCGTCATTGGCTATAAGACCAAGGGAACGCCCGGCATGGTGCGCATCGCTCACAGCACGGGTGCGTTCCCCTACCGCTACTGGTCCAGCCAGGCGGCCGACTCCATCGAAAACATCAGTGCCGAGGCCCTGCACGAACAGTGTCGGGTGCAACCGAAAGCCTGCTCAAAATGCTTCGTGGCCTGCAGCCGGTTGACCCGGGTTGAGAGCGGCCGCCACGCCGGACTGCAAATCGAAGGGCCGGAGTATGAAACCATCTACGCGTTTGGAGGGCTCTGCTGTGTCGACGATATCCGCGAAATCGCCTGGCTGAACGATATCTGTGACCGGCTCGGGATGGATACCATGTCCGCCGGCAACCTGTGCGGATTGGCCATTGAAGCGGCCCGTCACAAGAAAATAGATTTCGCCATCGATTATGGCGAGGTCGATGCAATTGCCGACCTGCTGCACCTGATTGCGGCCCGCAAGGGCATCGGTGCCACCCTGGCCAAAGGCATTAAGCACGCCGCGGCCCGGTGGGGACTGGAAGCACTGGCAATTCACGTAAAAGGGCTGGAGCCCGCGGGCTACGACCCCCGGGCCCTGAAAGGTATGGGGCTTGCCTATGCCACGGCCAGCCGGGGTGCCTGCCACATGCGGGGAACGATATTAAGAGCCGAATTGACGGGGGTAATTGCGCCAGAAGAGATCGAAGGCAAAGCCGCCCTCTATATTGATTTTGAAGATCGACACACCATCTTCGACTGCCTGGTCCTGTGCCGATTCTACCGTGACCTCTACCCGTGGGAAGAAATGCAGCCCCTCATCGAGGCGCTGACCGGCCTGGACGGATCCCGGGCCAATCTCGAGAAAATTGCCGCGGACATTACCACCCGGATCAGACAATTCAACCTGCAAGAGGGGCTGGACACCGCCGAAGACAGGCTTCCCGACCGTTTGTACAAAGAAAAACTCGCCACCGGCCAGTCCATCAGCAAGTCCGATCTCGATTATATGCTGCAGGATTATTACAAACTCAGGGGCTGGAACAAGCGGGGCATACCGATTTAGAGATCACGTTCGGCATTGCCTGTCCAAACGCAGGAAAACCTGGCCGAGGGGTACGCTTATTTAAAAAGATACCTGTGTATCATATCCGCCAGGGCATCGATCAGGCGCTTCTCACCAATGGAAGACTCAAACAGCCTCACAGAGTGAATCGTCTCCTGGACTGAACAGGATATAATCCTGGCCGCCGCTTCCAGGTCGGTAATCCGCAAGCGATCCTCAAATTGCTGCAGGAAACTGATAAAGCGCCGATTGAAGTGGGCATTGAGCTCCTCGTCAAAGGCCAGGATATCTGGATCGGTATACTTCATCGCCTCAATTTCACGGTGCATCTCCGGAGCCCGGGTGTGGATATCCGCAATTAACTGGATCATGTGCCTGATCGTCTCTTTCTTGCCAACTTTTTCCGAGGGCAGATCTTTCATCCGGTCGAGCATGGCCATGATTTCCTGTTTCATTTGACCATGGGTGAGCTCCATGAACAGCTCTTTCTTGTCCTTGAAATAGGCGTAAAAACTGCCCACCGAAACACCGGCCTGCGCGGTAATCTCCTTGGCATTGGTTCCGTGAAACCCGTCTCTGGCAAACAGGGTTCCAGCCGCGTCCAGAATCCGATTCCGGGTCTCAATCCCCCTCTGCTGCTGTGGCACCCTGGTTTTTAAATCTGCGGTTTTCATTTATAACCTTCCTTTATTGTTGGATTTCATAACACATCCCCGAGCGCCTGTCAATTAACATGAAAAAAGTTCACATTCTAGCTTGACAACATGAACCCGAATTCATATTGTA
Source organism: uncultured Desulfobacterales bacterium (assembly GCA_964636125.1). Taxonomy (GTDB): domain Bacteria; phylum Desulfobacterota; class Desulfobacteria; order Desulfobacterales; family CAJINA01; genus CAJINA01. Next base: position 7,365 of record CAZWPX010000027.1, on the reverse strand, counting down.
TATTTAAACATGAACATTAGTTCATATTCACAAACAGCACTGCCAACAAGGAGAATAAAAAATGAAACGAATCTTAATCGCCAGCCTTTTGTTCGTCATCGCCGTCTCCGGTCCGGTATCTGCCGAAATGGTCAACGCGGGAACCATCGCCCTGGAGCGGTCAGAGCTTGAAGCCATCCAGGACAAGGTTAAGGGCGCCGCAGCGCCCGCTCAAGTCCGGGCAGCCGACCCGCAGCCGGCACAGGTGAATATCGGCGTAACGGCCATGAACGCTGCAGACCACGCCGCCCTGCAGGACTACGTGGCCGGCCGCAAGGCAATTCCGACCCACGCAGCACAATCCTCGCCGGTAAATACGGCCGCAAGTTCTGTGGTAGACATCAGCAAGGGGGACCTGGATAGCATGCGGCAGTTAACCAGTTGGATGAAAAGAAAAACCCCCGGCCCGCTGTTCCTGGACATGCCGGTGGCCCTGCTTAAATAACCGCTGCGGGACGCTTACCGGTTCGATAGAACCTATCCAACGCCTCCACCACCTGCCGGGGTGCCCCTGCGAAGTAAAACGGCAAAGGCACCCTGGTTTTCATTCCCTGCTCTGAAAAATTCTACAAATACCAAAGGCGATGACGGCACTGATAACCCCCTGGAGAAGATTGGGGACTATTTCCGCTATCGCTGCTTTTAAATCCGTTACCGCGAAAAAGGGAATCGCCCGGGACAGCAGCGGATAAATAAAAGCCTCGAAGATAAAATATCCGGCCACGAGTACCACAACGCCCAGTACCAGTCCGAGGACCGGCCGGGGCGTCCCTTTCTCTCTACGGTAGCCAAGCAGGCCCACCACACCGCCCTCACAAAATTTTACCACCCCGGTCGCCAGGATAAACTGCGGGAACCCGACGGCATCGGCTGCGGCCGGGCCGATCAAACCGACCAGCCCGCCCACCACCGGTCCGTATAAAAGGCCGGCTGCCATAACAAACGTGTCGCCCAGGTTAAAATACCCGCCGGTGGCCGGTATGGGGACTCGGATGACAGTGGTACCCACAAAAGCAAGGGTGGCAAAAGCGGCAATGATGCCGACATAGAATAATTTTTTTACATCATCCGCAGGTGTCATGTGACGCGTTGTCCTTTCTCAACTAATATTGACGATCTATTTGGCCCGAATATCGGTACCCTCCGGCCTTTCAGTCGGTAAACGTGAAATCTCCACAGCCCACAAGGGGATATACTGGACCGCGGCACAAATACCCTCGCCGCCGACATGGATGAGGCGGCGCACGAGCAGTTTGACGCGGCCAAAGGCCCCTGTACCCTCACCTCTTGCACCTGTTTTGACACTCAGCACCTGAAATTGACCCTCTTCCCTTACGACTTCCAGAATATTCGGTATAACATAATAGACGATGTGGTTAAACACACGCAGGGCCATTAAGCACATTTTCTGGGCCATGGATACGCGACTGCGTTTTTGCAGCAGCTGCTGTTCAAACGATTGCAGGGGGATGGTGGTAACCAGACCCAGTGCCAGCGGGACAACCGTCAGCATGGTGACACACAAACGCAGGTAGTGGGTACTGTAGACCCCCTGGGCACGCCAGATATCAGGTTCAAACAGGCTGACCAGAAATGAGAGGCAACCGCCGGTGGCTATGACCGGCAGGGTGACCAGGGAGGCGGTGGTGAGAATGCGCTCGTAGCGCCTGGATCCGCACATAATCAGGACGGTGAGATTGGCAAGCAGGAAATAGACCGCCCAGGCCCGGGTGATACCCGCAACCACCAGGGTGTCAAACCGGTGAAGCGGATAGCCGGTAAAAGCTGGAACGGCGACCAGGAGCAGGCACAGCAGTTTAATTTTCCAATGCATGGCACCTCACATCTTATGCAGCCGGATCTCAAAACGGCAGCCGGTTTCCCCTGCGGCTCTTTTCTCAACCCGCAGCTCAGACCCGGCAACCGGCTGCCACCAGGGTTTGTGGGAAATCAGCACCACGGCAATCCCCAGGGAATGGGCCAGATCAATGATGCCGGTGACCAGAGCGATCGAATCCTGACGATTCAAACCCCAATCGGGTTCATCGAGTATCAACACCGGTGGTTGTTCGGCCAGCCGAACGGCTACGAGGATCATTTTAATGTCCAGAAGTGTCGGGTTCGCGGCGATATTTTCCAAATCTGCTGCATTCTCCTGCCGACCGCTACAGTCCGTCCGTTCGCCGCAGCACTGCCTGAGGCACCGATACAGTTTGAGCGCCTGGTCGCGCAGGCCCTGCCTTACCGACCCCAGGATGCCGTCAAATGAACGCAGGAGCGTCTGGGTTATCACATCCTGAAACAACAGCCGCGCACGGCCGGGCCCGCGTCCGGCAGCAACCGCCACCTTACCGCGGGTTGAAATAGCCCCGGCCAGCGCCTTTGCCAGTAGGCTCTTCCCCTGCCCGTTATCTCCTGTGAGCAGGCAGGGGGATGCAAACGACCCGTTGAAATCTGCAATGCGAGCCCGGGCCTGATCAGTGGCTGCGGTCTGCACCAGGGCCCCGATATCTATCCAGGCGCCTGTCAATTCAAGTGCAAAAACAAGACCCACAGGGCGCCCACCGCCCAGTTCTTCCGGCCGGATCGGTTCCAGGTCATCTTCCCCTGCCAGGGCCAGAATTTCAGCGGGGACCTGTCGCTGGCGGTACGCTTCCAGAACCCGGTCAAAAAGGGCGCGGTTTACCAGGGAAAGCCAGCTGAAAGGACTCGAAACCACCAGCTTCGAACTGGCTCCGGCAGAGATCAGCACTTTGGCCAGTGCCAGCTTGACACTCTCACCGCCGGACAGCGTCCGGATCGGCTGCTCCAGGAGCAATTCAATGCCCATGTCGGCCGCGATCTGACGAAAAGGCAGGTTGGATGGCGCACTCATGCAGGCGGCCGCCAGGACCTGCTGCGGGGTACCGAAGGCGAGACAGTCCCGGGGATCGGAGGAGACATACGCTATATTCTGGGCAACAGTATCCTGCAGCCCGCTCCCTGCAATCCGTTTGAAATCCTGCCAGAAGCGCTGCGGCCCGTTATGCCGGCAGGGAATCAGGTTAAATACGGATTGGCTGAACGCCGCCTCCTGTTCCTCGTAGGTGGAAAAATACCGAATTTTTTCAAGCCCAGATTTTTGCATTTCATATTCCAGTGTGGCTCCGTCCTTAGCCTCTATATCATAATAAGGCAAGCCCGGAGCTTTACATTAATAGTCTTTTGTAAATACTTTTAACCTTTAAATCGGGCATGTTGTTTGATACAAACAAGGTCCTATTCATGAAAGGAGAAAGCGATGCCCTTTGTAAATATCAAAATAACCAATGAAGGGGTCACGACCCAAAAAAAAGCGGATCTCATTCAAGGCGTGACCCGCCTGCTGACTGACCTGCTGGGCAAAAACCCGGAAACGACAGTGGTGGTCATCGACGAGGTGGACACGGACAACTGGGGCATCGGCGGAGAAACAGTCACCCGGCGACGTGCGGACGGCCGCTGATGATCCCTGTCGACACCCTGGGCACCTTCTTTGCCGCCTCAGTCCTGCTAGCCCTGGCGCCGGGCCCTGACAACATCTTTGTGCTGACTCAATCCGCCCTGCACGGCAAAGTGTCGGGCCTGCTGGTCACCTTCGGCCTGTGCACCGGGCTCATCGTGCATACCGCTGCCGTGGCTTTCGGCGTGGCCGTAATCTTCAAAGCATCCACTTTCGCATTTACAGTGCTTAAGCTTTGCGGGGCCGGGTACCTGCTTTACCTGGCCTGGGGCGCCTTCCGGGCCGCGGCCACAGAGATCAAGAGCGGAACCGGCGGCGCCCTGAGTCCGGGCAGGCTTTACCGCCGGGGTATCATTATGAACATTACCAACCCCAAAGTTTCCATCTTCTTCCTGGCCTTTTTACCGCAGTTCGCCGACCCGGCCCGTGGTCCGCTGAGCCTGCAGATGGTTTTTCTGGGGGCTTTATTTATCGTGTCCACCGTCCTGGTGTTTGGTTCCATTGCCCTGCTGGCAGGCACGATAGGCGGCTGGCTGACCCGTTCCGACAAGGCCCAGATCATCATGAACCGGCTGGCCGGTACGGTTTTTGTGGGGCTGGCCCTGAAACTGGCCACCACCGAACGGTAAGGGCAGCACCTGACGTCGGCATTTTCAAATCCAGCGCAGGTCAGGGTGCGAGCGCAGCGAGTTCCCTGACAATAGTAGAATACCTTAACTTTAGATACTTCCATCAGCCTGCATGGCATAGCCGGTTTTCTCTGCCCTCTGGGGGCCCGGTTTTTAGGATCGCTGACATTTATTCACATAGCTCACAGCCACAGGGGAAACAGACCATGCAGAAAGCAGCCCTTAAAAACACGTTTCGATTATTGCCCGCAGTGCTAAGTGCCCTGCTTTTGGCCGCGCACTTCTGGCGGGCCGATTTGTATTTCGGCGTGGTTGTCAGTCTGGCACTCCCGGTATTGCTGCTGGTCAGGCACCGGTGGGCTGACCGCGCGGTCCAGGCAGGCCTCGTCCTGGGTACGTTTGAATGGGCACGCACCCTGGTCATACTGCTGGCCGCGCGCCAGGCTGTCGGGCAGCCCTGGGGCCGGCTCGTTTTGATCATGGGGATGGTGGCCCTGTTCACAGGCAGCGCAGCCCTGCTGGTCCCTGTCCACCCCGTATTAAACAAGGAAAATGGACCGGGCAATGGATTGATTGACTGAAAATATCTCTATGGAGGAACACATGAGCAGTCCATACAAACTCGAAATATTCTCTGATTACATCTGACCGTACTGCTATTTCATTACCGGGAGTATTGAAAAGTTAAAATCTGAAATCGAAGCCGACATCACCTGGACCGCCTTCCCCCTGCACCCGGAAACACCCGATGAGGGGCGCACCCTGGATGACCTCTTTGCAGGCCGGGGGATGGACATCCCGCGCATGATCGCCCACCTGCAGAAGACTGCCGCCGGGTTGGGCCTACCCTTTGGCGACCGGCGCAACACCTACAACAGCCGCCGGGCCCAGGAACTGGGCAAATGGGCGGAATCCCTGGGCCGGGGGGACGCTTTTCACCACGCGGCTTTCAATACCTACTTTGCGGATGGCCGTAATATCGCTGATGTCAAAGTTCTGGCGGATATCGCGACAGCCGCCGGTTTGGCGGGAGATGAAGTTGAAGACGTCCTCGCCGCCGGCCGTTTCCGCCAGGCGGTAGACGCGGACTGGCAGCGCAGCATAGACCTCGGAATCCGGGCGGTGCCCTCCTTTCACAGCGACGGCCGTAAATTGGAAGGCGCCAAATCCTACCAGGCATTATTGAATTTTGTCCAGGACGCGGAAACAGAAAACCGCAGGATATTTTAACGTAAAAATCCTGCGGTTTTTTACTCTGAAGGGTTCGAGGGGCCGAGGATTCGAGGGCTCCAGGGTAGTGCGTAAAACAGAAAACCTGAGCCCGGCAGTTCAAGGTATCATCCTATAACTCAGCTTTTTGTTTTAGTTTTCGTCAGGTTTCCATTGGTCATTGGTCCTTTCAATGGAAAATGCTTGCCGATACCTTTTCATTCTGAGGAGCGTAGCGACGAAGAATCTCCTTATAAATATAAGAGATTAGAGATTGATGGATCCGTAAAAAGTCGAATTTCGATTATGATTGTCATCCCGGCGAAGGCCGGGATCCAGTGATTTCAGGTACTTCTGGATGCCGGTCGGAGATCCCAACTTAAGCGGGGATCAAGTCCGGCATGACGGGCAAAGGACTTTTTACGGGACCATCAAAGATTATAGGTTTGCGGGTTCGATCTTAGCTCTTTCACTCGAACCCTTGGCCCCTTGAATCCTTGAACCCTGCTCTTCCTACACCAGCCCCTGGTCCATCATTGCATCAACCACCTTCACAAACCCGGCGATATTGGCCCCATTGACGTAATTGCCCGGGGTGCCGTACTGATCGGCCGCGTCCAGGCAGGTGCTGTGGATGCTGTGCATGATGGTTTTGAGTTTGGCATCGACCTCTTCCCGTGACCAGCCATAGCGCATGCTGTTCTGGCTCATCTCAAGCCCGGAAACCGAGACACCGCCGGCGTTGGCCGCTTTACCCGGGCCATAGAGGATTTTTTTATCGATGAACAGGTCCACCCCGTCCGGGACTGTGGGCATATTGGCCCCTTCAGATACGACAAAAACCCCATTATTGATCAGGTTCTGGGCATCCTGGGCGTTGATTTCGTTCTGGGTGGCACTGGGGAACGCACAATCAGCTTTGTGGTCCCAGAGCGGATTAAAGTCCGCAGCCGCATCCAGGGCCGTGAATTCGGCTTCCGGATATTTCTCGACATACTCCTTGATACGCCCCCGGCGAACATTTTTGAGCATCATCACGTAGTCGAGTTTCTCCCGGGTGAGCCCGCTCTCATCATATATGTACCCGGAGGAGTCTGAAAGCGTGACCACTTTGGCCCCGAGTTCCAAAAGCTTTTCAGCTGTATACTGGGCCACATTGCCCGATCCGGAAACCAGGCAGGTTTTCCCTTCCAGGGTATCCTCCCGGGTGGCCAGCATCTCGGCGGCAAAATAAACACTGCCGTAACCGGTGGCCTCCGGCCGTATCAGGCTGCCGCCCCAGTTGAGACTCTTGCCGGTCAAAACACCGGTAAACTCGTTGCGCAGCTTTTTGTACATCCCGAAGAGGTATCCGATCTCCCGGGCGCCTACCCCGATATCACCGGCGGGAACATCTGTATTCGGCCCGATGTGGCGAAACAGTTCACTCATAAAGGCCTGGCAAAACCGCATCACTTCTGCATCTGACTTGCCTTTCGGATCAAAATCCGACCCGCCCTTACCGCCGCCCATGGGCAGGGTTGTCAGCGCATTTTTAAATACCTGTTCAAAGGCCAGGAATTTGAGGATACCGAGGTTGACCGAGGGGTGAAAACGCAACCCGCCCTTGTAAGGGCCAATCGCACTGTTCATCTCGATCCTGAACCCACGATTGACATGCACATTCCCGCCGTCATCCATCCACGGCACCCTGAACAGGATGACCCTTTCTGGCTCCACCAGCCGGGCCGGAATATTTGCTTTGCGGTAAACAGGATTTTGCTCCAGAACCGGTTTAATAGATTCCATCACCTCGCTGACCGCCTGATGAAATTCTCTTTCCTGAGGATCTTTGTCCTTTACGACTTGCATTATATCCAGCATAGCGTGCCTCCATTAAGGGGTGTTGGTTGGCGCACCGATACAGTATATCCGCACAACCGGTCAAGTAAAAACAGTGAGTATTTTAAATAAAATTGGAAATTTTTCAAAAACACTGAAATTCCTATCTATCGCTCTATGGCCAGG
>CAZWPX010000026.1:0-64923 GCA_964636125.1 uncultured Desulfobacterales bacterium | reverse complement strand
TGAACAGGTCGGGTATTTAAACAGTTGTTTAATTGCTTAAACAGCTGTTGCGTTCCGGCTGATGAATATGATAATATCCCTGCTAAACAAATGGAGGTTGGCAAGCCCTGATGAACACTGTCAAAATCAGAAATTACTGGAAGCGGATAATCAATACCATGAATGACGGCCTGATGCTCATAGGGCCCAATGGAAATATTATTATGGTAAATCAGGCATTTGAGACTCTGACCGGCTACGCACCGGAAGAAATTATCGGCCGGCATTGTACAGTCCTGAAGTGTGATGCCTGCGAGAAAATCATCCAGGATGACGGCGAGAGCCTGTGTGCCCTGTTTCTGCCGAACAGGAAAGACATTAAAAGGTGTCGCTGTTTAATTCGCAAAAAAGACGGGGAATGGCTCTCCGCGCTGAAGAATGCATCTGTACTCAGGGATGATGATGACACGCCGGTGGGCGTTGTGGAGACCATTACAGATCTCTCTGAACTGCACAAACTGGAAGAAGAGGTCGACCGGTTGACCCGCCAGATCGACTACGGGGAGGGCTTCCATGGAATGATCGGGAAGTCTCCGGTCATGCAGAAGGTATTCAACCTGCTGCAGAAAAGTGCCGAGAGCGATGCCCCCGTCATTATCTATGGAGAAAGCGGCACTGGAAAAGAACTGGCCGCCCAGGCCATTCATAAACTGGGTCCCCGGTGCAATGCCCCTTTTATCCAATTCAATTGTGCTGCCCTGAACGAGTCTTTGATCGAAAGTGAGCTTTTTGGTCATGCCAAAGGGTCCTTCACCGGTGCCTACAGGCACCATATCGGCCGATTTGAAGCCGCCAGCGGTGGGGATATATTCCTGGATGAAATTGGGGACGTCCCACCGTCAATCCAGGTAAAACTGCTGCGAGTCCTGGAATCGCAGCAGGTTGAACGGGTGGGGGACCATTCACCGATTGCGGTGGATGTTCGTCTGATCCTGGCTACCAATCGTGACCTGTCGGCTCTGGTTGGCGAAAATAAGTTCAGGGAGGACCTGTTTTTCCGCATTAATGTGATTCCGATTCACCTGCCCCCTCTCAGAACTCGCCTGGAAGACATTCCTCTGTTGATCAGCGCCTTTATCGAGCAGCTGGGCAGCAAGACCGGCAAGGGGATCACCGGGTTGTCTAAACAAGCTATGCAGCAGGTGATGGCTTATCCCTGGCCGGGAAATGTGCGCGAACTGAAAAGTGCTCTGGACTATGCCTTTATCGTCGCAGAAGGGCGCACCATCCAGCCGGATGATCTGCCGGGCAACCTCCAGGGGGGAAACGCTTCTCAGGAAACACAGTCGCGACCACCGACCGCAGATGCGGCGACGCGATGGCCGGTGCCGCCGCCCGTCCCGGATACCGGCGTGCCCGCTGAAAAGACCGCCCTGATCGAAGCCTTGCGCCAAACCGGCGGCAACCAGACCCGGGCCGCGCACCTGCTGGGTATCAACCGGGTGACCGTCTGGAACCGGATGCGTAAATACGGCATCAATCTGGAAAAAGCTCTCAAGATTTAGGCAGGCGGGGCAATCAACTAAGGTTGGCTGAACTCTGAAAATTTGCGAACTTATTTTTGCAAGTCTCTGATAACGCGGTAAATGGATGAAATGTTCGGGCTAATTTGGTGGGGAGTTCAAACGCCGGGCCCAGGCGGCTTTATTAACCCGGGGGGGCACATACGTTTCAAAACGATCCAGCAGCGTGGCCGGGGTTTTGGCGACCAGGATCAGGTCCCGGTGCTCAGGTTGGATAAACTGCTCGTCGGCCGTGTGCTTGATGAAGGCCAGCAGGTTGTCGTAATAGCCGCAGGAGTTGAGCAGGCCGCAGGGCTTGGCGTGGAAGCCGAGCTGGGCCCAGGTCAAAACTTCCACAAATTCCTCAAGGGTCCCCAGGCCGCCCGGCAGGGCGATAAACCCGTCCGCCAACTCTGCCATAAGCGCTTTGCGGGTGTGCATGGAGCCCACGATTCTCAGGTCTTCCAGGTCGGTATAGGCGACCTCCATGTCGGCAATGGCCTTGGGTATAACGCCAGTCACCCGCCCGCCATTTTCAATGGCCGCCTGGGCAACCTGTCCCATCATGCCGACATTACCCCCGCCGTAGACCAGGGCCAGCCCCCTGTCCGCCAGGGCTTTACCCAGATCTCTGGCTGCGGCTGTGTAAGCCGGCCGGGCACCCGGGCTGGACCCGCAGAATACACAAATTTTTTTCATGCCGATTCCTTTGGGGTGTATCAATTGTAAATGAGTCTGCGATAACTACTGAGTCTGTCGAGAACTGTCAAGAAGCCATCTCAAAAAAGTCTTTTGGCCCAATTTCAGCGTTGGGCGCTCATATCAGACCCTCGAAATACTCCAGTATTCCTGCGGGTTGATACTCGCGGCCGCCTTGACCTTGAACCAAAATCCTTTTTTTGAGAAAGCTTCAAGCAGCAACCGGTTTTTATCCTTGATAACCATGGGGCGAGAGCGTAAGAATAAGCATTGAGCCACAAACAGCACATGTTCTCCCATACAAGGAATCGCCATGACATCAGACGCTAGAATGGAAGCAATCCGGAAGCACATTGCCAAGGATGCGTTTGCAAATTTTCTGGGTGCACGGATAGAGATACCCAAACCTGGCTGCAGCAGGGTGTCGCTCACGGTAACCAAAGAGATGGCCAATTTCCACGGTACTACCCACGGCGGCTTGATCTTTACGCTCGGTGACATTGCTTTCGCCGCGGCCGGGAATTCTCATGGCCAGACGGCTGTGGCCTTGAACGTCAACATCACTTTCTTGAAAGCTTCCGGTGTGGGCGACCGCCTGGTCGCGGAGGCCCGGGAAATAAACGCCGGCGGACGCACGGCGCTATATGAAATCAAAGTCTACAACGAGACCACAGGGGATATCCTGGCCAGCAGCCAGGACCTGGTCTACCGGAAAAAAGAGTGGTTTGTACCGCCAGAGGACCAGAATTGATCCTGGAATCTGAATATCCAACATCGAACACAGAACTTCGAACATTGAACTGTGGTACGCCTTCGGCGACCAGTTTATAAATACTTTTTCTCATAATAATTTGATGAGAATTGTCTTTATTGGTAGAGCCTATCGCTGCTTTCTTCAAAGTTGAATGTTCGATGTTGAGTGTTCGATGTTCAAGCAGTAATACCAGTATATCCACAGAAGGAGATAACCCATGTCTTACGAAAACCTGATTGTTGAAACCAGTGACAAATTTGTTGGCGAAATCACATTGAACCTGCCGGAGCAGATGAACACCTTTACCAGAGGCCTGGCCCAGGACCTGTATGACGCACTTTTGGAAATGGATGGTGATGCCGGTGTCCGCGTTGTGCTTATAAAGGGGGCCGGCCGCGCTTTTTGCGCCGGGATAGATGTGAACGAACTGTTCGGGAAATCGGCCCAGGAATACCGGGACTGGATCGAGCACATGGAAAGACCCCTGGTGACGATTTCGAAGATGAGCAAGCCGGTAATCGCCCAGGTTCAGGGTGTGGCCGCGGCCAACGGTATGGGACTCGTTGCGGCCTGCGATCTGGCCATTGCCGCGGAAAACGCGCGCATGGGGCTGACCGCCATTAACGTGGGCCTTAACTGTGTCGGCCCGGTTATCCCGGTGAGCAAATCCATCGGCCGGAAAAAAGCCCTGGAACTTTTGTTGTACGGCGACCTGGTCAAGGCGCCGGACGCGCTCACCCTGGGGCTGATCAATCGGGTGGTTCCCCAGGAGGACCTGGAGCAGGAAGCCCGGGCCTGGGCGGAGTCCCTCGCAAAAAGAAGCCCGGTTGCGGTTCAGATTGCCAAAAAGGCGTATTATGCCGCGGAGGACATGAATTACGACAAGCAGTTTGAATATATGAATGAAGCCTTTGCCCGGTTGTGTACCACGGCGGATGCCAAGGAGGGGGTCTCCGCGTTTTTTGAGAAAAGAAATCCTGAGTGGAAAGGGTGTTAAACAAGAGGCGAGACGGTGCATTGTCCACAATGTAAATTCAGTCTCGGCTTCTTGCAATTTTTCACGACGCATCCCCTGAAGACCTTTAAGTGCGCTGTGTGCAACACGACCCTGATCATGGACGGAATCACCCGCGGGTTATGCGTAATTACGTTCGGACCCATTCTGGTATTGTTTTGAATTTTTAATAAGTGCAGAAATTTGGCAATATCCCTCAGTCCAGACTATCTTATCCTGCCCCCTTTGCAGAGTCCTGATCGCACCATATCTTTAATATAAATCTGGATCGGTTTTTGGGGTCAGGCCAGGTGGTAGATAAGCACCGGGAAAAGGAAACGCGCGGGTCCCATTGTTTGTCACCTAACAAGAGCTTACAGTCGACAAAGCCGACGTTAAATGTATCTGACATTAAAATGTAGTTAACCAAAAGTTGTGATATAATAAAATTTTTAACCGATTGTATTTGAACCTAAACGAATCCAACTCTTCGACTTTAGGAAACCGTAATGCAAAATGCCTCAATAACATTCTGCAAAGCCAACCCCACCATCGACGAAGGGCGGGAGTTTGCTCACTATCTCGACGAAGCAGCCGAAGGCTTTTTTCATTTCATGCTCGGTCGGCAATTTGTGGGAATAATTACTAACGCATTCATACAACCAGGCCATGACCTCTCGCATCAAAATGCAACCTTTGCCAGACGTAATAAGATCATTGTGGGAATGGTCTCAGGCTACACAGCCGAGCAACACCGCCAATCCTCAGACAGGCCTTTAAAGCAGGCTGCGGGTAGGTTTAATCTGCGTATGATCGCCGTTTCGACACTGTTCTCACCGCTCTTTCGAATTATCGATAACATCGCGGATGACGATTTCTATCTTCAAGCCATGGCTGTCAACAAAGAACTTCGTGGGGAAGGCATTGGTTCCACTTTAATGGACTATGCCGAAGGCTGCGCTCGTGCCTGCGGATCATCACGGCTTTCCCTCGATGTTTCCGCCGGAAATAAGGGCGCTCGAAAACTCTATGAGCAACGAGGTTGAGTTTATTACAATCATGCAGTTTGATTCTTTGGAAGCAGTGAAGCGATTTGCTGGGTAAATAATATTACGGATAATCGGTAAAATATTCATACTAAAAAACACTTGACATTAGTTTGTTATCAAACTATTCAGTTGGCATGAAAAAAGATAATATCCTATTTATCATAGGCAGAATACATTATAAGGCTCATAGATTTCTCGTTAAGGAATTGAAAAAACATAATATTGGAGCGATTTCCCCGTCTCATGGTGAGATCATTGGAGCGTTGCTGATAAGAGGGTCGCTCCAGATGAAAGAAATTGCAGAAATTATAGATAAAGATAAGTCTACGATTACATCTCTTATCAAGAAATTGATTGCCCTAGATTATGTTGAAAAACAAAAGGATATGAATGATAATCGCATCAGCATGATAAGCCTGACTGCAAAGGGAAAAGCTTTAAAATCGTCATTTATAGCAATATCTGAAAGATTGGTTACAAAAGCCTATCAAGGCATCTCTGATCAGGAAAAAGAGATATTGAATATTCTATTAACAAAACTGAACAAAAGCATGTGATTTTTTTGACCAAATAGTTGGACAGCAAACTAATAAGCACCGGAAAAATGTATGCAAAAACAAACGTTTGAACCTTTATTGCACTGTTACTTTGGGCAAGACGTTTTCTCAGGAAAACCGAAACATTACAAATAAATAGGAGGCAACCATGCGCGTCGAAGAAAATATGTGGAGCTTTTTTCAGAATCATTTGGGGTACAATGATGCGGAAATGAAAAAATTCAAGGATGACCCCAAGAACGAACTAATACTAAGCAAGGCACCTGAACTGGTGAACAAAACAATTGTTGTCGAGGTTGTGGCGTCACATGGCTGCAACAGTCAGCATAAAGTGGGTGACAAGTTCTACTTGGACGGGGCCGGTAATTTTATCTCCAAGCTCTGTCCAAACCGGATGTGTGTCTTTGCCCTGTCTTCTTTCGGGGGAGCTGTATTTGGCATGCACGAGTTGTTCTATGCCGGGGTTGATCCAAATGAAATGCATTTTAAAAGATTTGGCTGCCGGGATGTGGGTGTGCAATGCGGAGGCTGGGGTAAAGTTGTCATGGAGATTAGAATGGAGGATCGTCAATAAATGTTTAAAGAAATAAAAGAAATCAATTCACGTCCAAAACCTTTTCAGTTTTATACCGCAAATGAGTTGTGGACAAATGAACATACGGCCAAACAGATGCTTCAATGTCATTTGAACGCTGACATTGACGTATCAAGCCGCAACCATGCATTTATTAAGGAATCTGTTAACTGGTTGCAGCATTTTAGCCCATCTATGCTTAAACAGGAATTCAATGCGAGCAGTTTTCAAGTTGAAGCACTGTTTGCAGACGTTGCCGGCCAGGCCTTTAATCCAGAATCAAATGAAATGGCCATAGTGGCCAGAAAATAGCAGTTATCCAACAGGGGCGGCCAAACCGGGCGCCCCTAGAAATAGGGCAATTATGAATCAATTAATGCGAGTTTGGCAAATATGTGAAAAATTGCCATTTGGCAAAATCATTTTTTCAAAGTTGGTTTGTTTTAAAGCACCGTACTTTGCAAATATAAAACCACGCTTTATAGAGTTAAGGCCTGGTTATTGTGAAATTCATTTTAAAAAAAGGCGGGCTGTAACAAATCACCTGAAATCCGTCCACGCTATTGCCATGTGCAACGTCAGTGAACTTGCGGCGGGGTCAATGCTTGAAGTCAGTATTCCTAAAAATATGCGCTGGATTCCTAAAGAGATGACCGTATCTTACCTAAAAATGGCCAAAACCAATTTAAAAGCGACCTGTGAAATGACAGCCGCCAATCTGGTAACGCCCCAAGAACTTCCCATGACAGTGCATGTGACGGATACCAATGGCGTGGAAGTGTTCAGAGCAGTCATAAATATGTATATCTCCGAAAAACAACTTAACAATTAAGTGGGTAGATGATGAATAATGAAACGTCTGATGAAAGCGTTGGGCGGTGTTGAGGTCAAAAACATCGCGGAGTTACACTGGTTCCTGGTCGTTGCATCTGATGTCTATTGTCCAGTCGAACACAAGTACGCGTACACGATAATAGACCAAAATAATTTGTCGGTGAAGATACTGCAAGGCTAAAAGATACACTGTTTCACATCAGGTTACTATTAAGGCGACGCCGAATGATGAGTTCGCATTGGCGTGTCCAGTGGAGGAGCTTAAATGGATCCGCAACTGGCAGTTTGAAATGGTGTACTCCGCAAGTGGGTGCAATGAGCTTAACTGTATCTTATTATGCTAACATCGAAAAAAGTGGAACCCCCATGGAAAGTAGACGGACATTTTTAAAGAAAAGTGCCTTAGCAGCAGTAACATTGCCTGCATTATCTGCATGTGTTAATATCAGTACTATAAAGGCAAAAGTTCCCATGAAGTCCAAAAATATAAGGAACGCCACCGTCCTATGGTATAGTCAAACCGGTAATACTCAAAAATGTGGAAAAGTTCTTGCCCGGACGCTTGAGAAAAAAGGCATTACTGTTATTTACGGAGACCTGTGCGATTTTGATCAGACAAAAATTACCAATGCTGATCTCATCGTAATCGGAGCCCCTGTTTTTTATTATGATATCCCGGATTTTGTAAAAGATTTTATTCAATCCTTACCCGATCTTAAAGGAATTCCGGTGGCTGTATATGTCACTTTCGGCGGGCCTGAAGGGAACCAATATAATGCCGCATGCTCTATATTGGAGGGCCTGGTTCAAAAAAACGGTGTGCCGGTGGGGCTGAAAACTTTTATGACTATCAGTTCCTATTCACTTTCTTTTAAAGCAAATAGCAAAGAGATAAAAACAAAACAGAACACCATCTTGCCGGACCAAAACACTTATAAAAACGTCCGTGAATATGCCGAGTTTATAAAATCCGAAGTTGAAAAAGGAAACACCTCAGTATTTAAGAAAGCCCTGACCTTAAGAGAATTTTCCACTTATTTCGGACCTGAATGGTGGACCAAGGGGATTACATCAAATGGATAATTTGGATACCATGGATCAGTACTATAGGTATCCTTGCGGTTATAAATGGTGGTTATCAGCAAATTGACTTTTTCTACGATACGAGCTACGGCCTTTCTATTGGGGATATTAACGCTCTCATTGCTTACTTTTTAGTCCTTTTGTTCCTTATTGTATTCCCTGCTTTTATTTTTGGAAAAAGATCATTCTGTCATCATATATGCTGGATGGCTCCCTTCATGATAATTGGCAGAAAGACAAGAAATAGATTTGGGTGGCCCTCCTTACAACTGCAAGCAAATTCCGATAAGTGTAAACACTGCCACACTTGCATTGATAGCTGTCCAATGAGCCTTCCTGTAGAAGATATGGTTGAACAAAACAAAATGGAAAATATCGAATGCATTCTCTGTGGTACCTGTATTGATGGGTGCAAGTATGAGGCAATAAAATATTCTTTTCTAAACAAAGTTTAATCAGATAAAGAAGCAACTCAATTTTAACGTTATGCAACATCAAGTGTTCTCTGATTTTGACTAATGAATTGCATATGTAATATCCTCTTATACTGAAATAATGAGAAAAAAATAGCTATGAAAAAGCGACGGTTAAAATCAATTGCTCTATCTACCTGCAAAGTAGGTATTGTTTTCTTTGCATTACTTTTAATGGGGTGTTCATCATCCTCTCATGCCGAGTTAAGGGTAATGAAAAAAACAATGCATCATACTGAGAAAGGTTTTAGAAATTATCCACTTATCGAACCAGCTGAAACAGAAGGTTTCAAATTTATCTGGAATAGAATATTCTCACCATCAAAATCAAATAAGATTCCAGCTGATCATGTAGTTGACGAGAATAGGGCTATGAAACAGTTTAAGAACATAGGTAGTGAAGATACGATTACCTGGATTGGACAAAGTACTGTTTTACTCAAGATTGATGGTAAGGTGATTTTGACTGATCCTTTTTTTGCTAAACGCTCAGGGCCTGGACCTTTTGGACCAAGTAGATCTGTTCTTCCCGGAATTGCCGCAAAAAACCTGCCTGCAGTGAATATTATCGTAATATCTCATAACCATTATGATCACCTCGATGCTAATTTTATTGAATCTTTACCGAATAAAAAGGATGTTGAGGCCGTTGTTCCATTGGGACTAGGCGAGTTTTTCAAGGATAAAGGCTATGTTAAGATCCATGAGCTCGATTGGCACCACAGTATTGCATTAGATGGCTTGCAGTTTAATTCACATCCAATGGTTCACTATTCCAGTCGTGGATTTTTTGATAAAAACAAGACACTCTGGTGTTCATGGTCAATTCTTTCTTCTAAAAGGAAACTGTTTTTTGCCGGAGATACTGCCTATTCACCGATTGTATTTAAAAAAATTGGCACAGAAATTGGCGGGTTTGATTATGCGTTGCTACCTATTGGAACATATGGAAACCGAAAATATGGATTTAACAATCATATGCATCCAACGGAATCATTTCAAACAGGATTAGATTTAAAGGCCAAAACCATGATTGCTATCCATTGGGGAACAATAGATTTATCAGAGGAGCCGCTTTTTGAACCAGCGGAATTGTTTAAAAAAGCGGGCTTAGAAAAAGGGTTTGACCCAAAGCGGTTATGGATTATGAAAATTGGAGAGACTATATCTCTAAAGTGAAATCATGTAATACTTTTCGGGTTAAAGATGCTATCAGCACTCCAAAGAATTGCATAACAATTCACTGAGCTCAGATGTATTTATCACACCAGTTAGATATGGCGTTACATGTATCTGCTTTATGTTGCCATCTAACCTATCTTACTGAAAGCATGGTGATATCCCCGACAAACCACAAGCATGCTATATTGATCCTCCGCACTAACGACCATTAGTCCGCAGTTACATTGGTAACAAAAAGGCACGGACTATCTGATATAGTCCGCGCCTTTATTCTTCTAAACCACTCCCCGATCTACCAACGACAGCTGCCTTTTAACACTGGTTGCTAATCTGTCTCCGACCCGCATTCGTCATCGTATCGTTTCGGTACTTTTCTTGTACAGAAAAGAGGGCAGCCTTTACCATCAGATACCGATATTAAGGCAAGCGGGTGAAAGATCTTTCCCAGCGCGGCTTGTACCAGTTGAAAATATCCAGCGAGACGACCACCGCGAGAGCTTTACCGACGATGCGGCGGCGTTTGACAAATCCGAAATAGCGGGAGTAGGCGCTGTTGTCTCGGTTGTCGCCCATTACGAAGTAATGACCTTCCGGAACCGTCAGCGGGGCGAAGGACTTCGGCGAAAAAGCCCCAGCTTTTCCAGAGCACCCTGAAGCGTCGCTGCCATTTCACTTCCACTTCACTACTCCCGTTTCAAAGGGCCGGCAGAGGGCTGGCTTTTCGTCCCGGTTGGCATACATTGATAGCTGCGAGCGTATGTCTATAGCTCTTCAATTGCAAGGAGAAATTGGTTCGGTGTCTAGTGGCCAGAGGTATTTATCCGGCTGTTATTTCGGGGGCGGCAGTTCGAGTACCCGGGTGATGGCACGCGGGATTTCTTCAGGCAGGTGGGTAATAAACAGCAAGTGCGTATAGGCCAGGCTGCAGATCTGCGCCACGATGGACAGGATTCGGTTACGGTTTTCGGGATCGAGGCCCTGGCAGGGCTCATCCATTACCAGCAATTGGGGAGTCTTTACCATGGCCCGGGCCAGCAGCACCAATCGCTTTTCCCCATAAGAGAGCCGGTCAAAGGGATGCGCCCGTTTCGCGGGCAGGTCGATATTGACCAGCCACCGGTCAGCCAGATTTTTCTGGGCCGCATTGCAGCGGCGATAGAGTCCGACCGAGTCGAAAAAGCCCGACCGGATGACCTCGATTACCCGGATACCTTTGCGGTAGCGAATTTGCAGTTCAGAAGAGATGAGGCCGATATGCTTCTTGATCTCCCAGATACTTTCGCCGGATCCCCGGCGCCGACCGAACAGGCGGATGTGGTTGGCATAGGCCTGGGGGTGGTCCCCGGTGATCAGTTTTACCAGGGTTGATTTCCCGGAACCGTTGGGCCCGAGAACCGCCCAGTTTTCACCCTCGCAAAACGTCCAGTTCAGGCGATTAAGCACCACCTTGGCGCCATAGATAACCGTTGTGTTCCGCAAAGTGATCAGTTCCCGGCCACCGGAAGGCGGGCTGCCTGCCGGTTTGATACCGGAGACCGGCCGCCGCGGCTGTCGACTGCCGTAAAGAGCGGCAATTTTATCCGGAATCAGTATCCCTGTGCGAGGCCCCTGTTCTATGACCCGGCCGGATTTGACACACAGGACATGGGTAAAGTGAGAGCTGATTCTATTCAACTGGTGGGTAACCAGTACGACGCCAATCCCGGCTTGCATAAGCCGGGGAATGATTCGGGCAAGATTAGTCGCTGCGGGCGCGTCCAGGCCTTCATAAGGCTCATCAAGAATCAGCAGGCGTGGTTTGCCGGCCATTGCGCCGGCCAGCAGCACTTTGCGGAATTCACCCGAGGAAAGATTGCGGATACTCCTTTTCAGCAGGTGACGGATTCCCATTGCGTCGGCCGCCCGTCTGACATCGGCGTTGCTTACCTGGGTCGGATCAGGCTGGATAATGGCCCGTGCGGTGGTGGTTTCATCCGGCCGGTTGGCAAAGTGCCTGGCATCGTCCAACACCTCTTCCCGGGTCATCAGGCGATCGATCATTTCAAAAGAGATTGACCGTATGGCGGCTGGTGGGCAGGGGCGCACCGTATGCCCTTTTATAACCGGTACCCGGCCGGCGAGGATGCCTACCAGGGTAGATTTGCCGGAGCCGTTGGGGCCGATAACGGCCCAGTGGTGCCCGGTTTCAATTTTCCAGGAAGTCGCCGGCAGGATGGGTCTGTTCCGGACACGCGCCGTGACGTTTTTCAGTTCAATCAGGGTCTGCCGGGTGCTCACTTCAAGTCGTCCGGGATTTTGCAGACCGGAATCGGCAGCATTTTATGCCGGTTGGCCCGGTTGTAGCCCAGGTAGATGGAGAGGACCGCTTTTTGGCGCGGGCTTAATTCCAGCGTGGAATTTTCATCATGCGCCATGGCCCATTCAAGTTCATCATAGGTGGCGCCGATCTGTTTCTCATCGGTGCGGCCATCTTCCCAGAGCCCATCGGTGGGCGGGGCCTTTAATATCTCCTCTATGACCCCCAGCTCCCGTCCAATTGCATACACTTCAGATTTCAAGAGGCCGGCAATGGGTGATAGATCTACCCCGCCATCACCATATTTTGTATAGAATCCAACTCCAAAATCCTCCACTTTATTACCGGTGCCGGCCACCAGCATCCGGTAGTGGGTCGAAAAAGCGTATAGCGTCAGCATGCGCAGGCGCGAGCGGGTGTTGGCCATGGAAAGCCCGTCTTGAATTTCGGCCGGCAGGGTCTGTTCGATCGTTTTGAAGGTCGGGGTCAGGTCCACGTCAATCCCCTGAACCGTGTCATAGTTTTCTTCAAGCCACTGGATATGCTCAAATGAAAGGGTCACCTGGTCGGTTGTCTGGTAGATAGGCATATTGAGGGCCAGGACGCTTTTCCCGGTCCGGGCACAAAGGGTTGACGTAACCGCTGAATCAATGCCGCCTGATACGCCTACGGTGAAGCCGGTCATACCCGCAGTTTCGCAATAGGTTTTCAGCCAGTTGACAATGTGATCGATCACCTTCTCTGTCTGCATGGGTACGTCCTCTCCTTGTCTGAATCCACTTGGATCTGCTGGCCAATGACATAGCGCCCTTTTGTGAAGATGTAAACCCGACAGTTTTAAAAAAGGCAAACAGGGTGGGGATTTGCTGATCGATGTACTGATCCCTGAACTGGATCAGTACTTTTTCTACCACCATGCCATTTCTCTCCAGGTGGCGAAAGATGGTTTTAAACTGGCAGGTCAGAATTTTGTACTGGAGTCGGCCAGGCATTCAAGCGCCAGGCTCAGGTTGGTTTCAGGAGAGAAAAGCAAGTGACTAAAGTGCACTAAAAATTGCACCATTGCCAATGGATTCCCTACGACTGGTCACCAGTGAGAACTCTGTCGAGCCGGGTTACCAGGTAGTCTATCTCTTCATCATTGATAGTCAGCGGCGGCGAAATCCGGATCGTGTGGCCATGGCTGTCGTTGGCCAGCAGGCCCATTTCCAACAGCTGCCGGCAGTACCGCATGGCATGCCCCTGTTCTACCTCAATCCCGATAAACAGTCCTTTGCCGCGCACCTCTTTAATGGCCGGCGCACGGGCGGCAATCTCCCGTATCCTGGTGATCAGTTTCTGGCCCTGCTCAGCGGCGCGTTCAGGCAGATACTCCTCTTTGAGTACATCCAGGGCGGCAATCCCGGCAACACAGGCCAGGGGATACCCGCCGAAGGTTGAGCCATCCGAGCCGATATTGAAGGCCATGTCCATTAATTCGCGGTTGGTAACAAAGACCGAGAGCGGTACCAATCCACCGGAGAGGGCCTTGCCGAGGATAAGGCCATCGGGCACCACGTTGGAATGCTCGAAACAGAACATTTTGCCGCTGCGTCCCAGGCCCACCTGGATCTCATCGAAGAGCAGCAGCAGGTCGTTGTCATCGGCCAGGCGGCGCAGACCTTTTAGAAAGCCGTCATCCGGAACCCGCATGCCGCCTTCGCCCTGCATGGGTTCAACCAGGATGCCGCAGGTATTCGGGTTAATGGCCTTTTTGACCTGTTCCAGATCGTTATAGGCCACGGAGACAAAGCCCGGCGTGAGCGGGCCGAAACCCTCCCGGTATTTAGGGGTGCTGGAAAAAGAGACCACCGTGATCATGCGGCCGTGAAAATTGTTTTCGAAAACGACGATTTCCTGTTTTCCATCGGGAATGCCCTTTTTCTTCCAGCCATAAAAGCGGGCCATTTTGATGGCGGTTTCCACGGATTCAACCCCGCCGTTTTTAGGCAGGACTTTATTGCCGCGGCTGCCAAAACGGGGCCCGAGGGGCGGCACGATTTCTCCCATCTTACGCAGGAATACCCCCAGTGGGTCGGTGTAAACCACATTGGAGATAACAGACGCATAGTTTCCGGCCAGGGCGTCTGTGAGGGCCGCAACGATTTTGGGATGGTGATGCCCGGGGTTGGCTGCTGAGTAGGCGGCCAGGCAATCGAGATAGCGATTGCCGTGCATGTCAGTCAGCCAGCAGTTTTGGGCCTGGCGAATGACCACGTCGATGCGTTCATAATGATGGGCACCAAACGTTTCCTCATTGGACATGATGGTCTGGTCCGGAATCTGAGAAAGACCAAAGTGATAATGATCGGTATTGAAATCCAGCATGGCGCCCCCTTATTCACAGTGTTTTCTGATAGTGACTACTATGGTGGTAACTATAGCGGGGGGCACGGTTTTTGTCAACGGGTTTGTGGCGACGGGAATCCGGTGCAAATCAGGGCGCCTTCTGGAACAAAACATTTTTTCCGCGGCCCTAAAGTCTATTTTAAATCAGGCAGGTTTAAATCAGGCAGGCGGAAAGGGTCTAATTTTTCGAGGTCGTTCCCGAATATTTCGGTGATGCGGCCACCGGCCGCCACCATGACCCTTTCCAGGTAGATTTCGTGGTTTACCAGGTCAACAGCATTGGTGACCAGGCCAGGATTCATGGTGAAAACGCCTTCGACCACGTTGGCAGGGAAAATCGAACCGCTGATGCAGCGTTCCATGTCGGCTACCAGGACAAATTGACGGCCCATGACCGGAATCGCCTGTCGTTTGCTCCGGTTGTGCGCGATGACCCCGGGGCAGAGCCGCTGGAGTTTTGCCAGGCCCGGGTGTGGGTCGTAGAGCACCAGGGCAATCTGGATGCCATTTTGGGCTGCAGCCAGCAGGCTGGGCAGAAGTTTTTCAAATTCATCCGACCAGATGGCCACATGCAGGGTCTGTGTTACGCTGCCGGTCAGTTTCAGTCCGCGATCCACCAGGTCCTGGCGGGAGGTGATACGCCAGAGGACTTCAGCCATCCGGGGAGAATCCTTGAAATTGTCCAGTGCGTCCCGGGCCCGGTCCAGCGAGGCCGAAAATCCATCTGCCATACTGTTCATCAATTCTTGCGGGTCCGTGGGTGCGAACAGGCGAGCTGCGTCATCCTGACTTTCCACCTGGATAGCGGCACCGCGGGACACCAGGCGCTGGAGGCATTCGTATATCTTAGCCCTGGGGATCCCGCTTTCCTGGGCCACCTGGTAGCCGTTGGCCGGCGAACGGGTCAAAAGGGCGCAATACGCCCGGGCTTCATAGTTACCGAAACCAAGGGCCGTGAGGGCCGCATACGCAGCTTTTATCCTGTTTTCCATAAGCCTTGTCCTCCGAGACTGTGTTGCAATGCGCGAAACCAGCCATCAGGCCTTTTTGTCATTCCGGACTCAATCCGGAATCCAGTGTTTATTCGACCTTAAAACCTGGTCAGGGCCAAACTTGTCCCGTTATTCGGGAGCCTGTCCCGCCATTCGGGGGTCAGAGATAATTGGCTAGGCCATACTGATTGATGCAAGTGAGCTAAAGTGAACTAAAGTTAAAAGTGATCTAAAGTTAAGGCATTCTACTGATTGGATAAAACCAGCGGAGCGAAGTGACACCAGAACTTTAGGCATTTTAGATCACTTTAGTCACTTCAAACTTATCAGTTTTGGGCTACTTCGTTAATTGTGACACAGCCTCTCCGGGCCGGGAATCTTAAACTGCACACGCGGGGAAAAATATTTCATGTATGGCCGTGACCGCTTTTTTAAGGTTTTTCTTTTTGGTCAGAAAATAAAGGGCCGCCCGGGATGGACCGAACGATATCATCTCCACGTTGACGCCGGCCGCGGCTACCGCTGAAAAGCAATTTGCGGCAATGCCCTTGCGGGTCAGCAGACCTTCCCCAACGATGCTGATCAGGGCAATGTCCGCAACGGTTTCAAGGCGTCGAAATGGTTTGGGGCGCAGTGTTTTCAAGGCCGCCACGCCAGGTACCAGGTCCTGACCGGCCAGCAGCAGGCTGATGCATGTCTGGGAGGTGACCACCGCTTTGATATTGATGCCCTGGCCGGTAATCCCGGCGGCCACTTCGGCGAGGATGCCCGGCCGAGCCCCAACACCTGCCGCGTGAACCTTCAAAATGCCGATATTACAATCATGCGCTACGCTCTTGATGATGGTTTTCGAACGAGGGCTGCGGGCGGTGATGAGACTGCCGGCGGCTTCGGGGTTGAGCGTATTTTTAATGGTAATATCCAGCTTGCGGGTCCTGACGGGTTCAACCGAGCGCGGGTGCAGAATCCGGGCGCCGAAATATGCCAGCTCTGAGGCCTCTTCGTAAGACAGAGTCGGGATCAGTTCCGCGCAGGGAACCAGTTTGGGGTCCGCACTCATGAATCCATCCACGTCTTTCCAGATTTCCAGGACTTCAGCTTTCAATGCGGCCGTGACCACCGCGGCGGAATAATCGCTGCCGCCGCGCCCGAACGTGGTAATGTCGCCGTTTTTGCTCACACCGAAAAAACCCGGTATAAACAGGATCTTTTTGGTACTGAGGGCCGGGGCCAGACTGTTTTTGAAGTTCCTGGCTGTGGCCGGGATGTCAGCGGTGGCATCTCCATATTTGCCGTCTGTGAGCATGCCGATCTTATGCGGCATGTGATATGATGACGATATGCCGCGACTGGAGATAATTGCTGTCAGCAACTGTGCGGAAAACCGCTCCCCGAAGCTTACGATGGCATCGCGCAGGCGAGGTGAGATCTTGCCGGTAAAATTCAGCCCGTAGTAGAGCCGCTCCAGTTTTTTGAGTGTTTTGGTCAGGTCCTGGCTGAAGCTTTTCACCTCTTTGGGTCTTTGAACCAGGTGCCGGGCCACCAGGTTGTGCCGGGCCTTAAGGCGGGTGATAATCCCGGGGATGTTGTTTTCATCTTCCAGGGCCGCATCCATAGAGTCGATTAAGAAATCGGTGATGCCGTTCAGGGCCGAGACGACAAAAACCTGGCCGCGTCCCCGGTCGGCAATGAGATCAATGATTCTGGCAATTGTTTTTTTCCCGTTGAGGCAGCCGCCGCCGACTTTGATAACTTTCATATGCTTGTACAAATACCTTTTCTAAGATTGATTATGTCGTGTGACTATTAAAGCCTATCCGCCTACCGCGGCTGGCTATCCTTGTTTCCGCGGCGATTATATCCGTTGCTATTTTTCTGGTGTTTCTCTAATGCCTTCAGCCTGGATAGAGCGAATGGTATCCGCTGCGATGCCTTGCTGATCCGCCATTGCCAGAAATCGCTCCAGGCGAGAGGGTGCACTGCGGCCCATGCACTTGTGCCGGGGATCGCCAGCAATCCCAGAGGCAACCCCGGTCATAAGGCTGTCCCGGTCAAATGACGCACCGGTGAGACACTCCTGCAGATCTATAATTTCAGCGGCGACCTTCCGGGCCAGTTGGTTATGATTCGCCCAAAGTGTTCCCGTTGTGCCACCGGTTTTCAAACCGCATATATTGATCATGTAAACAAAGACGTTTTTTATGACCAACTCCAGGAGCAGATCGGCAGCCGTGGCTAAGCGCCGGCACGGTATCCCGATGCCTTCCAATGCATCCGCCACCAGGGCCGCCTGCGGACCGAATACCGGGGACGGGCGCAGCACTTTCACGTCCATGCCCTGCTTCTTCTCGAACCAGACTGAGATTACCGTTGGATCGGTGACACCGTTTGATACCCATGTGTCCGGCAGCAGTTCGTTTTGCAGGAGTCCCACGGAGGCACGCTGACCGGGCATCAGCTCCTGCAGTAAACCGGGCAGGTCTTTTTCTCCCACGGCAATCAGCGTCAGAACCGATGAAGGGATCTGTTCCAAGGCCGCAGCCGGCGGCATGTCCCGGGTGACCGGATAAACTGGATACCCGGCGCGTAAAAAGGCCCGGGCAAAGATGCCACCCAGTTCCCCGATGCCGATAATTGTTACGGGTGGTTGCATATTTCGTATTTTTGCAACGCTGCGTTTATTCATTGGGTCTGATAATAACCTTGACCGATTCAGTCCCTTTCAGCACCAGCTCAAATCCCCGGGCGATTTCTGCCAGGGGCAGGCGGTGGGTAACAAGGTCATCGACCTGGATGCGCCCGGTTTCCAGCAATTGCATGGCTTTGACGATATCAGGCGGTCCGCAATAGTAGGAGGTCAGGACCGCCACTTCGTTCATCCAGAACGCATTGATCGGAATTGTAACCGGCTTGTCCGGGTCAGGTACCGCGAAGAAAACGATACGGCCGCCTTTGTCCAGGCACTGCCAGGCCTGATCAATGGCAGACAGGGCGGATGTGCACAACATCACCACATTGGCCTTCCCGTGATTTTTTTTCAGCAGTTGGGCGGGCACATCCCGACCGGCATCTATAACAATGTCAGCCCCGCACCTGACTGCATAGTCAAGGCGTTCAGGCTGGATATCAATAGCCACCACCCGGCAGCCTTTCTGCTTGGCGAGTTTGATGTGCAGAAGCCCGGACATGCCGCACCCGAAAATCATCACCGTATGGTGGCCGGCCACTTTGGAAAGGTTTTGGGCTCTGACCACACACGCCAGCGGTTCGATGAAAGTGCTCTGGTCAGCTGAAATGGCATCGGGCAGTCTGTAGGTGCCGCCTGCAACGAGGGCGGCCGGCACCCGGATATACTCGGCTAATCCACCGGGCAGACGTTCCTTTACATGCGGGCAGACCGGGTAGTGCCCGGCTTTACAGTAATCGCACCGCAGGCAGGGGATTTTCGGGGCGATGAAGACCCGGTCACCCGGTTGAAATGTTTCTACGGCGGTACCCGTTTCCACAACCTCCCCGCAGATTTCATGCCCTGGTACCAGGGGGGCCCGGGGCAGCCGGTACCATTCGACGATGTCGCTGCCGCACAGGCCGCAGGCCAGAACCTTGACCAGCATTTCATGCGGGCCGGGCACTGGCCGGGTTGTTTTCTCTATCCGGATGTCATGGTTGTTGTACCAGACGGCAATACGCATTTTCATTATCCCTGACTTTTAACCGTGTTATAGAGATCGAAGGCCTCATCCGGGGTTGCATTGTCGTGAACCACAGACTTAACGGCGGTCAGCATGGCAATAGGTGAAGCGGACTGGAAGATATTGCGCCCCATATCCACACCGGCAGCCCCCTGCTGCACCGCGTTGTAGGCCATGGTCAAGGCGTCCAGTTCGGGCATCTTTTTGCCCCCGGCCATGACGATGGGCACCGGGCAGGATGCCGTGACCGTTTCAAACCCTTCATCGATATAGTAGGATTTAACATAGGTGGCCCCCAACTCGGCGCAAATCCGGGTCGCCAGCCTGAAATAGCGGGCGTCCCGGGCCATGTCCTTGCCCACTGCGGTCACGGCCAGGGTGGGGATCCCGTAGCGGTTGCCCATATCCACCATGCGGGTCATATTGATAATGGATTGTCTCTCATACTCACCGCCGATGAAAACCTGCACAGCCATGGCACAGACATTCAAGCGGATGGATTCTTCGATACTGACCGCGATCTCTTCATTGGAAAGTTCCTTGAGTATGCTGGTTCCCCCGGATACCCGCAGCACGATGGGCTGCTGGTAGGCAGGCGGCACCACGCTTCTTAAAATACCCCGGGTCAGCATGAGGGTGTCGGCGTGGGGTGCGATGGGCATGATGTCGATGTCCACGCGCTCCAGGCCGGTGGTGGGGCCCTGGAAGTAGCCATGGTCGATGGCCAGCATGACCGTGCGGCCCGATTTCGGGTTGAAAATCCGGGCCAGCCGGTTTTTCATGCCCCAGTCCAGGGAGCCACAGCCTTTCAGAAAAAAGCCCTCTGTCTCCTGAGGTTTGTCCACGTGATACTCTTTACCCAATTTTATTCCATCCATATCCGGCATGATTGTCCTCCTTATGGCGTGTAAGCATTTCATTAGAACCTATTTATTTTAGTCTATATCTATTAATTGCTTTAACATCAATAGCCTGATGGACACATTCGATTATTGCCTGCCCGGCACAATCGGGGTTAAACAGCATATGTAAAAGTTTTGTAAAAAGCCGTGGACAGCTTTACATCGAGCGTCTATTCCTATGTGATAGAAAACTTGAGACTGAAATCCAATTTACCTAATTTCCAAGGAAACCGGTTTTGAATTACACAATTTTCGATACGCCCATTGTACGCACCCTGATGCGCTGGTTTGCAATTGTCTTTTTATGGATCAATGGCTGGCGGGCCACAGGGACCCTTCCGGACGTCCCCAAATATGTGCTGATTGCCGCCCCCCATACGTCGAACTGGGATCTTCCCTACATGCTTTTTGCCGCCTTTGTCCTGCGGGCCAAAATCTACTGGATGGGCAAAGACGCTATTTTTCGGTGGCCTTTTAAAAACCTTTTCAAATGGCTGGGTGGTATTCCCATTGACCGGTCCAGGGCAAACAATGTAGTTGGCCAGTGCATCGACCAGTTCAACAGCCATGATGCCCTGGTCCTGACGGTGCCGCCGGCGGGGACCCGCAAGCGGGTGCTCAACTGGAAAACAGGGTTTTATCACATTGCCAGCGGTGCCGGGGTTCCCATTGCCATGGGGTTTCTGGATTACAAAAAGAAAATTGGCGGTTTCGGTCCCGTTCTGCAGCCCACCGGGGATATTGAGGCGGACATGGAAATTATCCGGTCTTTTTACAGGGATATATCGGGTAAGTATCCCCTCAAGTCGATTTCCACAGCAGCTGCCAATCCGACTCCGGTTGGGTAGGTGGCCAGATCCATGGCCTTGAAAATGGCTATATACGTGTCCTGATACCCGGGGACAAAGATAGGACCCTTGGTATTGCTGAATTTTCCTAAGAGATTATCCCTTCTATTTAACTGCACTGAACCGCACCTTCCAGAGTTTCGATATCCATATTAAGTCGGCGGGGAAATGCCTCACGATTGTCATTCCGGCGAAAGCCGGGTGTGCAGTGAAGCTAAACCGCTATCCAGCGGTATTGCTGGATGCCGGATCAAGTCCGGCATGACGGGCTTAGGCTATTAAATCGCCGGTTTATTATTGCGAAAAGCACTTTCAGAAGCTATAAACTGCGTGGTGCTGCTGAAAATAGCGGATCAAGATAACCGAGGACGGATGATACCATTGACGCGATGGAATCTCAAATAACACAGCAAAAACCATCGACATGGCTTTTTGGAAAGGCTCAACCCGCCAGGGGCTGGATCCTGCTTTCCGTTGCAGCCGGATTTGCCGGCGGGCTGCTGCTGATTTTTCAAGCCAGACTCTTGGCCCGGATCATCCATGGCGCGTTCATCGACGGGCTTTCACAGGCGGATTTAGGCCTGTTGTTCCTCACATTGTGCGGCATTGTTGTGCTCCGGGCCGGCCTGGCCTGGGGCAAGGAAGTGTCCGGTTTCTACGCCGGTGCCAGGGTGCGCCAGGAGCTCCGGATGGCCCTTATGCGGCACATCGGCAACCTGGGCCCCCAGTCCACTGAAGGAGCACACAGCGGCGCCTTATCCGCCTGCCTGGTGGAACAGGTTGAAGCTCTCCAGGCGTTTTTTGCCTATTACTTACCCCAATTGGCCCTGGCCGTATCGATTCCCATAGCGATTGCGGCTTTTGTTTTCCCCATCAGTTGGGCGGCCGGCGGGCTGCTGCTGCTGACGGCGCCCCTGATACCGCTGTTCATGATTCTGGTTGGAATGGGGGCCGAAGCTGTCAGCCAGCGACATTTCCAGGTGCTTGCCCGTATGAGCGCCCAATTTCTTGACACCCTCCAGGGCTTACCCACCCTGAAACTGCTGGGCCGGAGCCGCAGCGAAGAAAAAAATATTGCCGTGACATCGGATGAGTACCGGGTGCGAACCATGCAGGTACTGCGAATCGCTTTTTTGTCTACAGCGGTGCTGGAGTTGTTCAGTTCGCTGTCCATCGCACTTGTGGCCGTATACCTGGGAACCACCTATCTGGGATTTACCCAATTCGGGATGTACGGACAGGCGCTGACCCTTGCGCATGGGCTGTTCATATTGCTGCTGGCGCCCGATTTTTATCTTCCTTTGCGGGAGCTTGGCACCCATTACCACGCCCGGGCCGAAGCCATGGGGGCCGCGGAAGAAATTTTGAAGATTCTATCCAGGTGCCCGGCAAAGGTCTTTGCAGGTGGCCAGCCGCTGGCTGAATCCAAAGCCCTTACCATAGAATTGCGCAACATCCATTTTACCTATGCCCAAGGCACCCCGACTGTCCTGGAAGATGTCTCACTGCGCCTGTCGCCGGGTGAGCAGGTAGCCCTGGTGGGGCCCAGCGGTGCTGGAAAGACTACCCTGCTGAACCTGTTATTGGGATTCATTGCGCCGGTCCGGGGAGAAATTCGGATCAATGACCGCCTCCTCTCAAAATTGACCCCCGAAAGCTGGCGCCTGGCCATTGGCTGGCTGGGACAACAGCCCGTGTTGTTTAAGGATACCATTGCCGGGAATATCGGCATGGGTAAACCCGGGGCTGCCAGAGCTGAAATCGAGAAAGCGGCACGGTCGGCCCGTGTTGTCGATTTTGCCAGGCACCTTCCGGACGGTCTCGATACCAGGGTCGGTGAACAGGGGTGGGGGTTATCCCGGGGGCAGGCCCAGCGGGTGGCCCTGGCGCGCGTATTCTTGAAAAATGCCCCGCTCCTGCTGCTGGATGAACCCGCCGCCGGTCTGGATATGGAAAACGAACGGATGGTGATGCAAGCCATCGACACATTGTCCCAGGACCGGACAGTTCTATTGCTCACCCACAGGCTGGGGCATATCCAATCCGGCCAGCGGATTGCAGTACTCGCCGGGGGCCGCATTGCACAGGAGGGCAGCTATGCTGAACTGGTACACCGCGGTGGTACCTTCAGGCGGCTGGCCGGCCTTTACGATCAAGGCGGGGCATCATGAAAACGTCGGAAAAGAATCTCAAGCCTTTCCTGCACCTTTTCCGACCCCATTTCCGGCTGATGGGCCTGGGCACATTGCTGGGTTGGGGGGCTGTCGTCTCCTCGGTGGGATTGCTGGCGTTGTCCGGCTGGTTTATAAGCTCCGCGGCATTTGCCGGGCTGAGCCTGGGCGCTGCCTATCTTTTCAACTTTTTCTACCCCAGCGCAGGGGTGCGTCTGTTTGCCATTGCCCGCACGCTTTTCCGGTATGGGGAGCGCCTGGTGTCACACGATGCCACCTTCCGTATGCTGGCCACCCTCAGGGTCTGGTTCTATAAACGCATAGAACCGCTGGCACCGGCGCGTCTCATGCAATACCGCAGCGCGGATATACTGAACCGGATCGTAGCGGACATTGACGCTCTCGACAATCTCTACGTGAGAGTCCTTTCCCCAACGATTGTAGCAATTTTTACAATTGTTGCAGTCACCGGGTTTTTACTTTTTTTTGATGCCTGGATTGCCACCACCGCGCTCGGGTTTATGCTGATTGCCGGAATCGCAGTCCCCCTGGCAGCGGCAAGACTTGGTGCCCGTACGGGCCGGCATCTGAACCGCGAGATCTCCGAGGTCAGGATAGGGGTTGTCGAGGGGGTTCAGGGCCTTTCCGAACTGGTGGTTTATGGGGCCTGGCAGGGGCACCTGGCTGAACTCGAGCAAAGCAGCCAGGCACTTATCCGGGCCCAGGGCCGCATGAGCCGGATCCGCGGCGGGGCGACTGCAGCGACCATGCTGCTATCGGGCATGGCTGTCCTGGCCAGCCTCTACCTGGGCGTGAATCTTGTGGAAAAGGGACTACTGAACGGTGCTAATCTGGCCCTGATAGGCTTTGCGGTATTGGGCTCCTTTGAGGCGCTTTTACCTTTGCCCTGGGCCTATCAATACCTCGGGCAGACCCGAAAAGCTGGCCAGCGCCTGCTGGAACTGGTGGATACCACGCCTCCCGTCGTTTTCCCCGAAGTGCCTGCCGGGAAAGTTGAGACATGCGACATTTATTTCCAGGCCGTTGATTTTCAATATCACGAATCCGCCCCATGGGTTCTCAAGGACTTTAACCTGCGCATTGATCAAAACCGAACTGTGGCAATAATAGGCGAAACGGGTGCCGGTAAATCCACCCTTTTCAACCTGCTCGTGCGTTTCTGGGATCCTGTAAATGGAAGTGTTTGCATCGGTGGCCATGACATTACCCGCCTGTCCGAATCCGATTTACGGCAAACCATCGGCGTTGTCTCCCAACAGCCGCACCTGTTTAATGCCACCCTCCGCAGAAACCTTCTAATGGCCAGGCCCGCGGCAGATGAATCCGCACTGAAAGCTGCTTTGCAAAAGGCGCAGCTCCTTGATTTCGTAGAGACGCTTCCGGATGGACTGGAAACCTGGATAGGCGAGGCCGGCTGGACCCTCTCAGGTGGGCAGGCCCGTCGTTTGGGCCTTGCCCGGCTGTTTCTGCAAAATGCGCCCATCTGGATACTTGATGAACCCACCGAAGGCCTGGACCGCCTCACCGAACAAATAATGATGCGCGAACTGGTGCGGCAAACCACAGCAAAAACCCTGCTCCTGATCACCCATAGAACAGCGGACCTGGAACACTTTGACGAAATAATCATGCTGGATCGGGGCCGCATCATCGCCCGCGGTTCGCATGCCGAATTGACCAAAAGCAATGCACGCTACGCCGCTTTGCAAAAACTGGGATCCCATTCGGAGCAAACCCACCCGGAGAAAACCCGCTGACGTCGCTGGCTATCCCTGACCACCGGGCAGACACGCTTGCTTACCCAACGATTTTTTCTGTATTTAAAAATCTGGAACCAAACCCAACAGCCCGGAACTGTTATGGTCATCCGGACTGCTGGGATTGCAGATTAGTACATAAAATCCTCTTCGGTCACTTTATCTTTGAAGAGGAAATAGGCCCAGATCTGGTAAGCAAGCACAATGGGAATGAAAATGACAACAACGGTCAGCATAATTTTCAATGTCAGCGGAGAGGATGCCGCATTGTGTGCTGTCAGGCTGTAGCGAGGATCAAGACTGGATGGGAACAGGTTCGGATACAACCCGATCACACCAAAGAAAGTGGCCCCGACAATAGTCGCCGCAGATGCAAACCAGGCCTTGAAGAAGGCTTTTTTCTGGAGGAAATACCGGATGCCGAGCAACGCGACCACCGTGCCTACAATCACGAGGAACAGGGCCGGGTGCGTGAGATAATTGTCGTACAGGGGCGTGGCAAACCAGCTGGCGACAAGGAAAATAACGGCCACCACCAACAAGGCCGGCCATATGGCGGTTGAGGTCTTAACCGCCCGGTCGTGCAGATCCCCTGTGCTTTTGATGGCGATCCAGTTGGCGCCATGTTGTAAAAAGAGAAGTAAAAATAACACGCCCCCCAGGAGGCCGTAGGGGTTCAGCAGGGTAAACAGGGTCCCATGGTAAATGCCCTCCCGGTCAATGGGGATGCCTTGAAATATGTTGGCAAAGGCGACCCCGAACAGGATGGCCGGAGCAGCGCTGCCGACAAAAATGCAGGCATCCCAGGCCTTCATCCATACCGGGTTGCTGATTTGATTCCGAAACTCAAAGGAGACACCCCGCAGAATCAGGGCAAATAGAATCAGCATCAATGCGGTGTAGAGGGAAGAGAACATGACAGCATACACAAGGGGAAATGCCGCAAAAGTAACACCTCCGGCCGTGAGAAGCCACACTTCGTTGCCATCCCATAAAGGGCCCATCGCATTGATCATCGTTCTTTTGTCCGTATCACTCTTTCCCAGGAAAGGGTAGAGAGCACCGATGCCCAGGTCAAAACCATCCGTCATAAAATAGATCGCCCACAAAAGACCCCAGAGAAAAAACCAGACTGACTCTAAAACCATTTTATCCTCCCATTACATTTTTGCATAATCACAGTGAAAACCAGGATTCAATACCCGACCAGACCAGACCCGACCCGATTCGACCGGGCTAGGTCGGTTGTACTTCACCCGGGCCGCTGTCAGCGGCGGGATCGGCAATGTCCAGGTCCGGGCCTTTTATCGCTTTCTGGTACATCAGGTAGAACCCGGCTGCCCCGAGCACACTGTAAACCAGGATAAATGCGATCAGTGAAAAGGCCACCTGCGAAGCTGCAATCGGTGAGGCCCCGTCGGCTGTGCGGGCCAGTCCGTAAACGAGCCATGGCTGGCGGCCGACTTCCGCGACAACCCATCCGAATTGGATGGCCAGGTAGGGTAACGGAATGGCTAATACCATAGCTTTCAGATATAAAGGGTTGTCCTGGAGCTTGTTTCTTTTAAACCAGCCAATTATGGTCAGGAGGATGAAGATAGTCCCCAGGCCGACCATGCCTTTAAAGGCAAAGGAGGTGATCAGTACCGGTGGCCGATCCTCTTTTGGAAATTCCTTGAGTCCGGGAACAACAGCGTTGAAATCGTGTTTTACAAGGAAACTGAGAAGGCCGGGAATGGCACCGATTTCAATGCTGTTTTTTTCATTTTCCTGATCCGGCCAGGCAAACATATAGACGGGCGCTTTGTCTGTGGTTTCCCACAAAGACTCCATGGCTGCTAACTTGGCAGGCTGTTTTTCGGCCACCAGCACACCGTTCATATCTCCCAGAATGAATACCACAATGGAAAATATGAGACCGAAACCCAATCCGGTCTTGAATGACCTGGTAAAAAATTCCTGGTGATTGTTTTTCAGCAGATGGTAGGCGCTGATGCCCATAATGAAAAAGGAGGCCAGCACAAGCCCGGCACTGATGGTGTGGATGATCTTATAAATTGCGAACTGTTGGGAAATTATCGCAAAAAAGTCAACCATCTCCGCCCTTCCGTTACGAATCGTATAGCCGACCGGACTCTGCATCCAGGCATTGGCAATCAGAATCCAGATCGCAGAGCAATTGGACCCAATAGCTATGAGCCACATAACGCCGGCATGGGCCTTTTTCGACAGCTTTTTCCAACCGAAGATCCACACACCGATAAATGTGGATTCCAGAAAAAAGGTGGCGGTAGCCTCAATGGCCAGCAGGGAGCCGAAAACATCCCCTACATAGGCCGAATAACGGGACCAGTTGGTGCCGAACTGGAACTCCAGCGTGATGCCGGTGACAACGCCCACAGCAAAATTGATGAGAAACAACTTGGCCCAGAATTTGGTCATGTCCAGGTAGGTTTCATCCCCGGTTCGAACGTACTTGGTTTCCATGTAGGCAAGGATAATCGTCAACCCCAGTGTCAGAGGCACAAACAGAAAATGAAACATGGTGGTGGCTGCAAACTGCATTCTTGATAGCGTAACTAAATCCATACTTTCTCCTCCGCAAATCTATTCAGGTAAAACTTGATCGACCTATTTCGAAATCCGTCCAATACAATAATCCTAACGATATATATTGTGTTCCAGCTTTAGGGAGTATCCTCAAGTATGTCACACTGACTCTGTAAACCAGGCGTACTCAATCGACCATAGGACCCCAATTCCCAGGGCAGATTGCCTGGCTGTATCGTCTCTGAGACAGTATTTGGCCTATTTCAACCTAATAATGCAATATTTATGCCTGCCTGATCATCGTGCCTGAGCGTTACCGGGCGGCCGACCCGGTTTTCTGAAATCAGCCATTTCAGCATGTCGGCATCGGGTTGGGTTTTAGCAACGAAACGTAGGCCGGCATCGGTGCGGCCATAGAGGATTGCTTCGTGAGGTCGGCCTTCCCGGGTAAACTTGACCGTGTAGGTTTCAACGGTGCCGGCCCCGCAGGCCCGGTCCACGATGTCTACCGGAGGGTCCCCGACAAGATACGCCTTGCGGTCAGCCAGGTCATGCGGCCCGAGGTCGGTGGTGCCGGGGCGGGCGCTGTAAACACCGGCGGCGTGTTTGTGCAAGAACCAGCCCAGGGAGGTGACCAGGCCGGTGTCCTGTCGGCCTGTTGCGATGTGGTCGGCCAGAGTTGCAATGGCGTGCAGGCTGTAGTTGTTTCCGGGACCTCCGAAAAATCCCAGGCCGCCAGTGAGTGTCAGGGGGCGCGGGTCCTCAGCGGCCAGGCCCAGCATGCGCCGGGCAATGGTTACGGCGCATGGAAAACAACTGTAGAGGTCAAAGCAGTCCATCTCGGCCAGGGTGATTCCGGACCGCTCCAGGGCTTTGCCGGCGGCGGCTTTCAGGGGCGGACTGGTGGTGAAATTCGTTTTTTCAATTAAAAACCGCTGGCGGTCAGCAGCATAACCGCCGCCCCGAAAATAGACCGGCCGTCTGCCTGCCTGATTAGGCCGTATCGCATTTTCGCCTGCTGTCAAAATGATGGCCGCTCCCTGGTCGACCGTGACCAGCGGGTTCATGAACTTCGTGTACGGCAGGGCAATATAACGGTTGTCCCGGGTTGCCGTGCAAATTTCTGCGGCGGAGCGCGGTTGCTTTGTCCATGCGTGCGGATGGTTGGCGGCCACCATGCTGAAGGCTGCCCAGAGAGCGCCCACTCTTTGCAGATAGGTTTCCCTGTCCAGGCCGGACTCGGCCCACAGGGCTGTTTCAAAGAGGGGAAAACCGTGGATGGGCTGTTCAATTCCGTGGGCGGTTTCCTGGGGAGTGCTGCCGATGGTATCCTCCCCGGTGTAGTCTGCCGGAAGTCCCTGGAACAGGATATGGCTGTTGGAAGTCGCTCTGGCCTTCCTAGGGTAGTAAGCCTCGGCTCCGGCAATCAATACAGAGTCCAGCTCACCGCGGGCAATCATCCCGGCAGCCTGGTTTACCATGGATTGCGGGGAGTTCCCGCCTATTTTGGAAACCAGGGTAAAGCGGGGGGCCGCCCCGATTCGATCTGCCAGCTGCGCGGCGGCCGATTCGTAATGGGCGCTCAACGGCCTGACCACCATGATGCCGTCAAGGTGGCGCAGCCGGTTGCCGGCCGCGGTCATTGTATCGGCTTTCAAGGCCGCTGCGGCCATTAACCCCAGGGGATCCAGAATATCGGTGGTCTTACGTTTAGGCTGGGTGACCTGCCCCCACCCGGTGATCACAACGGATGTTTTCACTTTGTTCGCTCAGCCTTTGCCCGTGCTTTTTTCTCGATAACGCAATAGATGCCGCCTTCATTCAAGCCTGGTCCGAAGCAGCCGTTGCAGGAGATGCAGCCGACCGGGCTGCGATCGCCCCCCTGCTGCCAGCGGGCGGGCAGGCCCGGTTCGTGGATAAGCGGCCGGGCCATGGCCACATAGTCCATGAGCGCCTCGTGGATTGTTTTTTCAGCAACTTCGTAAGAGCGATACCCCCCCACCACCATGACCGGGCAGCTCACCGCGCCTTTCATCATCCGGGCCAGTTCAAGGTTGTAGGCCTCTTTGCCCGGGTTGATGATTTTCTGGCGGGCCGGGTTCTTTTTGCCTGACGCTGAGGTTCCGGCGGACACTTCAACCGCATCGATGCCTGCTTCGGATAGTCGTCGGGCGGCGTAATCCGCATCCCTTGTTTCGAGGCCGCCTTTCAGGTTGTCAGAAGCGTTGAGTTTAATCATCACCGGGTAATTCGTGCCGACCTGCCGGCGTACCGCACGGTAAACTTCCATGAGAAAGCGGATGCGTTTTTCGATACTGCCGCCATAGGCATCGAGGCGTTGATTGGTCAGCGGGGAGAGGAACTGGTTGATGAGATAGCCATGGGCGCCGTGCAGCTGAATCCCGTCAAAGCCCCACGCTTTGGCCCGTCCGGCTGCTTTGGCAAACTCAGATACGATGCGGCCGATCTGCTCTTGGGTCAGTTCCGCCGGCATTTCCTGGTACTGGTCGACTTTCACGGCGGAAGGTGCCAGCGGCTGCCGGCCGGCAGTCCGGATGTCGGTCTGGCCGCCGGTGTGGACCAACTGGACAGCGATCTTGCCGCC
This sequence comes from uncultured Desulfobacterales bacterium, assembly GCA_964636125.1. GTDB lineage: Bacteria > Desulfobacterota > Desulfobacteria > Desulfobacterales > CAJINA01 > CAJINA01. The sequence continues at coordinate 34,961 of CAZWPX010000026.1, read as the reverse complement.
CGCGGCGTGCACGGCTTTCGCCAGTTTTTTATAATCGTCAGCGAAATCGTCCGTGTGGATGCCCATCTGTCCGGGCAGTTGTTTACCTTCGGGGCTCACAAAGGCATAGCTGGTAATGATGAGGCCGACGCCACCGGCGGCCAGCTGGCGGTAGAATTCTACCAGCTTGCCGGAAGGCCGGCCATCCGGTGGGCACATGCCTTCCCAGGTGGCCGAGCGTACCAGCCTGTTTTTCAGGGTTAGACCGTTTATAGTGCTTTCTTCAAATATGGTTGCCATGCCATGCTCCTTTTATTGAGAGTTGGATGTTCGAGGTTCAATGTTGGATGTTGATCTGTAAACTCCTATTTCCACGCAAACACAGGCTGCTCAAAATAGGCTACCCGGGTTGCCTTGCCCAGGATGGCCGCCTCCCGAAACTGGTAGAGCAGGGCGGCTGTCGGTGCCGCGATGCAGGTGCTGCCCACCGGCATCAGCAGGAGCGGGGCACTGCTCTCGGGGATGTTTTCGATCAGCGGTGCATCGGCCCGCATGAATTCGGTCAGGGGTATCCTGTGAATGGACGCGACTTCCGCCGGGTTGGGGGTCAGTTCGACGTGGTCCCCGCCCCATACGACCACAGGCGTAATAACGAAACCGGAGCGGGTGGTAAAATCGTCCAGCCGGCCTAAAACCCGATCCGGCGTTAGGCTCAAACCAACCTCTTCATCCAACTCCCGCAGGGCGGTATCGACAGCTGTTTCACCGGCATCCCGGTGTCCTCCGGGCAAGGCCCACTGGCCGGAATGGCTTTTTAGATTGGCGTTGCGGCGGGTTAAAATCAAGGCGGCGTCTGACTGCCGGGTATCGTAGCGGGGCAGTCCATAAGCGTCTGAACCATGGGCGACATCAATAATCGTGAGGGCCACCGCTGCCCGTTGCGCCCCTTTCCTGGGGTGTGTTCTGGTTTGAAACCTTTCCAGGTTGCCCCGGATAGCAAGCCTCAGTTTTTCATTACAGATAAAGGGGACATTCAATTCTATTAAGTCCTTGAAAACCTGGCAGACAGGACCAGGATACTATGCAATACCATCTCAGGCCTGCTCCTGAAAGTACACGTACAAAGTGATCCCGGCGCAGGTGATCACCATCCCCAGGATTGAAAGCAGATCCGGGAAAGCAGCACCGATAATAACGATTTCACCCAGCAGCGCGAACAATACCTCGCTTGACTGGGTGGCGTCAACAGCTGCCAGCTCGCTGGCCGATTTGGACAAGTTGCGGGCCTGTAAAAAAAGACTGGTGGCGATAACACCGGAAAAAAGGGCCACCAGGGCGGCATTAATCAACTGTCCTTGTGACGGGAGCGGCGGGGCTGTTACGCTGACCAGGATTATCCAGAGGGGGACGGAGCCCAAAGACAACAACAGCACCCTGCTAAAGGGCGAATCCAGGACCGGGCTGGAGACATCCGGCAGCCGGCGGTTTCCGTTGGTGGCCTCCCAGACCATCTGGTTTCCCAGGGGGTAACAAAAGGCTGCTATCAGCACGGGCACAGCACCGGCGAGCAGTTCCCCCGGGCCGGTGGTTTTGGCCTGGTTCAGATTGACCAGGAGGACGCCGAAAAATATGATCAGGGAAAACAGCCATGTTCGCCCCGGGAAGGAGCGACCGAAAAAGAGCAGGACAAAAAGCGTGGCAATGATGGTGAATTGCCAGGTGGTAGCCACCACCCATCCCGGCGCATGGTCGGCACTATAGCAGATCAGGGCGTAAAACAGGCCAAACCCGACAGTGCCGGCCAGGGTCCAGAAGGCCCAGTTTCTAAAAAACACCCCCAGGATCCTTTTCAGTTGAGCCGGCCCTTTGGAGAGCAGGAACCAGGCTGTCAAAAAGAGGATCATATACGTATAGCGCAGGACGGCACTCCAGACCCAGTGCCCGCCTTCCAGGCTCATGACCCGGTTCAGGATAAAGGTCGAACTGAAAAACAACCCGGCCAGCAAGCCGATGAGAATCAGGCGTATCATTACGGCACCAGTTTCACGTTGTGGTCCTGCAGCATGGCTCTGGTCTTGCTGCACACCGGGGCGGTTGTTTGCAGACTGACGGTTGCACCCGGTACCTTTTTTGTGATCATGGCGGCCTTGGCCGTTATTTTTTCGCCGTCTTTCATAATGATGCGGCTTTTCCTGTTTATGACGATGACAAAGTGTTTTTCACCGACCTGTTCTATTTTTGTGGAAACGTGCAGGCCGAATCTTTTTGGGTCAACCGGGTTTGGCATGGGCGATCCTCTTTAAAAACTGAACATCGGACATCCAACTGTGAACATTCAACATCGAACTTTGAACTATGGCATGCGGCTGTATATATCTTGTCATTCTGAGGCACGGAGCGACGAAGAATCCCCCACATGAAATCCATAGAACTTCGTAAATTATACTGACTGGCTAAGCGCAGCGCAACCTTATTGAACGTTGGGCGTTCGATGTTGAATGTTCACTGTTGTTTTTCTTCAGCCTTCAGTCTTTGGCCTGAGCCCCTGAATCCGGACACGCACCATCAGAGAGCCTTGGAAAAAAGCTCCTTCAAGGGGCAATCCAAAGCCTGGCCCTCTGGACCAGGATTCTTTACCTTCTCCTGGTTGCAAACAATGCAGCCCCCAGAATCACCACGCCGCCGGCCACCTCCCGCGGTGCAGGCATTTCACTCAAGATGAGCGCCGCTGCCAGGATGCCGTACACGGGTTCAAGGCTGGCAATGATGCTGGCCGTCTGGGCTTTGACCGTGGCCAGTCCTTTGATGAAAAGCGAATGCGCGATTCCCGTGAAAACGATCCCCAGCAGGGCCAGTCGCAGCAGATCCGGCAGGGGCACCGCCGGCAGCGGCAGGCAGACCAACGGCAGCAGGACCATCGCAGCGGCCGCGTCCTGGTAAAAGGCCACCACCAGGCTGGAATACCTCTTGGCGTATTTGCGGTTCAGAATGGACAGCAGGGCAAAGGTCAGGCCGGACGTGACGCCCCACAGGGCGCCCTGGGTGGTGGTGTTGTCCAGGCGCAGGGCAGGGACCACCAGCAGTACCCCGCAAAAGGTCACCAGGGCCAGGATGACATCACCGCCTTTTAACTTTTCCCTGAAAAACACCGGCTCCAGAAACGTCACGAAGATCGGAAATGTCGAGAATGTCAGCAGGCCGACAGCCACGGTTGAAACCTGGATGGATTTGAAAAAGGTTCCCCAGTGTACAGCCAGGATGACGCCCTGGAATAGCAGAGCCAGGCCATCTGTGCGGTTGTCCAGTTTGAGGTTCTGTTTGCGGTAGTAGAGGGCCGGCAGCAGGAACAGCAGGGCAAATACAACCCGGCCAAAGACAATCACTGCCGGCGACTGATGCACCAGTTTGCCGAACAGCCCGGCCAGGCCAAAAAAGAGCACGGCAATATGTATTTCAAGCAATCCCATCTTGGCAGCTTTGTGCATGTTGGTTGTGTGGGCCAGTTATTGCCCGGGATTTGTACCCTCGTGGGTCAATTAGGTCAACAGATAGTATCCAGAAGGCAGGCCTATCCTCAAAATGCTGATTTGTTCCATATTAAGTGCGGTTGTTGTTATGCAAAGATATCTGATTCATCAGACAGATATGGACAGATTTCTACCGGGTTACCTGGAATTCAACGAGGGCATCTTTTATAAGTGGACTGTTTACTACCGGAAATTATTGATATAGGATATAGGCCCTTTGTCCCGGGAAAATGGACCCACAGCACCTTTCAACTCCCGCCATTTGGCAGCTTGAATGGCTTTCAAAGCGACCCGGTCGATAAGTCCCGGGGAATTCAATTTGATCCAGCGGCCAAGTTTACCCCGTTTTGACAGGATTGAGAGGCGCGTTCGGTTTTCCATGGCCTTAACAATTCTGGTCGCACACTCTTTTGCGTAACAATCCGTTCCAGTTGATCCGCAGCGGCCCAACCGCGTTTGTCTGCGGACAGGTGCAGGAGCACCCACTCTTCTTCCGCACGTTCATACTGGACGATGGTGCCGGCGTGGATTTTAAAAAGGACCGTATCCCCGGCGTTCGGTCCAGCCCGCACCACCACCTCGGGTGCCAGAATTACAGCGCGGTCATCAGTGGCCGCCGTATACCATTTCAGCGCGAATCCGCAGGCTGCGATGCCGACGATGATCCCCATAAAAATGATTGTATAATAGGACCACTCTGTTTTCCAGAACAGCCGACCTCCGAGGATTACAAAGAAAAGCGCATTGATCCCCACGAAGCCCAGGCAGACCTCATACAGGTTCAAACTGTCGAGCCCCAGCAGCCCGCCCAGGGGCATGGCCTGTGAATCATGGGTCGCATCGACAGCCTGATTGCGGGCCAGCGCCAGGTTAAACGCCAGGTCATCATCCCGGGGGATCAACAGGTGTGCGCGTTCATAAGAGAGGATCGCCTGGCCGGTGGCACCCATGCGAAAATAGGCATTACCCAGATTGTAGTAAACCTGGCCGTTATCAAACCCGGCTGCGATCAAGTCGCGGTAGCCATCCACGGCAGCCGGGTATTGACCGTTTTTATAGGCCCGGTTGGTTTCAAAAAAATCCTCTACGGCAAACCTGGCATCCCGGGCCAACAGGTGGCCGGGCAGCAGCCAGCCCAGCAGCAGCGCAATAATCGTGAATCCGGCCAGCCTGCTCATCGAATCTCCTTTTCCAGGTTCTTGATGAGCGCCAGCAATTCAGGGCCCGCCTCACTGTTCTGCCGGTCGTCGCCGGTATACACAGCAACCTCTATCTTCTTCATAAGTGTGCCAATCCTATCTATGCTATTTCCCGCCACGTCATGCGCTTGCAGCAGGCGGACCGCGTCATCCGCCGTAACCGTACCCAGTGAGAGGCTGAAGCGGTCGTTGAGGTACACCTTGAACGCTTTAAGTAGATCAGCACCCATGGGCGGGGCCTCTTGAAATTGTTTGCTGAAATTCTTAAAGGCCTGCCGGGAGCGCACCAGGGCGATCCGCGCCGTTGGCCGGCGGCGTGACCGCAGCCCCATCCAGAGCAGGCCGTACAATGCCGCCGGGCCAACCAGGGCGAACCAGAAGCGCCAGCCCGTGAATAACGCCCGGTAGGGTACTGACAGATCACCGGCCGCCGTGTGGATCGGCAGGATGTCTTTGCCGACCTGTTGAATCTCTTGCTTAAAGGAACCCTGACCGTTGCCGCCGCCATTGGACGGCGGGCTGAAAACGGTCACATCCTGGGGTTTGCCGGGCGAGACAGACAGGGTGTGGCGGGGTGATTGAAGGGTTTTGTACCGGCCGGCGGCAGGATTGAAAAAACTTACGGCCAGGTCCGGCAGGTCAAATCGGCCTGCCTGGCCGGGGACCAGTGCCCATTTCATGGTTTTGGTCCCGCCCAGGCCGTGATCGTCCTGCCCTGATTCCAGTACCGGTTGATCGCTGTAGATCTGGGCAAACGACAGTTCCGGAAGATCAATATCGGGTATCCGGGTGATGTTCCCCCGGCCACTGATTTTCACTGTCAGGGTGGCCGATTCGCCGGTTTCAATGTGCGCGGGATCCAGATGGGATTCCAGTTTAAAATCACCCACCAGCCCGCTGAAACCCGCTGGCCGATCTTCTTGCGGGAGGGGCAGGACGGTGAGTTCTAAGGGCTGAGTTGTCACGCTGAGCGGCCGGCCGGCCGGAAAGGCGGAAAACGGGTCTTTGAAGAACCCGTTCAGCAGGGATTGTCGCCCGGCCTGTCGCAGGGTCATGTTCATTTTTCCGGGGCCGATCACATAGGGTCCGGCTTGCGCGGCCCAAATCACATAGCGCACCTCCAGGACTCCGTAGGTGACACCCGCCTGTGTACTCCTGTAGTTGCGCGGCTCCCCGAATTGTTTCAAAGTCACTTGTTTGATTTCCGGCAGGTTCAAGGAGAGGTCGGCCACATTGACCCGGTGGAAAAGCTTGAGCGTGTAGAGCGCCTGCTGCTCCACATAGACTTTGTTCGATGAAAGGGCCGCTTCCAGGAATACCGGGGCCTGCCCGGGCCCTGCCGATTGTGCGTCGGCCTTGACCACCAGCGTGGCCGTGTTGCTTGTGAGGGTCTGCCCGTCTACCTTTACAGCAGCCGGGCCGATTACGAATGTGCCGGGTTTTTGCGGTTGCGCAAAATAGGTATAGGTGATGCCGGAAGTGATCCGGCCGTTGACCATCTCCATCCGGCTGGCGGTGCCCCCCCGGGTGACCTGGAAAGCATCCAGACCTTTGAAAACGGGCGCCGTGTCACCCTGGCGTGTACCGGAAACCTTAACCTCCAGCTGAACGCTGTCCGTTAAAGTTGCCTCGGCACGATCCAGCCTGAGGGTAACATCGATTTGGGCCTGGACCGGCACGCCGAGCAGCAGGGACAAAAAGAGAAGTGCAAAGGTCGCCGTGATAATCATCGGTAAACCCCCAGATTTGCTGGGGTGAGTCCCTGAGTTTGACAGTTTCGTAATTTGTCGAACTGATGAGGCGATGATTATTTTCTGCATGCTACCAGTCCTTTCCCGAATGAGCGCCGCTCCGGTTTTCAGCGGGGAGCATGAAACGCAGCATATTGGCCGGATTCTCCTGCACGTTTTCCAACAGGGCCGCGGCCTTTTGCCTGTCCATGTCGGATTCAGCCCTGCCCGTCGTATCCGGTTCGGCGTCCAGGGGTGACATCGCCTGGCGCGGGCGCAGTTCACCGGGTCGGTTTTCATCAGCACCGGTGGCCTGTTTTTCGCCGGAAGCTGCCTCCTGCCCGGGTTTACCGGATTGATTCTCCTGGGTCCTGCGGTCGTCATTTTGACCCGATTTCGATTCGTCTGGAGAGTCTGCTGTGCTGTTTTTCGGGTTCTTACATTGCTGCCCCTGTTCCTTATTTTCGGAGTTCTCCCTGTCTTGTGGTTGATCAGTCTGGGGAGATGCCGGTTTCTGCTCGCTCCTGGCCCGGGCCCTCAAGGCCATCTCCAGATTGTGACGCAGCGCCGGGCTGGCAGGGTTGTCGTCCAGTGCCTGCTTGTAATGGGCCACCGCAGATTCGAAATCGCCTTGCTGGTAGGCGGTATTGCCCAGGTTGAAATTGGCCCTAAAACGCACCCCGGGGTCCCGGGTCCTTTTGAGCACGCTTGCAAAAGCGGCTGCCGCTTCCGTGTATTTCTCATTTTGAAAGGCCGCACAGCCGCGGTTATAGCGGTAGCGAATATCTTTGGGATCATCCATGTCTTGCCGGGCATATGCTTTTTCAGCTTCCGCGTAGCGGCCCTGGCGGTAAAGTTCATCCGGTGATACATCGGCCGCCCATACCGGCGCGGGCACCGGCCCTGCCGCCAGGAGTCCCGCCACAAGGCCGAGCAGTAACCCAAAGCGCTTTTTCCCCGGCGGCCGGCGTTTGTCATCCACAAACCCTTCCAGCAGGAGCAGCAGGAAAGCCAGCAGGGCAAACACGTTAAATCGCTCCTCATATACTTTGATTTTGCCGCTTTTCAGGGTCTGATCCGTGGTCCTTTGTTTGATACCGTCAAAATAGAGCAGGTCCAGATCCAGGTCACCGGCCACGGAACGTACATAACTGCCGTCCGTCATGGAGGCGATTGACCGCAGGGACTGCTCGTCCAGCCGGGAAAGTACCAGTTTGCCGCCGGCATCCTTTTTGAAACCGCCCTGGTTGCCTTCGGTAGGTATCGGTCCGCCGGAGGGTTCCCCGATGCCGAAGACAAAGATTTTAACCCCTTTTCCGGTGGCTTTCCGGGCGGCGGTCATGCCTTGCTGTTCGTTATCTTCGCCATCGGTGATCAGGAGCATCACCTTGTCGGTTTCAGCTTTGGGATCAAAAGCGGAGAGCCCGGTTTCGATGGCCGCGCCCAGGTCCGTTCCCGGAACGGGTATCAGGCCGGGTTCCAGGGCGCTCAAAAACATTTCCAGGGCGGTGTAATCCAGTGTCAGAGGGCACTGTACAAACGCTGCCCCGGCAAAAGCCGTCAGCCCGACCCGGTCGCCCTGGACAACTTTGAGAAAATCGATGATCTCGTGTTTGGCCCGCCTCAGCCGATTGGGCTTTATGTCTTCTACCGACATGCTGCGTGACACGTCCACCACCAGCATAATGTCTACGCCTTTACGGCTGACCTCCTGGTAGCGGCTGCCCCAACGGGGTCCGGCCAGGGAGACAACCAGCAGGGCCAGGGTGCCCAGGAGCAGGAGGCCCTTGATAAAGCCTTTGCCTTTGTGGTCATCCGGTGTCAGGCGGGTCAGCAGGTGCGGGTCGGCAAACCGTTCCCGGGCCCGTCGCCGCCAGTGGTTTTGGGCGATCAGCAGAAAGCCGGCCAGTGGCAGCAGCCACAGGAAGTTCAGCACCCAGGTGTATGCCAGTGTCATGGAATCGTCCTCAGCAACGTCGCCCGGGCGACCATCTCCACCAGCAGCAACAAAAGCGCCGGTACCAGAAAATAGTGATACAGTTCCCGAAAGTGAAAGAACTCCTTGACCGTGGTTTCGGTCTTTTCCTGGCGATCGATGATGGTGTAGATCTCCTGGAGCCGGTCCGTGTTGACGGCCCTGAAATATTGTCCATTCCCTATTGCGGCCACCTGCACCAGGGTCTCTTCATCCATGTCAACCGGCTGACGCATAATTCTAGTCCCGAACGGTGTTTGTACTGGAAAGGGAGCCGGCTCTGTGCCCCCCACACCGATGGTATAGGTTTTAACGCCGATTGCCCGGGCCGCTTCCGCCGCTGCTTCCGGCGTGATTTCGCCGGCAGTCTGTCGGCCGTCGGTCAGCAGGATCAGGATTTTCGACTTGGCCTTGAGATCCTTCAACCGTTTGGCCCCCACGGCCAGCGCGGATCCGATGGCAGTTTTGTTTCCGGCCATACCGATCTGCATGCGCGATACCAACTCGAGCAACAGCCCCTTGTCCAGGGTCAGGGGGGACTGGGTGAAGGCTTCGGTGCCGAACACCACCAATCCGATTCGATCCATCTCCCGCTTTTCAATGAAGTCGCGAACGACTTTTTTGACGGCGGTCAACCGGGAGACAGGTTCCTCGTCCAGGGTAAAATCAAGCGCCTGCATGGATCCGGAGGTATCCAGGCACAGCATGATATCCACACCCGGCGATTTGATTTCCCGGGATACATTGTAAAGCTGGGGACGTGCCGCAGCCAGTACCAGCAATACCAGGCAGCCGGTTCGCAGCAGCAGGGCAATGTGACCGGTCACCCAACTGGCCCGGGGTACCAGGTCGGCCGCCATGGTTGCCAGGGAATAGGTTATACCAACCGGTTTATGTTTCAGGCGCCACAGGAACCAACCGGCGACCAGGCCCAGCAGGGCCAGGATTGCGGGATAAGCCAGGCGGAACATCATGTCCGGACCTCCCGGTTGTCCGGTATGTCCGGGGTTTCTGCCGGCATCGGTCCGGTCCGGAGGATATAGGCACGCGCTGCGCTTAGGTCGCTGGATTGGCACTCCGCGGATGGAATTGTGTCGGCAAACTTGACGAGGTCCGCCTGCCTGAGCAGCGGCAGAATGTCTCGATCCTGATGATGCTGGGTGCAGTACCGGGAAATCTCTTCAAGGGTCATTTCAGCCGCTGGAAAGTGCCGAATGGCTTCCATGTACCGGCGCAGGATTTCTGAAAATGCAAAATAAAATGCTTTCACCGCGCCAGGTTCAAACCGCGGGCTGGCTTCTAAATGGGCAAGTTCCCGTTCGGCCCGCACGTGGGGCGGTTCAATTTCAGCCTGTGCACGCGTTTTGGCCTGCTTTCTTTTGCACCACCATAGCCAGCAGACCAATAATAAGGTGAGCAGGCAGACGGCAGCCGCAATCCAGGGCAGGTAGCGCGGCCAGGCCGACGCCGTGGTTATGATATCCTGGATCGGCTTTAAGGCGGCTGCTTCCGGGTTGGGCCCGAGGCTGGATTCGGCCGTCACGGAAATTGCGGTGGATTCGATGCGCTGTACGGCCCCATCTTTATCCCGAAAACGCAGCCCGAAGGGGCCTATCGTGCGGGTGTCAAACCAATCAACCAGGAAGTAGAGGTCGATTTCACCCGCACGGGCCGTCTGTTTCACGTCTGTCAGGGATTCAAGGCCGTCAATTGCCGTTTCCCCATCCAGGCGGGCTCCTTCCGGCAGATTATACTTCAAGGTCAGCCGCAGCCGCTCACCGACCCGGGCGGTCTGTTTTTCTACGGAGACTGCGACCCCCGGCCCTGATCTCGGGGGGGCGGCAGCCGCGCCGCTGCCTGCCAGGGCCTGGCAGGTCAAAAGGAGCGACAGCACCAAAGGCAGCCAGAACGTGATCCGCCGGCCCGCTGTTGATGCGTTGTGCAGTGACAGATGGTTCAATGTCGTTTTTTCCTTTTATCAAACAGCCGGACCAGGGGGTCTGTTACCGGCGCATCTGTTTTTATTTCCACCAGGTCCACCCCTGTTCGGTTCAGCATGTCGGTTAAACGGGCCTGCTGTTCCAGTCGCCGGGAGTTCCATTTGGCTCGCAGGGCTTTGTTGCGAAAGTTCAGCAGGTTCACCTTGCCTGTTTCGGGATCGCGCACATAGACCAACCCGGCCGCGGGCAGGGTTTCCTCGGCCGGGTCGGAAATACGAATTACGGTCAGGTCATGCTTTCGGGCGGCCAAGCGTAAGGGGGTATCAAATCCCTCATCCAGGCAGTCGGATACCAGAAAAACAATGGCATGCCGTTTGACGACGCGGTTCAGAAAATCAAAGGCCGCCTTGATCCGGGTTCCCGGGTCGGCGGGGGTATAGGTAAAAATTTCTTTGATCAGGGACCAGACATGGGCAGCGCCCTTCTTCGGTGGGATGTATTTTTCCACCCGGGAGCTGAACAGCACCGCGCCGACCTTGTCATTGGTTCTAATGGCCAGAAATGCCAGCATCCCGGCCACCTCGGCCAGAACTTCCCGTTTGAATTTCTGCCGGGTACCGAACAGATGCGAGCCGGACAGGTCTATCAACAGCATCACGGTTAATTCGCGCTCTTCATGAAACACCTTGACAAAGGGATGCCCGAACCGGGCCGAGACATTCCAGTCAATATTGCGCACATCATCACCTGGAAGGTATTCACGGACTTCGCTGAACTCCAGGCCCTGCCCCTTGAAGGCGCTTTCATACTGGCCGGCAAACAGATCACTGGCCAGTTTTCGGGTTCGAAAGTGAAAACGCTGAATTTTTTTCAGCTGTTCATCGGAAAGCATGTCAGGGGACCTCAACGCGTTCCATGATTACCGTGATGATATCGTCTGTGGTTGTACCTTCGGCCTCGGCTTCGTAACTCAAAATGATCCGGTGTCTCAGAACGTCCGAAGCCATGGATTTTACATCCTGGGGGATTACATAGCCCCTCCCGTTGACAAAGGCGTGGGCCCGGGCGGCGGCCTCGAGCCAGATCGAAGCCCGGGGGGAGGCCCCGTAGCTGATCAAGGGGCTGATGTCCAGGCCGTGGTTCGCGGGCGTGCGGGTGGCCCGGGTCAGGCGCACGATGTAATCCACGACTTTGTCTTCCATGTGGATATTTCCCAGGGCTGCCCGCGCCGATTGCAGGGCGGCGACATCCACTACGCCCGGAGAGATTCGGGCCGTACCGCTGCGGGTTCGCCTGACGATCTCCTTTTCCTCTTCAGCCGAGGGGTAGTCCACTTTGAGTTTCAGCATGAAACGGTCTATCTGGGCCTCCGGGAGGGGGTAGGTGCCCTCCTGCTCGATGGGGTTCTGGGTGGCCAGCACCAGAAAGGGGTCCGGCAGCCTGAAGGTGGTGTCCCGAATCGTGACCTGGTGTTCCTGCATGGCTTCCAATAGCGCACTCTGGACCTTGGCGGGCGCCCGATTAATCTCGTCGGCCAGTATAATATTGTTGAATATGGGGCCCTGGTTGACTTCAAAAGTGCCGTTGTCCGGCCTGTAGATCTGGGTGCCGATGATGTCGGCCGGCAGCAGGTCCGGCGTAAACTGGAGCCGTTTAAAAGAGGTGTTGATGGCCGTTGCCAGGGTCTTGACCGCAGTGGTTTTGGCCAGGCCGGGCAGGCCTTCCAGAAGCAGGTGCCCCTGGCAGAGCAGGCCGATCAGCATCCGGTTCAACAGTTCAGTCTGCCCCACGATGACCTTTTCGATTTCAGCTATAATCTGGCGGACTATCAGGCTCTCTTTTTCAATGTGTTCGGTAATCTCTTGGATGTCCATTGAATCGCGCGCTCCTGTATCATTGGAAATTGCCCATGGGAATATGAAACCATATCCGGGAGTTGGAATAGTACGTCCAAATTATAATCGTCAAGTGAAAACAGCCTCTTGTTGCAATAATCCACGAAATGGACCCCGGGCCGGGCGGTCGTTCCGGGGCGGGTTGACCGGGATGCCTCCCAGGTCCAATTTAATGGGCGATTTTGAGTTTTGGCTCTCATGTGTTACACTTGCCTGCAGGAAAGGAAACAAAAATGTAAGCCCGCGTGCGCCCGTCGGCGACGTGCAGGTGCCGTTAAAAGGACCCTATATGGCCGCAAAGCCTACCTATGCAGAGTTGGAACAACGCGTTCAGGCCTTTGAAAAAGCTGAAGCCGATCGCAAGCGTGCCGAACGCGCTTTTTTGATCGAATACAAACTGCTGGAAACAGTTACCCAGAACATTGGGGTCGGCCTGGCGGTAATTTCCAGGGACTTTAAAACGATTTGGACCAACCGGGCGATCCACGACATTTTCGGGGATTCAAAGGATAAAACCTGCCACCGGCTATTCAACCAGAGTGGAAATGTTTGTCCCGGGTGCGGCGTTCAGGAAGTTTTCAGCAGGGGCAAAGACCTGGTTACCCATGAGCAGACCGGACGGGATGCGCAGGGCAATACCATCTGGTCCCGGATCATCGCTACACCGATTCGGGATAAAGACGGACGCATTTCATCCGCCCTGGAAGTGATTTTGCCCATTACAGAGCAGAAACAGCTGGAAGAGCAGCTGCGCCAATCACAGAAAATGGAATCCATTGGAACGCTGGCCGGCGGCATTGCCCACGATTTCAACAATATCCTCGGTGCCATAATCGGTTTCGGGGAAATTATAGAAATGTTTGATGCCCGGGGCGACAGCGATATAGAGGAGAACATCGGCGAACTGCTCAAGGCCGCCTACCGGGCCAAAACCCTGGTGGAACAGATATTGATTTTCAGCCGCCAGGGCGAACAGGAAATGCAGCCGCTGCTCCTGGTCCCAACCTTGAAAGAGGTTACCAAGTTCCTGCGGGCCACCCTGCCGGCGACCATCGACATCCAGCAAAATATTGCCGCCCTGCCCGGAACGGTCCTGGCCGATGTCTCCCAACTGCACCAGGTGGCCATGAACCTCTGCACCAATGCTGTCCAGGCCATGGGCGCTAAAGGGGGGATTCTGGGCATCAGCCTGGATACCGAATTCCTGGGCGCTGACACATCCGCCCGCTTTCCGGATTTGAAGCCCGGTGCCTACGCGAAATTATCTATTTCCGACACCGGTGACGGCATACCCCCGGAAATCCAGTCCCGCCTGTTTGAACCGTACTTCACCACCAAGGGGACCGGAGATGGCACCGGACTGGGGTTGGCCGTCGCCCACGGGATCGTGCAACAGCACGCAGGGGCCATCAGTGTGGACAGTTGGCCGGGCCAGGGCGCGACCTTCCACGTGCTGCTGCCGCTGATCGTCACTAAACCTGAAAAAAGGCCGCTCGATCGCAACGTGCCCGACACACCCGGCAAATACCGTGTCCTGCTGGTGGATGATGAAGAACTGCTTGTTCAGGTGGGGGGCAAGGCGCTCAGCCGCCTGGGTTATGACGTGGACACCACTACAGATGGCCTTGCGGGGTTGGCAAGGTTCATGCAGGATCCTGACCGCTATGATTTGGTCATCAGCGACCAGACCATGCCGGGGATCACCGGTCTGGAACTGGCCCAAAAAATCAAAGCCGTCAGGGAGGACATTCCGTTTATTCTGTGCACCGGTTTCAACAATGTGGCAACACCGGAGCGGCTGGCTGAAGTCGGGATAGATGAACTGCTGCCCAAGCCGGTGGGTATTCGCAGCCTGATGAGAGTTGTTGCCCGACTGCTTGAACCATCGCAGTGATAGTAACGCGGCCGGTTGAAACCTCCGGGCAGCGGAACAGTACCAACCAGGAAAATTAGCTTCTACAGGGGAGACCGTTTATGGCGAAAGTGTTGATCATTGACGATGACGCAGCGATTGCCCTGATGCTGGAAAAAATGATCAAAAACATTGATCATGAAGCTGAATATGAGTTGACGCTGGAAAAAGGGCTGCAGAAAGCACACAGCGGTGACCATGATGTCATCTTTCTGGACGTGCACATGCCGGACGGCAATGGCCTCGAAGCCCTGAAGGAGTTGCGGGCCATGCCGGACTCGCCCGAGGTGATCATCATGACGGGCCTGGGAGACCCGGATGGCGCGGAGATCGCTATTAAAAATGGTGCCTGGGATTATATTCAAAAGCCGTTGTCTCCCAAAAAGATCATTCTGCCGATCAACCGGGTGCTCCAGTACCGGGATAACCTCAGGGCGTTTAACCAGCCGCCGCCGGTGCTGAAAAAAGAGGGGCTGATCGGTAATGATGTCAATTTTGAGGTCAGTCTGAAACAGCTGGCCATGGCCGCGGCCGGAGACGCCAACGTGCTGATCACCGGTGAAACAGGCACCGGTAAAGAGCTGTTTGCCAAAACGCTGCACGCCAACAGTAAACTGAAAGATCGCAGCCTGGTTGTGGTGGATTGCGGGGCGCTTCCGGAAACGCTGGTGGAAAGCTCGCTGTTCGGCCACGAGAAAGGTGCTTTCACCGGTGCGAATCATGCCAAGCGCGGCCTGATCAGAATGGCCGACCAGGGGACCTTGTTCCTGGATGAGGTGTGCGAACTGAGCCTGCCCCTGCAAAAAGCCTTTTTGCGGGTTCTCCAGGAGAAAACATTTCGGCCGCTGGGCAGCCCGGTTGAGGTGACCAGCAATTTCCGGCTGGTGGCCGCCACCAACCAGGACCCGGAGGCCATGGTCCGCCAGGGCCTGTTCCGCAAGGACCTGCTTTATCGGCTGCGGGCCATCAATATCCATATACCCCCGCTCAGGGAGCGTGTCGAGGATATCGGGGCCCTGCTGTTTTTTTACACAGGGCGCATTACCCGTCGGCTGGGCTGCAGCCAGAAGGGCTTTTCACCTGAATTTATCGACGTCCTTAAAAACTACGCCTGGCCGGGGAATGTACGCGAGCTGGTGAATGCGCTGGAGAGTGCCATCACGGCCGCTAACCAGGAACCCATTTTGTTCCCCACCCATCTGCCGGAGCAGCTCAGGATTGCCCTGGCGCGGGCCTCTGTGCAGGGGCTTGATTCCGGTCCGCCGCAGACCCTGCCGCCGCAGACTATGCCGCTGCCTCCCTTGCCAGGTATCGGTACCCACCTGCAGGCGTATAAGACCTTTCGTGAAGATGTGCTGACCGGGGCCGAGAAGGTTTACTTCAAAACCCTGCTCGAACGGACCGGGAACAGCATCAAGGACGCCTGCCAGGTTTCCGGGCTTGGCCGCACGCGGTTGTATACGCTTTTGAAGAAGCATGGGATAGGCAAAACCTGACCGTTGCCCTTGCAGAAGGGGCATCTTTAGGCCCAGCACTGCGTTTTCACACTTTTGTTCACAAAAAGTGGACAGTTCGTGCGTTTAATCTGAATTCTCCCCCCCTTTTGGGTACCTGTCCATCCGCTTTTTACCAGACGACCTGCTACGTTATAAATACTTATCCATTTGAAATGATTATCTAAAAAAATAGTATGCGCATTTTTTTGTTTTTGGCACAGGGGTTGCTCTACATGTCACCGGGTGCCAGTGTTTGGGCGTTGGGCCCGGAGGCCTGGTAACGGCAGCAAGGTGGCTTGGAGAAACCGATCAGAGGGTGGCGGCATAGACAAAGTGGAGTGATCGAACCCAATCCTTAAGGACGCAGTGTATGTATTATTTTTGTGAAGAATGTGGTGGCAAAAACGATATTGAGCAGGATGCGAACGGCACATCTTTGCAGGCTCAGTGTCGTGTTTGCGGTGAGTTTCTGCATCTTCAGCAAGACCTGAAAACCTATCCTGCTGATGGACCCGCTACAGAAAACCAGGTGATTAACGTGATGATCGTGGATGACTCCGGATTGATGCGCAAGGCCGTGCGCCGGATTTTTGAGCCGGCAGCGCACATACAGATTGCGGGGGAAGCCGAAAACGGCGCAGTCGCCCTAGAACTTTTACCGCGCCTGCAGCCCGACGTTATCACGCTTGACATCAACATGCCGGTCATGGATGGCCTGACGGCGTTGAAACACATCATGATTTTGAGGCCCACCCCAACGGTGATGTTCAGTACCCTGACCCGTGCCGGCTCTGCCGCAGCCTTCCGGGCCCTGCAGTACGGAGCGGTGGACGTCATGCACAAACCCTCCCAGGTTGCCAGGGTTGGTATGGATGATCAGAACAAAGAAATTATTCGCAAAGTCGCCCTGGCTTCGGATGTGGGGATGGATGCGGTCCGGTATATCCGGAATCCTGCCACGGGAAAGCCACAAGACCTGTTCGCTCCGGCGACCTGTCAACAGGTCGTCACCATCGGGGCGGCCGAGGGCGGCTTTGGCGGGCTTTTGAAGGCGGTGCCGCGCATGAGTGCGGATACCACAGCCGCCTTCCTGATTATGCTCTATGCGGATGCCCAGCATGTTGATGATTTCACGACCTACCTGGACCGCCTGAGCAGTGTACACGTCCGCCGGGCGAAAAATGGGGTGCCGCTGCGCTGCGGGGAGTGCCACATCGCGGCCGCAGGGGAATACATAACGGTCGCGCAGGTAGGCAGTCGACCCTTTTTACGGGTTGAGTCCGCTCCTTTTGAATCCCAGCGGGGGTCGATCAACATGTTGATGTTTTCCGCCGCCGAAGTATTCGGCCCCCAGACCACCGGGGTGGTGTTATCCGGCATGGGCAGCGACGGGGAGGAGGGGCTGCGTGAGATTACCCGCAACGGCGGGCTCGCCATTGTCCAGGATCCCCGGACGTGTCTTTATAAGGAGATGACCAGTTTAATTCTTTCGAAATCAAGTAATTATATTGTCGCAGGTGACGGGCAATTGGCTTCGCATATTAACGCGCAGATCTACGCCGAACCTTCGGTTGTGGATCATGAAGGGTACGCAGTAACAGCATACTAATAATGGAGGACACGAGTATGATTAGACAACTTTTCAAAGACCTGAATCTCAGGACAAAATTCCTATTGGTAGGTATGACGATGACGGCGGTGCCACTGATTGTCTTTGGTGCCACGGCGTACATCAACAGCCAGGAAATCCAGGAAATAGGCCAGGTGGAGAGCTTGAAGCTGGCCTATACGGACCTCGACCACATCGCGGCGAACGTGTATGCCATGTGTGAGGCACAGAATAAATTGCTCCAAAAGGTGCTGTTGAAGCATCTGGCCATAGCCCGTAAGTTTATAAAGGACCAGGGCGGCATTGGTTACATTGAGGGCAATGTGTCCTGGCAGGCCCGCAACCAGTTCTCCCAGACCGGCACAAGTGTCGAACTGCCCCAGCTTGCGATTGGTGAGCGCTGGTTCGGCCAGGTCAATGATCTGGCTCAATATGTCCCGGTTGTGGATGATTTGAAAGAGGTGGCACCCGGGGCCCTGTGCACCGTTTTCCAGAAAATGAATGCAGCCGGCGACATGCTGCGGGTGGCCACCACCGTTGCTACAAACAGCGGGACCCGTGTTACCGGCACATATCTTCCCAGGATTACCCCGGATGGGAAACCGAACCCGGTCATGTCAGCCATATTCCAGGGGCAAACCTATATTAACCGGGCCACCATTGCCGGCAAGCGCTACCTTACCGTCTATGAGCCGCTGCGGGTCGATAATCAAATCGCAGGTGTTCTTCAGGTCGGCATTCCGGAGGAGCCAACCGGCGGGCTACGAGATGCAGTCATGAACATTAAGGTCGGTAAGACCGGCTATGTCTACGTGCTTGATAGCGAAGGCCACTATGTCATTTCCAACAAAGGACAGCGTGACGGTGAGCTGATTATCGATGCCAAAGACTCGGGAGGCAACCTCTTTATCCGCGAAATCATCAAGAAGAGTACTGGCCTGCGCAAGGGTGAGTTTGCCGAACAGCGCTATCCCTGGAAAAACCCGGGCGATCCCGTCGCCAGGGACAAAGTTGCCCGGCTGGTCTATTTCGCACCCTGGGACTGGATCATCGGTGCCGGTTCCTACGAGCATGAGTTTCTGGCCAGTACCAACCGGATGGATGCTGCCAACAAGCGCACCAACAACATCCTGATGATTGTGGCCGGTGTATCCCTGGTCGTTGGCGCATTTATCTGGCTGCTGGTCGCCCGGGGGATTACCAACCCGATTGCCTCCATTGCCGTGATTATTCGCCAGATTGCTTCTGAACGTGACCTGCGTATGAGTGTCCCCGTACAGAGCAAGGACGAAATCGGCAGCATGGCCGGCGACTTCAATGAAATGATCGATGCCCTTAACAGCTCCTTTAAGGTTGTGGATTCTTCGGCCTCCGGGGTTGCCACTTTTGCCGATGACGTGGCCCAGAGAGCCTCGGACAACAGGGACCGGGCCACAGAGGAGCAGAAACGATCCACTGAAATTCTTGAAACGGTACAGGACATGGGCGGTACGGCCGGTGAAGTGGCGACGTTTTCTACAGAACAGGCGCAGGTTGCCCAGGAATCAAGAGAGAGTCTGGATGACCTCTTGGGTAAAATGACCCAGGTGGCCCAGGCCTCTGAGGCCCAGGTGGAGGAAGCCAATGTTGCTTCCGGCCGCGTGGAAGCCATGGGTGAAACCGGCGGGATGGTTGTGTCGGCCGCCCAAAGTCAGGGGCAAGCGGTCGAAAAGGTTACCGAGGCCATGGGGCGTATTGCCCAGCTCGTGGCGGAAATGACCCAGACAGCGGCTGATTCGGCCGAGCAGGGCAAGAACGTGCTTAGCGCTGCTGAAGAGGGGGCCCGCTCAGTAAATGCCACCGTACAGGGTATGGGGGCGATTAGTGAGTCTTCCACCCAGATCTCCGAGATTATCGAGGTGATCACGGAAATCGCCGAACAGACCAACTTGCTGGCCCTTAACGCGGCCATTGAGGCCGCGCGTGCCGGTGAGCATGGCAAGGGCTTTGCCGTTGTTGCCGACGAAGTTGGAAAGCTGGCCCAGCGGTCATCCGAAGCGGCCAAGGAGATTACCCAGCTGATCAAGGCCTCGACTGAAAACGTCCGGGAAGGAACCCAGTTGACGGATAAATCCCAGGCGGCACTCCAGCAGATCGCGGAAAATGGCCAGGTCAACATGGAGGCCATTGAGGCCATTACCGAAAAAACCGACGCCCTGTCGAACAACTTCCAGGAAGTGAACATCATGATGGAAGAGCTGAACACACTCGCCGAACAGATCGGTGAAATGGCCGGGCAGCAGGGTGAACGCCGTATGGCGGCCAAGAACGCCCTCGATGCGCTGGTTGCAAAGGCCAACGAGATCGAGCAGTTCATCGAAGAATCGAGCCAGGCGGCCGGGTCCGTGGGTGAAGAGATGGAAGGTATTGTGAAGCGTACTGAAAAGATGCAGGAAATGACATCCCTCCAGGCCCAGCGGGCCAGGCGTCTCACGGAAGCAACCGAGGAGTCGGCCCAGGGAGCCCTGCAGACAGTGGAAGGTGCCGGCAATGTCGTCCAGATCACCGAAGAACTGCAGTCGCTCTCCAAGAGCCTCACCGAACAGGTGGAGCAGTTCAAGATCCGGGGCAATGGCAGCGGCCCTTCGGTGAGCTCCTTCACCTCTTAGATGATGCTGTTCAAGTACAATCCCCGCGGTCTGCGGGGTGGGTGTGAATGCCCTGCAGGCCGTGGTTTTGAGGTGAAACGAACGTAGCAACAACTGTACGACCCTCAACTATCCGTTATGGGAGATACGCAATGAATCAAACAACCGCCTCCGCGGCACAACAAAATTATGAAACAGATTATCTCATGCAGCTGGTTGGTTTTACCATCGGCAAGGAACTCTTCGGAGTGAACATCCTGATGGTGCAGGAGATTATCCGCTCGGCGAAGATTGCCACCGTCCCGAATGCACCGGTTTTTGTCCAGGGGGTCATCAACCTGCGTGGCAATATCATTCCGGTCATTGACCTGCGCAAACGCCTGGTGCTGGAGTCTATTGAGATAAACCCTGAAGATACCTGGATCATCATTCTCGAGATAGATGGAAAAACAACCGGCTTTATCGTCGACTCGGTGACGGAAGTATTAAAGGTGGACAAAAAAACCATCGAACCGCCGCCGGATATTGTGGTTGCCGGACTCGAGAGCCAGTATATTCACGGCGTGTGTGACATCGGCGATAATTTATTGATTATTCTGGACTTTGATCGAATTTTACTTATCGATGAGGTCCGCAAGCTCAAAGACATGAAGTCCGCCGGCCCCAAGGGCCTGCCGGAAAAGAGCTCCGGGGAAGCGTGATCCGGATAACCACAGACCAAATGGAACCCTAAAAAGATGGCCAAACGTATTTTAATCGTCGATGATTCCTCCATGATGCGCAAAATGATTTCAAGGCTGTTGACGCCGCCCGGACATGCCATTGTCGGTGAAGCCAAAAATGGCCAGGAAGCGGTTTCCCTGTATCGTGAGCTGCAGCCGGACATCGTGACCATGGATATCACCATGCGCGGCATGGATGGTGTTACCGCGGCAAAAGAGATCCTGAGCCTCGATCAGTCAGCCCGGATAATCTTCCTGTCCAATCTGGACGAAGAAAAATACCGGGGCGAAGTTGAACAACTCGGGGCCATGGGGTTTGTCAGCAAGCATCACGCGGAGGAGGTCCTCCAATTGATCGACGATTCTTGAACCCCGCCGGCCGCAATTATTTTGCGGCCGGGCATATTGGAATGGCGTCATGTTAAGCCTGAACCACAAAACCGAAAGGCAAACAAAGGGAGATACCGTGTCTGCCGATTATCATCTGCAAGGTGTAAACAACCCAACCGACCCGGTTGCCGCTACGACCGGATTCCAGAGAAAAACAATCTTCTTGTTTTTGCTGGCCCTGGGTCTGGTGATGGGGGTATGCGCCGTTATGATTAACCAGGCGGGAAGTGACGCCGCCCGGCAACAGCTGGTAGACAGTCTTACGGCCGGGTTGCCTGCTGCACAAGCTCCCCGTCTGGATACGTCTGCGGTTCAACAGGTGCTGCGTGACTTCCAGTATCGCCTGGGAGCTGCCGCGGCTGTATTCTTTGCAGCGCTGCTGGGGGTCATGTTGATCGCTGTCCGGAAGGTGGCCAAACCGATCGACGAGCTGGGCCACAGTGCTGAATTGATCGCCGGCGGGCAGCTAGAAGGAATCCCGCCGACGCCTGCCTATGCAGAAATCACGAAGATCGCTACACTGATCAACGACCTGGCGATGAATTTACAGGAAATCCTGCTGCTGACCTGGAACCATACAGGTGAACACCGCGAGGGCCTGGAACGCCTGTCTGACGTATTGAAGCAGCCGGGTAACGGGGCCATGGTCGCAGACTGCAGGGCAGAAGTTGATGTTCTGCGCCGGCAGGTCGAGGAGATGCGCAAGATGGTAAAAGCTTTCGATTTATATGACGTCCGGATTTCGGACACGGCCGTATTGACAGCCATGGATGGCGAAGCAGCGGCGGCCCCATGAGGAGAACACTATGACTGATCTATCTTTGCTGAAAGATTTCATCATCGAGGCGGGCGAACACCTGGATGAACTGGAATCCAACCTGCTTCAACTGGAAGCGAACCCTGAAAAAAAAGAACTGCTCAACGATATCTTCAGATCGGTTCACAGTATCAAGGGGGCGGCCCAGTTTGTCGGCCTGGAGCGGATGTCGGATCTTTCGCATCGACTGGAGACCCTGCTTGAGCAGATTCGCAGCGATGATAACGTGCAGGAATCAAACGTGATCAATATCCTGATTGCAGCCAAAGACCGTCTGGCGGACCTGACCGGGGACCTGGAGACGACCCAGACCGAACAGGCGAACATAGATGACCTTTGCAGCGCCATTGATAAGGCCATTATTGACCCGGCCGCCCGTGATCCCCGGTACGAATCAACGTCCGAAACCCCGCCCACGCCCGAGGAACCAGTGGCGCCGAAGGAGCCTGTTACGATGGAGGAACCCGTTGCGAAGGAGGTTCCCCGAACTGCCCCGGCGGCCGAACTGTCACCGGCGCCATCGGAATCACGGGAACTCGAAAAACTCCTGGCGCAAGAAATTTTCGAAGAGGAGGAGGGCGATTCCGAGCTGTTGAGCATCTTCACCGAGCAGTTGAACGATAAGATGGCGGCCTTTGAAAACCTGCCGGCCGAAACGGAACCCCGCGAAGATATAGTTGGTTTTCTGAAATCCGCGGCGGATCATCTGGGAGCCCTGCGCTCGGCGGCAAACTATATGGGATACGACAAGCTGATTGATTTTTACGATCAATGGCAGGCGGCGATTGACACAGCCCTCGATTCGGCGGAAACCGGCGGGACGCCGGCGATAGGCTTCTTTGCACAGTTTTTAACGGCCCTGCAGGGCCGCCTGTTGGCTATACACAAGGCCCCCCCGGCGGAGTCAGCAGCAGAAGAGACGACCGGTGACCTGGAGGAGACCCTTGACGAACTGCTGGAGGATGAACCGCTGGCCGCAAGCGAGGAAATCATCGACACCCTGCTGGACGAGGAACCGGCTGCCATGGGTCAAGAAACCATTGACAGCCCGATAGACGATGGGCCGATGAGCACAACTGAGGAAACCATCGACAACTTGCGGAAGGATGAGCCGGCTGTCGTGAGCGCAGAGACAGGTGAACCCCAGGCTGCGGCTGAAACAGCTGACTCGAGCGAGCCAGCCGCTTCGGGAGATCTGGAAGTGGGAGATGATTTCAGTCATGAAGATTCGGATGAGGAGTTGTTCGAAATATTTTTAAATCATGCCACCGACAGCCTCACTGCCCTGTCCCGGGAGATGGAAATGCCGGACGCCGGTGAACCCGCGGTTGAAAGTCTCGAGCGCAGCATCCGTATCCTGGACAGTCTCCAATCGTCAGCCAATTACATGGGGTATGACAAACTGCGGGAGCTCTATGCCGAATTGCAGGCACAGACGATCGCCACCAGGGAGCAATTGACGGCGGGTAAATTTGCTTCGCTTGAATTCTGGGATGGCAGCCTGGACCGGATCTGTAACCATCTGCCCCAGCTCGCCGAGAGCCTGGAAAACTTGCCGGCCCCAAATACCGACATCACAGCAGATGTCTCCGATGACGTTTTAGAGGACGCCATAGAAGATACTGCCCCTGACGCTGAGGCCCCTGCCGCGGCTGTGGAAACGGAAGCCGCCGCGGAAGAAGATGATGCCCCGATGCAGACTGCGCGTGACCTGGCCCTCTTTGACAAACTCAATTTCGCGTTCAATGCATCCCTGCCGGCCGATGGCGAGGACAGTGATGATGATATTCCCCTGCTGGAGGTTATCGAGGAGATGATTCAAGGCGAGGGGATCATAACCGTACCACATTTCGTGGCCCCGGAATCGGCCGCTGAAGCAATGCCGGATGCCGATCCTGCACAAAATACAGGGGAATCCGAAAGGACTCCGGCCTCCAAGGCTTCTACCGGAGCGCAGGGTGCCGGGCAGTCGCCCGATAAGAGTGGGGCGGCTTCGAAAGACGCCGCTGCCGGGGGTGATGGGGCTGCGCAGCAGAAATCAGAAAAAGCCACCACGCGTCCCTTTAAACCGGCCGAAGGGCAGGTGGGTCCGGCCATGGCGAAAAAATTCAAACAGAGTTTGCGGGTAGATGCCGACAAGATTGATTACCTCATGAACCAGGTGGGTGAACTGGTAGTCAGCCGGGCCTTTTTTGCCCAGTTATATAGCGATCTCAGGGGGCTTCACCAGGAACTGAAAGAGGATCTGGGGCTGACCCAGAAAGAGCTGAAGCCGGTGCGTGAATTTTCATTCCGCCTGGGCGAGGCGACGGTTGCCCTGGGCCGGGTGTCCAACGAACTCCAGGAAGGGGTCATGAAGGCCCGTATGCTGCCGATATCGCAGCTTTTCTCCCGGTATCCGCGCCTGGTGCGCGACCTGGTCCACAATACCACCAAGCAGGTAAAGATCGAAACCCGGGGCGAAGATACCGAATTGGATAAGATGATCATCGAGGCAATTTCGGATCCGCTTATCCACATTATCCGCAACACGGTCGATCATGGTATCGAACCGGCCGATGTGCGCCGCGCCATGGGCAAACCGGAGATCGGCACCCTGACCCTGGAAGCGTATCATGAAAGCAACCACATCGTGATCGAGGTGGCTGATGACGGCCGCGGTATTGACCTGAATCGAATTCGGGCCAAAGCCATCGAGGGCGGGCTCGCGACTGAGGCGGATTTTAAACGGTTCTCCAATCGTGAACTCATGCGCCTGATCATGACCCCCGGTTTTTCCACTGCCGAGCGAACCACCCGTACCTCCGGGCGCGGAGTCGGCATGGATGTAGTCCGGAAAAACATTGAAAGGCTGAATGGGTCTATTGAAATCGAATCCGAGGCCGGCCAGTACACGCGCATCCGGATCAAGATTCCGTTGACCCTGGCCATTATCGCCGCGCTGCTGGTGAAGGTAGGTGAAGACATTTTTACGATCCCGCTTTCCTCAGTGGAGGAAACCATTCGGATGTTTGAATCCGATATCACCACCATTGAAGGCGTTGAAGTGATTCACCTGCGCGATAAAACCACCCCGATTCTGCGCCTGGCTGATCTTTTTGGTATGCAGTCATCCCGGCGGGAAGACGGGAAAAACTTTATTGTTATTGTCAATGCCGGTAGCCAGCATGTGGGCCTGGTTGTTGATACCCTTATCGGGCAGGAAGAGGTGGTGATTAAACCTCTGCCGGATTATCTCCGGGAGAAAAATGGCTTTTCCGGGGCGACCATTATCGGGGATGGCGGCATATCCCTGATCCTGGATGTCTACGAACTGGTCAACATGACCATTCGCAGTAAAAATCGCCGTCGGGCCCAAATGGTGCATAGAGTTGATACCATGCGTCCCGAAAGGCCGGCCCTGGCCGCACCGACAGTACATTGATCTGGCTGTTGACGTTGAATTGCTGCTGAAGCGTAAATTGCTGCCGGAAGAACACAGAGCCGGTCTGATACAGGCAAGGAGCATACATGGAAGACAAAATGAGAGTCCTGGTCGTCGATGACGCGACCTTCATGGTGCGAGCGATACAGGATATCCTCCAGTCCGATCCGGAAATTGAGGTTGTGGGCGTTGCGCGCAATGGACTGGAAGGCCTGGAAAAAATCAAAGAGCTCAAACCGGATGTGGTGACTCTGGATATTGACATGCCCGTCATGGACGGTATCCGCGCCATCCGGCATATCATGATCGAATCTCCGCTTCCCATTGTTGTGTTAAGTTCGATGTTCAGCAATGGCGGTATCACTTTTGAAGCGCTGCGGCTGGGCGTGGTCGATTTCGTACCCAAACCCTCCGGGGCCATCTCGGAAGACATCGCCGACGCCAAGCAGCAGATAATTGACCGCATCAAGATTGCTACGACCGTCCACATGGAAAACATACGGAGGGTCCGTCTTGAAAATTTCGATACCACCGAAGACATCATTGACCGCTATGGGTTTAATCAACTGGACTACCTGGTGGCTATCGGCACCACGTTGAGCGGCCCGAACACGGTCATCCGCTTCCTGTCCCAGCTTCCGCCGACAGTGCCGGCGGCCGTGGTCGTGGTTCAGGAGATTTCGCCCCAGATACTGCCGTCTTTTGTTCAGCGGTTTGACGATTGTGTGCCCTGGAAAGTGTCGGTTGCCGAAGACGGTCTGCAGATACAGCAGGGCACCTGTTATGTCTGCTCCAACGAACACACCCTGACCATCGACAGCTCGGCCAGTGGTGAGAGCCACCTGTGTGTCAGCGCTAAAACTGCCAACCCCCTGGATCAGCTTTTCACCTCCACGGCCGAAGTGTTTGACCAGCATGCTATCGGTGTCTTGCTGACCGGTATGGGCCAGGACGGCGCTGAAGGATTTGCCCGGATTCGTGAATTGTCCGGCATTACCATTGCGCAGAGTGCCGAGACCTGCGTCTACCCGAATTTAACCCATAATGTGATCAATAACGGACTGGTGGATGTTGTCACCGAGGAGAACAAACTGGCCGAGCTCGTCCAATTTATTTTGAAAGAGGCCGTATAATGCATTTGCCCCCTGTCCGGGAGTCGCGCCAGATGCGACGGAGGAAGTTACCATGATTATCAAGTGTCCGGGTTGCAGTACTCAATTTTACCTGAAGGAAGACAACCTGCCGCAAGGCTCCTTTAAGCTGCGTTGCTCGAGCTGTCGCAAAGTATTTACATCCGAGGGGCTCCGGCCAGGCCAGTCCCCCTCTGAAAAGCAGCCACCCAGGACGTCTCCTGACAGCAAAGCCCAGGCACAGCCGCGCCCTGGAGCGGCTGCTGCCGCCAAGGACGCCAAGCAGGCTTTGGCCCGGCCGCCGGTCAAACGGCAGGGCCTCATCATCGCCATCGGAAATCAAAAGGGCGGTGTCGCCAAAACCTCAACCTGTTTGAACCTGGGGATGGCCCTTGCATCCCAGGGAAAACGGGTGCTGCTGGTTGACTTTGATATCCAGGGGAATCTCACATCGTCACTGGGCGAGCGCACGAACACCTCACTTTACCACGTGGCCGGGAAGAAACGCGAAGACCTCCTGAAGATTATCTCTAAAACCAGCTATGAGAACGTGTGGCTGTTGCCGTCCAATCCCAAGATGGCACTTTTAGGCCGCAGAAATAACAACGGCAAACGGCCGATGCATGTTCTAAAGGGGTTTTTGTCCAATGTCCGCCGGGACTTCGATTTCATCCTGGTTGATACCCCGCCGTCGATCGAATTTTTCACCCTGAACGCTTTGATCGCAGCCGATTTCATTATCATCCCGAGCCAGTGTGAATCCTTCTCCATGCATGGTGTCGGGCAAATGGAAAAAGCCATCAACTACATTCGCAAAAAAGAGTCCCGGAAAATAGAATACCGGGTATTGGTGACCATGTACGATGCGGACAAAACAGCCGCCCGGGTGGTCCATGAAAACATCAAGCGACGCTACAAAGGCAAAGCATTCAGGACGGTGATCGAGGTTGATCATAAGATATCGGAGTCTCAAATAGTCGGCCAGCCGGTAATCGTCTACGATCCCGAAAGCCAGGTGGCGGCCCAATACCAGGCGTTGGCCGGGGAAGTCCTGAAGGTGCATAAGCCCGCCAGCGCTGGAGCTCCGCGCAGGAGCCGGGCGCATGCCTGATCCCGGTGCTTGCAGTACGAAGCCTGATTTTTCACGCGGGAGCGGCCTTATCGTCTTTGCGGCCTGTGTGCTGGTGTGGCAGCTGGCCGCTCAATCC
This sequence comes from uncultured Desulfobacterales bacterium, assembly GCA_964636125.1. Classification (GTDB taxonomy): domain Bacteria; phylum Desulfobacterota; class Desulfobacteria; order Desulfobacterales; family CAJINA01; genus CAJINA01. The sequence goes on along the minus strand of CAZWPX010000026.1, from coordinate 7,381 downwards.
GGACGGTTGAGTCCCCACGTGCTTCCGGGGCCGGGACAGGTTTTGGCCAGCTTCTGGGAACTGCTGGTCTCCGGGGCACTGCTAAAGCACGCGGTGGCCAGTTTGTTCCGGGTTACAGCGGGTTTTTACCTGGCGGCTATTCTGGGCATTCCCCTGGGCATCCTCCTGGGGCGGCTCAAGGGGGCCCGGCTTTTAATGAATCCCATGATCCAGTTTTTACGCCCCATTTCACCGCTGGCATGGATTCCCATGGCGATGCTCTGGTTTGGCATTGGCGACCCCCCGGCGATATTCCTGATTTTTCTGTCGAGCTTTTTCCCGCTGGTGGTGTCCACAACCATCGCTGTGCAGCGTATTAATCCAATCTATTTCCAGGTGGCCGCCAACTTCGGCCTGTCGCGCCGCGAAATCATTACCAAAATTGTGATCCCTGCGATCGTTCCATCTATTATTACGTCCTTGCGATTGACCGTGACCATTGCCTGGCTTGTTGTGGTGGCCGCCGAGATGATTGCCGTACAGTCGGGTCTCGGATACCTGATCCTGGATGCCAGAAATGCGCTGCGCATGGATTATGTCATGAACGGTATGATTGTCATCGGACTGATTGGCTTGCTGCTCGACACGTTGATGCGCCGCATGGGAGAGATCGATGCTGCGGAGTGGGGTACAATTTCTAAGTAGTGTCCGTCCATAAATGGTAGATTTTGGTTCAGAGCAAGGCTTGAGCGATTTTGAAACCGCAGGCATAGCGGGCTATTCCGAGGATTTCAAAAGAGCGAAAACGCCGCTCTGGGCCAAAAGATGCCGTTTATGGATGGGTACTAAGTAACAGATGGCACAGGATACCTAATTTACATGGGTCACATACAGATTCAGGGCATCAGTAAGCAATTTGAGAACCGGCGGCGGCTTCCGCGTAAGAAAGAGAATCTTGATCAGCTCGGGGATTGTGTACGTGTACTTGAAGACGTCAACCTTGATTTCAAGGACGGCGAGATGGTGTGTATCCTGGGGCCGAGCGGGTGCGGTAAATCAACCCTGCTACGTATTATTGCCGGTTTCGACAATCCCACAACCGGTCGGGTGGTGATTGATGGTGAAACCGTCAGCGGACCCGGACCAAATCACATTTTTGTCTTCCAGCACAGCGGCCTGCTGCCCTGGATGACCGTTTACGAGAATGTCGAACTGGGGCAGCGGCATCTCCCCGATCCGGAGGAGAAAGACGCCACGATCCGGGAATACATTGAAATGGTGGAACTGGAAGGTTTTGAAGATCATTACCCCCACCAGCTTTCCGGTGGCATGCAGCGCCGGGCTGAGCTGGCCCGGGCACTGGCGGTGAATCCGGAAATTTTGATTATGGATGAACCGTTCAGCGGGCTTGATTTCCTGACCCATATGAAAATGCGGGAAGAGGTCGTCAACATGCACCAGTTCATTGGGAAAACGACCCTGGTGGTCACCCATGACATTGACGATGCCCTGATCATGGGGGATCGGATCGTGGTGATGAATGGCCGCCCGGCCACGGTGGAAATGGTTCAGCATCTGGATTTTCCCCACCCCAGAAAATTTGACAGGGATTCTGGTCTGAGCAATATGCGCGATGAACTCTTTTTGATGCTGGGAGTCAGCTATGCGGTTTAGGGTTGCGGACATACCCGGCCTGCGATCGACAGCGGCCCGGCTTGGTGCGGTGGCCCTGTTCTGGCTTGTGGCCATCTCTGCGTTGCACTATTGGCTCAACACTGATACCGGTCAGCGGCAGGTGGTTCGGATGGGGTATATGCCGGTGGTCACCAATCTGGCCAGCCCGCTCCTGGACCAGGCCAGCCAACAAGGCAATGGGATTCGATTTAAGGCCATTAAATTCGCCAGTTTCGCCGAGATGGCCGAAGCCCTGCGGAACGACGAAATCCATGCGGCCTTTATGATTGCACCCCTCTCAATTGTGCTGAAACAGCAGAAAGAGAACGTCCGGGTGGTCTACATCGGCAACCGCCACGAGAGCACCCTGGTGGTTCGCAAGGGGCTGCAGGCCCGCAGCCTTAAAGATCTGCGGGGTCATACCCTGGCTGTACCCATGCGCTACTCCGGACATAATCTGAGTATTCTGCTCCTCCTGGAGCAGGCCGGCCTGAGCGGCCAGGTGAACATTGTGGAGATGAATCCCCCGGATATGCCGGCCGCCCTGGCCAGCGGTGCGCTGGACGCTTATTATGTCGGGGAGCCATACGCAGCCAAGAGTCTCATGGAAGGCAACGCATCCCTGTTATACTACGTAGAGGACGTCTGGCAAAATTTTATCTGCAATCTGGTGGTGGTCAAGCAGGGCCTGATCGACCAGCAGCCGGATTTGGTGCGGACGCTGGTGCACGGGGCGGTGCGGTCGGGCATCTGGGCCCGGCAGAACCCCGACGAGGCCGTGGCTGTAGCGGCGAAATACTGGAATCAACCCCTGCCGCTTGTTCATTATGCCCTGAACGCCAAGGCTGGCCGGATTGTCTACGACCGCTACACACCGGACCAGGCCGAGATGCAGCAGATCGCCGATCTCATGTTAAAATTTGGACTGACTACTTCAAATGATATTGAGGGGCTGGTTGAAAATCAATTTGCCCAGACCGCCAGCCTTTCGGATATCACCAGTATAACCAGTATCCTGGAGTATTCACCTGCGGTAGATGAATCCCCTGCCGCACAGCCGAAGACAAAAGTTGCGGGCGTGGCCCCTGAAACCGGAAGCCGCCCGCTGTCCAATTAGGAACCGCCCAAGAAATAGCCTCTTATGAAGTATACATCCCTAGCCGCAACCGCAATGGGTCGCTGGACTGAATTCCAGAAGGCGGCTATCGAGAAGATTGCCACGCCCTATGCGGTCGAACAGGACAGCCTCGCCTATTGGCGTGCCAGGATCCTGTTTGCCATGCTGGTCGCGGGGCTGGTCATGGGCACCCTTACGATCGCGGCTTCCTTGGGTGTATATATACAAGAAAAGGCCTGGCTGCTAGCCGTTATAATCGGGCTGTGCTACGCGGTGACCCTGCTTATACTTTTTTCGGCGCGCATGCGCTATGAAGCCCGGGCGGGTTTAGCTCTGCTGATGTGCTACGCCATCGGTCTGGCGGTGATCCTGTCCGTGGGGCCGCTCAGCGGCGGGCCCGCCTGGCTGTTTGCTTTCGCGGTGCTGGTGGGGGTCCTGCTCGGGTTCAAACCGGCCCTGGCCGCGATTGCGCTCAATGCGGTCTCGCTGGCGGTGATGGCCGGGCTTGTATCCGCCGGGTGGGTGAACCCGGATTTTCCCTTTTTCAGGACACCCCAGGTGATGATGGCCAGCGGCGTCAATTTTATCTTTCTGAATGCCCTCGCAGTGGTATCCGTGGCCACGCTGGTCAAAGGTCTGGTCACCACCCGCACCAAGGAAATACAGCTGTCGGCCGAATTGTTACAGGAGCAAAAAGCGTTAAACGAGAGTGTAGAAAAGTACAAAGGCTTTATCGAAAATGCCCCCATGGGAATTTACACCATGAATTTGGACGGTGAGTTTACCTATGGAAACAAGAAAATCTATGCCATTACCGGGTACCGCGCAGAGGACTGGCTGCACAAACCTTTTCAACCGATCATCTATCCCGCGGATCTGGATGTTGCGCAGGATAGATTGCAGAAACGGTTAGACGGCCTGGGAAGTTCGGAACCCTACGAGATCAGGGTTTTCCATGCCTCCGGTGAGATCTTGTGGGTGCGGATCACATCTGAGTCTATTTTTGACGAGGATGCCGACGGTTCCAAAAAGATGGTGGGGGTGCAGTCATTCGTCACGGATATCACCCAGCGCAAGCTCGCCGAGGAGGCCCTGAACCGGAGTGAGGGGCAGAATCGACTGATCCTGGAACAGGTCAATGCAATTGTCTGGGCTGTGGATACAGAAATGCGAGTCACTTCTTCGCGTGGGGGCGGACTGGCCAAACTCGGTCTGCAGCCGGATCAGGCCGTGGGTGAGACGCTTTACTCTTTTTTGGGAACGACTGATGACAGGGTGCCCTCCATTGCCGCCCTGACAAAGGCTTTAAACGGACAATCCGCCACGTATGAAGAGTCTTGCGGCGGTTTTGACTGGGTCGGTCATGCCGACCCCCTGCGCAACGAGAAAGGTGAGATCATCGGCAGCGTGGTGGTATCTCTGGATATCACGGAGCGCAAACAGGCTCAGACAGCCTTGAAGGAGAGCGAAGCCCGGTTTAGAACCCTGGTTGAAAAATCCCCCCTGGGTATCGCTTTGATCGGAGATGGTGGTGTTTACATCTACGTCAACCCGAGTTTCGAAGATATGTTTGGGTATACCCTTGCCGATGTCCCCAACGGCCGGGACTGGTTCCAGGCCGCCTTTCCGGACGAAGCCTTGCGTCGGGAGGCTGTCCAGACCTGGATTGAGGACAAGCAGCAAGCCGTACCCGACCAGGCCCGCTTGCGGGAATTTACGGTAACCTGCAAGGACGGCACCCGCAAGGAGATCAATTTCCGGCCCGTGACCATGGAGAACAGTGACCAGTTTGTGATCTATGAGGACATTACCGAGAGTCTCAGATTGCAGCAGCAGCTGCAGCAGGCGCAAAAATTTGAGGCCATCGCCACCCTGGCAGGGGGTATTGCCCATGATTTCAACAATCTGCTGATGGGGATTCAGGGCCGGGCCTCACTGCTGGCGTTCGATCTGCCGAAGTCCAATCCGCTGGCGGAACATATCCGGGCCATTGAGGAAAACGTCCGCAGCGCCACCGGACTGACCCGGCAGATCCTCGGTTTTGCAAGGGGCGGCAAATACAGAATCAAATCCATTGCTGTGAATGAACTTATGCTCGACAGCGTGGAGATGTTTGGCCGTACCAAAAAAGAGATCCGCATTCAGACCAAACTGGAAGACCCCTCGCCGGTAGTGGCCGCCGATCGGATCCAGCTTGAACAGGTACTGCTGAACCTGTTTGTGAATGCCTGGCAGGCGATGCCGGACGGGGGTGCTCTCTATCTGCAGACCCGGGTGGTCAAATTAGACGCACGCTATTGTAAACCCTATGAAATCGCCCCGGGTGATTATACACGCATATCCGTCACAGATACGGGTATCGGGATGGATGCACAGGTAAAAAAGCGGATTTTTGACCCATTTTTCACTACCAAAGAAAAAACCCGGGGCACAGGGCTGGGACTGGCGTCGGCTTATGGCATCATTAAAAACCACGGCGGAATGATCACGGTCTACAGCGAGCCCGGGCACGGCACCACCTTTAATATCTATCTGCCGGCGGCGATATCTGGAACTCCTGAAGCCGCGGAACCGGAAAAACAGGTCTACCGCGGCTCCGAGACAATCCTCCTGGTGGATGACGAAGAGATGATCCTCGATGTCGGGCGCGAGATGCTGACGAGATTGGGGTACCGTATCCTGGTGGCCAACGATGGCGAACAGGCAATTGAGGCGGTTCTGCAAAGAACCACCGGGATCGATCTGGTTATCCTGGATATGATCATGCCCGGCATCGACGGCGGCCAGACCTTCGACCGGATCCGGGAAATCAGGCCCGAACTCCCGGTGGTCCTCTCAAGCGGATACTCCATCAACGGCCAGGCTACCAAAATCCTTGAAAGAGGCTGCAAAGGCTTCATCCAGAAACCCTTTAGCCTGTTTGATATTTCCAAGACCATCCGCAAGGTCCTTGACGGCGCCCGGTCGGCGGAGTAATTTCTATCCAGTTCTATAAACAGTCAAAGGTGCCTGGCAACCCGAAGGCCCCTGCCTGACCGCCAACACGGCTGGCGGTGGGGTGACATCAGCTACAACCCTGGCCATCCTTATTACTGGCAGTAAAAAGTCGTTGTCATTGCCTGTCTGGATACAGAGGTTGGACGACCCCACTAAAATTTTGCCAACTTTGCCAAAGAGCCCATCAGCGATTTTAAAGTCAAATTTAATTCACGCGCAATTGCCCAGTATAGAATCGTATCCGCAGCAATGATTGGGCGCTTGGTTTCAAGTTCCATAGCGGTTAGAGTATTCAGCGTTCTCGTACCGGCACCCGTTACGACAATTGCCTCGGCTTCCGGAGAGGCTTCGGCCACGGCCAGGATCGACCGGCTGGCCAGGTCCGGTGTCATCGTCCAGCCGTAATCTTCCATTTTCGAATCGGGTGCGGTCAACCCCTGATCGGAAAGCGTGGATGCATGCAGGATCTCAAAACCGCATATCCGTAGAAAGGCGACAAAACCGTCGCGCCAGTCAGCTTCATAATAGGTGCAGTTGACGGCCACCTTTTTGATACCAAGAGCCCTGAGCCCGTCGACGATGGCAAGAGCTGTCATGACGGTGTTAATATTTCCGGATGCCGCCATAGAGGTTTGACGGGAGCGGGCCTCTGCTTCCGATCCGGTGCCGGCCCATGCAAAGGGACTGCCCACCTGGGCCACCAGATCGCAGCCCATGGATTTCAGGCTGCGAGCGCAGAGAGCGAGGTGATCCTGAACGGCGGCAATACTGGTAAGACGGTAATTGAATTCCGGCAAGAGAAGCGGTGCCTGCTGGATCCGGACCTTCTCTTTTACAACGGTGGGAAATTCCGCAGGGGCCGGATCAAACCAGGCCGGCGCACTGATAAAACCAATGGTAGGTATGCGCTTCATAATTTCAATACCCTCCAGGTATTTATCCCCGGTTGTTACCCGGCCGTTCCTTCTCGGGCGGCGTTCTGGCCGGCAATGCGGCCGAATATAATCCCCTCGGTGAGGGCGCAACTGCCCAACCGGCTGGCACCGTGCACACCTCCGCATACTTCACCGGCGGCGAAAAGGTGTTCGATGGGACGGCCATCAAGGTCGAGTACCTGTGCATCCGCATTGATCCCCAGGCCACCGGGTGTATAGTGGACTTTAGGCCACAGCCGGATGGCATAGAAAGGCGGACGGTCAATGGGTTGGGCATCTTTCAGCAACTTGCCGAACCCGTCCTGTTCGCCCCTCTCAACACACTGGTTGTAATGCGTCACAGTGGCTTCTAATTGAAGGGGTGGCATATTGTAAGCGGCCGCGAGAGCGGCCAGTTTAGCAAACGGTTTGACCTTTCCACTCTCTAAACAGGGCGTCAGACTGATGAGTGCCTTTCGAGCCCCCCGGTCGTCCACAACGCCCACACAGACATGTTCCGTTTTTAAAATGGCGTCACTGCGCTGCCTGCGGTCCGCCCATTCGTTCACAATCCGACAACCGGTATCGGGGTCGATCAGAATACCGTTCGGGTAAACGCTGTAAGCGGCAAAACTGGCCCCGCGCCCGTAGCCGGATTCATCGGCGCAGCCCCACGGCCCGAGTTGGATCCAGGAAAGAT
>CAZWPX010000025.1:0-66455 GCA_964636125.1 uncultured Desulfobacterales bacterium | reverse complement strand
ACCTGCGGCCTACGGATTCGAAGTCCGGCGCTCTATCCAGCTGAGCTACGGGCGCGTAAGTCGCTAAGGATAATTTATGTTAATTTTCAGCTATTTAGCTATAAAGCCAGATTCCTTCACATAACTCACATTCACCAAAATTCACGTGTAATCACCCCTGCGGTTCCCCATAGGTTCCCTTTTTTTATTGTCATCAAAAAAGGAATACGGTAAGTACATTAGACAGTTAGGGAATGCAAGCCTTTTGTCCTAAATGCTGATTATTGCACGAAACAATGAATAAGGAAACCATTTATTGTGCCAGATCTAACAAGCGTCAAAAGCATCAAGGGTGTATTTTACAGAGATTCAATCAAAGATCGGTTTAGGGGAAGGCCTGATCGTTGTTTTTATGTTTTATATAAAGATTCCAACAAGAAGCTTCACCGTGAAAAAGTCGGCTGGGCATCTGAGGGTTACACAGCTCAAAGAGCCTCACACATCAGAAATGAGCGCCTTAGAACATTAAGGCACGGCAATGAGTTGCCACAAAAAAAACCACCCGAATTAACTTTTGGGCAGGTTTGGAAAAAGTATGATGCTTGGCTTGGGAATGGCAAAAGCCACACCTACGACGATAAAAACCGCTATAAAAATCATGTTAAGAAAAGGTTTGAGAATAAGCGTTTGTCACAGATTACCAGCTTTGACCTTGAGGAACTTAAAACCACTTTATTTAACAAAGGGTTAGCACCAGGAACTGTTAAGCATGTGATTGTACTTATCCGTCAAGTCTACAATAAAGCAATTGCATGGGGATTATTTGATAACCAAAATCCTGTTAAAGGCGTTAAGATGCCTATGGTAAAAAATAAATGTGAGAGATTTTTAACTTACGCTGAAGCTCACAAATTATTAACCTATTTAAAAACAAGGCGCGGAGATTCAAACGAAATTGCGCTGATGAGTTTACATAGCGGAATGCGTCTTGGCGAAATTTTCAAATTACAATGGGGGCACGTCAATTTTGAAAGGAGCATTATACGTATTGTCGACCCGAAAGGCGAAACAAACGAAGGTCGAGACGCCTATATGACCAATGAAGTTACGAAACTTCTCAAATCGAAAAAGTCTGGTAATCATCAAGATCTCATATTTCCTTCAAGAGTCGGTAAGGTAAGGCATGAAATAAGCGAAGCATATGTCAGAGCAGTTAAAAAACTTGGTTTCAATGAGGGCATTGCGGACAGAAGGCACCGAGTGACCTTTCACACGCTGAGACATACATTTGCCAGTTGGCTTGCAATTCAAGGAACGCCGATTCTTGAAATAAAGGAGTTGTTGGGGCATAAGAACCTCTCTATGACTGAACGGTATGCACACTTAATCCCCGATCAAAAACGTGAATCTGTGCGTCTACTTGAGGAAAATTATATTCAGAATCAGCCGTTAGAATCCGATTAATTTGGCAGAACTTTTCCATTTCTTCAATCGCGTACAAGATTTTCCGTCCGTATTTAATGTACGCTGGCCCCCTGCCCTGATTACGCCAGTTAGCAAATGTACCGGTTTTTATCTTATACACTTCTTCTACTTCTTTAGGTTTGAGCATGATAATTTTCATAACCGCATGTCCTTTTGAGTTCGTTTTTAATATTCAATACTACTTGTTCTTTCGATTTCAAATTCAAGTATGACACAAACAATTCTTAACTGCGCAATACTCTGAATAATTGACATTCTTAAGATTGGATATTTTTCAATGGCTGAAAAACCGACCTATGAAGAATTAGAACAAAGTGAATCCGAGCACAAGCGGATGACCCCTATGGCTCCAAGCTCGTCATGCGGCACTATTCTCAAATCGTTCAAAGGGATTTTGATTTAAGGCCTAATTTCGAAATTGTAAAATACAACATTATTGGATTGGGACAATTCAATTATAGATCGATCTGGGCGGAAATAGGTAGTTTTCAATATGGGCCGGGGCAAAAGGGCGTTGAATTGCCTGATCGGGTTGCTTTGCCCGGGTAAAAAAGGGGCAACCCGGGATCGGAGGTGCAGTCGGGTAATCCCCAAAAGCATCCCTTCTCTCTTTACTATCCTTTTTACTTGATAAAAGCCATTTCCTGATAATTCAAATCAGTAGCACGCTGATAGCCGATCTGCTCCGCCTTCATATCCAGGTGGGTGGCAATGAGTACCTCCAGGGGTGGATAAAAGGCGCGGGGCAACTGACGTGTATCAATATTTATTATATAGCTTTTACACCGGTCACAGGTGTCGATCCGGTGGGCCTTTTCGTCATCGCTGAAATGATACCCGATGGTCTCGGCATCTCTGTTATCGCAAAATGGGCATTGAATGCGTTTGATAGACCATTGATGGCTGCAAAACCGGCAAACCAGAAAACGCTGGCCGGTTTCAGATAAAAAGGAAATCTCCGGCAGTGCGCCGCAGATGGGGCAGTACCCCTTGTGCCAGCTGCCGTTAAGTTTATGTTCTGCGGAGAGCCGACGAGTGTGGTGGGCCAGTGACGGCCATACGCTGTTATAAAGAAAAAAATCCAGCAGTTCCACGGTTATGCCGATTTTTTCACAAAGCTTCTGGAGGCCATCCCGATCTTCGTCTAAAAACATCCGGTGGTATTGCTCCAGGGGGGTTTCGTCATTATCTAAATACGTCTTCAGAAGATCCGCAGCGGCAGCCAGCTTACGATTAGCGTTTTTCGCCACTGCAAGCATGGCACGCAGCAGGAGTGCGGCCGACGATTGATCCAGGCTGACCTGGCGCCGTTCGATCAGCGGCATTTCACCGGTGAGCCTGGCCTCTAATATTTCAGGGGGGATGGTGATCTCCTCGGGCCGGGTTGCCTCAACGGCAGCTGCCTGCATTTCATATAAAGACTGGAAAAAGGGCAGCATCTCTTTATAAGCCGGTTCGTTTTCAATGGCGTTCTGAAAGCTTTCATGAACCTGCTTTACAGTCGGATGCTTTTCAGAAGTAGTCATGGTCTGTCCTTTTCAATCGGTTGCGCGAGCGCTACTATTATCAATCCGGCGAGTAAATACTCCAAGATGGTCATTCCGGCGAAAGAGACTGTGTCGTAATAGCAAAAACCGGGTAGTTAGTATTATCGTCATTCCGGACTTGATCCGGGCACCCAGTGAAGCTTCAGCGCTATCCAGTGTGATTTACACCACATAGAGTTCTGGATGCCGGATCGAGTCTGGCATGACGGAGTTCAGTCTATTTCGCCGTCAGGTTGTATAACCGCTCGTCGTGGGTTTCCCTGGTGATTACCTCAATCAAAAAAAGCCATGAACATATTAATGGGAAGGCTACAATCGCAACGCGCCATCAGCGGCCGGTCAGCTCTTTATTTGCCAGTAACCTCGGGATAGAGAGTGACCTTAACAGATAACTGCTGCGATTGTAGCTCTTAAGGTGCGTCGAGAGCAGCTTCCCGGAATTGACCGGCCGGTTCCCTGGCCCGACCGGTCCATGTTTACGTTACACCAGATGGGCGGCCGCTTTTTTAAAGGGGTGCAGCATCCGTTTGAACGCCATCTGGCGCGTTATCCCGTGCGATCCGGCTGAACCGATGACATTCTCGTGGTACAGATCCGGGGCGTAAGCCAACAGGTAGATGACACTGACTTCATCCGGATCGGCCAGTAATGCTTGTGGATATTTGGCCTTCACGGCGTTCAGCCTGGCATGCGCCAGCTGCTGCATCTCCTTGCGGGTGCCAAAATTCATCGCCCCGGAGGGACAGGTCTTGACGCAGGCCGGCAATTCGCCGTTGTGGATTCGGTCATTGCAAAGATCACACTTGGCCAGGGTGCCGTCTGCGATCTTGCGCGGGACATTGTAGGGGCACGACTCGATAACATCGTCCGCGCCCACTCTTTTTGTTTGGGCCGTATAAAGGATCGCGCCCGTGGCCGCATCCCTGTAGACGGCGCCTGCATCATCGGCCACCTCCAGGCAGGGAGCTTCAATACAGTGCCGGCATTGTTCCGGGAAGAAGAGCCATCGCAGGCGGCCGTTAACGACCTCTTCCGACATACGGACCAGTTTATAGGTACTAAAAGACAAATCAGCCGGGTTTTGATACGTCCCGGTGTTCCGGGTCTCTTCGGCCGGCAGGTCGTGCCACTGCTTGCAGGCAACCTGGCAGCCCCGACAGCCGGTGCACACTGTGGTGTCGATAAAAATTGCGTAAGCCATTTGGTTCACCTCCTTACAGTTTTGCGATGTTGACCATAAAAGCCTTGGTTTCCGGAATCCGGGTGTTGGGGTCTCCCGCCGGCGGTGTGAGCAGGTTGGCGCTCTCTTCCTTGCCGCTGGCAGGCCAGCGCCAGCCAAAGGACCAAGGCAACCCCACCTGATGGACGGTCTTTCCGGCCACCTTGAAGGGCTTGAAACGCTTGGTGATAATGGCCGTGGCATCCAGGCCGGCCCGGATGCTGCTTACCTTGACCCGCTCGCCGTTTTTAATCCCTTTCAGTTTGGCCAGTTCCTCGCTCATCTCCACAAACACCTGGGGTTGCAGCTCCAGCAGCCAGGGCTGGGTCCGGGTCATCAAACCGGTCTGCCAGTGTTCACTGACCCGATAGGTGGTGCCTACGTAGGGGAATTTTGGATCATTACTTGCGTAGCGATCGGCATCGGTGGAGTAAACCGCGGCCGCCGGGTTGACCATGACGGGATTGAGATAGTTCTTGTTCACCGGGCTCTCCAGCGGCTCATAGTGTTCGGGGAAAGGACCATCGGCCCGGCCGGGTCCGAAAATCTGGGCATGGCCGTGCTTGCGCATGATAAAGGCGTACTTGGCATCTTTGCGCGCACTCCCGTCCGGGTTTTGCAGCGGATACCAGCCGCCGTCGGGGACGTCGCCGACCCATTTTTTAGAGACCCACTTGCCGCCTTTCTGATCACCGGCAAACTTGATCACCCAATGCTTTTCATCCCACGGTTTGCCCGTCGGATCCACCGACGCACGGTTGTAGATGATGCGGCGGTTTACGGGCCAGCACCAGGAAAACTGAGGATAGAGCCCGATGTTGTTGGGTGCGTCCTTGCCGCTGCGACGGGCCGCCATGTTGCCCTTTTCCGTGTAGCTGTTGCAGTAGAGCCAGTTGCCCGAAGAGGTGCTGCCGTCCGCCAGCAGATAAGCGAAACTGGGCACCAGGGTACCTTTCTTGAAATTCTTGCCTTTAACGGTGACATCTTCAAGAAAGTAGCCGTTGATCTCTTTGGCCACCTTGTGGGCGTCGTACATCCCGTTGGTTTCGTAATCCCATTTCAGGTTCAAAATGGGTTCCGGGAAAGCGCCGCCTTTTCGGGCGTAAATCTCCTTGAGCTTGTGACCGAGGGCAACGATAATATCGCCGTCAGGTTTGCTGTTGCCCAACGGTTTGGGACCCTGGTAGCGCCACTGCATCCAACGACCGGAATTGGTAATACTGCCCTCTTTTTCCATTGAAGCTGCGGCCGGCAGCATAAAGACTTCGGTTTTGATCCTGGACGGCTCTTTGCCCGGCCCCTTCCAGAACGAACCGGTTTCGTTGTCAAAGAGATTGACGTTGACCATCCAGTCCAGGTTCTCCAGAGCCTTGCGGATTTTGCCGACATTGGAACCGGAGCAGGCCGGGTTCATGCCCCAGGCGAAAAAGCCTTTGATCTCTTTTTTATACATGGCATCGAACAGGTCGAACCAGGAGTAGCCCAGACCGTCGTCGACTTTAGGCAGCCACTCGTAACCAAACCCGTTGGCCGCCGTGCCCTTTTTGCCAAAGAATGATTTGAGCATGCTTACCGAATACTTGGGGTAGTTGCTCCACCAGTTGGCCGAGAGCGGGTCGCTGCTTTTGGGGGTCCACTTGGTATTGTAGGCCTTCAGGTCGGTGTTGGACGCCCGGGGGGTTTTCAGGTAGCCCGGCCAGATGTGCCACAACAGGCAGTGATCGGTGGAGCCCTGAACATTGGATTCACCCCGCAGGGCATTTACGCCGCCGCCGGCCACGCCCATGTTGCCCAGCAATTGCTGGATAATGGCCATGGTACGGATGTTCTGGGTCCCGGTGGTGTGCTGGGTCCAGCCCATGGCGTACATGATGGTACCGGCTTTGCCGCGGGCACCGGTTGCTGCGTAAGTTTTGTAAACCTCCAGTAAGTCATCTTTCGGTGTTCCGGTAATCTTGGAGACTGTTTTTAAATTATAGCGGCTGAAATGTTTTTTGAGCAGTTGAAAGACCGAGCGTCTGTTTTTCAATTTGCGGTCCATCTGGGGGACGCCCTGTTTATCCGTCTTGAAGCCCCACTTGGACTTGTCGTATTTGCCGAGAATCGGGCCCGACTTGCTTTTCTGGTAGCCGCTGAAAAGACCCTTTTTGAAATGATAGGAGTCCTTGACCAGAAAAGAAGCATTGGTATAGGCCGCCACATACTCCTTGTTGTAAAGCCGGTTATCCAGGATGTATTTGATCATACCGCCCAGAAAGGCGATATCGGTTCCCGACCGCAGGGCCGTGTAGATATCGGCCCTTGATGAAGTGCGGGTATAGCGGGGGTCCACGCTGATTAATTTGGCCCCGTTCTCCATGGCCTCGTTAACATATTTAAAAGATACGGGGTGGTTCTCGGCAGCATTGCTGCCCATGATAAGAATACAGTCACTGTTCTTGATATCGATCCAGTGATTGGTCATTGCGCCGCGTCCGAACGACTCTGCCAGAGCCGCAACAGTGGCGCTGTGTCAGATCCTGGCCTGGTGCTCGATATACACCAGGCCCATGGCGCGCATCAGCGCCTGCAGGGTCCAGCACTCTTCATTATCGATGGCCGCGCTGCCCACCGAGGCAATACCCGTGGTCCGGTTGACCACCTGACCCTTTTGGTTCTTCTCGATGAAAGTGGAGTCCCGGGTGGTCTTGACGCGCTTGGCGATCTTTTTCAGAGCCCAGTCCCAGGAAACCGACTGCCACTCATTGCTGAAGGGGGCCCGGTAAAGCGGACGGGTCAGCCGGTTTTCATTGTCTGCCAACTGTCGCAGGGAGGCGCCTTTGGAGCAGAGCGTGCCGCGATTGATGACATGATCAGGATCACCTTCAATATTGATCACCCGGCCATCGCCGCTTTTGCTGGTGTGCACGATGGCACCGCAGCCCACCGCACAATAACAGCAGATGGTTGTCGTTTCCTTGGCATACCTGGTTTTAATCATCTGGGCGTGTGCCATGACCGGTTTAAGGTCAAAGCCCAATCGGCTGGCAGCCAAACCTGCCGCCGCGGCGCCCGATACCTGAATGAACTGCCGTCGATCCAGCTTCATGGAGCCACCTCCTTATATTATACTGCTGGGTTAAGGATGAAAACGGTCACGTGTCGGCCATAGAAAGGTTAGGCACCGGCAGGCGTTACCGCGGTTTGATCCGAGGCCACAAGAAATGCCCCAGGTTAGATATGTAATGGTGGTTAGCAAATGGGGAGTTAAAAAAAGGTTACAGGGCAGGTTGCAAAGCTACGGTGTTTTCAATGAAAAGCAAAAAAGGCAACTCGTAGGTTGTGAGCGTAGCGAGTTACCTGACAAGCTGCATGCAACCCAGAAAGGTCCTGAACGTTGAACATCGAATGATGAAATTGCTTTCAGCCTGCTGCTGAAGTGTCAGACAGGGAACCATCATAAATCTCCTGATAGAGTGCGGTGATGGTAGGATCGGGCTCGACACCCAGTTCGTTTTTGAGGCCGGCTTTTAAGTGTTGGTACAGTTTGATGGCATCGTTACGGCGGCCCTGATGGACATATATCTGCATGAGTTTGCCGTTGGCATTCTCCAGACAGGCGTCAGCTGCAATTGCCAATCGGCAGCACTGGATGGCGGACTCAAACTGCTCTTTTTCCTTATAAATATCAGCCATGGCCATAAGCGCGACAAGATACTCTTCCTTTAACGCCAGCCGTTTCATTTCCGCCCAGGAGGCATAGGGGTCTTCGGGCAAAAAATCCCCCCGATACAGCGCCATGACCCTTTGTCCCAATTGTAAAATTGTCCTGGTTTCTTTAGCCAGGGCGGCCCGCTTGATGTCCTTGCAGCATTGCAAAAATTCCTGGACGTCAATGCGGCAGCGGTCAGTGTCTAAAGAGACCAGGTTGCTCCTTAAATGAATAAAGGCCGAGCGGCGGTGTTTTTTTAAATCCGGTTCCAGGCATTTCCGTAATCGGTGCAGGGTGACCTTAAAATTCTGGATGGCCGAACCGGGGTTGCTCTCCGGCCAGAGGTCTTCAATAATGATATCCTTTGGAATTTCCTGCAATCCATGGACCAGGATGGATTTGAGAAGCAATTTCGTTCGGTTCCCGCCCCACTGCGTGCCTTCAAGGGGTACCCGGCCATTGCGCAATACCTGGAATCCCCCCAGGGTAAGAATTTCTAGATAGGACTGTTTTTTGCGTGTTGACGATATCCGGGCGGACCTGTCCGAACTCCGTGAAGTAGGGACTGCCTCAGCGTCGATGGGGACGGCTGCTGGCTGTGATGGTTGTGGGAACCTGACGCGCAACAGGTGGTCCGGCCAGGCCAGAGCGCTGCTGTCCAGGTATTGTCCGGCCAGGTGACAGCATTCTTTCAAATCGCCCGGGCAGAGAATAACGTAATGATCGTACTGGCGTTCGGCTGCCAGGGCAAAGCCCCGGTTCAGATGGCCGGCGGCTTCTTTCCGATTGTGACACAAATGGGCCAGAAGCCCCAGTGCCAGATGGGTTTCGCTGAGAGACAATAAATTGGCCGTTTCCGTATAATAGCGCCGGGCCTCATTTAGCCGCCTGGCGGCCCGGGTGTATTTTTTCAAATGGATCTGGATAAGTCCTGTCAACTGCTGTGTCCGCATCCAGTGCAGGGTTGGCTGTTCATCGCGGGGCATCAGGGCGAGGGCATTTTTGGCGGCTTCCCCGGCATCATAAGAGTTTCCCTGGAAGTAATGGCGCATCGCATTCAACCGATGGGACAGGCCTTCGTAGTAGGTGTTGCCGGACAGGCTGGACACATCCAATAAATGTCGGGCGGTATCGCGGGCGGTTTCGAATTGCCTGGTATAGATTTGCATAAAACCGGTGGTGTCCAGATAGGCCGGGTAGAGAAAAAGCAGGCCAAAGGTTTCTATTTCCCGGGCCAGGGGCTTGAGTTGCTTCCGGGCTGAGTTCAGGTCGCCGCGGTGCATGGCCAATTCAGCATTCACCAGTCCGCGCAGGGCGTGGTATTCGGTGTAGGCGTCGGTATCGGAATTGGCGGCGATTTTTTCCAGGGCCTCGTCGGCTCGCACAAAATCACCCCGGAGGGTCAGTCCCAGGACGGTCACGATACTGGCGTTGGTCATCAGGCGCGGGTTATTGATTCGATAAGCCAGAAGATAGGCATTTTGACAGGCCGAAACGCCTTTGGCCAGGTCCAGCCCGCTGGCGATGTAGGCAAAACCTGCCTGGAGCCACAACAGGGTCCGGGCGTAGGAATAGTAAGGTGTTTCACTTTGTGAATCAAGCAGTCCTTCCGCCTGTGATATGGTGGTTTGCCACCTTGCCGGGTCATGCCCGGCAAAGACTTGCGCTTCGATGAGATACGCCAGGGCCAGTAATTGGCCGCGAATGTCACCCTGTTTTTCAAAGGCGGTCATGACGGTCTTAAGGTCCTTTATATTGCGCGCGCCCCCTTTTATTCTTCTTGTCAGGGTGAGCAGCAAAAACAGCCAGGGATCAGCTTTCGTCAAGTTCGGCGGAAGGGCGGCAAGAGTTCTTTCCAGGTCGGTAAAGCGGCCGCGGATGACCAGGTCGATGCCCATCTTTTTGATGCACGCGGCCGCGGCATCAAAATTTTTTGCTGCCAGGTAATGATCAACAGCGATTTCAGCCTGGCGCCTGTTTTTATAAAGCAGCGCCAGCTGTTCGAAAGTCCGGTGCTGCTCAGCGTTGCTGAAACTCGATCGAAACCGGTTTTTTAAAAAGTTTTGAAATAAATGATTCAAGCGGTACAGCGGGCGCTGATCCTGGTCGTAAACAACCTGGATGAAAAGATTGCGCCGCACCAGATCGTCAAGAACGGGCGTGGCCGGTTGCCCCTTGATCAATCCGTTCAGGATCGAAGGATCAATGACAGCCAGCAAAGCGGCCTTGATCAGCAGACGCTTAACATTTTCCGGCAGGGCATCAAAAATTTCTTCAGCGAAATACCCCCAGGCATCATCAGCCAGGCTGGCTGGCAGTTGCTTGATCAGAAAAGAATCCCATTGGGATCTGGGTTGCCGGTTGAGCGCCTGGGAAACCAGCACCAGGCCACCGGCCCATCCACCGGTAGCCTTATGAATGCTGGCGGCGCACTTTTTTCCCGGCCTGAAACCGTGAACCACTTCAAAATAGGCCGAGACCTCTTGAGAGGTAAAAGCCAATTCCTCATTGTCCAGTGTAAGGAGCGTACGCCGCATTATCTGTTGCTGCAGTTTAATCCGGGGCATTTGTCTGGAGAGCACGAGGATACGACCCCGGTCGGCAGTCAAATCGACCATACGCTGGATTAAACTCAAGGGCGGCGCCTTGGATGGCAACTGCTCCAGGCCGTCAAGGACAATGTGGATGTTGTCCGGCAAGCGCTGCCAGATGGATCCAAGCAGTGCTTCGTAACGCACTAAAGCTTCCGAGGTGCCCAGAGCGATGTGCGCCTGCTCGGTGTAATTATCAAGGGGGCTTTCAGGCAGGGCGTGAGAAAGAGCGCTGATTAAATTGTGATAGAAGTTAGCACTGTCACCGTCCCCGGGGTCCAGGTGCAGCCAGGCGACCGGTACATCCTGAGTGGCCAGAAAATCGGCAACCAGGGTGGTTTTACCCTGGGCCGCCTGGCCGATTACCAGGATCAAGCGCCGGCCGGGGTCGTCATGCAAGCGTTCAATCAGCCGCCGACGTGAAACCACTGCCGGTAATCTGGGGGGGCTGTATTTTGAAGGATCGGTTGTCATGTTAAGCTGCCGCTGGAAAACTCAGGATAAACTGCGTGCCTTCGAATTTTATACTTTCGATATGGATCTCGCCCCCATAATCTTCAACGATTCCGCTGGTGATGGAGAGACCCAGCCCCATGCCTTCCCCCATTTTTTTCGTGGTGAAGAAGGCTTCAAAAATTCTTTCTTTGAAGGTTTGGTCGATGCCGATACCCGTATCCGAAACCACAACAATGACCCTGTGCGCCTGTGAATAACTTTTTATGACGATTTGCCGCTTGGGATTCGTACCCCCGGCACCCTCATTTAAGTTAATGGCATCCCGGGCATTGGTGAGTAAATTAAAAACCACCTGTTCAATGCGGTTGTGGTGGGCTAGAATAGGAGGGAGATGTTTTCCCAACTGCAGCCGGACATCAATATTCTGCAGTCGCAGCTGGCGTCCGATGATGTCCAGAACGCTTTTTACCGGATCGTTGATCATCACTTTTTCTTTGGAAAAGTCTGCTTTGCGGCCGAAGTCTCTCAGTCGGCGAATAATGTTCACGGCTCGGTCCACCTGGCAGCTCACTTCGCCCACGATGTTAAAAAGATCCTGGTCCGGTATGCGCTCATTTTTTTCAATCATCATCTCCAGGAATTCACTTCCCATCTTGATGGCATTTAAAGGCTGATTAATCTCGTGGGCAATACCGGCGGAAATTTCGCCGAGAGTTGTCATTTTGCTGGCCTGGATAAGCTGGCTGTCCTTTTCCACCATTTCGGTGATGTCAGTGGTGGCTACAATTAACGCTTCCTTACCCTGGTAGCGGGCCGGGCAGGCATGGACATTTACATAAAGCGCCTTGCCATCTTTTTTCTGGGACTGCACTTTAGAGTCGGTGGTTTTTACATTGCCACTATTATCTGCCTGGGCATCGGTATATTCCCCCGGGGCTAACTCAAAGGGCCCCAGTCTGGTAAAAGGGCTGCCGATCAATTCATCCCGGCTGAAACCGAACGTTTCTTCCGCGCTGGGGTTGGCGCTGAGGATGACGAGGCTTTTGCGGTCTAGTACAAAAATGGGGTTGGGCCCGCTGACGAAAAGAGAACGGTATTTGCTTTCCGACTCCGTAAGCTTGGCTTGGGACTCTTTGATGCGGTTGGTCATGTTGATGAATGAGTTTGAAAGCTGGCGGACCTCGTCTTTGACACGGTTTAGCTCAAATGCCTGTCCCGGTTCCAGCTGGATGTCAAAGTTACCGCGGCTGATTTCATCGGACACTTTGGTCAGTTCTGTAATGGGCTGGGTGATGTACTTGGACAAACTATGGCTGATAATGAAAAACAAAATGGTCACCGCCGATAAGAATCCTAAAAACATGATGCGCAATTTGCCGATGAGTTTGTCGATATGATTTTTATTTAACCCCACATGCACTGAACCGATGCGGTAAATGCCTTCATTGACCGGTACGGCAACATCGTATACTTCTTTGCCGCCCATCCGTAATAACCGGATGCTATGATCTTTCCCGGAATCAATGAGGTTGGCCCGTGTAATTTCTTCAAGGTAAGCACTGATAAAAGTATGTGCTAAAATTCGGTCCTGCTTATCAAGAATGAAGATGTAACCGACTAGCTTTTTACGTGCCCCCAGCCGGGCGTCGAAAATCAGGCTGGTTAACTGGGGAATACTTTCAGTCAGGATGTAAACCCTGCTGCTTTCAGCAATACTATAGCTGATACCGAGTCCGCGCTGCTTTAGCTCGGATGTCAAAGTCGATATGAGTATCCAGCGTGTAAACAGTGCTATTGCCAGGCTGATCAGCAAAATGACAGCCGTGGTAGAGAAGAAGATTTTATTCTTCAGGCTCGAATTGAGTATTCGTTCGGCTAGTGATTGCGCCATGCGAACTTACCATTTTGAAGTTGGGTAAAGTAAACCCGCTCCAACCCCTGGTGATCCCAGCGGCTGAAAGAGAGGGGGTTGTCAATGCCCAGGTCGAGTTCTTGGATCGATTCTATCGCTTTGATAAATTTTTCGCGATCCAGGTTTTTTCCAGCCCGTTTGAGCCCTTCAACAAGCACCCGGGCGTTGATATAGCCTTCCAGACTGACAAAGTTGGGACGGTCCAGAGGGAAGTATTTCTTCAGCAGTTCTATATATTCCCCAGCCCCCCAGAGGTCTTTCTGGGTATGATATACCTCCGGCGGCGGTACAACCTGGGTAACGATAATGGTCGCGTCGATCTGACCCACAAGCCGCGCCAGTTCATCGGCTCCCACAAATGAAACATTGTAAAAAACAGGTGCGAAGTTTTTGGACTTTGCCAGCCGTATGAACTTCGCGCAGGGCTCATACGTACCGATCATGACCACCGCCTCTGCTTGGGCGGCAGTTATTTTCTCCAGCCCTTCTTCCACATCCTGGGTGCCGCGGATATAAGTGCCGGTTTCCACCGGCACCAAACCATATGACCGCAGGGCGATCTCGGTACCCTTCAGCCCATCGAATCCGTAGGCATCATACTGGTAGAAGACAGCAATTCTCGTCAGCTTCATTTCTTCTACCAGGTGTTTTACCGCCGCGCCGGTTTCCTGATAGTAAGACGCTCGCACATTTATCAAGTAGCGGTTGAGTGGTTCCCGGAGCGCGTTGGCTCCGGTGAACATTCCCAGAACAGGAATCCGGGCCTCTTCGATCAGGGGTAGAATTTTGACGGTTGTAGGGGTCCCCACATAGCAAAAGAGCGCAAAGACCTTATCTTTGATGATTAGTTTTTGTGTATTGGTTACGCACCGCGGCGGATCGTAGCCGTCATCGTACTTTATCACCTTGATCTGACGGCCATGAATGCCCCCTTGGGCATTGACGTGGTTCAGGTAGGCCAGGGCTCCGTGTATCGTCTGGGTGCCCAGGTAGCCGGCATGCCCGTTGAGGGCCAGCGAAGAGCCAATCAGGATCCGATCATCGGATAGTCCTAAAACAAGGTTCCGGGGTAGATTTGCCTTGCCAGTATTGTCACAGGCCCCCAGAATCAGAACCACGATACAGATGATCAGCAAATTACGCATAGATAAGCTTATTCAAATGATGATAGGGGGACAAGGTTTTTTTGCTTTACTAACTTTAAAAGCCTTTGTTTCCAAAAGTCAACGTTCCGTTTTTCCGTGAATTTTCTATAATTCAGCCCGTGCTTAACAGGAAAAGGTTACAAAAAAGTTACAATTTAGGGACGGTTATTAAATGGGGGGACGATATAATTGAACCAGTGACAAGTGCGTAAATTTCTTGTAGGATCAGAAAAAATAATCGACAAACCAATAAAAAGGTGGCGTTTTGGTGGATCAGACTCCTCGAAAAGTTCTGGTTATTGACGATGAACCGGCAACATTGACAATGTTTCGACTTTTCCTGACAGCCTACGGCTACGACGTTCTGGTAGCCGAAGACGGCGATTCCGGTTTAAACTTGGTAAAGGAATTTCATCCCGACATCATTTTCACCGATCTTAAGATGCCCAAAATGGACGGATTCGAGGTGCTCAAACAGGTGAAACACCTGGCTCCCCGAACTGAAGTAATTGTCATCACCGGCCATGGTGATATGGACCTGGTGGTCCGGGCCCTGAATCTGGACGCGACCGATTTCATCAACAAACCTATTAAAAGGTCGGCCCTGGATGCGGCCCTGAAAAGGGCCTGTGAAAGGTTGCAACGGCCTTTGCCTGAAACCGGAACCCTTTCATTTTCTCTTGATCAGGCAGTAGGACGTATTCAGATAGAAGGTACCCTGCGCCGGGAGAACCGGGACCAGTTGCTCAAATGCTGCCAGCAGGCCCGTGAGCAAGCTAACACAGCCGTATTGTTTCAATTTATGGATAATGCCGCTGTGGACGGCCCGGGCATCGCCGAACTGATCAATTGCCTGTCGACGATACGAAAAAATGATCAACGGGTGGCTGTGTTGGGCCTTTCCGAAAATTTTAAGGTCATCTTTGAAATGGTGGGTGTTTCCCGATTTGCCACCCTCTACGACGTTGAAGATGAAGCCCTGGCGGCCCTGAGGAAGGCCCAAAACTAACCGTCGTGGCTGATTCAATTACGATCATTATGGGATTCAGTTTATCGGTTTAGATTCAATAATCCGCATGGTTTTCCACTTTCCTCCCAGATATCATTTTCTTGCACAAGCACGTTTTATTGCAGACGATTTACTTTCTACCATCGAATTATTTCAACAAGCAATCCGGGTCATAAATGATTTTAAACGATTTAATCTAATGAAAGGAATTATAACATTTTTAAATCACAATGATTTTGTGCTACATGATATATCGTTTGCATGGCAAGTTATGTAGTCAGTTTCAATTATGTTGTAAGAATTTATAATCTTTCATTTAATCCTTTTCATTCATTTTTTTCTGAATAATTGATATTCTTGAGATTGGAGATTTTTCAATGGCTGAAAATCCGACTTATGAAGAATTAGAAGACCGGATTCAGGAATTAGAGCAAAGTGAATCCAAGCACAAGCGGATGGAGAAAGTACTGCGGGAGAGTGAAGAACGGTATCGGCAGATTTTCGACATTGCCCCGGCTGGAATTTATGAAGTGGATTTTCGTACTAGTAAACTTGTCGATGCAAATGACGCTATATGTGAATATTCGGGTTATACCAAGGGTGAGCTTCTTTCCATGAATGGGATAGATTTGCTGTCTGAGGAGAGCCAAAAAAGATTCCTAAACAGAATAAGTAAGGTGTTGAGTGGTGCGAGTGTGCCGGACACTGTTGATTATGAAATCATAAGGAAAGATGGTAGTGTAATCTGGGTAGGCATTCACAACAGATTTCTCTATGAGGGTGAAAATATTGTCGGAGCAACAGTCGTTGCATTTGACATCACTGAACGCAAGCGAATCGAGGAGGCGCTACTGGAAAGTGAACAAAAATTCAGAGCGCTTGTTAACACAGCGCCTTATGGCATCCAATTAACCGACTGGAAGGGAAAAATCACATTCGGCAACCCTGCTCACCATGCAATTCTTGGTTACGCCGATGGAGAATTGATTGGCAAATATATATGGGATCTCATTGCAGACGACGAAAATAAAATCCGCACAAAAAACTATTATGCAAATTTGATAAAAAATCAGCCATCGCCTGAAGTCTATTATAATAAAAACAGAACAAAGGATGGCAGGTTGGTCGATGTTCAAATTAACTGGGATTATGTTCGAAATGCAAGCGGCAAGGTTGATGGAACTATCAGCATTGTCCATGATATCACTGAAAGAAAGCGGTTGGAGGAGGGATTAAAAAACAAGGCCCAAAAGCTTGAGGAGTTAAACATAGCGTTGAATGTCCTTCTTAAAAAGAGGGAAAATGATAAGACTGACCTTGAAGAACACTTTGTCAATAATATAGAAAAGATGGTTTTGCCCTATATCGATAAAATAGAGGGCATAACACAGAACGCGAACCAGAACACCCTGCTTGATATCCTCCGCCGGAATTTGACTGAGTTGACATCTGCTTTTCCCAAGAATCTATCCTCCAAGGAATTTAGCCTCACACGAACTGAAATCAAGGTGGCAAACTTTATCAGGCATGGTAAACGCACAAAGGAGATCGCAAGTATCCTAAATATCACTAAAAGTACTGTAAAAAACCATCGCCACAAGATCAGAACGAAAATTGGAATAGCGAACAAGAAAGTCAATCTCCGGTCCTATCTACTATCCCTCCGGTAAAAAGTCCCCATTTTCAATAGGCCTTAATTTCTGATGGCAATACCTTTCCTTTTTTACTAATTATCCTGTTCATCCGCTGGGTTGAAAAGGAGCTGAAAACTGTGTGTGACTGCCCTTTTCCAGGCAGCGGATGCAAGCACACCGTGGCCGCCTTGCTGGACACATTGGATATTCTGGATCAGTGGCGCGGGGCTGTTCGGTCGGAGGGGGATTCGGCTGCTGAACCTGATACCAAGTATTTGACCCCGGAAGAAATCCGGCAACGCGCATTGGAGGATCGTGAGAAAAGGGCACGGAATCAAATACTTCAAATCACCTATGGGGATATGTTCAAGATGGACAAGCGCGTACGGATTCGATCGTCCGTGCGGGTGCAGCTGGACCGGCATTTGATGCAAACCCAGGCGCAGGCGTTTGCATACAAACCGATAAAGCTGCCATCCGATTTGAAAACTTCCCTCTTTCCCTACCAGGAAAAAGGTATCCGGTTCGGCCTCAACAGGCAGGCAGTGTTGATCGGGGATGAAATGGGGCTTGGCAAGACGATACAGGCTATCGTGCTTACCGGGACGCCGCTGGAAAACAAGCTGGAAGACGTCTACTCCATTGCTGCATAAAAAATATCTCACGCCGCTTGATTTGAGACGCATTATGGAGTTGCTGCTGAAAATGCGCCAAGTGTGCGATACCACTTACCTGATTGATCGGGAAACCCATATTTCGCCAAAACTTACGGAGCTGGAAGCCATTATTACAGAGTTGGTGGTTCAAAGCGGCCGCAAGATGGTAATCTTCAGCGAATGGACCACCATGACTTTCCTTATCGCCCGCCACCTTTCGGATGCCCGCATACCTTTTGTAGAGCTTTCGGGGAAAATCCCGGTTAAAAAACGGCAGGCACTTATTGATGAATTTACTCACAATCCGGACTGCAAGGTGTTTCTCTCCACCGACGCAGGGGGCACCGGACTCAACCTTCAGGCCGCCGATTGTGTGGTCAATTTCGAACTTCCCTGGAATCCCGCCAAACTGAACCAGCGGATCGGCCGGGTAAATCGGATCGGTCAGAAGAGCCGGTGCATAACCGTCGTCAATCTTATCGCTAAGCACAGTATCGAGGAGGAGATAATGGCCGGCATCCAATTGAAGACGGATCTTTTCAAAGGTGTCTTTGACGGGGGAAGAGGAGATCATTGCTTCGGGGCAAAATGGCCTGGCCGAGGCCGATTCGGATACGATCCCGGATGAAGAACCTGAAATGGCACCCTTGTCAACGCAACCACCGGAAAAAATCGAGGCTGTTCTCAATTCAGGCATGCAGTTCATCGGCGGTCTTATGGAGATGGCCACCGGCCAAAAGATGCCAGCCACCGCGGATGACGGCCGAATGGTGAATGTCGATAAAACCACCGGAGAAGTCACCTTGAAATTCAAACTCCCGGGTTTTTAAATCCCTTTTATCGTGCAAAACAACTATAGGCTCTCGGTACCCCGGATCAATCGACTGAGCATAAACACGAAGCGTTCACCCAAAAAATAAAGCCGGGCCCCTCAGGGCCCGGCACTATTTTTATGGGGTGAGTGATGGGACTTGAACCCACGACCACCTGGGCCACAACCAGGGGCTCTACCAACTGAGCTACACCCACCATAAGAAAGCTCGATAAGTACCAGACTCTCTGGCGGGATTCAAGCCTTTTAATACCGCTTTCATAAAAAAGTCGGAACTGCTCACGTAATTAGACTTAAGCTGTCCAGGCTGATTCCCGCAGGTGCCGGACAAACTACTGGTCACCGGACATGTTTTAAATCAGTCTCTATTGACCATCCGCCTTATAATATATATTATTCGTAGCCTGTAGCGGCCCTCAGGCAGTTGCCGGCAGGCGAGATCATGGGGTGTCGCCATTGGATCCCAACCGCAGGCCGGGCAAACCAGAATTGGGGATTGCTAAGCTTGCCGCAAATATTAGGCAGTGTCCGTCCCTAAATCCAGGATTTTGGGATGGGCTCAATGTACAAACACTATTTCACGAATCAATTAAAGGTATTTCTAACAATGAAATTCAATATTCTGGTTATCCGCCTGGTGTTGGGGCTTGTGATCGCGGTGGTCATGTCCCGATTCTTTTTTGGTGCAATTACACCAGTTTCCGTGGGAGGTCTGATGATCTTCCTGGTGGGGATGGCCTACGTGACGGAATATATGCGCAACCGGAAAAAGAAACCAGGGGAGTAGGCCTTGAAACAGATTATTCTCGGAACTGCCGGCCACATCGACCACGGAAAAACATCCCTTATCAAGGCCGTAACCGGGGTAAACACCGACCGGCTCAAGGAAGAACGCGAGCGTGGAATCACCATTGAACTCGGGTTTGCCTCCATCGACCTGCCCAGCGGCCAGCATCTCGGCATCGTCGACGTGCCCGGCCATGAAAAATTTGTTAAAAATATGGTGGCCGGGGCCACGGGCATCGACATTGTGGCGATGGTCATCGCCGCAGACGAAGGGGTCATGCCCCAGACCCGTGAACACATGGAGATCTGCTCCCTTTTAGGGATTAAGCACGGGTTTGTGGCCCTCACAAAAACCGATATGGTTGATGCAGAATGGCTGGAAATGGTGACCGAGGATGTCGGTGATTTTCTCATGGGAACCTTTCTGGAAGAGGCCCCCATTGTGCCGGTGTCATCGGTCACCGGAGAAGGGATCGATGATTTTATCCGGGTGCTGGATGACCTGAGCAAAAAAGTCCCCGAACACAAACCTTCGAGCCTGTTTCGGCTGCCGGTGGACCGGGTCTTTTCCATGAAAGGATTTGGGACCGTGATCACCGGCACCCTGGTTTCGGGCAGAGTCAGCCCGGGTGAAATGATTGAAATCTATCCTTCGGGAATCACCTCCAAGGTCCGGGGGGTCCAGGTACACAACCTGAGCGTCGAGCAGGCCGGTGCGGGCATGCGCACGGCCATCAATTTCCAGGGACTGGATAAAACCGCCGTCAACCGCGGTGAGGTTGTTTCCACACCCGGCGTCCTGAAACCCAGCTACATGCAGGATGTTTCCCTGCACTACCTTAAAAGCAATAAAAAACCCATCAAGAACCGCGCCCGGGTCCGTTTTCACACCGGCACCAGTGAAGTCATGGGCATCCTGGCCCTGCTGGACCGGGACGAACTGTCCCCGGGTGAAAAAACCGTCGCCCAGATCCGCCTGGATGAGCCGGTGGCAACTGTCCGGGACGATCGTTTCGTCATCCGCAGCTATTCGCCTGTCAGGACTGTCGGCGGCGGCCGGATTCTCAACCCGGTGCCGGTCAAACACAAACGTTTCCGGGAAGAGATCGTCAGCGGGCTGAGCAGTCTCCGGGACGGTCAGTCGGAACACATCATCTCCTTCCACGCCGCTTCCACCGGATACCGGGGCGTCACTTTCGGCGATCTGAAACTCATGACCAACCTGGCTGACAAGAAACTTGAAATGGTCCTGTCGGGATTACTGACAAAAAAAGAGATGATGCTGATCGACAGGGAAAACCGCATCTACATCCACGGTGGGAGTTTTGAACACATCCGCAATGAAACCACCGAACACCTGGAAACCTATCACGGCGCCAATCCCCTGAAAGCCGGGATGCCCAAGGAGGAGCTGAAGTCCAAGCTGCCGGCTATCCTGGGCCAGAAACTGTTCACCCTGCTCATAAACCACCTGACCAAAGACAAGGTCATCGTCGTAGAAGAAGAAACGGTCCGCCTGACCACCCACAAGGTGTCCCTGGCAGCCGACCAAAGCGGTGTTCGCAAAAAGATCCTGGGCTCTTATCGCAGCAGCGGACTGCAGCCGCCCTATTTTAAGGAACTGAGCAAAACCTATGACATCGACCCGGCGGATGCCCGCGATGTCCTCGGGCTGCTTGTGGACGGCGGCGATATTCTCAAGATAAAAGAAGACCTCTTTTTTGACCGCCGGGCAGTGGCCGAACTGCAAGGCCGGCTGGTTGATTTTCTGCAAGAAAACGAGGAGATTACCACGCCGCAGTTCAAGGATATGACTGGTGCTTCCCGAAAATATGTGATACCGCTAATCGAGTATTTTGATTCTATGAAGGTGACCATCCGGATTGGGGATATTCGCAAACTGAGAAAATCCAGGTAAGGGAAAGTTATAAGTGACTAAAGTGATCTAAAATGTCTAAAGTTAAGGAATGCGCTTCGGCGCATGCTATCCGCAGGTTTAAATCTGGCAGCGCCGGGGGCGCTACTGCAACTTTAGATCACTTTAAACTTTAGATCACTTTAGGCACGCTTTAATATCCCCCACCAATATTGAAGTTTAAATACAAGCGCCGACCCGGGGCTTGTTTGCTGGTAAAAACAACAGCGCTGGAGTAGGATTATGGAAGAGCAGATCAATAGTGAAAAACAGGCGATGAATGAATCGCAATTCATGCGGTATATCAGCAAACGGCTGGCCCTGGGTGTGGCCATTACCCTGGCGGCCCTGTGGCTCTTCGTAACCATCCTGGGCTTTTTCGATAAACCGGAACATGCGCAAAGTACCCCGCACAGCGCTTCAAAAACCACACCTGCGCAGCACCCGGAACAACCGGCCGCAGACACCCATGCACCGGCCGTTGAAGATACGCTTGCTGACCAGAAGAAGTACGCTGTCGCCCAGGAAAGCCTGGCCAAAATGGAGCACGCGGCTTCCGCCCGGACGGCAGCCCAGCATGACCGGCACTCTGCTGCCAGCCCGAAACCGGCTGATCAGCACGCACCCGAGTACTCCACCTACAAGCAGCAGTTGGGCAGTGAGCACTCCGCATCTCAAAAGGCGCACCTCCCCAAAGGAATCGCATTCATCGATGCCGTCATTGAGCCCATGGATTATGAACTTAACGAGCGTTTCTGGGGCTGGCGGCCCAACGACATCCTGAATTTTACGGACAACTACAACAGCTTTCAGCTGGGTGTCCTCGAGGTAACCCGGCGGTCGGCGGTTATCCTGGCCGAAAGGATCTCGAGAACTGGCAGCACCGCCTCCTTTGACAACAACCTCCAGAGCGCCATGAACTGGTTTATGATCAGGTCGGACCGCTACTGGTTCCCTTCCCCCGAATCAAAGTACAAAGCCGGGCTGGATGAGTTCCGGGAATACCGGGAGCGCCTTTTGAATGGTGAAGCGACCTTCCACACCCGGGCGGACAACCTGATACCGCTGCTCATTGCCTTTGAAGACCTCCTGGGCAGCTGTGACCAAAATCTGGTCAAGGTAACCGAAAAAGACGGAACCCAGGTAAGTTTTTTCCAGGCGGACGACTATTTCTTCTACGCCCAGGGCGTGGCCAGCGCCATGTACACTATTCTTGAGGCTATCGAGGAAGATTTCCACGACACCCTTGAATCCCGGCGCGGCGTGGAAGTGCTGCACCATGCCATTGAGTCCTGCCACCATGCCATGGAGATCGACCCGCTCCTGATCACCAACAGCAACCTGAGCGGCATCCTGGCCAATCACCGGGCCAACATGGCGGCCCCCATCAGCCATGCCCGGTTTTACCTGGGGGTGTTGATTACGGCGCTTTCGACTTAGAGCTCGCGCCAGACGCCAAGAAGATCAAAAGCACAGGGTTTCCGGCTTCGCCGGGCAGGTCAACAACGGGACCATTCGCGGCAGGATGCCTCTCCCACAACACCTGCTTTCCTGTGCCCTCTGCGGTATCCC
This sequence comes from uncultured Desulfobacterales bacterium, assembly GCA_964636125.1. Taxonomy (GTDB): domain Bacteria; phylum Desulfobacterota; class Desulfobacteria; order Desulfobacterales; family CAJINA01; genus CAJINA01. Next base: position 44,026 of record CAZWPX010000025.1, on the reverse strand, counting down.
TGTGGGTTTTTGATTTTCTGTGGGCCTTTGCGTGAGATATTGTTCTTGGCCCTGCCCTTCGCGAAGCGTCAAAAATGTTTTCCTGGTTTTTTCTTGCCGCAGGTGCGACCGAACCCGATCATTTCATGAAGCTTTTCGTGCAATATTCGGCTAATCAATCAAATCCACAAAACGGGCCACCACAGCATCCATCACCAACATTCCCTCCGGCGTCAGGCGGCAGAACCCGGCCTCCATCACAAGCAGTTTTTTCAGGTCCGGATCCGACAGTACCGGTTTGAAAAGTCCAGCAAAATCCACCTCGAACTGCTGATTGAACCTATGCACCGGGATACCCCGAACCTGGCGCAGCCCCAGGTAGACTGCCTCAATCATCTGTTGGGGTCCTGTGAGGACTTCCTCGGCTTCAACCGGCAGGCGGCCATTTGCCAAGTCAGCCAGGTAGGCACCCAAGTCCCGCTTGTTCCAATAACGCCTGGGCACAAGGAACGAATGCGCGGCCGGCCCCAGCCCGATGTAGGGCGCAAAATTCCAATACTTACGGTTGTGACGGGATTGCAGCACTGCTGATCTGGCAAAGCTGGATATCTCGTATTGGGTGTAACCAAGGGCTTCGAGCAGGTCCCGGGTGGCTTGGAAAAGCTCTGCGGTGCGTTTTTCGCCCATGGGAACCACCCGGCCGGCGGCACGGTCATCGTCCAGGGGCGTCCCGCCCTCGTAGGTCAGGAGGTAACAGGATAAATGCTCGGGATCAAAAGCCGCGGCTGTTTCAAGATCCCGGCGCAGGTCGGCCATGGTCTGTCCCGGGTAGCCGTAGATCAGGTCCAGCCCCAGGTTGTCAAACCCAGCCTCCCGGGCAGCCTCGATGGCCCTGACAGCATCATCCCGGTCGTGAATGCGCCCGAGGAATTGAAGGGCGTGGTTGTCAAAAGACTGGACGCCCAGGTTGAGCCTATTGACGCCGGCTGTGCCAAAGCCGGCAAGGTTCTCGGCATCAAGGGTTCCGGGGTTGGCTTCGAGGGTTATTTCAGTCTCCGGCCCCAGCGTATACCGCGCCTGAACAGAATTAATGAGCCGGGCGACCTGGTCCGGTGTGAGGACCGCCGGGGTCCCGCCGCCAAGATAGAGTGAATCCGCCGGTCCGGGATCGGGCGCCAGTTCAATCTCGCGGATCAGGGCCGCGGTAAATTCAGAACGCAGGGATAGATCCGCAACCGAGTAGAAATCACAGTAGCGGCATTTTTTGACACAGAACGGAACGTGAATATAGATGCCGGCTGGATACTTTTCCATAGTTTGGTGGCGTCAATAAGGCCAAAATCAATATTCACCACGCCCCTAAGCCAAAGAAATCTAATGCACAGTCCAGCTTTGCTGGGGAGGCACGGAGAGAACCACGAGTGTTTTCCCGCTTCACGAGAGCAGGTCAAAGTCAAGGGTGTTCGCGGCAGGATGCCGCTCCCACAGTTACTACTTGTAAATTGCAGGTTGCTTGTTTGAGGGTTCCCCCTCCCTCAAATCCCGCCCGCCTGGGAAGGGAAGTTTTCCTGAGCCTCCGGTGCGAGAACCGGTTTGCCTTTTGCTTTTCCTTCAATGTTCGCTGTTGGACGTTCGCTGTTCAATGTTCGCCCTTCTTCTGCCCGGCCTGCACCCCTTCCAAAACCCGCCGGCTTCTTTTCACGGCGCACAGATCGCCGCACATGGTGCAGACCTCTTCGTCCAGGGGTTGGGAAGATTCCCGGTAGGCCCGGGCTTTTTCTGGATCCATAGCCAGATCAAGCATCCCCGGCCAGTCCAGGTTCTTGCGGGCCGCACTCATCTGATTGTCCCAGTCCATGGCGCCGGGAAGCCCCTTGGCGATGTCGGCCGCGTGGGCCGCGATGCGCGAGGCGATGATCCCCTCTTTCATATCGTCCAGGTCCGGGAGGCGTAAATGTTCGGCCGGCGTTACATAGCAGAGAAAATCGGCACCGTAGGTGGCGGCTATCGCCCCGCCGATGGCCGAGGTGATATGGTCATACCCGGGAGCCACATCGGTCACCAGCGGGCCCAGGACGTAAAAGGGCGCCCCGTGGCAGAGTTTTTTCTCAAGCTGCATGTTGGCGACAATCTCATTTAAGGGCACGTGCCCGGGTCCTTCGATCATCACCTGAACATCCCGTTCCCAGCAGGCCCTGGTGAGCTCCCCGAGGATAATCAACTCCTGGATCTGGGGGGCGTCGGTGGCATCCTTGAGGCAGCCGGGCCGCAGCCCGTCCCCAAGGCTCAAGGTGATGTCATATTCCACGCACAGATCCAAAAGCCGGTCAAAGTTCTCATAAAAGGGATTCTCTTTCCCGTTGACTTCCATCCATTCCAGCAGCACGGAACCGCCCCGGCTCACCACGTGTGTCAGGCGCATATTTTTTCGGAGTCTTTCCACCGCCACACGGGTCAGGCCCGCATGGATGGTCATAAAGTCCACCCCGTCCTGGGCGTGCTCTTCGACAACCTGGAAAAATTCGTCCACGGATATTTCAGTGGGATCTTTCTTGTATTTGGCCACTGCGTCGTACACCGGCACGGTACCGATCATCACCGGGCAGGCTTCCACGACTTTTTTCCGGAAGGCCCGGGTCTGTCCAAAGGTGCTCAGATCCATGATCGCGTCTGTTTTAAGGGCAACGGCATTATGGACTTTCTTCATCTCCATATCCAGGTTGCAGCAGTCCTCGGACACGCCCAGGTTAACGTTAATCTTGGTACGCAGGCCTTCGCCCACGGCACCGCCCACCAGGCTGGTGTGGTTTTTATTGGCCGGCAAGGCTATTTTCCCGGCAGCCACTTTTTCAAGCAGCACCTGCTCGGAGATCGGTTCGACAGCCAGTACATCCCGCATCTGGGGCGTAACGATCCCTTTACGGGCCGCGTTCATCTGGGTGGTGTAATCTGCACTCATGTCCCTATCCTTTTCAATATAAAACAACTGATCTTTAAAAAGTGTCCGTCCAGAAAGGGTAGATTTTGGTTCAGAGCAAGGCTTGAGCGATTTTGAAACCACAGGCGTCGCGCGGCAAGTGCCTATCGTGGTGCATAGCACGCTATTCCGAGGAATTCAAAAGAGCGAAAACGCTGCTCTGGGCCAATAGATGCCCTTTCTGGATGGGCACAAACTTAAACGCCGCTCCCATGGCCGGAAGCGGCGTTGAAAAACCAGGAAATTATAACCGAAATTTGCCTGTGATTCCGTACCGCTTCCCTGCGCCGGCATTACCCGGTTCAGGTTCCAAGGGTTGGGATAATCCTCTCAGCGTAGAAACCGCATCAAAAAATCCTTTTGATGCCGTTTCTTCTCCGCGCCCCTAGCGATGTGGTGTGTGTTTGTGTCGAATACTCTCCAGCTTGAGTCTAATCCATTTGGCCGGGCAACTGTAGCGCATGCGCCCTACCCCCGCAAGCAAAAGTTATCAGCCGACGTAATCGGCACCCAACTCCATGCCCAGCTCAAGCGCCTGACGGTTCATATCAATAAAACCGGCCGGAATCCGTTTTTCCAGAATGGTCATGATGGACTCCGGCTGCACCAGGCCGGTGATTTTGATCAGGGCCCCCAGCATGCAGATGTTAAAGACAATCGGCTTTCCTATCTTGTCCATGACGGTCTTATACATGGGCAGTTCAATCTGCCGGGCATCCACCTTCTTTTCGGTCTGGACAAAACGGTTGTCCAAAAGCAGCAGGCCGCCGGGGCGAATAATCCCCGAATACTGCCCGTAGGACTCCTGGGTGAGGCAGACCAGGACGTTCGGCTGAATCACCTTGGGATAGTGAATCACGGCATCCGAGACAATGATGTCGGTGCGGGTGCTGCCGCCCCGGGCAGCCGCGCCGTAACTCTGTGACTGGGTGGCATTGAGACCTTCTACAATAACGGCGGCCTCGGCCAAGATGACAGCCGCTGTGATGACCCCCTGGCCACCGGATCCTGAAAATACCATTCTGCATCTTTCCATGGTGTCTACCCCTTCTGCGCCCTCGCGATAATTTTGTCATATTCACTGCAGTATTCGGGCAGCTCTTCCTGAACGAAAATCCCTCTTTCTATGAGATCGGGATTTTCTTTTTTTGCCTTCGACCCCCGCGGTGTTGTGTTTTCTTTGTAACCTTTGATCATTTCCACGGCATCGCCCTTCTTGTTCTTGCGCCCGTAATGGGTCGGGCACTGGGACAGGATCTCCACAACCGAAAAGCCTTCGTGTAAGATGGCCTGTTTGATGAGGTCCGTGGTCTGTTTGGCGTGATAGGTGGTGGACCGGGCCACAAAGGTCGCCCCGGCCGCCCGGGCCATTTCGACCACATCGAACTCCCGGTCAATACTGGCGTAAGGCGCCGTCGAAGCCATGGTCCCTATGCCGGAAAGAGGTGAAAACTGCCCCCCGGTCATACCGTAGATCCGGTTGTTGAGCACCAGTGCGGTGATGTCTATATTCCGCCGGGCCGCGTGGATAAAGTGATTGCCGCCGATGGCCAGGGCGTCGCCGTCCCCCATGGGCACGATCACATTGAGCTCCGGCTTGCTGAGTTTGACACCGGTAGCAAAAGCCAGGGCCCTTCCATGCAGGGTGTGCAGACTGTGAAAATCGACGTAACCCGAGATGCGTGCACTGCACCCGATACCGGATACCATGACAATCTCGTTTTTGCTCATGCCCAGGCTTTCAACGGACCGCAGCATGCTGTTTAAAACCGTCCCGTGCCCGCAGCCGGGGCACCACATATGCGGGAAAAACCGCTGCCTGATGTAATCTTTGATGGCCATTTCCTAAACTCCTTTTCCCTGAATCAGGCGCAGAATGTTGTGAATGTCGGTGGGGGTGATAAAGACCCCGTCTATGCGGTTGGCCAGGAAAACTTTTTCGGGATTATCCACTGCCGCTTTGACCTCGTGGAGAACCTGGCCCACGTTCATCTCGACAACGATCACCGCTTTGGCATCGGCGCACTTTTCCCTGACGATTTCCGCCGGAAACGGCCAGAGGGTCTGCAGTTCCAGCAGGCCGAGCTTTTCACCGCGTTTACGCCTGTTTTTTACAATGTGCAGGGCACTGCGGGCAGAGGACCCGTAGCTGACCAGAATCCGTTCCGCATCGTCCAGGTAAAATTCCTTGTAACGCGCCAGTTCAGTGGCCCGGTTTTCCAGTTTGTCTACCAGGTGCCTGATCAGGCCGTGAACGATCCGGGGGTCGGAAGAAGGAAAACCCCACATGTCATGGTAAAGGCCGGTCACATTATAGCGATGCACGTCACCGAAATCCGACATGGGCAGGCGGCCGTCCTCCCTGGGCAGATAGGGATGATAATCGACCCCGCTGGAAACCGAGGTGCGCAGCCTTTGCACCAGCGGCAGCTCCCCGTGGTCGGGAATCTCCAGTTTTTCGCGCATATGTCCCACGGTCTCATCCAGCAGCAGGATAACCGGGGTGCGGAACGTTTCTGCCAGGTTGAAGGCTTCCACGGTCATCGCGAAAACATCCTGGTGGTTGGAGGCCGTCAAGGCAATGATGGAGTGATCCCCATGCGTTCCCCAGCGGGCCTGGTAAACGTCGCCCTGGCTGCCGTGGGTGGGAATTCCGGTGGAAGGTCCGCCGCGCATGACGTTGACGATCACACAGGGAATCTCAGCCATGATGGCATAGCCGAGGCCCTCTTGCATAAGAGAAAATCCGGGGCCGCTGGTGGCCGTCATGGCCTTGTTTCCGGTTAGGGAGGCGCCGATGATGGCGCAGATGGAGGATATTTCGTCTTCCATCTGAATAAACTTGCCGCCGGCTGCCGGCAACCGCACTGCCAGCAGTTCTGCAATTTCACTGGAGGGTGTAATGGGATAGCCCGCGAAAAAATTAAGGCCCGCATACAGGGCCGCTTCCATGCACGCCTCGTTTCCCTGGACGAATTTTATTTGCTTGCTCATATTTGAGACCTATTCCGTTTCGATTTCAATGGCCAGATCCGGGCAGCGGATCTCACACAGTTTACAGGCAATGCAGTCATCTGCTCTTGCCGCAAACACCTTGTCCTTGTCATCAAGCTCCAGAACCTGTTTGGGGCAGAGTTCCACGCAAATCCCGCACCCTTTACACCAGTCCCGGTATATTATGTGCTTTTTCAGTTTCGGCTTGGCCATATGGGTTTCCTCTCAAATTAATAATCGGCATTAGAAGCCATCTTGAACAGTTCGCAACCGCTTGTGTGTTGCCTTAGACGCGCCTCTTAGGGGCTTTGAATTTGAATGTCAAGTGAAACTAATTCAGCTGCTGAAAAAAACCGCTTAAAAGAGTCGATATCGTTGATGGGAGGTACAGTTTTGAGGTTCAGCATAACAGGAAATCGTTTTTTTCTCAACCTGCAGGGTTGCCGCCGTCCACCTTTTGAATTATAATCCGAAAGAGTCAACGCCGAACAACTTAAACCTAAAGTGAGCGTTTCACATTTTTTGGTTAAGTATGACAACACCACCTATTCAGGTAAAACCCATATTGAAAAAAACAGCCCTCATACTTGCCCTTGTCACCCTGGCGGTCCTGGCCGCGGCCGGCTGGTTTTACCGGGATCTCGTGCACTACGCCGGCCAGCCGGCCGACCCCGACGCGGGCAGCGTCACGTTCAAAATCGCCCCGGGGGAAGGCTTTGGCGCCGTGACACACAAACTATACACCCGGGGCCTGTGCAAACACCCGGACAAGTTTAAGTTCATCGCCCGGTATAAGGGCTATGACAAGAAGATACGGGCCGGGGAATACACATTGTCCGCGGCCATGTCGCCCCTGCAAATCCTGCAAAAACTGGTCAGCGGTAAAGTCCGGCTGCACCGGCTGACCATCCCGGAAGGATACACCCTGGCACAGATCGCAGATGTCGTCGCCGGGGTCAGGCTGTGCAGTTCCGCGGATTTTTCAAAGGCCGCGGCAGACCCCGCGCTCATGGCCGCACTGGGTCTTACCGCGCGGAACCTGGAAGGTTACCTCTATCCTGACACCTATTTTTTCCCGGGAAGCGTTACGGCCCTGGAAATCGCCCGGGCCATGACCCAGCGCTTTGATACCGTTTTCACACCCGCATGGAAAAAACGGGCTGCCGAACTGAAACTGAGCGTCCATGCGATTGTCACCCTGGCCTCAATCATCGAAAAAGAGACCGGGGCAGCCTTCGAACGGCCGCTGATTGCCTCGGTTTTCCACAACCGCCTCAAACGCAAGATGCGCCTGGAGACCGACCCCACCGTCATATACGGCATCCCCAATTTCAACGGTAACCTGACGCGCAAAGACCTGGCCACCACGACCCCTTACAACACCTATGTCATCCGGGGCCTGCCGCCCGGCCCCATAGCCAATCCGGGTGCCAAATCCCTGGAGGCCGCCCTTTACCCGGCGGACACCAAGTACCTTTTTTTCGTGAGCAAGAAAGATTCGACCCACCAGTTTTCCACGAATATAAAGGATCACAACAAGGCGGTACGTAAATACCAGTTGCGCAGACGGTGAGGTACAAAGCACAGAGAGCAGATGACAGAGATCAGAGGTCGGAAAGGGCTTCCCTCCCCTCGCGGGAGGGACTGAGGGAGGGGGCTGATCCGGCCAGCAAACAGCAGTGAGCTTGTTGCATTAAAAAAATAATTTAGCCCGGTAATATACGAATATTTAACTTTGAACATCGAAGAAGGAAGCACTGCGCTTCACTATTGTATGGAAGAATAGACCTAAAAACAAAAAGCCGCCGTAGGCGTACCACAGCTCAATGTTCAATGTTGGATGTTCAACAGACCCTTGAACCCTGGAACTAATATGCACGACCCTGCAACATTTGACACTGAACAGCTCGCCGGCCAGAGACTGATGGTGGGCTTCGACGGCACCGCCCTGGATGGAGATCTCGAATACCTCATCCGCACCCTGAAAGTCGGCGGGCTGATCCTGTTCGCACGCAATGTCGAAACACCCGATCAGATCGGGGCCCTCTGCGGCGATGCCCAGGCCTGCGCCGCCGCCTGCGGGCAGCCGCCGCTTTTTATCGCCATTGACCAGGAGGGCGGCCAGGTAGCCCGGCTGGGAGAGCCTTTCACACAGTTTCCCGGGACGCCGCCCTTAAAGAATACGGCCGAGGCCGATAATTTTTCCCGGATAACTGCGCGCGAACTGAGGGCTGTCGGCATCAACATGAACATGGCCCCGGTGATGGATGTCGTTGACCCGGACATCGACTGCGTAATGGTTAAACGGGCTTTCAGCCACGACCCGGATGTGGTCGCCCGGATCGGGACAGAGGTCATCAAAGGCCTGCAGGCTGGCCGTGTGATGGCCATTGCCAAGCATTTTCCAGGCATCGGGCGTACGACCATAGACTCCCATATCGACCAGCCGATCCTGGATGCCGACATTGACAAACTGGCCATCGATATAGCGCCGTTTAACGCCGCCATTGAAAACCGGGTGGCCGGCATCATGCTGGCACACATTCTCTACAGCGCCCTGGATAGTGTCTGGCCTGCCAGCCTTTCCGGCAAGATCGCCCGCAATCTCCTGCGCGAACAGATGGGCTATGACGGCCTGGTGCTCACCGATGACCTTGACATGGGCGCCGTCAGCAATCACTTTGACATAGACACGGCCATGGATCACATCCTGGAGGCAGACATCGATATCACGTTGATCTGTCACAAAGGTCCCTCCCAGGAACAGGCCTTTACCCGGACCCTGGCCTGGCTGGAAAAGAGCAGTGAACATCAGGATAGCGGCCGCCGATCCATGGACAGGATCATGCGTTTCAAACAGCAATATCTTGATAATAATTCAGGAACTTAGTCTGAAGGCTGAAGACTGAAGTAAAACCTGTCTTGAATCTATCTCAAAAAAACGAATGGCTGGCAAAGGTGTAATCCAAGACTGTGGGGCGATAATCCTGGCAGCCGTCAAGCTATTACCTTCAGCCTTCAACCTGACCACCTAACTGCAAGGTTTAAACATGCAAATCAGCGATCGTTTTGTCGGCACCACCCTCAAACCGTTCCAAACCCGGGCGGATGCCCGGGATACCATGAACTACGCGGCGGCGATCAATGATAACAATCCCCGCTATTTTGACGACCAGCGCCCGGGCGGCCTGGGGGCCCACCCGCTTCACCCGGTAGCCATTACCTGGCAGATCACCGCTAAAATTTGGGAATTTATTGAAGCGAACGACTTCCCCCTGGATGTACTGCTCACCATGGTCCATCACACCGAAGTGATCACCTACCACCGGCCCCTGGTGCCGGGCATGGACCTGACGATCAAGGGAGCCATCGCCGCCATCGAACCGCACCGCGCCGGCACGCGGGTGGTGCTGCGCTATACCGCCGTCAGCAACGGGCAGCCGGTTTTCACCGAATACTGCGGCGCCCTGCTCCGGGGGGTGACATGCGCGGGTGATGGGAGAGGTGTGGAGACATTGCCGGCACTTCCCGAACCGGCCAACGCGTCCGGCCCGACCTGGACAGCGACCATCGACATTGATCCCCTGCGGCCGTATATCTATGACGGTTGCGCGAACATTTTCTTTCCTATCCACACATCACCTAAATTTGCCGGTGACGTCGGACTGCCGGGAATCATCCTCCAGGGAACAGCCTCATTGGCTTTCTGCCTGCGCGAGATTGTCAACCGGGAAGCCGATCAAAATCCGGCCCGCATCAAAACCCTGGGCGGCCGCTTTAGCGGGATGATCCGGCCCGGAACACGCATAGAAATAAACCTGCTGGGGCGCCAACAAACCCCTGAAGGCCAGGCGGTCTTTTTTGAAGTCCGCAACAACGAAGGCCGCAAGGCACTCACTGATGGCTACGTACTCATAGAGAGGAACTCAAAATGACAGATTCCAGATTGCCGCTGGTAAACGATTATATTGAAAAATGGGCCCGGAGTCGACCTGACAAACCGGCCATGATCCAACACGAAGACGACAAGACCATCACCTACAAGGAATTCGCGTCCCTGGTGGATATCTTCGCCTTGAAACTCCTGGCCATGGGCATTAACCGGGGTGACCGGGTCGCCACCCAACTGGTCCTGGTGCCCGAGCACATGATCCTGATGTATGCCTGTTTTAAGATCGGCGCCATCATTGCGCCGCTGGACGTTCGCCTCCAGGACGTTGAGGTGGTCCGGGATGTCGGCAAGATCGACCCCGCGGCCTTCTTCTTTTTAGGCAACACCCCGGTGAGGGATTTCAGGACGGCCGGTGCGGCTGTGCGCGACAACTGCCCCGGCATCAGGCACCTGGTACAATTTACAGCCAATCCAGCCCCCGGGGAGGTCCTGGAGGGGGCTATGGCCATCACCGACCTGCTCAAAAAGAGCGGGCTGGTATTTCTTAAGCTTAAAGATATGCTCACCGGGGGACTAAAAAAGGCCGCCCGGACGGTCGACACCAAGACACCGGCCCTGATTATCTACACCACGGGCACCACCGGTGATCCCAAACCGGCCCTCTTGTGCCATGAGAATATCATCGTCCAGAATGAGATCCTTGCCCGGGGGATGGGCATGGACGTGGACGACAGGGGCGTGGTGCTGGTTAACCTGCCGCCGAGCCACGTGGGCTGCGTCACGGAGACCTTCATGACCACCATGTTTGTAGGCGGCACGACCATCCTGCTGCGCATCTTCGATGTCCAGATGACCTTAGAGGCCATTCAGAAACACGATGTAGAGGCCCTGGGCCAGATCCCGACCCAGTTCCGGATGCTCTGGAACCACCCTGAATACAAATCCTATGATCTCTCCAGCCTGAAATTCGTGGCCTATGCCGGTTCTGCGGTGGACACCGTGTTCCTGGAAAAGCTTGCCCGGATGGCCCCGCGCTTCGGTACCGGCCTGGGTATGACGGAGAACGCCGGTTTCGCAACGTTCACCCCACCGGACATCCCCATCGAAGAGATGGCCGGCCAGGTCGGCCGGGCGTTTTCAGACCTGGCTCCGGTATCGGTGCGCAAGCCCATGAATTCGGACGGCAGTGCCGGCGAAGAACTTCCCGATGGCGAAGTCGGCGAAATCTGCTACCACCCGCCCATCGTATTCCCCGGCTACTACAACCAGCCGGAAGCCACTGCCAAAACCATTTCAAAAGAGGGTCTGCTCTACACCGGTGATCTCGGCTGTTTCAAAGACCGGGGCACCTACCGCGCCCTCTACCTGTCCGGCCGCCGTAAGTTCATGATCAAACAGAAGGGCTACAATGTTTTCCCGGGTGAAGTGGAAGAGCACCTCGCGCGTTTGCCCGGTGTAGAGATGGCGGAAGTCATCGGAAAACCGCACGCCGTCTTTGATGAGGCCATCTTCGCCTTTGTAAGGCCGGAAAAAGAGATATCCCTGGACGCAGAGGCAGTCATGGCCCACTGCAAAAATATCGCGTCTTACAAGCGGCCGCTGCATGTTGAAATCTGGCCGGCCGATAAAGAATTTCCCCTGACCCGGAGCACCAAGGTGGACAAACTCGAATTAGACAAACTGGCTGATCCCATTATTGAAAAGCTCAAGACAGAACAAAAATGGGATCAACAGTAGAAAGTTGAAAGTGCTTTAGCCCGGATATTTCACGAGGCCTTTCGGCTTTCATCAAAAGGTATTCATCCGGTTAAAATTTACGCTTTCCTATACCTGAGAACAAATTGGGCATTCTGACACAGCCTCTAAGGAGTAGGACTTTTGATCAACTTGGGGGCTTGTTGTAGTAGGCCTGGGTGCGAGCGGAGCAAGTTACCTGCCAAGGGTTATCCAACGGCCCCCCAAACAGACTGAGGCCTCAGACGCCCATGCGGGTTGTGGAAAACACATCATCCCCCAGTGAAGAGCGCTTGCCTTCCTTGAGGTAATGATAACCCACCGCGGCAATCATGGCGGCGTTGTCACCGCAAAGCTCGATGGGCGGGATATGAACCGCCAGATCGTGTTGGACCGCATCGGCGGTGACCTTTTCCCTGAGCCTGCTGTTGGCGGCCACACCGCCCACCACCGCAACACTGCGGCATCCCTTGACCAGGGCCGCGTTGATCAGTTTGAAGGCCAGCACATCCACCACCGCTTCCTGAAATCCTGCGGTAATGTCCGGTGTCCGCTTGCGGTAATCGTCCGGGTGGGTTTCGATGTAGCGGCGGACAGCGGATTTTAAACCGCTGAAGCTGAAGTCAAAGGCGGCCTTGTCCAGGTAAGACCGGGGAAACTTAATTGCCGCCGGGTTTCCCTGCCGGGACAGTTCGCTGACAATGCCGCCGCCGGGGTACCCGAGACCCAGCATTTTGGCCACCTTGTCAAACGCCTCCCCGGCTGCATCGTCGCGGGTCTGCCCCATAAGTTCAACGCCGGTGTGGCCGGTAACATGGTACACACTGGTGTGCCCCCCGGAAACCAGCAGGGCCACAAAGGGGAAAGCGGGGGGTGTCGGGGTAAGAAAAACTGAATTGATATGCCCTTCGAGATGGTTCACCCCGATCCAGGGCAGGTCCCGGGCAAAGGCCCATGCCTTGGCGAAGGTAAACCCCACCAGCAGGGCGCCCACCAGGCCGGGCCCCCGGGTGACGGCCACTGCATCCACGGCTTCGGCTGTAATCCCTGCATTTGCAAGGGCCTGGCCAACCACCGGGACAATCGCCTCGATGTGTTTGCGGGACGCCAGTTCCGGCACGACCCCACCATAGGGCTTGTGTACGTCTATCTGAGATGCGACCACGGATGAGAGGATCCGGGTCCCATCTGAGACCACCGCCGCCGCCGTTTCATCACAAGATGATTCTATGCCAAGTATTTTCATGGGTGCTTTTAAGGGTTCAAGGGGTCCAGGGGCCGAGGGTCCAAAAGCGACCGGCCAGCCCAAAAGGCTGAGGGCCAAAGGTCCTCAAGCAATACACTTGAACCCTTGACCCCTTGAATCCGGGAATCCACTATTCCAACGATGTTGGAAAAGATCACTTTTTCGGCGCCCCACCGGCGCCGCCAGGGCCCGGCCCTCAGGTTTTGCAGACCGGAGCCCGCGCCGCCCCTTTGCCGATCCAGCGCAGCAGGTTTGTAAATACGGTCTTAGCAGCTTTCATCTTCATTGAGCCATTCAATGGGTTCAAGGCTGTCTTTACGCTCGACGATGTCACCGATGATAAAGGCTTTCTCCTCCAGGCCGCCCAGGCGCTGCAACACGTCATCGGCGGTTTCCACAGGCACAACTATGATCATGCCGATACCGCAATTAAAAGTCCGCAGCATCTCATACGTCTCGACATTGCCGGCCTGCTGCAGGAAATCGAACACGGGCGGTATCTCCCAACTTCCCTTGCGGAGCCTGACTTTGCACCGGTCAGGCACCACCCGAATGATGTTGTCCGGGATCCCCCCGCCGGTAATGTGAGCAATGCCGGAAACTGGAAAATCCCGCAGGAGGTTCATCAAGGGCCGGGCATAAATACGGGTCGGGGTTAAAAGCTCTTCCCCCAGGGTCCGGCCGAGGTCGGTGACGTGGTCCGTCACCTTGAGCTTCATACGATCAAAGCAGATCTTGCGCACCAGGGAGAACCCGTTGCTGTGGATACCACTGGAGGCAATGCCTATCAACTGGCAGCCCGGCTTGATTTCAGACCCGTCCACGATCTTGCTGTCATCCACAACCCCCACCGAAAACCCGGCCAGATCATATTCGTTCTCGTCGTAAAATCCGGGCATCTCAGCAGTTTCCCCGCCAATGAGGGCACACTGGGCCTGCTGGCAGCCATCGCCAACCCCTTTTATAATCGCTTCCACAGTCCCGGTTTTGAGTTGGCCCATGGAGAGGTAATCCAGGAAAAACAAGGGTTTCGCCCCCTGGACCACGATGTCGTTCACGCACATGGCCACCAGGTCGATCCCGATGGTATCGTGCTTGTCCAGTTCAAAGGCTATTTTCAATTTGGTGCCGACACCATCGGTGGAACTGACCAGCACCGGGCGCTCAATGTTCTCTGTGTTCAGTGAAAAAAGCCCCCCGAACCCACCGATATCACCCATCACCCCCGGCCGGCGGGTCTGGGCGGCTATTTTCTTAATGGTATCAACCAGGCTGTTGGCCTTGTCGATATCGACACCGGCATCAGCGTATGTAAGTGGTTTTGGCATCTTTCACTCCTGGAACCCCTTGAAAACCGCCGTCAATTCTCGTATCAGATGTGGTCGGTGATAACATCCCTGACCAACGCTGTACATCTCCGGTTCCCAATTGATCGGCCTTGATGCTTGAGAATTGCGGTAATTTTTCAAAGGTCTTTGCGTATTTTGGTATCGGGCACTGCTTAAACAACAAACCGGAGAAGTGCTCTCCGGGTAAAAAAAAGTATTCTGAAACCGGTTAAAAGTCAAAACAAATTTTTGACATCACCTGCAATGTATTGTAATTAGAAGCCATCTCAAATATTGTCCTGTGGATACATTTACACACGGCCGATTCTATAGCGTGATAGAATCGGCCTGAATCTTAACCCCCGAGGTGCCACAATGGAAAAATTCGCCAGACTCGACAGGCTGCCGCCTTATGTTTTTTCAACTGTAAACAAGATCAAGATGGAGGCACGTCGGGCGGGCGAGGACATCATTGACCTGGGCATGGGCAATCCCGATATCGGAACTCCCCAGCACATTGTGGACAAAATGACTGCAGCGGCCCAGAAACCCCACAACCACAGGTATTCAGCCTCCATGGGCATCACCCGCCTGCGGGTGGCCATATCGAACTGGTACAAGCGGCGCTTCGATGTGGATATCGACCCCGACACGGAGTCCATCGTGACCATCGGTGTCAAAGAGGGCATGTCGCACCTTATCCTGGTGACCATTCGTCCCGGGGATGTGATCTTCTCCCCCACCCCGACCTACCCGATCCATCCCTTCTCGGCCATTATCGCCGGGGGCGATGTCCGGGGCATACCGGCCGGTCCGGGGATTGACTTTTTCGACAACCTGATGCAGGCCACCCGCCAGACCTGGCCCAAACCAAAGGTCCTGATTTTGAGCTATCCCCACAATCCGACCACGGAGGTGGTGGATCTTGAATTTTTTGAAAAAATCGTGGACTGGGCCAAAGAGCACAACATCATGATCATCCACGATTTCGCTTACGCGGATCTGACCTTTGACGGCTATAAAGCCCCCAGTTTCCTACAGGCCAAGGGTGCTAAGGATGTAGGGGTGGAGTTTTTCTCCATGTCTAAAAGCTATTCCATGGCCGGGTGGCGGGTTGGTTATTGTGTGGGCAACCCGGAAATCATCGCCGCACTCAGACGGATAAAAAGTTACCTGGACTACGGGATATTTCAACCCATCCAGATCGCGTCCATCATCGCCCTGGAAAGCGACCAGCAGTGCGTCCAGGAAATCAACAACACCTACCGTGAACGGCGGGACACCCTGATCACTGGATTAAACCGGGCCGGGTGGGAGGTTCCCAGCCCCAAGGGCACCATGTTCGTATGGGCCAAAATTCCTGACCAGTACATGCACATGGGCTCGGTGGAATTTTCAAAGTTCCTGATCAAGGAAGCCCAGATCGCCGTGGCACCCGGGCTGGGGTTCGGTGAATACGGCGATGAATACGTCCGCTTCGCCCTTATTGAAAACAATATGCGAATTAACCAGGGAATCAGGGGCATACGAAAGGTAATGTAATGAAGAAAATTTCTGTCGGCCTGCTCGGCTGCGGCACGGTGGGTGTCGGAGTTGCGAAACTCCTGTTGGAAAACAAGCAGTTGATTCAATCCCGGCTCGGCGCGGATCTGCATTTAAAGACTGTGGCCGACGTCGATACCACAACAGACCGGGGCATCAAGTTTGATGAAGGTGTGTTTGTGGGGGATGCGTTCACGGTGGTGGATGACCCCGAAATCGATATCATCGTCGAGATGATCGGTGGAAAAGGGATCGCCAAAGAGCTGATCCTCAAAGCCATGGCAAACGGCAAACATGTGGTCACCGCCAACAAGGCCCTCATGGCTTCCGACGGCAACGCCCTGGTTGAAAAAGCCCGCGCGGCCAACGTAGACCTGGCCTATGAAGCCAGTGTCGGCGGCTGCATGCCCATCATCAAGACCCTGCGCGAAGCCCTGGTCGGAAACAACATTCATTCCATGACCGGGATCCTTAACGGGACCTGTAACTACATTCTTTCGCGGATCACGGATGAAGGCGGCGATTTTAAAGATGTGCTCGCTGAAGCCCAGGCCAAGGGCTACGCCGAGGCAGACCCCACCCTGGATGTGGAGGGCCTTGATGCGGCCCACAAACTGGCCATCATTACCGCCCTGGCCTTCGGTATGGAGATAAACCTGGCCGATATCTACACGGAAGGCATCTCCAAAATCACCCCCATGGACATCGATTTTGCCCGCCAGTTCGGCTATCGCATCAAGCTGCTGGCCATTGCCAAAAAAAATCACACTTCTGTGGAAGCCAGGGTGCATCCAACCATGATCCCGGATGACAACCAGCTTTCCAAAATCAGCGGCACCCTCAACGCTATCACCGTGACCGGGGATGCCATTGGGGATGTCCTGCTCAGCGGGCATGGGGCCGGCCGGCTTCCCACCGCAAGCGCGGTGATCTCGGATATCGTGGATATCGCCCGCAATGTCATGGCCGGTATTGCCCGGCGGATACCGGTATTGTCCTACCAGCCCGAATACATCCGGACCATCCCGGTGATGCCCATAGAAGATCTCCACACCCACTACTACCTGCGGATGGCAGCGCTTGACAAACCCGGCGTGCTGTCGATCATTGCCGGCGCCCTGGGTAACCACGGCATCAGCATCAAGTCGGTCCACCAGAAAGGGCGCCAGAGCGCCGGGGCGGTGCCGATTGTCATGCTGACCCACAACTCCCAGGAGTTGGATGTTCAAAACGCCATGGCCGAACTGGCGGCCCTGGATGTGGTTAAGGATGACCCCATGGTCATCCGCATTGAAGATGAAAACAACCGTGCCTGATACCCGCCAGGGACAGACACGCATTAGATTGAGAGGCTAAATGAAGATTTTATGTTCTGATCTGGAGGGGGTGTTTGTACCTGAAATCTGGATAAACGTTGCCGAAAAAACCGGCATCAAAGAATTGCGGCTCACCACCAGGGACATTTCAGACTACGATGTCCTGATGCAGAAAAGATTGTCGATCCTGGCTGAAAACAAGCTTAAGCTCAGCGATATCACTACTGTCATTGCAACCATGGAACCCCTCGAGGGGGCCGTCGCATTTCTCGACTGGCTGCGCGCGCGGGTCCCGGTGATCGTTGTGTCCGATACGTTTGAACAGTTTGCAGGCCCCCTGATGAAGAAACTCGGCTGGCCGACCCTTTTCTGCAACACCCTCGAAGTAGATCCGGACCTGACCGTAACCGGTTACAATCTTCGCCAGACAGACGGGAAGAAAAAAACAACCCTGGCCCTGCAGCAGCTCAACTATGAAGTCATCGCCATGGGCGACTCCTACAATGACATCAGCATGCTGCAGGCCGCCGATCATGGCATCCTGTTTCGCCCACCGGAAAACGTGGTATCAGAATTCCCGGGCCTGCCGGTTACCAAGGGTTATGAAGAAATCAAAGAAGTTTTGGAGCTGTTGATTTAGGGCAGGGGCAAGGGGCTGCGGGTTCAAAGGTGCCGTAAAAAGTCAGAAAGTTCCTTATGGCGCCATTCCGGCGAAAGCCGGAATCCTGTTTTGTCAGATAATTATAGACTCCGGCGTTCGCCGGAGTGACGGATTTGATGACCTTTTACGGATTTAGAAAAGTGTAAGGGATTCAATTGAAAAGTTTCGAAGCGACCATCCGGGTCATTTACGGCGATACTGACAACATGGGCATCGCTTATCACGCCAACTATTTTCGCTGGTTTGAAATCGGCCGCTCTGAAATGTTCAGATCACTGGGCCTGGCGTACCGGGATATCGAAAAGCGAGGCATCTTTCTGCCGCTGTCCGAGGTTGGCTGCAAGTATCTGGCCCCGATTCACTATGATGACCTTTTAGTGATTGAAACAACCCTGGACCGGACTGTTCGCGGCGGCATGAAGTTTAACTACCGGCTTTTTAAGGAGCAGGAAAATACGGTTCTGGCCAGGGGGTTTTCCAAACATGCCTTTATGAACCGGGAGGGGAAAGTGGTTCGACCGCCGACATTTATAATGGATCTGGTATCGGAAAGTTAGGCTTGTCCAGACACGGCACCGTTGAGCCCAGAACAGTGTTTTCACCTCTTTAAGATCCTCGGAAAACAACCCCAACGACCCAAATAGCCAAACTCTTGATGAGGAACGGGAAACAAAGCCTATGGATCCGGAAAAATTTAACAACTGCAAGCTCCTGGTTGTCGGCGACCTGATGATTGATGAATACGTGTGGGGCAGCGTGGACCGCATATCGCCGGAAGCACCTGTCCAGGTAGTGTCAGTGACCCGGGAAGACTACACTTTGGGCGGCAGCGGCAATGTGGTCAACAACCTTGTCTCCCTGAACGCCGGGGTTTTGGTGGCCGGCGTCACAGGTGCAGACGCCGGCGGGACCCTCATGGCGGAAAAATTCCGGTCCCTGGAAGTTGATGCCGGGGGTGTCATCCAGGACCCCCGGCGGCCGACAACCCGCAAAACCAGGATCATCGCGGGTAGCCAGCATGTCCTGCGGATCGACCGGGAAAATCGGCGGGAGATTGCCGGTGGAACCCGCCAGGCCATCGCAGCTTACATCGGAAAAGTGATTCCCGCTGTGGATGCCGTGCTGATATCGGATTATGGAAAAGGACTGCTGACCGCAGACCTGCTGGACACCATCATAAACCAGGCCGACCAAAACGGCATACCGGCCGTCGTAGACCCCAAGGGGTTGAATTTCGAAAAATACAGGGGGGCCTTCCTGATCACCCCGAACAAGAAGGAAGCAGGCCTGGCAGCTGGTATCGAGATTGTCGATGAAGCCACGCTCCGCCAGGCCGCTGCTGTGATCTTTGAGAAAACAAAAGCCCGCAACCTGTTGATCACCTGCGGCAAAGAGGGCATGGCGTTGTTTGCAGGCCCCGGCCAGCCGACCATTATCCAATCAAAAGCCCGCCAGGTTTTTGATGTATCCGGTGCGGGTGATACGGTTGTGGCTGTGACCGGCCTTGCCCTGGCCGCCGGCAATTCTTTACCGGACGCCGCCACCCTGGCCAACGTGGCAGCCGGCATCGTCGTCGGGAAAATTGGAACGGCCACCGTGTCCCTGCAAGAGCTGACCGCAGCCCTGCAGCCGCTGGAAGATCAGCTTACACAAAAAGTAAAATCAATCGGCGAGATCAAAGAACTGGCCCGGGACCTGAAAAACAGCGCTAAAAAGATTGTCCTCACCAATGGCTGTTTTGATTTTCTGCATGCGGGCCACATGAAACTTTTTTCCGCCTCCCGGCAGTTGGGCGACGTCCTGATTGTGGCCATTGATGATGATGCATCCGTGAAAAAGCTCAAAGGCACCGGCCGGCCGGTTATCAGCGCCCCGGAAAGGCTCAAAACTCTCAGTGCCCTGGATTCCATCGACTATGTAGTCGAATTTTCGTCCGATCAGTTAATCGCCTTGATCGAAGCAATCAGGCCGGATGTCCTCACCAAAGGCAGCAACTATGATACCCCGGAAGTCCTGGGCGGTGACAGGGTCACCCAACTCGGCGGGCGGGTCGAACTCATTCCCGTGAGCGCGGCGCCCTCCTCTTCAAATATCATTGAAAACATAAGAAACGCCCATGACTGAGTCGATCCGGGAAACAGAAGCCGGCCTCTTTTTCAAAATCTATGTCCAGCCGCGAGCCTCGCAAAACACTGTGGCCGGCATCCATGGCAATGCCATTAAACTCAGGCTGACGGCCCCCCCGGTGGACGGGGCGGCCAATAAGATGTGTCTGCAATTCTTATCAAAGCAGCTGAAAGTTCCCCGTTCCGCCCTGCAAATCGAGAGCGGGCACAACAGTCGCAGCAAAACCATCCTCTGCAGCTGTGAACATAGCCGGGGCTCCAAAACTGAATTCAAAAAAGTTAAGCGCACCCTTACCAGCCTGTATCAGGGTAAATAACCGCTACGTCTGGAGCCTACCTGCTGCCAGGAGAACAGCTTTTGAGATTTGTGATTTGTTTTGAACACAAAGGGTGGAACCTGACATAATTTTAATTAAAATCCCCGTCTTAACGGCAACTTGAAGAAAGTTATGGCAAACATAACACCAGATTCCAATAAAGAACTTGACAGGCGTTTCGATAGCGTCTATATATTCGGTCTTTGATGCGGGGTGGAGCAGTCTGGTAGCTCGTCGGGCTCATAACCCGAAGGTCAGAGGTTCAAATCCTCTCCCCGCTACCAATTATAAATAACAGGCACTTACAAGCAATTGTAGGTGCCTTTTTATTTTCCTGTTGTTATAGTTCCCCACAACCAGCACGAAAAACCGCCCTTTCTATCTGCTTTCCCCTTTAAGAAATATCTATTTAATTGGTATCAGTGTTTTGGATCTTTAACTGCTGGTTTCACCTTCGCCAACAGGTTCTTTAGAGGTGGTGAGCACTGCTTGGGTATTCGTGGGGCGGCCGTCGAAATGCAGATAAATCGGCTTCTCATTGCGCAGCATATCTATTACCCCGGGTAAATCCTCCATGCGATAGTAAAGGGCTATTATACCACGGCTATCCGCATGGGGAATATGGAACTTATTTTGAAAATTGGCGATAGCGATGCACCTGTCATTTTGATACAGATGTGCTACCACAAGCCTGTTCTTATACGTCTCACCATTAAAAAAGCCGTACTTGTACTCCGTTATTTCAAAAGTCTTCGTTGCCACGATATCCCTCCTTCATATCAATTTTACATAGAAGTGATTTCAAAATCTCGAACCATGTCCGAGGGCAAGGTGCGAGGCAACGAAAAAGCGGAGAATACACGGTGGCCTCTGGGGTTACCCCGGCCGGCGCTGCGCGCTCTTTGCCGGGGTTTGCGAGTTTTAGTACCCACAGGTTGTTTTGCAATCACCGTTCAGGTACGGGCTCTTCTATCGATGCCATCGCCTCTTCAATAGTCGCCCAGTTTTCAAAGCTATATCCAAAGCCTTCTATGTTGAAAAACGAGGTCATGAATTTACGTAAATATGCTGCCGCTTCATCGTATTTGCCAGGTGCAATCGAGTACGCCGAAAAGACCTTAAGACCGTCCTTGTCGCTACCAACAGCTGTATCAACCAGCACCTTGAACAAGCCTTCCGGCATTGGGTATTTTTCCAGGGCCTCCAACCAAGCAGTAATAACCTCTTGGTTTTTGTTGGTCGGATATCGGCTTTCACTGAAAATAATCATGCAGACTCCTTTCTCTTGTACTTTGAGTTAGTAAAAAAAGCTACCTCAAAACTGATGGATCACTATTCTTGCTCCTACTATGGCCACAATGCCTCGTAGGAGCTTTTACAAGAAATTTGAGCCGCACTTTCATAAAAATACCAATCATCAAGAGTTGTTGTTCAAACAATCAAGACGTTGAGTTGCGTAGCCACCTTGATTAAGGGCTCGCGCAAAAATAACTTCACATTTTCAAAGCCCAACCATCTCAATCAGCGGCGTTGCAAAAATACGAAATATGCCCGATATTTCTTAATTTTTGCGCCTTGCTGATTGAGCGCTTGAACCCTGAAAATTTGCGAACTTATTTTTGCGCGAACCCTAAGTTCTTGTTGAAGATGGCACTCCGATAGAAGAGTAAACAAATCCAGATCAAAAGGTAGTGAGATGCGCTGATGTATATAGGTGAGTGGGAGATAGAGATATGGGCTCATATTTTGGTATTAAACACGGGGGCAGATGTCAACAGGAATTGGAATTTTTGCCCAGTAAGATACGCCCGGATCCGAGTCGCGATTAAACGAATATGTGTCAACATGTCTGGAGTTCCTCACCCGGGGAATTTTCCATGGTGCCTGCGACAGCGACCACAGCGCCTCTCATTACCATGATTAGCACCCTCATGAGACGTACAGGCATGATGCTGGTTGATAACCAGGAACTGATATATTGACTTTTTGTTTTCCCAGCCCTCGCCACAATACGACCTACCCCAATATCTTGTGTTTTAATATAATCCTGCTATTCTTAATAAATTCGCGCTAGAATTTTACCTGTTTAATATAAAATAGAGATATCGTATCATTAATAACTGACTGTATTGATTGTAGCTTATGGACACCGCCCCAATTATTGAGATTCAAAACATTACGATTAATGCAAGTAATCGCTACTCGAAATAATCGAGAAATGGCAGGTACTGATCATGGTTGGGAAACCCACCCATAAAGAATTGGAGCAGCGGATCCGAGAGTTAGAGCAAAGAATAAGTAGTTTCGGACAGCAAGAGGATTTTCTTAATTCCAGTAAAAAGGAGCTTGGTACTCTGTTTGAAAAGGCCCCGTTGGTGATGTTTGTTCTGGATCGAGAACGCCGTGTATGCAAATTGAATGAAGCCGCTGTTGCTATGACTCGCCGTTTGGAAAAGGAGTCCATTGGTCTTCGTAGTGGAGAGGCTTTACGCTGTATTAACGCTTTCGATGATCTGAAGGGCTGCGGTTTTAGCGCTGCATGCAAATCTTGTGTTGTCCGAAATACCGTTATGGAAACATTTCGGTCTTGCCAGGATCGCCGATCCGTGGAAGCGCCTATTCCTTATACAGCTAAAAATGGGGCTGTAGATATGTGGGTTCTTGTTTCTACAACTTTTATGAAACTTTCGGAAGGAAGCAGGGTGCTTGTTTGTTTGGAGGACATCACAGAACGAAAGCGAGTGCAGGATGCTTTGGCGGAATCGGAGGAGCGGCTCCAAGCGCTGTCTGATGCATCTTTTGAGGCCATATTCCTTTCTGATAAAGGCATTTGCCTCGATCAGAACTCAACTGCAGAAAAAATGTTTGGTTTTTCTCGCCAAGACGCTGTAGGCCTAAATGCTACAGAATGGATAATACCGGAAGATCGTGAGACGGTTAAAAACAACATGGTGTCTGGCCATGAAAAGCCTTACGAAGTAACCGCCTTACGCAAAGACGGCACAACCTTCCCCGCCGAAATACAAGCTCGGATGATCAATTACAGGGGACGCAACGTCCGGGTGACTGCTCTACGTAATATCATTGAGCGTAAGCAAGCAAGGAAAGAACTGCGAGAGAGCGAGACAAAATACAAATCTCTGGCAAATAATCTCAACGTAGGGGTTTATAGAAATTCTGTGGGATCCAGAGGCAAATTTATCGAGGCGAACCTTGCCATTGTGAAAATGTTCGGGCTTGACAGCAGAGAGGAATTTTTAAAAGTATGCGTTTCTGATTTATACAAGAATCCTAATGACCTGAAGAAATTCACTGTGAGATTGTTAAAATCCGGAGCAGTAAACAATGAAGAGTTAGAATTGCAAAAACTGGATGGCTCTTCATTCATCGGTTCAGTATCTGCCGTAGTGGTGAGAGATGAAAAAGATGAAGTAAAATATTTCGATGGTATTATTGAGGACATCACAGATCGCAAGCGAGTGGAATCTGCGCTTATAGCAAGTGATGAGAAATATCGTACAGTTCTGGAAGCCAATCCCGACCCGGTTGTCGTCTATGACATGCAGGGTAAAGTTGTCTATTTTAACCCTGCGTTCACAGATGTTTTTGGCTGGACTCTGGAGGAACGTTTAGGAAAAAAGAATAATGATTTTGTTCCTGAAGAAGCATGGCGAGAAACTAAAATGATGATAGACAAGGTGCTATCGGGAGAACAGTTTTCTGGTATTAAAACTTGCCGATATAATAACAAGAGGGAGATTATTCCAACAAGCATAAGCGGAGCTATTTATAAAGATCCGAATGGTAACCCCATCGGCAGTGTCATCTGCCTGAGAGATGTAAGTAATCAAAAGAAAATAGAAGCCCAGCTCCAACAAGCCCAGAAAATGGAAGCTATTGGCACCCTGGCTGGCGGTATCGCCCATGACTTCAATAATATTTTATCTGCTATCCTGGGTTATTCTGAACTGGCACTTGCGGAACTACCTCCCGAAGCCTCGCTCAAGAACAAACTGGAAGCGATACACAGTTCAGGTATGCGCGCTCGAGATCTCGTATCCCAGATTCTTGCGTTTAGTCGCAAAGACGATCAGGTAAGATCAATAGTTGAGTTACACCTGATCGTTCAAGATGCACTCAAGCTACTGCGGCCAGCAATTCCAACCACAATTGATATTCAGACGCAAATAACTTCAAAATGCCAAATCTTAGGTGATCCTTCGCGGATCCATCAGGTCATCATGAATCTGTGTACAAATGCCTTTCAGGCAATGCTGGAAGCCGGTGGAACACTTACAATTTCCCTGTCGCATGTAAAAATGGAAGGTAAAGAGCTTGCTCTTACAAGACTACCTGTGGGCGTTTACGGAAAATTGATAATTTCTGACACAGGCATTGGAATCCCAACTGAAAATATTAAGCGTATTTTCGACCCTTATTTTACAACAAAGGAGAAAGGAAAAGGGACTGGATTAGGCCTGGCGGCTGTTCATGGGATTGTTAAAAGTCACGGCGGGGCAATTTTAGTGGAAAGCCAGATCGGAAAAGGCACCGCATTTGAAGTGTATTTGCCATTGACAAAGGATAGAAATGATAAGAGGAAAAAACCCGAATCTCAAATACTTGGTGGCAAAGAACGGGTCTTGCTTATTGATGACGAGCAAGACATCCTTGAGATTGAAAAAGAGATGCTGGAAAAACTGGGATATAACATAAAAGCCGTTGATAACGCGCAAGAAGCCTTGAAACTATTTGCTGGCCAACCGGATCAATTTGATCTTGTAATCACTGACATGACCATGCCACATATGACCGGTGACAAACTCGCAGGTGAATTGCGCAAAATTCATCCTGATATTCCCATCATACTTTGTACTGGATTCAGTGAGCTTATATCCGGAGACAAGGCAGGCACTCTTGGCATAAAGGGATTTCTTATGAAGCCTATTGGAATGAAGGATCTTTCAAGAATGATCCGAAACGTGCTTGATAAGAAAGCGAATTAATATTGGTTCCTGCTAAGCGATTACCGCTTGCTCAACATTATGATATACTATAAATATATTCAACAAATTCAGATGGATGATACGTTGGGTCTGTGGCAAGCTGTGCCAAGGCTGATTAACATTTTATTGCCCTCACAACATCACTACATATATTGGCTGGGCTGATCCATACCCGCCTTTATGAATGGATAGGCATAGCCCTTTGTTTTCAGTCGACAGTCTGTTTTCTATACTGGGTTACTATGCTTAAAGGGCCAAAGCACGCTCGCATTGAAAGCCTTCACCAAAATCACAGGCGCTACAAAGCCCCGTCGCTTCTTCACAGACAGGTAATTTCGATTCACAATTTCCGCACAGGCGTTCCTCTCCCGGGTGCATCGTTCCATCACAGGGAACAATGTTCATAGGGCACAGGTCAAAGCAGCGGCCGCATTCATTGCAAAATTCCTTTTGTATCCCAAATGGGGAGCTGACCCGGCGATCCTTGCCGCGACCGATAAAACCTATGGCCTTGTCTCCATGCAGACCGGTACAGGCCCGCACGCAACGCCCGCAGAGCACGCAGTCACTGTTCCGGAAGGGATACCGGACATCCGTCACACCACAGCGAACGGCCAGATCCTGAATGGCACGGGAGTTGGGCGCCTGCGCGACAAGCAGTTCGGCAAGGTTGTGACGCAATCTCCGGAGTTTTTTCGTATTGCTCAAAATGGTCATCCCCTCTTTAACCTTCAGGGTGCAGGATGCCGTGATTTTTGACCGGCCATTCACCACATGCTCTACGATGCATAGCCGGCACCCCCCAAGATCTTCAATATAGGGGACCCGACACAGATGCGGAATACAGATACCGGAATCCAGGGCTGCATCGAGCACACTTGCGCTTGTCACAGCCTCTATGAACGCGCCGTCGATATTGATTGTTACTGTATTAGACATTGGCCACCTCTTTAGTTCACGTGAATTGCATCAAATTTACATTCGCTTCTGCAGATCCCACATTTCTGGCAAAGATCCAGTAAGATTTCAGGAATCTCCTTCTTTTTTCCCGTAATCGCCTCGTGCGGGCACGTTTTCTGGCACAGGCCGCAGCTGGTACAATTGTCGCTGTCAATAGTATACTCAATCAGGGACTGGCAAACCGCGGCACTGCATTTCTTTTCGTTAATGTGGGTCTCATATTCGTTCAGGAAATAGCGCAACGTCGACAGTACCGGATTGGCCGCAGTTTTACCCAACCCGCAAAGGGATGTGTCACTTATGGTTTCGCCCAATTCTTTCAGCAAGCTGATCTGGTCGGGTTTCCCGCGGCCTTCCGTGATATCGGTAACGATTTCCAGCATCCGGTCGACCCCGACCCGGCAGGGGACACACTTGCCGCAGGACTCATCCTGGAGAAAGGTCAGGAAATACTTGGCCACATCCACCATGCAGGTGCCCTCATCCATCACCACCATTCCGCCGGATCCAATCATGGACCCCGCCGCAGCCAGGGCATCAAAATCTATCGGCAGATCAAACTTGTCTACCGGGAGACAACCGCCGGAAGGCCCGCCGGTCTGCACCGCTTTGACAGGTTTTCCGTTCGCCGCCCCGCCGCCGATCTTAAAAACGACATCCTGAACCGTCGTCCCCATCTCCACTTCCACCAGCCCTGTGTTTTTAATGTGACCGGTAAGGGCCAGAATTTTGGTGCCTTTGCTGTGCTCGGACCCCCTGGATGCAAATTCAGCGGCGCCGTTTTGCAGAATAGCCGGAACATTGGCCCAGGTTTCGACATTATTCAGGATGGTCGGTTTTTCCCAAAAACCTTCAATGACGGTATGCACGTCCTTGGGCCGGGGTTCCCCGACCTTCCCTTCCAGCGAGGCCATCAGCGCGGTTGACTCACCGCAAACAAAAGCGCCGCCGCCCCGTGCTATTTCAATGTCAAAACTAAATGCAGTACCCAGGACATTCTCTCCCAAAAGCCCGCGCTCGCGGGCCTGCGCCACTGCTTTTTGAACATTTTTAACTGCTAGGGGGTATTCGTTGCGGACATAAACGTAACCCATGGAAGCACCAATCGCCCAGGCGCCGATCATCATCCCTTCGAGAACCAGATGCGGATTGCCCTCCAGCACACACCGGTCCATGTAGGCACCCGGATCGCCTTCGTCCGCATTGCAAATCACATACTTTTCATCACCTGGGGCCTTTTGACATTCCGTCCATTTACGTCCGGTGGGAAACCCGCCTCCGCCGCGCCCCCTCAATCCGGAATCAGATATCTCCCGTATCACGGTGTCCGGCGACACCTCAGACAGGGTTTTAGCCAACGCCGCATAGCCGCCACTGGCGATGTAGTCTTCGATGTTACAGGGGTCTATCAGACGGTTCTGGGAGAGCAACTCGCGGTTTTGATTGCGGTAAAACGGTATTTCCGCTTCCGTCCGGATCTTTTCTCCGGAAACCGGATCGGTAAACAGCAGCTGCTCGACAACCTCACCACCCTGAACAGTCTGGGTGATGATCTCACCGGCATCGTCCGGGGCAACATGACAATAGAAAATATTGCCCGGTTCAACAACCATCAGGGGGCCCTGTTCGCAAAACCCATGGCAGCCGGTAATCCGCAGGCGGACGTCTTTTTCCAACCCCTGGTCTTTTATTTCATTTTCAATGGCTTCAACCACATCCTGGCACTGCGAGGCTCGGCAACCGGTTCCCCCGCACATTACCAGGGTCGTCTGATACTTTTCCCTATCTTCGACAAGCCCGGCCCGCAGCACTTCCAGGTCTTTAAGAGTTTGTATCTTAGGCATGGGAGGTCTCCTTCGTTTCAGAATCAGAAAGATTTTTGATGAGCTTGCGTAATTTCCCTGGACTCATGTGGTGGTGGCAATTTCCGTTTTCGTTCACAACCGGAGCCAGGGCGCAGGCCCCGAGGCAATTCACATGCTCAATGGTGAAAAGGCCGTCTTCGGACATTTCACCCGGTTCGACCCCCAGTTGACCGGTGGCCTGATTCAAAACCAGGCCGGCTCCCCGGACATGGCAGGCCGTACCCGTACAGACGGTCAGCACATTCTTGCCCCGGGGTTCCAGAGCAAATGCCTTGTAGAAAGAGGCAACCCGATACACGTCTAAAAGCGGCACCCCCAGTTCACTGGATATGGCCCGCATGGAATCCTCTGAAATGTAGCCGAATGCTTCCTGAACATCCTGCAGCGCTTCTACGAGTTGGTGGGGCTGGCTCTGGAACCGTTCTAGAATTGAGGCCATTGTCGGCTGTGACATGAATCCCTCCTTTTTTATTATTGAATAATATTTATTGAATAATATTTGAAACTATATATAGTAGACCTCGCGCTACATAGAAATACAATTAAATTGCACTGTTAATGCCCATATTGTATATGCACCGACTTACCACTTTAATACCCACTTAATACACATGCACAATGTGCAACCGATGAAGGAAAATGCCTATGCCTACAGCCCCGCTCAGCTCTCCAGAGACGCAATCCGACCAGGACCTGCCCGGACTTCCCGAAGATCTGTTTCAGCTCTGGCGCATTCCCCTGAACAACGAAAGCGATCCGTCCAAAGCGATCCCGGCCCTGCGTGAACGCATAAAGGAATTGAACTGCCTGTATGGTATATCGCAGTTGGCTGAACGCCATTCTGACTCGATTGATGATTTACTGCAGGATCTAGTGAATTTTCTACCCCATTCTTGGCAATACCCGGAGATCACCTGTGCCCGCATTGTCTTCAAGGAAAAGACATATAAAAGCAAAGGGTTCAGGATTACAAAGTGGCGGCAGTCATCGCGGATTTTTATGTATAACCAACCGGTAGGCGAGGTCACGATCATGTATCTTGAAAAACGGCCACCGGAAGATGAAGGCCCCTTTCTCAGGGAGGAACGGGCGTTGCTGGATGCCCTGGCAGAACGCATCGGCTCCGCGGCCATGCGTATTGCCGTGGAAATGGAGGTGCATGATACAAACCGAAAGCTAAACCTTGAACGCAAGGCCCTGCAGGAAGCAAACCTCGCGCTTCGTGCCGTCCTCGCGAGAATCGAGGAAGAAAAGAAAGAAATCTACAAGGATGTCCAGGCGAATATCGACAAGATTATCATGCCGATTCTACATGAGGTGGAGCTCAGTTTGTCCCCGCAACAGAAACAATACGCCGCATTGTTGAAAACAAGCCTGGAAAGCATCACATCCCCCTTCGTCAGCCAGTTGTCAAAAAGTTTTCTGCACCTGACCACCACAGAGATTGCGATCTGCAATTTGATACGCAGCGGCTTACAAACCAAGGAGATTGCCGAGATTCGCAGAGTCTCAGTGGGCACCATTAACCGGCATCGTGAACATATCCGGCGCAAGCTCAAGATTACCAATAGTGAAATCAACCTCATGACCTACCTACAATCGGAAATGGGGAAGATGGCACCATCACCTATCTGAAAGTGAAAATTTCCACTGTGTTAAAAGGTACAGTAATAAAATGATATTTTGTCTTTTTGGCATTCCCAATTATTATCCTGATCTAAAATACCCCATATCTTGTGTTTTTTTATAAACCTGCTATTCTTTGTCAAGGCGCATCAAAATTCTATCTGTTTAGTGCAATATCAAAATATAGTATCTCAAACAACTCCCTTTTCCTTGGGGACGAAGATATTGAAACCTATGCCCTGTCGATGAACTCAGAGTTTATCCATTAGGGATTGATATTAGAAATGGTAAAAGACTTCTCGCATATATATATTTTCCCTTTTATACTCGCAGCGCTGTGCATTTTTGTTGTTTCACAATATACTTTAGTGCGCCATAAAGCCCGTGGCGCATGGTATCTGTTTTTCGCCTGCATAGCAGCATCATTTTGGTCATTGAGCGAAGGCTTGCTTTATCTCGACCTTACCCACGAGAGCAAAATACTATTAACCAAGTGCCAGTATTTTGGCATTGCACCAATTCCGCCACTGACACTCCTTTTTGTGCTTACAGTCTTTGGAATCCGATCAAAGATGATTGGATTCCTGCGCTGGGTTCTCATTGCCATCATCCCGTTAATTATCATTCTTGTCTGGACAAACCCGCTTCACCAGCTTGTTTTTACTGGCTATTACACCATTGATGCCGGGGCCATTGAAATGCTCGGATTACATCATGGACTGCTGTGGTGGAGCATTATTGCCTATCACTATTCTCTTGTAGTGATGATTAGCGTTATACTTTTAAAAATTTCGTACACTGCTACTGGATTTGGACGTTCTCAGGCTCTATTAATATTGGCTGCTGTAGCATCTGTCTGGATCGCAAACGGTATCTACATTTCAGGTCACAGTCCTGTCCAGAATATGGATATCAGCCCGATAGCCTTTTCATTAGTCGCAGGTTCAATGGCCTGGGGTTTTTTCCGGTATAATCTGTTGGACATACTCCCTGTTGCCAAAACTGAAGTATTTAAAGGAATGGATGACGCCATTCTTGTCTTTGATGAAAGAAACCGTATCGTGAATTTCAATACCGCAGCCGAAGCGATAATCAAAACAGAAGTCTCGGAAGATATTGTTAAACAAACACAACAGGTTTTTAAAAAATTCCCGGTGCTGCAAAGAATCATTGAAAATATGAAGCATAGCGAAGTGCCAATTCGCGTTGACGGCCAGAAAAATATTTATGATGTTCGTGTCTCGAAACTACTTGGACAAAATGGAAACACGATAGGGCGAATCATGGCCCTACGGGATATCACAGCACGCAAACGCGCCATTGAGGCTATACTGGAAAGTGAAGAAAAATTCAAGTTCCTGGCCGAGAATATGGCCGACATCGTCTGGACGCTTGATATGGATTTTAATGCAACCTACGTGAGCCCCTCCATTGAGAAAGTGCTTGGGTTTACACCCGAAGAACGGAAGCGGCAAAAATTTGAGGAAGTGGTCACCCCGGAATCTCTGGAGCAGATTATGGCGATGTTTTTGGAAGAGCTCCAATACTATGAGATGCCGGATGCTGATCTATACCGCTCCATCACCATCGATGTGGAATACTACCACAAAAACGGCTCCATAGTTTGGATGGAAAATAGTGTAAGGGCGATAAGGAATCAAACGGGTTTAATAATCGGAATGTATGGTTCCTCTCGTGATATCACTGATCGAAAGAAAGCGGAGAAGGCACTGCTCGAGAGCGAGGAAAAATATCGTTCCCTTGTCGAGACAACCAGTGACTGGATATGGGAAGTTGATAAGAGTGGTATCTACACATACAGCAGTCCTAAAATCAAAGATCTGTTAGGATACGAACCGGAGGAAATACTTGGCAAGACGCCGTTCGATTTTATGCCTCAGGATAAAGCAAAACGAGTCGGCGGATTGTTCAGGGGTATAGTTGACTCTCGTGGATCCTTTGAAGGCTTGGAGAACATTATCCTTCACAAGGATGGCCGCCACGTAGTGTTGGAGACGAGCGGTGTGCCAATTTTTAATGCGGATGGAAATCTGATAGGTTACCGAGGTATGGATCGAGACATCACCGAGCGCAAGCAGACGGAAAAACGCACTCAAAAATTGAATCGGTTGAATGAAGATCTCCTTATCTCCGCGAATTTAACGGCTAAGCTAAAAAGCATAACGGAAGGTGTGGTAGAAATCTTTGATGCTGATTTTGCGCGGATCTGGATAACGAAGGCTGGCGATCTGTGTGACTCAGGCTGTATTCATGCCCATGTAGTGGAAGGTCCTCATGTTTGTAAAAAGCGTGACATGTGTCTTCACCTTCTGTCAAGTTCAGGCCGCTATACTCATATTAACAAGGGGCACAGACGAGTACCATACGGTTGCTATAAGATCGGGCGTATTGCCTCTGGAGATGACTCCAAATTTGTCACCAATGACGTAGTTAACGATAAACGGGTTCATGACAATGCGTGGGCACGCAAACTCGGATTAAAATCTTTTGCAGGTTACCGGCTTCTTTCGGAGATCGGAAGACCTATAGGTGTTTTGGCTCTTTTCAGCAAACAAACCATTTCTTCTGATACTAACACTCTGCTTGAAGGCCTTGCAAATACCACTTCACAGGTAATCCAGACGTCACTAAAGGAAGTGGCATTGATCCAGGAGAGAGACAAACTTCAGGAAGCGGTTGCACAAATTAAAGCATTGAGCGGAATGTTACCCATTTGTTCATCCTGTAAAGAAATTCGTGATGATAAGGGATACTGGAACCAGATTGAATCTTACATCCGGGATCATACCGAGGCGGAATTCAGTCATGGCATTTGTCCTGAATGTGTAAAAAAGCTTTATCCGGATATTAATATTTACGGTGACTACCCGTTGTAAGTGTAATTATCCTATTCCTGAGTTCTGTCCAGTTACTGAAAGCTCACAACACCAGGAGTAAGCTAAAGTAAACCCCACATGTTGTGGTTAGCAATTTGCGGTCAAAACTGGTAATTGCTATGAAAAAAACATATCAGATTTTTGTGATATACTCGAAAAGGAATCCGGCTCCAATTGAAGATAACTTTTTTAAACCATAACGTTTTTGTGCCATATGATATATTTGAAACTTGGCAAGATAACCAACCCCAAACTCCGTTTCCTAAACATAAAATATGTGGTAATTGGTCACTTTGCTAACTATGCCAGAATTTTCTCATAATGGATACTCCAACATATTGAATACTATTTTTGGGGATCCTGAAAAATTAGGCCTTGAGCAACGCTGTGTTATCGGCATTTGCTTTTTTACCGCTGTTTCGATGTTTCTCGGCTTTTTTTGGAATATCGTTATTGCAATGCCTGTTGAAACGGTCATTTTCAGCCTTGGGTTTAGTATTCTTTTCAGTTTTTTCTACTACCGCAGCCGATATAAAAGCCAAGTCAAATCTTTGTTCTGGCCACTTTTTATTTCCGGCTGCCTATTTTGCACTTCATTCTGGAAATTTAACAACGGTCTTTCGGGCGCTTCAACAATCATAGCGCTTATGGCAGTGGTAATCATTGCGACAATTGCACAAAGAAAGCAGAGGATATTAACTTCCTTTTTGATCCTGATACTCATAGCCTTGCTCTTGGTAATTGAGTATCATTTTCCTGAACTGGTTTTAGAATACTCCAACCGCAGGAATAAATTCCTTGATAACTACATTACCTTTTGTATCTCGGTTTTTATAGCTGCTTCGATCATCAATTATATCATGAGTGGTTATCAAGCAGAACATCGAAAGGCTCAAGAATCCTATGCGAGATTGAAAGAGCAAAGTAATTCCCTTAAGGTTGCTAACGAAAAGCTTGAGATCGCTATATCTGAAGTCAAGCACCTTAGCGGTTTACTCCCCATTTGCGCCTCATGTAAAAAAATTCGTGACGATAAAGGTTATTGGAATCAAATAGAGTCTTACTTGCGTAAGCATTCGGATGCTAAATTCAGTCATGGGCTATGCCCTGAATGCCTCGATAGAATGTATGGGGATCAGGATTGGTACAAAAAACGTAAAAAAGAATAGATTGATAATTATAATCTTAAAATAAAAACCCCTTCTTTGCTTTTATCCCTTACACTCAACCACACATGCCCACATTACCACATCCTGATTTTGACGGAAAAACCGGGAATGGACACTATGCTGATGTTCTCTCGGAGATTGATTATCGAGCTGGCCAGATTCTCGATGCCATAGATAAGTTGAAAATCCGTGAAATACGATAGTTATCTGGTGTAGTGACAATGGACCGGAATATTTCTATCCGTGGCATGGTACTGCCGGTCCTTGGCGAGGTAATTATTTTACCGCTTGGGAAGGGTCACTACGCGCACCTTTCTTGATAAGGTGGCCGGGAAAAGTTACCGCAGGCAGAGAGAGCAACGAGATCATCCACGTCGTTGACCTCTTGCCGACCCTTGCGAATGTAGCAGGGTTTAAAGCACCCGAAGACCGCATCATCGATGGCGTAGGCCAGATAGAATTTTTCCTCGGGAAGCAAGGGAAGTCGAACCGGGAAGGTTTTATCGTATACAACAACGATGATGTTTACGGATATAAATGGCGCAATTGGAAGATGCACCTCGTCGAACTGGAAAACATGGACAGTGAGCCCCATCCCCTCAACGTTCCGAGAATCTATAATTTAATTACTGATCCGAAGGAAGAATATAATATGGCGTCGGAAGCAACTTGAATGGCTCCGGTGATGTTCAAGAAGATCGTCGAGTTTCAGAATACGCTCGTTGAGGAACCACCTATTCAGCTTGGAACCCCGGACCCTTATGAGCCATAAAAATAAACCAGAGCATGGTCTGTATTTATCAGTTAGGTAGTGTCCATCCGCATGCGTAACTACCCGTAATGCATGAAAAAGCGCATTTTGTCCTGGTGCTTTTCTGTAAGGTGTAGTATATTAGAAGTCTCCTTAAAACCGCCCTGGATGGTGGCTTTGCCTCGAAAGACAATTTAGCTATATTGGTTTTTACCGGCGCTGCCTATGCCGATGATTATTCAGATACAATTGCAGAATTCAAAAAGGCGTCGGCGGTCCAGCCCTATTTCGCCAAAGCGTACGGCTTCGCGGTTTTTCCCACCGTCGGCAAAGGCGGGATCGGCATCGGGGGCACTTACGGTTCGGGCAAGGTCTATCGTGGTGGCGCGGTCACCGGGGAGGTATCGCTAACCAAATTGAAAGTCGGTTTTCAGCTCGGCGGCCAGGCCTTCAGTCAAATCATCTTTTTCGAGGACGCCCGGGCTTACAAAGACTTCACCAGTGGACTTGGTCGTTTAACTACAACTATTTGCTATGAAAAAAAACATATCAAATTTTTGTGATACACTCGAAAAGAAGCCTGGCTCCAATTCAAGACAACCTTTTTTTAAATCACAACTATTATGTGCTATTGATATATTTGGAACGTGGCAAGATATTAGTTGACACTCAAACTTGCTGGTAGCTATAAATATATTCATTCCCTTTTACAATTCGACTCTTCTCTTGCAACTCTATATATTCTGAATATATCTCCCATTCATCACGCTTGGTATCTGCCCCAACTTTAAGTGAATAAGTACAACCATTAGACCCTTGCCAAACCAATCGCCGGATTGACGATACCGTATATAGGTAACATTGCATCAAGGCTTGAATCCGTATGTGAGCCAGGCAAAATATTGATGCGTTTCTAAACTTTGGGGGCTTACGAAAAGTTTTGTTTGCTAATTTTTATTTAGATTTGGTGAGGTAAAGGAATCATAAAGATAAAGGGGGCTATAAATGGTAACTATCATAGTTGAAACCAATTGGTCAGCTGAGGGATCTAAAAAACTCGCAGAAATTTGGTTGGGAATGCCGGAAATACCCGAGAAAATGAAAATGCTCTATGTGGGCACAAAAGGTGAAGCCTATAGCAGCAGAGCTTTGGTGATCTGGCAGGTTGAAGATAGCTTCGTTGCTGAATCTCTCAATTATATCAACAACGATGTAGCAAGGTATTTTGATGTTCCTGGATTTGGTTATTCAGTTTGCCCGTGGACTGATCCTGCTGACGCTCTGAAAATGGTGGGATTAGGATAACAAAAAATAGCAGCGCCTTTACCTCACCAATACAAATGTTTAATTAGTAAGATATGTAGGATGCCCAGCGCACTACGCGTTATACACGAGGTGAGCTCTATTGATGTAAAGCTGCCAAAAACCAACTTGCACACCCATCCGCTTGCAGCGGTGTAGTTCATAGAACCATAATAGAAAACCTCGATTCCGAAAAAAGGAGAGGTCTCATGAAAGCTCTTGTTACCGGTGCAAACGGGCACTTGGGATTTAATTTGGTCAAAGAATTGCTAAATACTGAACATACGGTCCGGGGGAGCATCCGCTCCTTGAAAGACACCCAAAATGTGCAGCGGCTCGAATCCCTTGGAGATGTAGAAATTGTGGAAGCAAGCCTTGACCGCCCGGATCAGCTCATGGCAGCAATGGAGGGAATTGATTTATTATTCCATGCGGCTGCGGTATATTCATATACAGAACCTGGCAGGGAACAGGAAATTATTGATGCCTCGTTAAAAGGAATCGAAAATGCCTTTTATGCGGCTCATGAGGCCAAGGTTGCAAAAATCGTATTGACCTCTTCCGTTGTCACCCTTCCATTGACACCGCCCGGCGCGTCTCCTTCAGATGAAAATGATTGGACAAGTGACACAAGGGCTCCCTATATTAAGGCAAAAACTGAAGGTGAAAAACTGGCCTGGGATATTGCCGAGGACAAAAAACTGGATATGGTATCTATCCTGCCCGGCGCCATAGGAGGGCCAGGGTTTGCGAAGAATACGCCAACTATTGATTTTTTTGAAGCTGTGATGATGGGCGCCATGAGACTGGGCGTAATGCAGATGAATTACCCTTATGTTGATGTCAGAGATGTTGTATCTGCCCATATTCTTGCCGGAGAAAAAGACTGTGAGGGGCGGTTTATTGTCTGTAATGATTCATCCCCAATGTTCCGGGACATTCTTGAAACCATGCACAGTATTGACACCAAAATTCCACTGCCACTCATGACCTTGCCCAATTTTATGTATGGAGCCATGGGATTTTTTGACAAATTCAACCGCTTGGTAATGGGCACCCCCTTAACGGTTTCACCTGAACTCCTGGCAACCATGAAAGGAAAATTTTGGAATTTCAGTAACCAGCGGATCAAAGACACCATAGGTTGGCAGCAGCAATTTTCACTTGAGCAAAGTCTAAGTGACACGATAGATGAGATCAAAAAACTAAAAGGTCAGACCAGATAGGTCCTTGAATGGGCGATGGATTCCCAAAAGTCGCAGCTATCAAATACAAACTGGTAGTTTATGAAAAGCTAGCACATAACGAGGCGAATTCAGCCGACGCAAAAAGCCACGTGGCTGATTAGCGTCGTAAACATACTGCTATTATAAACAACATATCGAAAATTTGTGGTATGCTCGACATCGTGGCTGGCCCTGCTTGAAGATTACATTTGCATATCTCAAAGATATTGATTTGATAGATAATTACAGGAGATGGCAAGGTTCAGCAACTTATCAATTGATTGATTTTCTCGTGATTTTCTTCTCATCT
The DNA here is from genome assembly GCA_964636125.1 of uncultured Desulfobacterales bacterium. Taxonomy (GTDB): domain Bacteria; phylum Desulfobacterota; class Desulfobacteria; order Desulfobacterales; family CAJINA01; genus CAJINA01. The sequence goes on along the minus strand of CAZWPX010000025.1, from coordinate 6,802 downwards.
TTAATCTGAATTGCCATGATCTATCTGCACTACAATGTGAAACATTTCACCTTCACTGATATTGCCTTTACCAGATGAGTGTGCTATTCAATTTTCTGGGTATCCTTCCGATAATACGAAATATATTAACACATTGTTCTACTGAGACACGGACTATTAACCAGATGTGAACTGATGCTGATCGCCCTTAATCATTAGAATCTACTCGACCCCACTTCCAATAAGGAAGGTGGGGTCGTCCTTTTTATGGATTTTTTATAAGAGATTCTCAGTAGATGCGTCTGTTATTCAAAAATGGTAGAAAGATTCTCAGTGGGGTGAGATATGACTAAAAGGATAATCCTTCTTGTGGTTTTAATCCTGGTGGTTCCGGTAGGTGCATTGTCAGACCCGGTGCCGGACACTGGGCAGACAAAATGTTATGATAACTCTGATGAGATAACTTGTCCTGCACCCGGAGAGGCGTTCTACGGCCAGGATGCCAATTTTGCTATCAATCCGCCTTCATACACAAAGTTAGATGATAGTGGCGCTGACTTGTCGGATACAGCCACATCTTGGTTCATGGTTCGAGATAACGTTACCGGACTTATCTGGGAGGTGAAGCAAAACAGTGATGGCGCCCAAAACTATTCAAACCCCAATGATGCTGACAACAGGTACACTTGGTATGACAGCAATCCTGAAACTAACGGCGGAAGGGCTGGCTGGCCAGGTGATGGGACGGATACCGAGGATTTTATCAATGCTCTAAACGCGGCCAATTATGGGGGCAATTCAGACTGGCGACTGCCGACAGCAGAGGAATTTCTTAGTATTGTTAATTTCGACAAATTAGAACCGAGTAGCCATACGGATTATTTCCCTAACACGAAGGCGTCAGTTTACTGGTCTTCTACTACTCTCGTCGTTAGTACGGCTAATGCGTGGCACGTGCACCTCTTCGGTGGTGCTACTGCCTGTAATCTTAAGGCAAATACTTATCATGTACGCGCGGTTCGCACCGCACAGTCTCGATCATTGGAAGATTTTGTCGCTAACGGAGATGGTACAATCACGGATGCCGGCACGGGCCTTATGTGGGAGCAAAAAACCAATGATGAAGGTCCGAACGATAAGGACAACGTATATACTTGGGAGGAGGCGCTCTCCTTGGTGGCATCCATGAATAATACTGGCTATATTGGTTACAATGACTGGCGTCTTCCGACTATTAATGAGTTGGGCTCTCTGGCTGACCGCACGCGCAACGGTCCGAGCATCAATACCGCCTATTTCACTAACACTCAGCCATCTAACTACTGGTCGTCTACCACTTCTTCCCTCTATAGCGACGACGCTTGGCGAATGAGCTTCAACATAGGTGAAGTCCTTTGCTCAAAAAAGTCCAATAGCAATCACTTGCGGGCGGTGCGTGGTGGCCAGACTCGGTTATTGGGGCATCTTGTCATTTTAACACCAGTTCAAGGAACTCGATGGAATGAGGGCAGTTCGATGCCTATCACGTGGGACACAGCAGGAGTAAGCGGGAATGTATCGATTTTGATTTCTCGTGACGGTGGAAAAACCTATAAAGATATCATTTCATCTATCCCTAATAACGGTACTTACGACTGGGTTGTTACTGGACCTGGTTCGGTTAATTGTATGCTCAAAATCGTGCCTGATGCGGATTTGTCTAAGGCGACTAATCAAGGTTTTTTTTCAATTATCTCAGCTCCTGGAGATGTTGATAAGAACGGAGTTGTTAATTTTATTGATGCTATCACGGCTATTCAGATTGTCGCTGGTCAATCACCGGGACAAACAATCTATAAATCTGGAGATATAAATACCGATGGAAAAATAGGTCTCGAAGAGGCTGTCAATGCACTCCAGGTAATCTCTGGCGCAAAAGAATAACTACTTCTATCATAAAGTTCGCTACACGTAATTGCTCCCAATCGGAATAAATTTAACAGCAGGCGTCTAATAATTAACAGGGTAACGTTACAGACTCAAAGCTTCGCTTTTATGTAAAAAACCCCGATGCAAGTATCTGTTATATATCTTAACTGTCGGAATTTGGGTGATAATTGGATTTTTGGCAAGATTCCTTTAACTATCAGCATGCCACTTTTTGAGCGATTTTCTAATAATACCTGCATATTTGTGGTCTAACGGCTATTTTGAGTCATCAGTCCTGAAAATCTCCTAGTTTATTTAGCCCAACATACCCAGTTGGAATGCAATAATGTACCAAGGGGGATCTTGAATTTTATAATATTTATTTGACTTACAAACCTCATGCTATTAGTATCTAAGTAGTCGAACCTCCCATGAGCCCCGTCTTTTTTCTACTGAGTTTCCATCTGCTTAGCACATTTTTGCTATACTATTCCTCTCTTTCGATTCACTCACTATCATTGATACCGTACCATTTCTTTATCGGAGATCTAATTGGACATCTTATATTATTGGAGAGGGGAAGCAGTTTCAAAATGAATCTGTTTTGAAAAATCGGATCATTCCGATGTTCCTTCCGTAAAACTTAGCAACAAGACGGATGGTGAGAAGTAAATACATTATCCGCAAGAAGAAAAGTTGAAAATAATCAACCTTCATACCAAGTCAGCAGTAGCGGTGTTCATCATTTTTATTGCCCTGATGTTCACTATTAGTATCAACATCTGCTATGCGACCCTTGGAACTATTCGTGTTCCGCAAGATTGCTCTACAATCCAAAAGGGAATTGATGCCGCGGAAACGGGAAATATTGTACTTGTGGCTCCCGGGACCTATTTTGAAAATATCAATTTTCTCGGTAAGACCATCATCGTTACCAGCGAACAGGGGCCTGTGACAACCATTATTGATGGCGATCGTGGTCCCCCGGTAGTTAAGTTTATATCCGGTGAGACACGAGATTCGGTACTCGATGGATTTACGATCAAAAACGCGTCCAGTGCTCAAAAAGGAGGCGGCATCCAAATAGATAGTAGTTCACCTACTATCACCAATAACATTATTAGAGACAATCACACTATCGATAATGGTGGTGGCGTCAGCATTAAAAATGGTTCTCCCTTAATTCAAAACAACCATATAGCCAATAATTTAGCGGATAGCGTAGGGGGCGGAGGGATTTGGATAGGAGGGGGAGGCGCAGAAATAAGTGGCAATACAATCTCAAATAATACTGTTGACATTTCGTATGGCGGCGGAATTTATATATATTCGTTGAATGCCGGGCGCATACGTGACAATATTATTTCAGGCAACACTGCCAGGATGGGCGGCGGAATCTATGTGAGGGCGGCCGTAAATTCAGAAATTATACAAAATCTGATTATCGGCAATAGCACCTTTGAATTGCTCGGTAACGATTTTAAAGGTGGTGGTATTGCCCTTGAAACTCCCTTCACTACAGATCCGCTATTTCTCAATAACACCATTGCTGACAACCATGCCGCATTAGGCTCTGCATTCTACAGCGATGGGCCCAATTCACAGGTCGTGCTGATAAATAACAACATTATCGGAACATCAGGGGGGCCAGCCTTTGATTGTGGGAGCTATGGTTTCAACATGCCAATAATGGCATTCAATAACGTGTATAACTCCATGGGGGATGCCTATGGAAATAACTGCATCGACCCAACAGGTGCTTCTAACAACATCTCTCTCGACCCCCAATTTGTGGATCCATTGCACGATGCCTATCATTTACGGGATTCCAGTCCCGCAATAGGGGCTGGAAGGGCTGAAGAAGCACCGGACAGCGATATCGAGGGAACCCCAAGACCGACCCCAACAGATTCGAATCCTGATATTGGAGCGTTTGAGCATACTCTTGGCGCCCCTGACATGGGTGATGTTGTTGCCCCTAATGTGTTTGAGGATTTCAGCAGCGGGCCCGGAGATTTTACAGTAGATCAATATTTCTCAATCTCAGGGGGACGACTAATTTTCAATGGCGAACCGTCCAGTGAAGAAAGAGGAAGCAACATCTGGAACGGCGGAATCAACCCTGGTGGGACTTTTCCGAAACCCGAAAATACAAATTACTTTGAAAACTTTAAAGTATCGGTCGATACCTTCTGGGAAGATCGTGCTGACAATTGGGGCTACGGGCTTGTGGTATGCACCCATGAAAGCATTAATGGTAAAGGCGGTATTGGGTTTAGAATCGACAAAATAGGGTCCTATGCCATCGGTAAAATGATAGGAGACGTAGGTGAAATGGTTGTTGATTGGACAAAATCTTCACTAATTGCCACTGACGGTCATAATAACAATTTGTCCATTAGAAAGGTGGGACCCTATTTCTATTTCTATATCAACCAAGTGGAGGTTGAACGAAAATTCTTAGAAGAATTTCACGGAGGAGGTGTCGGTGTTTCCGCCTTTCATCCTACCGATGCCAGTTTTGATAATTTTGCCGTAACTGAAATTACACACACCGACATAGAAGATGGCAGTAATAATGTGCTGGAGAATTTTAACATTTTGTCCGGCGGCGGATTTTCGGAAAGCACCTATTACAAGGTTTCAAATGGCCGTTATGTTTTTCGTGGAAACAGAACCGATTATTTAAATCGCCAGGTTTGGAACGGTGGGTTCGTACCCGGAGGCTGGGACCCTCAACCTGAAGATTCTAATTACTTTGAGACCTTTACTGTTTCAGTTGATACATTTTGGGAGGGCGGAGCTGATAATTATGCTTACGGAATTGTAGCGTGTACCCAAGAAAGCAGCCTTGAGTCAATTGACTACATATTTTTTGGAATTATCGAATCTGGCTGGTATATAATAAGAAGATATAAAGATAGCCTTTGGGAAACACTGGTAGACTGGACACAAAGCTCTTTTGTTAGGGCAGGAGGGTTGAAAAACAATCTGTCAATTCAAAAAGATGGTAGCCAGTTTAAGTTTTTAATTAATAATTCCGAGGTTAACCTACTGACAATAAGTGGCGTATCCGGCGGTGGGGTTGGTTTAATAACAAGCCAGCAGGTTGATGCCAGTTATGATGATTTCAGTATTACAATTCCTGGAATCCCTCCAACAGCCGACGCGGGAATAGACCAGACAATTTCTGAAAGAGATATTGTCACTTTAAACGGTGCTGGTTCATCTGATCAGGACGATGGTATTAAATCATATAGATGGATCCAAGTTTCAGGACCTCCCGTAGTCCTTTCTGACCTTTCAGCCGTTCAACCAAGTTTCGCTGCTCCAAATATTGGGTATATAGGTGCAACTTTGGCATTTCAATTAATAGTAAGCGATAACAGCAGTTTACGCTCTAAGGATATTTGTGTGATCAATGTGAATTGGGTAGGCACAGGCGATATAGATGAAAATGGTCTTATTGATTTAAGAGATGCTATTATTGTCCTGCAGGTGATTTCTGGAATGACTCCAGCAGGTATCCGTTCTGACTATACATCATCTACTGCCGACGCAGATGGAAACAGTAAGATCGGAGTGGCAGAAGCGATTTATGTATTGCAGGAAGTTTCTGGCCTGTGATTGTGTGGGATAAATAAAAATGCATTACTTCTATTGTAACTAAGGTTTTAAAATATTCGGACTATAGTAGTCACTGCGGGGATAAACTCTTCAATGCAGCGGTTGTAGTATGCCGAGCATACCTCCAAAAAGGACAGATACAACTATCTGCTATCTATCTTAAGCACCTGTAATAATTTTGCATCCTAATTTTTCAGCAACTACTTTTTGAATATCACAACCACAGCCGTTTATTGAAACAGGGTGAACCCGGATACAGGATCACCCTGTTTTGGGTTTACCCATAAAGATTTTCAATCCATCTGATCGCCTCGGTATCACTGATCTTTCCAAGATATAGTTGTGTGGTCGACAGGTTTGCATGGCGCAGGATCACCTTGCTCACAATCTCAATAGGAACGCCGGAGCGACTTGCATAAGTGGCCGAGTGGCGTCGGAGATCATGCGGCCTTAAATGGATACCAACTATTTTCCCCGATTTCAGCACCATAAGCCTGGCCGCCTCATAGGAGATCGGGAATACACGGTCACTAAATTTTTCACAGTGACTGCCCACATAATCTTTCAACCTGTCCGCGACCTTTTGAGGGATAAAAACAAATTCGCGTTGCTTACCGCTTTTGGGCTCTTGCAGAATCAGTTTACGGCCCCGAATATCCCCTTGGGTGAGTTTCAGCACCTCACCTATCCGCATACCGCCCTGAGCCATAAGCTCCAGTATAAGTCGGTTCCTTACCTTTCTGGTTCTGAAAATGATTTCATCAACCGTTTCTTTTTCAAGAATGTCCCAGTGGGTGGGTATTCTTGTACGATATAGTTTCTTGATCATCGGATTGTCGCAGGGGTTTGTAAATTGCTGGTCGATGTTGTTGCGGATAAAATTGAAAAATGATGAAAGGTGAGCGAAGCGGATTTTCTTGGACTGGGGTTTATTGCCTTCTGTAAGTTTGTTTAAAAATGACAACACCTCATCGGAGGTAAGGTCATGAGTATCCCTGTCGCCATAGTCAGAAAGGAATTTTGATAAGGTTGCCGCATAGGCCCTACGCGTATTTTTTTTTGGAATTGGCCCTGTGATACTCCAGCCAGAATTTGCCTGCATTGGTAAATTTCATGATGCTCCTCCTTGAATTTAATGAATATTGGTTCCTGCTAAGCGATTACCGCTTGCTTAACATTATGATATACGATAATTATATTCAACAAATTCAGTGCGATGATATCTTGGGCCCGTGGCAAGTTATATGCAATAAAGTAATTCTGAACTTCTATCTATAGTCAACTTCTT
>CAZWPX010000024.1:0-73868 GCA_964636125.1 uncultured Desulfobacterales bacterium | reverse complement strand
ATTTTTGACGCCGTAGATGCGGTGAAATTGGAAATCCCAGCGGGTGCCATGTTTTTGAAATTCAAATAGCTTTAATTCCTTTTAAATCTTCTTGGATTGAATATTTCAAAAATTTGAAACGCTCATTATAGGTGATAAAAGATCAGGAGGACCCCGTGGAAAAGAGATGCATTGACGAAGAAACGCTGGCGGATTTTCTGGAGGGCCGGCTTGCCGGTCAACAGTTTGATGAAACCCAAGCGCACCTGGCGGACTGCGACCAGTGTCTGGATATGATTAAGATAGGTGGTGGACTCATCCGGGGCGGCGAGTCGCGCAATACATGCCCCGTACCGGAGGGGGTTACCCGTGAGGCCGTGGCCCTTGTTGAGGGCATGATTCCTGAAAAGGGTTTGTCGGCCACCGAAAAGGTAAGCAATTCCTTCAAGATAATTTCTTCAAAAGTTTCCCGCTGGTTTTCACATGAATTCGTGGGGCATGCCCAGTTGGCACCTGTCAGGGGGGAGTGGCAGATTGTGTCGGACAATGTGATCCAGGTGACAAAGAAATTCAGGTCTTTTGAAGCCGGGATAGAAATTGAGAAAACCGGCAATAACACGGCCACCATACGTGTGAGCATGGTTTCAGGCAAAACTAAACATCCCGGGACCCGCGTGACCCTGGTAAAAGGCGCACGCGAGGTCTCTTCCGAGATTCTAAGCGGGGCCCACGTGGTCTTTGAAGCCATTCCTTTTGGTCAATACCACCTCGTTTTCTTGAAACAGGGCGCTGCAATCGGAAACTACAAGTTTGAGATAAAGGAGACTGTTAATGAGTTCTGATAGTAACAGTGACGCCCATTCCGAGCACGAAAAAATCGAGGACGTCCTCAAACAGCAGCGCAAGCTTGATGATATCCTTAAAAATAAGTTCACCAAAGAGCTGACCATCGTCTTTTCAGATGTATCCGGTTACACCAAATTTATGGACACGCACGGGGACTTGCGAGGGCGGGCCTGGATCCAGAAACACCACGACATTGTGTTTCCCATCATCGAGTCGCATGGCGGTAAAATTCTCGCCATCATGGGCGACGGGCTGATGATCTCTTTTGAAGATACCCAGGCCGCGGTCCAGTGCACCATGGAAGCCCAGGAAGCGCTGGCAGAGTATAATGCCGAGACCAATGAAACAGATCACCTGCACATCCACGTGGGCATCAATCACGGGAAAATTCTCGTCGATAAAGACCACATCGCCGGGGATGTGGTCAATACGGCTTCCCGGATCCAGTCCCAGGCTGTGGCCGATCAGATTCTCATATCCAGGAAGGTTTATGACCGGGTGTGCGACAGCGAGGATATGATCTGCCGCTTTCACAAAAAGATTGAGGTGAAAGGCAAGGACGAGGCGCTTGAGCTTTACCGGGTGATCTGGCAGGGCGAAGACACCGCCACGGCGGCGGACCAGCCGGTTGTCAATCTCGGGGACACGGCTGTGCGGAGTTACGCCAAGTTCACCCCGGTTAAGGTCCTGCAATTGGATATTACCAAAGATGGCAACCAACTCAAGATTAGTGCCGATGAGCAGGTTGCCGGTGGGGCCAGCACGGTAAAACACTACGAAGAGCTGCCCGTCTCCATGGATAAAATCGAGGCCCGCTGCCGCGAGGTGGTTGAAACCCTGAACAAGACCAACCGCAAGGGGTATATTACCCGCGATATTTTCACCAAATTCCGTGATATCGGTCGGGTGTTTTCCGATGATCTCTTTACCCACCGGGTCAAGGAAAAGCTCCGGGAAACCGATGCCGACCACCTGATCGTCAATCTGGATGATCACCTGGTCCAGATTCCCTGGGAACTGCTGCACGATGGCAAGGAGTTTTTATGCCAGCGCTTTTCCATGGGAAGGTCCGTGAGAACCCGCCAGAATGTGGTTGAAAACCGGGTGGCCCGGAGCCTGGCCCGTCCGTTGAAGATGCTGATAATGGCCGATCCCAAGGGGGATCTCAAGGGGGCTTATCAGGAAGGTACCCAAATCCGGAATTATGTGGACAGCCACGGCGAACTGATCAACGGCGTGCTGCGCTCGGATGACATTACCCCGGATTTTATCAAACAGAAAATCCGGAATTTTGATTTTGTTCATTTTGCCGGGCATGCCGATTACGATAGCGGCAACCCCCAAAACAGCGGCTGGCGCCTGACGTCCGGCAATCTCATGTCCCGGGATATCATCAAGATGGCCGGTGCCGGTGCCATGCCGGCCCTCATTTTCTCAAATGCCTGCCAGTCCGCCCGGACCGAAGACTGGTCTATCAAAGAAAATTTCCATGAAGAGATCTTCGGACTGGCCAATGCGTTTGTCCTTTCCGGTGTAAAACACTATGTGGGCACTTTCTGGGAGGTTCTGGATGAGCCTTCCAATCGGTTTGCCATAGAATTCTACAAACAAATGGTTAACGGTGCGACCATCGGCACGGCGGTCAGGGACTCCAGAAGGGCCCTGGTCGAAAAATATGGGGAAGAGACCATTGTCTGGGGCAGTTACCTGCTCTATGGGGACCCGACTTTCAACTACATGGGGCAGACCCAGGCGACAGATTCGGAACCTGTCGTGGAAAGACCGGAGCCGGTCCCCCTTGCCCATGTGGAAGAAAAAGTGCGGGCCGACAGCGATGTGATCGATTTCGGGGGTAAAAAAGAGATTCGCAAGAAATGGCCCTTTATCCTGGGTTCTGTGGCAGCCGCTATTTTAGTGGCCATCCTTCTGTGGGGCTATCCCGGTTTCTTGAGGCAGGATACCGCTGAATTCGAACAGGCCGCCCAGGCCTATTACCAGCAGGGCAACTACGCGGAGGCTCTCAAGGCCTGCGACACGTTGGAGAGCAAGAATGCCGACCTGCGCCTGACCTACCTGATCCGGGGCAACATAGCCCTGCGCAATGGTAATCTGGTGGCTGCGAAAGCGGAGTACAGCAAGGCCCTGCAGGCGGATGAGGGTTCAGAAGCGGACAAGGCCGCTGCCCTGGTGGGGCTTGGTCGCATTGCCTCTTTGGAGAAACAGTCGGGACAGGCCCTTGATTACTACAAACAGGCTTCTACCGCGGCCCCGCAAAACAGTCAGGCCTACCTGGGCCAGGCATTTATCCTGGAACAAGGCGGGAAATACGACGATGCCCTTAAGCTGTTGGACCGGGCTGGCAAAATTGCACCGAACAATCAGTCCCTGGCAGCTTTTGCCCGGGACACCAAAAGAAAAGCGGCCCTGAGTCAGGACAAGGAAAAGCGGGCCAAGATTGATAAACTGGTGAGCGAGTTGCTGGAGAGCATGCAGTCACCGCCCCGGGCCCTGCCTTCCGACGGCTGGACATCAAAGCCCCTGACGGTCTGGATTATGGATTTCCAGGCAAGCGGATACTCCCTGGCTGAAGGTGAAGACAGATTGCTCGCGTCCGGGCTTACCGAGGCACTGATCGAGAAAAGCAGGGCCCAGGTAGTCGAGCGGGCGCTGTTTGACAAACTGCTCGAAGAACTCAAACTGGGCAGTTCCCAGCTCACAGACCGGAGAACTGCGCTTTCCTTGGGAAAGATTATGGCGGCCCGGTTGATCCTTTCCGGTATGATTACCTATTCCGGCCCCCAGACCCAGGTGGCTTTGCGGCTGATCGAGACTGAGACAGGTAAGGTGTCGGCCGCCCTGAGTGAAACCCTGGAAGGGGAAGGGCAAGCCGCCCAACTGGTCGATCCGCTTTCCAAGGCTTTGATCCAAAAGCTCAGTAAGAAGTACGTCCTCAAAGGCAAGGTCAAGGAGATCAGCGGAGAGGATGTACTCATCAATATCGGATCTCTGGTTGGTGTCACGGAAGGCATCCGGTTTAAAGCAGCCCGGACCGGTGCAGTTCTGGAAGTAATCTCCACCCAGGCTGACACCAGTTTGGTCAGTGTGGTGAAAGGTGATGGGACGCTGACCGTGGGGCAGCGGGTGAAGGAGAAGAGAAGGGTGAAGGGCAAGGACTGAACGTCGAACATCGAACGTCCAACGTCGAACTTAGAATGAAAGGGCAAGGGCGGAAGGTCAAGAGACGAACGTCGAACATCGAACGTCCAACGTCGAACATTGAATGAAGGCCAAGATCAAAGACAATAATTTGACGTGGATTTCGCGGTAGTTGCCTGCGGCAGAGAGCAAAAGGTAATATCGTTTTCCGTTTTTGGTTTTATCAAACTGAGGAGTGTAGCGACACCACATTCGATGTTCAACGTTCAGTGTTCGACGTTGGATGTTCAGGCTTTTTAGAGGGTTCAGCGTTCGATGCTGGGCGTTCAGCGTTCAGGTTTTTAGGGGTTCAAGGTGTTGCTAACAGCCTACCACCTAAACAGCTATCTTTCTAATAATGGAGCATAGCGACACCACATTCGATGTTCAACGTTCAATGTTCGATGTTCGACGTTCAAGGGTTTTCTGGTGTTCAACGTTCGATGTTGAAGTTCAGGTTTTGGTTTTGCTAACAGCCTTCAGCCTCAACACCTAAATCGCTAATATGACGCAATTGTAGTTCAAGCCAAACTGAGTTCAAAGTAGTTCTGAGATAAATCAAGGGAGATTGGATCTGGGGATGGGATTCGAGCCGGTGAGTAGTGCACTTTTACTGTTCTGTTTTATAGCAGTAGTGTTTTGTTTCTTACAGGTGCACGCGCAAATTCAAACACAAATAAAACGCCCATTTCGATTGCGAAATGGGCGTTTTGTATTTTTAAAAATATGAAACATCCAAATATTAACGAAATTTTGAGTGACCTGTATGCTTGCGAAGCTGCAACCAACCATAAAGGGGAATGATTCATGCGCAGAACTCATTCTATCAATTATTTGAGTAAGCCCGGGTGGCCGGGGCGGATATTTGTTACGGTGATGGTGCTTTTGATGCTGATGGGTATGGCCGGCAGTTGCTATGCCGCATCCTGGCTGGACATAACCGGGACCAATGCACCCAGCCCGAGGCGCTACCATGTGGCCGTATGGACGGGCACCGAAATGATTATCTGGGGCGGTGAAGACTATGACAGTAATGCCAAAAACGACGGCGCCCGTTACAATCCGGCCACAAATTCCTGGACAACTATGTCCACGGTTAATGCGCCGGCACCACGGCACGGGTGCGCTTCCTACTGGACCGGTACGGAACTGCTGATCTGGGGGGGACAGGATCAGGGCACAACTACAAAATATAACGACGGGTTCAAATACAATCCGGCGACGGATACCTGGTCCCCGATTTCTGCGGTTGGGGCTCCCTCTGCGCGGCGCCCTTTTTCCACCTGGACCGGTGAAAAGCTGATTGTGGTCGGAGGGGATACCAATCTGCCTTCATGGACATCTTTTACTGACGGGGCGATTTATGACCCTGCTGCCGACACCTGGTCAAGCATGGCCTCTTTCCCCTCCGGCACTCGCCACGTGGGGAATTCACCGTGGACAGGGCAATACATGGTGATCTGGGGCGGCAAGGTGCCTTACTCAAGCTGGCTGAACAATGGGGCCTACTACAACCCGGGCAACAACACCTGGACCACCATGAGTGCCAGCGGGGCACCAGGCGTCAGGTCGAACCACGCCATTGAAACGGTAGACAATAAACTGTTTGTCTGGGGAGGGCAGGGTGGTGTCAGTGCTGTCATGGGCGACGGCGGCATCTACGATTTTAGCTCCAATACCTGGAACCCGGTGAGTTCTGTGAATGCACCCTCGGCCCGTATCTATTTTGATAATGTGAGGGGTGCCACACCATCATTTGCAAAATCTGATGACGGCAAAGTGTTCATCTGGGGCGGGACTGACTCCACGGCCTTCAACCCGCTGTCAGATGGTGCCTTTTATGATGTGGATGCCGATACATGGGCGACATTGCCGACCGAGAACGCACCATCTGCCCGGGCGTTTCATTCGGTCGTCTGGACAGGGGAATATTTCATTCTTTGGGGTGGTGTGAACAAGACTGAGGCATTGGGTGACGGCAAGATTTACTGCATGGGGGATTCTTGCAGCATACCGCCAGATTTGTCAGACGGTTTGGTTGCTTACTACCCCTTCAACGGCAATGCCAACGATGAGAGCGGGAAGGGGCACAATGGAACGGAGCATGGCGGCATCACGTTAACAGTGGATCGGTTCGGGAACCCGGACAGCGCTTATGATTTCGATGGGGTGGATGACTACATCGAAATTCCGGATCATGCGGATTTTGATTTTGGGAATGTTTTTACGATATCCGGGTGGGTTTATGCAGACGCGGATAGTAATGATTACATGACCTTTTTTTCCAAGTCTGATTCAACCGGCTGGCAACCCACCGCGTTTTATGCGGCGATACCGGTGACGGGCGGTATTTCTCCGTTCATACAAGTCGATGGCAACAGCGGCGGCAGCGGCGGTTATTGGGCTGATTGTACGGATCCCGGCAGTGGTGAAAGAAAGGCGTTTGCACTTGAGCAGTGGCACAATTTTACTGTTACTTATGACAACAAAACAGTTAAATTTTATGTGGATGGTTTCCTGGAGGATGAGAAAACTGTCTTGGGAACCCCACCTCAAAATGACCTGTCGGCGTTTATCGGGATATTCAGGATCGGTGATGAGCGTTTTGCCGACTGCAAACTGGATGACATCCGTGTCTATAACCGCGTGTTGCCAGCAACAGAAGTTCAGGAACTTCAGAAGCGGGAATCCGGATTCTTTGAAGAGGTACAATCAGTACCATCCATCACGGCCGGTGATTGGGAGAGTTTTACTATCGGGGCTGAAACCTACCTCGCCCTGGCCAACCATTTCGACGGCAGCACCTACACCGTTGATTCAAAAACTTACAGGTGGGACGGTACCCAATTCATACAACACCAGGCCATTGAAACTGTGGGCATCAGGGATTGGGAGTACTTCAGCATAGACGGTGAAACCTATCTGGCCGCAGCGCATTTTCGCCAGGATGCAACCAACTTTGACCTGGATTCAAAAATTTACAAATGGAACGGCACCGCGTTTGCGGAATTTCAAAGCATTCCAACAAGCGGAGCGCTTGATTGGGAATTTTTCACTATCGGCGGCAATAGCTACCTGGCGGTGGCCAACAGTATTTCAGGGACCAATCATTCCATAGACTCCAAAATCTACAAATGGAATGGATCGAGTTTTGTCGAGTTTCAGTCCATACCCACCCAGCATGCAAGTGACTGGGAGAGTTTTTCCATCGGTGGAGAAACGTATCTTGCAGTTGCAAATTTTTACGACGGCAGTTCCTACAGCATCAATTCGAAAATTTACAAATGGAACGGGACCCAATTTGAGGAGGCCCACTCGGTGCCGACCGTAGGTGCAATCGATTGGGAAAGCTTTGTCAGCGGTGGAGAAACGTATCTTGCCGTGGCCAATTATCACAACGGTTCCACCTGGAATATCGATTCAAAGATATATAAATGGAATGGTACCGATTTTGAAGTGGTGCAGTCCATCGGGACCTATGGCGCCCACGACCTGGAAAGCTTTACTTATAACGGTGCGACGTATTTGGCGGTTGCCAATTCTCAGGACTACCCGAATTTCAATATAGATTCCCGGATTTACAAATGGGACGGCGCGACCTTTGTAGAACATCAGACGATTGGCACCTACGCCGCCGAGTCGCTGAACTTTTTTACCATGGCCGGTCAGATCTATTTGGCAACAGCCAATTCCAGGCATGATACCGATGGGTTCGCTACGAATTCCAAAATCTACAAGTGGGTTGGGATCTACCTGGATACCGATTTCGACGGTATGCTCGATACCTGGGAGGTGACTCACTTTTCAGATCTTTCCCATGATGGCACTGCTGATACAGACAACGACGGCCTCACAGATCTTCAGGAATATCAGATTAGCACCAATCCGATTATTCCCGACACAGATAAGGATGGCTTAACCGATGGTTTTGAGTTTACCAATGGCAGTGACCCGGCAACGGCGGAAGGTTTGGTTGCCTACTATTCCTTTGATGGGGATGCCAATGATAAAAGTGGCAATGGTCATCATGGCTCTGTGAGTGCCGCTGTACTTGCAAAGGATCAAAGAGGCATTGATGACAGGGCCTACTTTTTTAACGGTTCGGCGGAGATAACGGCCGGTAACCGTAGTGCGTTTAATTTCGGAACCGGGGACTTTTCGATTTCTCTCTGGCTGAATACAGCGGTAATTCAGAATAACCACATCCTGGGCAAAGATTCCTACAACACGGATGCGACGACTTTTGCGGGCTACTTTTTGCAGCACAATGTGGACAAAAAGTTGCGCTTCGCAACGCGCAATGTCGTTTCCGGTTCAGGCCCTCAAAATCAATTGGATGCAGTTAACCCGGTTGAATCCGGTCAATGGACATACGTTACTGCCACCAGGCAAAACAATGTACTGTCTCTTTACATCGATGGGCAGTTGGATAGTACCCTCGCGGAAAGCTCACCTACCAATGTCTCCACCAGTGCTGATTTATTGTTCGGTGATTTTGATCAGGTCGATGTCTGGCAACTCAATGGATCGTTAGACGATATCCGGATTTATAGCCGGGCCCTATCCTCGGCTGAAGTCCAGGAAGTATACAAGCAGGAAGCC
The DNA here is from genome assembly GCA_964636125.1 of uncultured Desulfobacterales bacterium. Taxonomy (GTDB): domain Bacteria; phylum Desulfobacterota; class Desulfobacteria; order Desulfobacterales; family CAJINA01; genus CAJINA01. The sequence continues at coordinate 65,246 of CAZWPX010000024.1, read as the reverse complement.
GACTATTTTGAAGAAATACAGGCGATACTAACCCATGGCGTTCAAGATATTGAAAGCTTTAAAATTAATGGAGAAACCTACACTGTAGTCGCCAATGCTAACAACGGAAGTACGGTCTATTTAGATTCTACAATTTACAAGTGGAATGGCGCCACGTTTACTGAATATCAGCAAATACCCACACATTCAGCTCAAGACTGGGAGGCTTTTTCGATAGGTGCCGATCACTTCCTATCACTGGCACAGTCCAATGACGGCACGGCAAACCACCATACAGACTCTATTTTATACAAATGGAATGGGAACAGGTTTGTTGAAATCCAAGCTATTCCAACTATTGGGGCTATTAAGTGGGAGAGTTTTTCTATCGGGGACGATTACTATCTTGCTGCAGCATTCTACTGGGACGATCAAAGTCAAAGCAATAATATCAATTCAAATATCTACAAGTGGAATGCAATTAGTGGGCAGTTTGTAGATATTCAGACTATCGCAACAAACGGCGCAACCGATTGGGAAGCTTTTGTTATCAACGGGGAGAGTTATCTTGCTGTCGCTAATTACCAAAATGGCAATTCCGGTTCAGATGTAACCAATATTGATTCAAAGGTTTATAAATGGAATGGTACCTCCTTTGAAATATTTCAAAGTATTCTCACCCACGGAGCACGTGACTGGGAGAGTTTCACTATCAGCGGCGAGACCTATCTGGCTGTCGCGAACTATTTCAATGGAAGTACAAGAAATTTTGACTCTCATATTTATAAGTTCAATGATGCTTCTGGACAATTCGAGGAACTACAGGCTGTCGCAACTAAAGGGGCCTGGGACTGGGAAAGTTTTACTATAAATGACGATACCTATTTGGTGGTAGGGAATACCTACGATGATTCAAGTTATAATGTTACTTCCATCGTGTACAGATGGAATGGGTCATCCTTTGTAGAAATTCAGTCAATACCTACTATCGGAATCACAGACCTTGACGCTTTCACTATAGGTAGGGAAGTGTATTTAGGTGTTGCTAATCAATTTGATGGTTCAAGCAGAAATCTAAACTCCAAAATATACAAATGGAAGCAACTCATAGCAGAAGTTGATTCCGATTCAGACTCTTTGCCCGACTGGTGGGAGAACCAGTATTTTAGTGACCTGACCCAAGACGGTTCAGCTGACACTGATAATGACGGTCTCACAGACCTTCAGGAATACCAGAACAGCACCAATCCGAACTTGCCGGACACGGACAATGACGGTTTGTCGGACGGGTTTGAAGTTAACAACGGCAGTGACCCTGAGGCTGCAGAAGGTCTGGTTGCCTACTACCCCTTCGATGGCAATGCCGACGATGCGAGCGGCAGTGGTCACCATGGAACAGAGCATGGCGGTCTCACGTTAACGACTGACCGGTTTGGGAATCCGGACAGCGCCTATGATTTTGACGGGGTGGATGACTATATCGAAATTCCGGATCATGCTGATTTTGATTTTGGAAATGTTTTTACGATTTCCGGGTGGGTGCGCGCCGACGCGGACAGCGATAACTACATGACCTTTTTCTCCAAGTCGGACTCAACCGGCTGGCACCCCACCGCGTTTTACGCTGCGATACCGGTAACGGGCGGCATCTCTCCCTTTATACAAGTCGAAGGCAACAGCGGGGGCAGCGGCGGCTATTGGGCGGATTGTACGGATTCAGGTTCTGGTGAGAGAAAAGCATTTGCACTCGAACAGTGGCACAATTTTGTCGTCACCTATGACAACAAGACAGTCAAATTCTATGTAGATGGATCCCTGGAAGACGAAAAGACTGTCCTGGGCACCCCTACACCAAACGATTTATCTGCCTTTATCGGGATTTTCAGGATCGGCGACGAGCGATTTGCCGATTGCAAACTGGATGACATTCGCGTCTATAACCGTGCACTTTCCGAAGTTGAGACCCAGGCCCTTTTCACACAGAACGCACCCCTGGATATCATTGCTCGCTGGCTGCCGCTAAGTACGGTCAATGCACCGGCCCCGCGATTGCTGCATGCAGCCGTATGGACAGGGACGGAGATGATCATTTGGGGCGGCAGTGATAGCAGCGGCAACGCATTTAACAATGGAGCTCGTTATAACCCGTCCATCAACACATGGACAACCATGTCGACAACGAATGCGCCCTCGGCCAGGGATCGTTTCGCAGCCGATTGGACAGGTGATCGACTTGTTATCTGGGGCGGATATAATGGCCCCCTCGCCCAGCAGTATTATGACGGTTACAGCTATAACCCGGTCACTGACACATGGTCCCAGATTTCATCTTCCGGTGGGCCAACTGCAGCCCATCCACGCCATGCATGGACCGGGGAGAAAATTATCCTCTCCTGTGGTGATCGTATTCTACCCTCAAAAGCCGCTTTTAATGATGGTGCTATTTATGATCCGGCGACTGATACCTGGTCTTCTATGGCCAGTTTTCCTTTGAATGCACGCCATCCGGGCTATGCTGTCTGGACCGGATCTAAATTTATCGTCTGGGGTGGTAAGGTGCCGTATTCTTCATGGCTCAACAACGGTGCCTATTACGATCCAGGTGAAAATACCTGGACAACCATGTCTTCCACTGGCGCGCCTGCAGTCCGAAGCACCTTCGCTCAAGGATACTTTAATAACACATATTTTGTCTGGGGCGGTGAAGGGCCGGTCGGTACGCCTCTTGGAGACGGAGGGGTTTATGATCTGCAAACGGACACTTGGAGTTCTGTCAATTCTGCGGGTGCACCAAGCGCACGAATTTACCTTGAATCCGGGAACCCGCCTGCACCAGGTTTCGCTTATACCGCATCCGGGGATGTATTTATTTGGGGCGGTAGGGCCGGGACATCAAGTGATGCCGGCAGTTTTAAAGGGGATGGCGCAATCTACCAGATGGCAGATGATACATGGGCAAATGTTGCATTAGAAAACGCACCATCTCACAGGAGCCACCATTCGATGATCTGGACCGGTGAATCCTTTATTGTCTGGGGCGGGATTGACGAAAACGGGTCCCTGGGAGACGGAAAGATATATTGGTACAGTACCCAGGATCCGGATATCGATGCCGACGGCATGCTCGATACCTGGGAGGTGAACCACTTTGCGGATCATTCCCATGACGGTTCAACTGACACCGATAGTGACGGCCTCACAGATCTTCAGGAATATCAGAACAGCACCAATCCGAATATCCCCGACACAGACCAGGACGGCCTTTCGGATGGCTTTGAGGTTAGCAATGGCAGTGACCCTGAAACAGCAGAAGGGTTGCTGGCCTTCTATCCTTTTAATGGTGATGTGATTGACGCGAGCTTAAACGGTCACGACGGCAGCCTGGTGGGAGATGCGACATTTTCTGATGGTGTGAAAGGGCAGGCCCTGCAGCTTGACGGTAGCGGCGATTATGTTTCTATCCCTCATCACGCAGACTTTAACTTCGGCAGTCAGATGACTGTTGTCACAATGGTGAACTTTAACGCTTCCAACGACTACAATGCTGTTTTTTCAAAAGGCGAACAGCCCAATTGTCGCCCGGCACCTCTTTTTCAAGCAGGTGTCAATGGCTCAGGTTTCAATCTCAATTTCAGTGCGGATGGGAACTGCTCGGGATCTGTCGGCTACTATCTTAATTTCAGTGAGTATAGTCCCGTCGGAAAGTGGTACCAGCTTGCGGTTACCTACGACAATTACAATGTCAAGATTTATCTCGATGGCCTGATGGTCTCGGAGGGGACCGTCAGCGGTACCTTGTTGACAACCACTGAACCCGTGCGGATCGGTTCGCACAATTCGGACACAGGGCGGTATTTAAATGGGCGGTTGGACGAATATCGTCTCTATAATCGAGCCCTTTCGTCAACCGAAGTGCAGGAATTATATAAAACCAGTTCCGGTCTTTCTGGAAAAATAGCCTTTACTTCTGATCGTAGTGGAAACTGGCAGGTCTGGGTGATGGATGCCAACGGAACCAACCCTGCTATGGTAACTTCGGAAAGTGTTGAACCTTACATGCCGAGGTGGTCTCCCGACGGTATCAAGATTGCCTATGTTTTGACAAATACCCCCCGGTCTCTAGTGGTAATCAATGCAGATGGCTCGGGTCGTGAAGAGGTAACAACAGGATGTTTGTATCAAGGACCTGCATGGATGGATAATGATACTCTAATTTATCAGAAATTTGTTACATGCAACGATTCCCTATATACAATCGACATCGATGGTACCAATGATACTCTGTTTTTAGATCCTTCGGAAGTTCCCCAATACGCAGATTTCAGTCCTGTTACCGGAAGTATTGTTTACAGAGGAACAGCCTGTGGTTCGATTGACTATGGGATATTTACGGTAAACTCAGATGGAACCGGTCACCAGAATATTTATGCCGGTTCCGGTGCAACCGACTTTACCCGCTGGAACCCCGCTGGAAGCCGGATTTTATCTTCGGTAAATGATGTGGGTGTAGAAGCAAGTAATTATATATACAATGAGTTAGCCATTTGTTCTGCCGATGGCAGCGGCTTTAAAAAGATTCCGGATACCAGTGGATTCAGTGCTGATTGGGCCTTTAATGGAACCCAAATTATCTATTCGGCTCCCACAACAGGGGATTGGATCAATGATAACCGGGAGCTATGGCTTGTCAACGAAGAGGGTACCGGAAAAGTACAACTGACATCCAATTCGGGCAGCAACAAGAATCCTGATTGGTTTGATATTAACCTTGGTGCAGTAAACAGTTCACCGCACCAACCATCCTCGCCAACACCTTCAGTCAATGCAGCGGATGTACAAATCGGGGCAAATCTCTCATGGGTTGGCGGTGACTCGGATGTCGGAGACACAGTCACCTTTGATGTGCATTTCGGTACTGACAACCCGCCAACCTCGATTTTGTCGGAAGATCAAAATGGAACCAACTATGATCCGGGCACCTTGAGCCACAGCACTACTTACTACTGGCAGGTTGTGGCAACCGACAATCACGGAGCGGTCACGAGTGGGCCGGTATGGTCTTTTACCACTTGTACTGATTGCGATGGCGACGGGATGCCGGATGCCTGGGAGGTTGATAAATTCGGTGACACTTCACACACGGGTGCTGCCGACACCGACAACGATGGCCTGACGGACCTTCAGGAATATCAAAACAGTACTAATCCAAACAATACCGACAGCGACAGTGATGGTATGCCGGATGGCTGGGAAGTAGCCAACAACCTTGACCCGACCACAGACGACAGCCTGCTGGATGCGGACAACGACAAGTTTGTCAACGGCCGCGAGTTCCAGGACCAGACTGACCCGCAAAGTGGGGCTTCTTATTACACACTGCCGCCTGTCACCGGACGACTCCCGGATACCGGGCAGACCACTTCTTTTACGGAGACACCCGGTGAAGACTCTGATTATCTTATTAACCCGCCCGCATATATCAAGCTGGACATCCAGGGTAACTACCTGCCTGATAGTGCCACTTCATGGTCTATGGTCTATGACGTGGTCACCGGCCTTATCTGGGAAGTGAAGACGGATGATGGCTCCATCCACGACAAAGATAATACCTACACGTGGTATGATAGTAATTCTGAAACCAATGGCGGCAACGCTGGGACGGCAGGCAGTGGTACGGACACCGAAGATTTTATCAGTGCTCTCAATGCTGCAAACTTCGGTGGGCACTCGGATTGGCGCCTGCCATTACAGAAAGAGCTAGTCTTAATTGCAAACAGTGGTGTGGCTGCGCCGGGCCCAACAATTGAATCATCCGTTTTTCCAAATACCAAAGCCTCCTATTACTGGTCCGCGACGACCAGAGCCGACGATGTAAATAAAGCCTGGTCCGTACGATTTGAGGATAGCTATGCGGAAACATATAATAAATCCAGCGCTTACTATGTACGCGCGGTGCGAACTGGCAAAACAGTTCCGAAAAAGGAATATGTTGACAATGGTGACAATACTATAACGGATACATCAACAGGTTTGATGTGGCAGTTACAGAACACGTTTGGAGCTGTTACATGGATAGATGCCCTGTCTAATTCTGAAGCTCTGACGCTTGCCGGGCATTCGGATTGGCGGTTGCCAAATAGAATAGAACTGCAGAGCTTAATTGATTACACCCAAAGCAGTCCCCCATTTGATGCGATTTTTTCCGGAAACACTGAAAGTGATTCATATTTCACCAGTTCTACACGGGTAAGCCAACCGGATATCGTCTGGATCGTAGCTTATGTAGCCGGCACCAGTGGGCAATACTACAAAACTTACAGTTATTATGTCCGTGCGGTTAGGGGCGGGCAGAACAAAATTACCGGCAACCTGTTCATCACGGCACCCCTGCAGGCGTCCCGATGGTATGTCGGCAATACCTTGCCTATCCGCTGGGATACCCAGAGCATAACCGGAAACGTCAAAATTTCCATTTCCCGAGACGGTGGGAAAACCTACACAGACATAACTGCCAGTACTGAAAACGATGGCAGCTATGACTGGACCATAGATGGTATCGCTTCGGTCAACTGCATGCTGAGGGTTGAGCCGTTGTCCGATACCTCTAAAGCCACAATCCAGGGGTTGTTCACCATCAAACCCTCCTATGAGAATGGATTGGTTGCTTACTATCCCTTCAATGGCAATGCCAATGATGAGAGTGGTAACAGCCATGATGGAACAGCGAATGGTGCTGTAATTTCAACCGATAGGTTCGGTGCAGACAGCAAGGCATACTTGTTTGATGGTAGCGACGATGACATTATTATTCAAAATGATGAGGCCCTGAATTTTTCTACAAATGACTTTTCCCTTAGTATCTGGGCGAAACCAACTGCTCAAAACAATTACCACATTGCTGGGCAGGATTCCTGGAACAACACATCAACCTATAACGGGTATTTCCTGCAGTGTGTGCCGGGTGGTAAAATCCGCTTTGTAACCCGTGATTTTGTAGCAGGTTCCGGACCCTATAATGCATTGGAGTCGACGAACACATTTATTCCTGGTGAATGGATCCATATCATTGCCACAAGGGAAGCAAATGTTCTGTCCTTGTACATAGATGGCGTAATAGAGGGTACTCTGGCCGAGTCTTCTCCCATCAATGTTTCAAATAGCTCCAACTTTAAGATCGGCAGGTTTGACGACGGCTCGCCGGGCTACCGTTTCGATGGCGGACTTGATGATATTCGTGTCTATAACCGTGCGCTTTCTTCGGCTGAAGTCCAGGAATTATACAGCCAGGAAAGCGGCGTTGTTCCCCTAAAGTTACCTGAAACCCTGAAAGTACAATCACCTTCAATTTGTGGTTATTGCCCTTCTGAAAACTATGTAGCCATATTTGGCGGAAGGTACAATGATTCAGATACAAACACAGATAAAATCTACATAATGGATCTAAATAGCCCAAACATTTATCTGTCTCAGGAAAAACTTCCTAGTGCGGTAGTAATTGAAAGTGTTGAGCATTTCCCACCTAACAACAATCTCTATTTTCAAAACATATCAGTCAACCCTCACGACATCTGGCGTTGGGATTGCGCAGAAAAGAAGCTATATACCACTGCGCCGGGTGGTTCAGATATGCCGTCGATTACGAATTCGGCCTCGGGTTGGAGTTACGATGCCAATACGGACAGGCTATATGGCGTCGGCAGTTATAATTCTGCCGTATCCTATTATTACGATCCTGTTGGAAACTCGGTTGTTAATTACGGTTCAAGCCCTGGTTCTGGGCATGATACAAGCACAAAATGCATGGGCAATGGGGTTTGCTATACTTTCGGGAGAAATCAAAGCGGCGCCCACTATGAGATATATAAATTAGAGACCAGTACGAACAGTTTTACAAATATCAATAAAACCGGGGGAACTTCCGGTGCCGCCACCATCGGCTATTTCCCCTCTACAAATGTTTTCTACTATTGGGGCATCTATAATTACGATTTTCATAAATTCGATATCAACACCGAGACATCCTCGGCACTGTCATACACTATCCCTTATCGTTTTATAAGTGGTGTTCAAGTCGGAAACAGGTTCATCCTTTTTGGTGGCGGCAATGAAGCTTTCAGTGACTCTGTATTACTCTGGGACCCAGTGTCTGATGAAACTCAAGAGCCGCGATTGCTGCTATCTATTGATTATCCTTTACACGACGCCGACAATGACGGTATGCCGGATGCTTGGGAGCTTGATAAATTCAGTGACCTAACCCATGACGGTTCTGCCGACTCCGACAGCGATGGTCTGACGGATTTTCAGGAGTACCAGAGCGCTACCAACCCTAACAACAATGACTCCGACGCCGATGGCATGCCCGATGGCTGGGAAGTAGCAAACAGCCTTGATCCGAATGCAGAAGACAGCCTGCAGGATGCGGACGGCGATAAGTTCGTCAATGGTCGTGAGTTCCAGGATCAAACCGACCCGCAAAGTACCGCCTCTTACTTTGCTCTGCCACCGGTGACAGGCAGGATACCTGATACCGGTCAAACGACATCCTACACGGATACGCCCGGTGAAGATTCAGATTATCTCATCAGCGCACCCGCTTACATCAAGATGGATGTCCAGGGGCGATACCTGCCGGACAGTGCTGCAGCCTGGGTTATGGTCTACGATGCGGTTACCGGCCTGATCTGGGAAGTAAAAACTGATGATGGCGGTAACAATGACAAGGACACTACCTATACCTCGGATGGGGCGATTACGTGGGCTGCCGGTTTGAATTCCTCAAGTTACCTGGGGCACACCGATTGGCGTTTGCCAACCATGGAAGAACTTCGCTCGATCATCGACTACGGGATTGTCAACCCGTGTGTTAACACAGACTATTTCCCCAACACTGTTTCATCCCATTACTGGTCATCATCGGACCGTGCCAGCAACAGCGGTGACAGGTGGCTCATGCGGTTTTCCACCGGCAGCGATGATAGCCTTTCTAAAGGAACCCCATACTATGCTCGTGCTGTTCGAGGTGGGCAAGGTGGAACCTCGCATAACTTGGTTAATAACGGTGATGGTTCGGTGACCGATGCCACAACCGGTTTGATGTGGGAACAAAAAACTGATGACGGCGGGCTTAATGACAAGGACAATACGTACACCTGGGAACAGGCGTTGGCTTGGGTGGCCAATCTCAATTCTACAAGTTATCTGGGATATACCGACTGGCGCCTGCCTGATATCAAGGAAGTCGCTTCCCTTATTGATTTGACTCGATTCGATCCGGCAGTTGATACTACCTATTTCCCCAACACTGATATCGAGACGCAATATTGTTCAGCCACTACTATTGTCAGCGACAGCACAAAAATTTGGAGGGTGTACTCCAGGGTTGGTGATGATAACAATGTGAGCAATAAGACTGACACCAATCATTTCCGTGCTGTTCGTGGTGGCCAAAATCGAATTCTTGGAAAGCTTTTCATTACCGCTCCTCTCCAGGCGTCCAAATGGTATGTCGGCAATGCCCTTTCCATAACCTGGGAAACTCAGAGCATTGGTGGCAACGTTAAAATTTCCATTTCCCGTGATGGTGGCAAAACCTACACAGACATAACTGCCAGCACGGAAAACGATGGCAGCTACGATTGGATCATCGATGGTGCGGCTTCGGTCAACTGCATGCTTAAGATAGAACCTCTGTCTGATGCTTCCAAGGCCACTGTTCAGGGTCTGTTCAGCATCAAATCCTCCTACGATAACAATCTGGTGGCCTACTTTCCGTTTAACGGGAATGCCATGGACCAAAGCAGTCTGGGCAACGACGGCACTGTGGACGGGGCTGTTCTAACGACAGATCGGCATGGCCAGACGCTGAGTGCATACGCATTCGATGGGGACAATGACAAAATCGTCGTTTCCGACGACGGCTCACTGAGCGGGTTCGCGGAGATGACGATATCGTTCTGGTTGAACGCGGATACCATTGGGGTTTCCCACGGCCTGGTCACAAAGCATAAGCAGGGTGACGGTGATGACGGCACCGACAGCTACGCGCTGGTCCTGGGCGACACCGGCAGCGACATGAAGCTGTACGGCTATCTTTTTAGCGGCAGTGGCTGGTCCGGTGACAATCACGGTTATGTTATCTATGACGCCAATTTCAGCCCCGGTGAATGGTACCATTTGGCGTTCAAATGGGATGGTGTCACCGGTGCGTACTATGTGAACGGCGTGCTGGCCGCAACCGGAACATTCGAAAAGTCCAACCTCAATGCCAACACTGGCGAAGATCTGCAGATCGGGTGGTCCAGCGGGTCGGACGGGTCGGAATTTTTCGATGGCATTTTAGACGACATCCGCATCTACGACCGGGCCCTGTTGGCAACCGAGATCCAGCAGATGTACCAGGACGAAAAACCCGCCAACCAGCCGCCGAATACCCCGGCTAATGAATTGCCAACCAATGCGGCCACGGGTGCAGCGATGGCTGCAGATCTCTCCTGGACCGGCGGTGATCCGGATACTGGCGACTCGGTGACCTACGATGTCTACTTTGGCACTGACAACCCGCCAGTCGTCCTGGTGTCTGATGATCAAGTGGGGACATCCCACGATCCGGGCGCTTTGAACCACACAACAACTTACTACTGGAAAGTCGTTGCCGCTGACAACCACGGGGCTTCCACAGTTGGTCCGGTATGGTCATTTGCGACCTGTACAGACTGTGACGGCGACAATATGCCGGATGCCTGGGAGGATGCCAATGGCTTTGATCCGACCATCAATGATGCTGCCGGTGATCTGGATAGTGACGGCCTGACGAACCTGCAGGAGTACCTGAACGGCACCAATCCAAATAGTACTGACAGCGACAGCGATGGCATGCCCGACGGTTGGGAGGTTGCCAACAACCTCAATCCACTGGTTGATGACAGTTTACTGGATGCGGACAATGACAAATTTGTCAATGGCCGCGAGTACCAGGATCAGACCGATCCGCAGAGTGGGGCTTCCCATTTCATTCTACCGCCGGTCACCGGCCGGGTCACGGACACCGGCCAGATGACTTCCTACACGGCTACACCCGGTGAAGATTCGGACTTTCAGATCAATACTTCGGTCAATATCAAGATGGATGCCCAGGAGAACTACCTACCGGACAGTGCTGCTGCCTGGGTTATGGTGTACGATGTGGTTACCGGCTTGATATGGGAAGTGAAAACCGATGATGGCGGTAACAACGACAAGGACACCACCTATACATCAGACGGGGCGATTATATGGGCTGCCGGCTTGAATTCCTCAAGCTACCTGGGGTACACGAACTGGCGGTTGCCAACAAGGGAAGAACTGCGCTCGATCATTGATTACGGGAGTGTTAACCCGTCAGTTAATACCAACTATTTTCCCAACACTGTGTCGTCACACTACTGGTCATCTTCGGACCGCGCGAGCAACAGTGGTGACAGATGGCTCATGCGGTTTTCCAATGGCGACGATGACAGCCTTAGCAAGTCAACCCCATACCATGCTCGCGCAGTGCGCGGTGGAACCACCGTGGTGCCGCATGACTTGGTAGATAACGGCGACGGTACGGTAACAGATACCGCTACCGGCCTGCTGTGGGAGCAAAAAACAGACGACGGCGGGGCTAATGATAAAGGCAACACGTACACATGGGAGCTGGCACTGGCATGGGTGGCCAATCTAAATTCTACAAGCTATTTGGGCTACACTGACTGGCGGCTTCCCAATATAAATGAGTTGGCGGGACTCATTGACCTGACTCGTCACAGTCCTGCGGTTGATACGGCCTATTTCCCGAATACGGTTTCTGAAGCCTACTATTGGTCTGCTACCAGTAACGCAAGTAATGGTGATAATGGTTGGTGGGTTTACCCCAGAACAGGGGGTGATAACAATGTCAGCAATAAAAACGATGCCAACTATGTACGAGCCGTTCGCGGCGGCCAGAATCAGGTTCCCGGAAATCTTTTAATCACCTCACCCCATCAGGCATCGGAGTGGGCAATCGGCACAACCATGCCCATTATCTGGGAGTCCCAGGGTATCGGAGAGAATGTTAATATCTCGATTTCAAAGGATGGCGGCAAGACCTTTGATACGATTACTTCAAATACTGAGAACGACGGCAGTTACGACTGGACCATTACTGCAGGAAGTTCAGTAAGTTGCATGTTGAAAGTCGAACCCGTTACCACAACATCCAAAGGGACTGTTCAGGGGTTGTTTACAATAGGTGAAGGTAAATTTGAGGAAGTGCAGGCCATACCGACGATGGGAGCTGCTAATTGGGAGAGCTTTACAATCGGTGGTGAGAATTATATTGCCGTACCAAATATTACTGATGGTTCAACGACCAATATTAACTCAAAGATCTACAAGTGGAATGACATTAGTAGTCAATTTGAATTATTCCAATCCATACCCACCAGCTATGCTCTTGATTGGGAAAGCTTTACCATTGGCAACGACACATACCTGGCTGTGGCGAATTTCGCTGATGGTTCAAATTATAATATTAACTCGAAGATATACAAAAGGAATGTAACCAGCGGACAGTTTGAATGGTACCAGAATATTGTTACAATCGGTGCGAGTGACTGGGAGAGTTTCGTTATTGGTTCTGACACCTACCTGGCTGTGGCAAATATGCATGATGGCTCTGGTTGGAATTTTGATTCTAAAATCTACAAATGGAATCAATCTGCTGAAGAATTCCAGGAGATACAAGCCATTCCCACTGCTGGGGCAGCTTCATGGGAAAGCTTTTCAATTAGCGGAGAAACCTATCTGGCCGTGGCAAACAGCCAAAATGGATCCGTCTATAACACGGATTCAAAAATCTACAAATGGAACTCGGCATCAGAGCAGTTTGAAGAGAAACAGGCTATCCTCACTCATGCAGCTTCAGACTGGGAGAGCTTTGTCATCGGGAGCGACACATTTTTAGGCGTTACGAATAAGTTCGATGGCTCCTATATAGTCGATTCAATGATTTACAAATGGAACCCGGACACAGCATTCTTTGAAGAGGTCCAAGCTATTTCCACCCAAAGTGGTTATGGGTTGGCAACTTTCAATATCAGCGGGGAAACCTATCTGGCTGTGGCGAATCTCTACGATGGCTCTATTCATACCATTGACTCGAAGGTTTATAGATGGAGTGGTACATCTTTTGTAGAGATACAGGCAATTCTTACAGTCGGTGCAAGAGATTGGGACAGCTTTGTGATAAATGGCGAGACCTATCTTGCCGTTGCGAACCATCGAAATGTTTCAAGTACTCTCGTTGATTCAAAGATTTACAAATGGAGCATCATCACAAACCAGAGCCCGTATACACCATCCGGCCCCGTACCCTCCGACAATGGCACAGATGTATCAATTGATACAGGTCTCTCTTGGGCTGGCGGCGACTCCGATGCCGGCGATACGGTAAGCAATGACGTCTATTTCGGCACCGACAACCCGCCAAACACACTGGTATCCGACGACCAAACCGGACCCAGCTATGATCCAGGAACTCTGAACCACAGTACAACCTACTACTGGCAGATCCTTGCCACGGACAACAGTGGGGCCTCTACAGTCGGGCCGGTGTGGTCGTTTACCACCTGCCTGGACTGTGACGGTGACGGGATGCCGGATGCATGGGAGGATGCCAACTTTGGCGGCACTTCTCAGACTGGCGTTGTCGATACGGATGATGATGACCTGACCGACCTTCAGGAGTACCAGAATGGAACCAATCCGAATGTCGCCGACACCGACAGGGATGGTCTCTCTGACGGCTTTGAGGTTACCAACGGCAGTGATCCGGCAACAGCCGAGGGATTGATTGCTTACTATCCGCTGGACGGCAATGCCAGCGACTTGAGCATACTCGGGAATCACGGCGTCGAATCCGGTGGCGTTACATATACCGGGGGCATTACCGGTCAGGCCGCAACCTTTGACGGAATCGACAACTATATCGAATCCCAGAATTTGGTAACCGTTACAACCAGTGACCCACGGACCGTTTCCGCCTGGGTGAAATTGAACACCATCGGTGAGTATCGCGGCATTGTCGAGGTGATAGATAGAGGTACATACGGTGTTCCTAATACTGGCACGAGTGCTGCCGTGCTTATCAACAACTCGGGTTCACTTACAACAACAGGTGTAATTACGTTCTATAATGGGGGGTTAGGGCCAGCGGATAGGGGGAGAAGCAATGAAAATGCCCTTTCACTTAACCAATGGTATCATCTTGTGGGTGTCGTCCAGAACGATTCGGTAATACTTTACATAAACGGCTCAGATGCCATTACCGATGTGATAGATGAGCCTGAAACAGGCGTAAGCACGATTACAAAGCCCGTTATTATTGGCAGGCATCCATACGGGCCAAGCGGCTACCGTTTCCTGGATGGTTTGATTGATGAAGTCCGGCTCTACGACCGCGCCTTGTCGGCATCCGAAGTCCAGCAACTTTACGAAAATGACGCACCCGCCAATTTTGCGCCGAAACTCCCATACGCACCGCTGCCCGCTGATACAGCCACCAGCGTTGTTCTGGATACAGGCCTCGCTTGGACAGGCGGGGATGCAAACTCCGGCGATACAGTGACTTATGATGTCTATTTTGGTACGGACAACCCGCCGGCAACAATCGTATCCCCTGACCAGCCTGGCGCCAGCTATGCCCCGGGAGCCCTGAACCACAGTACGACCTACTACTGGAAAATCATAGCCACCGATAACCACGGGGCTCCAACATCAGGACCGGTATGGTCTTTCACCACCTGTCTGGATTGCGATGGCGACGGCATGCCCGATGACTGGGAAATTGCAAACTTCGGGGACACTTCTCACGATGGCACGGCCGACACAGACAACGACGGCCTGACAGATCTTCAGGAATACCAGAATACCACTGACCCGAATCTGGCCGACATGGACAAGGACGGTCTGCCTGATGGGTTTGAAGTAACCAACGGCAGTGACCCTAAGACGGCTGAAGGTCTGGTTGCCTACTATCCGTTTAACGGAAATGCCAACGATGAAATCGGCGGACATAATGGCGTGGTGATCGGTGCCACCTCTGCAGTCGACAGAAACGGCGAGGAGCAAGGCGCTTACGATTTCAATGGAACTGGAAACAGCATCGTCATATCCGATAACGGGGCCTTGAGTGGTTTTGCGGAGATGACGATTTCTTTCTGGTTCAACCCAGACACCATTGGTGTTTCCCACGGTCTGATTACAAAGCACCTTCCGGGTGATACCAAAGATGAGACTGACAGTTACGCCCTTGTTTTAGGCGACAGCGGCAGTGATATGAAGTTGTATGGCTTTCTCTACAGCGGCAGCGGGTTTTCCGGAGACAATCACGGTGATCTCGCCTATGATGCCAATTTCGTTCCCGGAGCATGGTATCATCTGGCATTAAAGTGGGATGGAAATACAATCGCCCACTATGTGAACGGTGTACTGGCTGCTACCGGAACCTTCGAAAAAGCAAGCCTCAATACCAATATTTCCGAAGCGCTCCAAATCGGGATGTCCGGCGGAACTGATTTTTTCGACGGCCGACTGGATGAAATTCGTATACACAGCCGGGCTCTGTCGGCAACCGAGATCCAGCAGATTTACCAGAACGAGAAACCGGCTAACAACCCGCCCCATGAACCTTCGGTACCGTTTCCTGTGGACACTGAGGCAAATGCCGCTTTGGATTCCGATCTTACCTGGAATGGCGGCGACCCGGATGTTCTGGATACGGTAACTTATGACGTCTACTTCGGCACCGAAAACCCACCGGTTACCCTGGTCTCTAATGATCAGGGAGGAACCAGTTATGATCCGGGCACTTTGGACCGCGGCTCAACCTATTATTGGAAGACCGAAGCCACGGATAATAATGGGGCCTCAACGACCGGGCCGGTGTGGTCTTTTACCACCTGTACCGACTGCGACGGCGACGGGCTGCCTGATGACTGGGAAACCGCCAACTTCGGGGATACGTCTCACGATGGCACGGCCGACACCGACAACGACGGCTTGACCGATCTGGAGGAATACCAGAATACCACCGATCCGAACCTGGCTGACACGGACAAAGACGGCCTGCCAGACGGGTTTGAAGTTGACAACGGCAGTGATCCTAAAGTCGCCGAAGGGCTCGTGGCCTACTATCCCTTCAACAACAATGCCGACGATGTGTTCGGCGGGCATAACGGTATGGTGCTCGGGGCTACCCCGGCGGCCGACAGGCACGGCCAAACGCAAAGTGCATACGATTTCAATGGCGCTGGCAACAGCATTGTCATATCCGATAACGGGGCCTTGAGCGGCTTTGTGGCGATGACGATTTCTTTCTGGTTCAACCCGGATACTATTGACGTTTCCCATGGATTGATTACTAAACACAATCAGGGTGATGGCGAAGATGGAACCGATAGCTACGCCCTCGTTTTGGGTGATTCAGGCGGTGGACCGGAGTTGTATGGTCGTCTATTCAGCGGTGGCGGGTTGTCCGAAGACAACAAAGGGTTAGTAACTCATAGTGCGAGCTTTATACCCGGTACCTGGTACCACCTGACACTCAAGTGGGATGGCACCACGATTGCCTATTACGTGAATGGCGTGCAGGCCGCGACAGGCGTATTTGAGAAATCAACCCTCAATGCCAACACGTCCGAGGCTCTTCAAATCGGGATGTCCAGCGGGTCCGAATTTTTTGACGGCCGCATAGATGAAATCCGGATACATGGCCGCGCGCTCTCTGCAACCGAGATCCAGCAGATCTACCAGTTCGAAAAACCGGACATTAGTCCGCCTTACACACCATCTTCACCATCCCCTGTCCACGAGACAACGGGGATTCTATTAGAAAGTAACGTTAGCTGGGTGGGCGGTGATCCCGATGCAGGTGATACTGTTACTTACGATGTCTATTTCGGTACAGACAACCTTCCCACAACACTGGTGTCCGACAATCAGACTGGCACCAATTATGATCCGGGAACCCTGAATCACAGTACAACCTATTTTTGGCAGATCATTGCAACGGACAATAATGGCGCTTCCAACTCTGGCCCTGTGTGGTCGTTCACCACCTGTACCGATTGTGATGGTGACGGAATGCCGGATACTTGGGAGGATGATAAGTTTGGTGACACCTCACACACAGGTATGGCTGATACAGACGATGATAACTTAGCTGACCTCGAAGAGTATCAAGCTGGTACTAACCCCAACAGCAACGACAGTGACAGTGACGGCATGACCGACGGCTGGGAGGTTGCCAACAGTCTTGATCCTCTGGTAGACGACAGCCTGCTGGATGCAGATAACGATAAATTTGTAAACAGCCGCGAATTCCAGGATCAGACCGATCCGCAGAGTGCTGCTTCACATTACATTCTGCCGCCGGTTACCGGTCGGATTCCGGATACGGGCCAGACGACCTCATACACCGATACGCCCGGAGAAGATTCTGACTACCTCATCAACGCACCCACTTACATCAAGATGGATGCCCAGGGCAACTACCTGCCAGATAGTGCTGCATCCTGGGCGATGGTTTATGACGTTGTTACTGGTATGATATGGGAAGGAAAAACAAATCGCGACGGTGTACAGAATTTCGATGATCCTCACGATGCTGACAATTTATACACCTGGTACAATCCTGATTCGACCACAAATGGCGGTAATGCTGGAACTAACGGTTCCGGGACGGATACCCAGGACTTCATAGATGCCCTGAATGGTATGAATTACGGCGGCTTTTCTGACTGGCGGCTACCAACCCGATATGAGTCACGAACTATCGTTGACTACACTCGTATCAATCCGAGCATCGATACCGACTATTTTGCGAACATCTATCCTGAAGCAAGTTTCTGGTCTTCTGAAACCCGTGTTTCCAAACCGGATACTGCTTGGTTCATGTTCTATGGACGAGGTTTTATCGGGGACGCTGTTAAGTCTGCTCCTGTCTATGTCCGGGCAGTGAGAGGCGGACAGCCTCATGTAACCGCTAATATGGTCGTCAATGAAGACGGTACGGTTACGGATACGTCAACAGGGCTGATGTGGCAACAAGAAAGCTCTCCGGGGACCATGAACTGGGAAGCGGCTCTCGCATATACTGAAAGCCTTGATTTGGCTGGATACGAAGACTGGCGGCTGCCAATTTTCAATGAGCTGGAATCAATAGTTGATCTGACACGTTCCAACCCATGTATCGACTCGACATACTTTACCAATACGTCATCAGTACACTATTGGTCTTCGACAACCAGCGAAGGCCACACAGGTGACGCCTGGTTTATTAATTTCGACCAAGGTTATGATTACAACCATTCAAAAGGTAGTTCAGACTATGTTCGTTCTGTCCGCGGCGGCCAAAACCAGATTTCGGGCAACCTTTTCATCATCTCACCTCTCCAGGCGTCTAAATGGTACGCGGGCAACACTTTGCCGATCACCTGGGATACCCAGGGCATAGCCGGTAATGTCCAGATATCGATTTCCCGTGACGGAGGTAAAACCTATGCGGAAATAGACGCCAGTACGGAAAACGACGGCAGCTACGACTGGACCATAGATGGCGCTGCCTCGGTCAACTGTATGCTTAAGATAGAACCTTTGTCTGATACTTCCAAGGCAACAACCCAGGGGCTATTCAACATCCAGCCATCTTATGAGAATGGACTGGTCGCTTACTATCCGTTTAGTGGCAACGCAAATGATGAGAGTGGAAACGGTTACGATGGGACCATTAGCGGGGCTGTTTCGACTGATGATCGATTTGGTTTCTCTGATATGGCCTACTTATTCCAGGGCACGGATTATATAACCCTCCCAAATGCTACCACTATTCTGGGAGACAACCCATCGGCCTGGTCCTACAGCCTCTGGTTCAAGGCTTCAGATTTGACCCAGGCGTACCCATGCATTCTCGCCGATTATTACAGCGCAGCCACCGATACTACCTATGGCATCCGGATAGTAGCTGCCAGCCAAGGTAAAATCCAGGTAGGTGTTCGGACTTCAAATGTAACGTATGAGTACCTGTCAACAGCGAACATTGTGGCGTCCGAATGGATAAATGCCGCTGTCGTCGTTGATAAAACACAATCAGTTCTGAGACTCTATATCAACGGTCAATTCGACAGTGACATCACGATTGACGGCGGTGCGGATTATATCGAGGATGTGCCGATATCAGTAGGGCGAATTTATTTTGAGGGCAATACTGCCGAAACTTATCAGGGAGCCGCAGACGATATCCGTATTTACAATCGGGCCCTGTCATCAACAGAGATCCAACAACTGTACCAGGATGAAAAACCGGACACCCTCCCGCCCAACATTCCATTTGCAGAAACGCCGTCCGACACGGCGACAGATGTAGCCGAGACTGCGACACTTTCCTGGACCGGCGGCGATCCGGATGCCGGTGATACGGTGACCTACGATGTCTATTTTGGAACGGACAATCCGCCGGCCACGCTGCAGTCAGACGACCAGTCCGGAACAACTTATGACCCAGGCGCTATGAACCACACCACAACTTACTACTGGAAAGTCGTCGCTACGGACAACCATGGGGCAGTCACAACTGGGCCGGTATGGTCGTTTAACACCTGCACCGACTGCGACAGCGACGGGATGCCGGATGCCTGGGAGGATGCCAACTTTGGCGATACATCCCATATAGCCGGAGCAGACACCGATAATGATGGTTTAACCGATCTTGAAGAATACCAGAACGCCACCAACCCGAATGTCAATGACAGTGACAGTGACGGCATGACGGATGGATGGGAGGTCGACAATAGTCTTGATCCATTGGTTGATGACAGCCTGCAGGATGCGGACAGCGACAAGTTTGTCAATGGCCGCGAGTTCCAGGATCAGACCGACCCGCAGAGTGCGGCCTCGTACCTGGTTTTGCCGTCGGCGTCCGGCCGGATTCCTGATACAGGTCAGACTAAGTGTTACAATAACAGCAGCCAGATCACCTGTCCGCAGGTGGGCAATGCGTTTTCCGGCCAGGATGGCGCTTATACGATCAATGCCCCCGCGTATACCAAACTAGACGCCAACGGAAACCATCTTCCAGATTCGGCTGATTCCTGGGCCATGGTGCGTGACAACATTACAGGTATGATCTGGGAAGTGAAGACGGACGATGGCTCAATCCATGACAAAGACAATACTTACACATGGTATGACAGTAATCCGGATACAAACGGTGGTGAACCCGGTCCCGCCCCTGGGGATGGTACCGATACCGAGGATTTTATCAACGCATTGAATGCTGCCAACTTCGGTGGATATTCGGATTGGCGGATGCCGAGCATAAAGGAGCTGGAAACCATCGTGGATCTTGGCAGGCAAGATCCGGCCATCAACACCACCTTTTTCCCGAACACGGAGACGTGGATGTCTGCAGCTTACTGGTCGTCTACCACCTATGCCCTCAATATTGGCTCTGTCAATGGCATGGATTTCGGATCAGGCGATGACTTCGGAGCCCTCCAAAAGGCAGATGCCCACCATGTTCGGGCTGTGCGCGGCGGGCAGTCCGGATTATTGGGTAGTTATATTGTTAATGTTGATACTACGGTGACAGATACTTCCACCGGATTAATGTGGGAGCAAAAAATCGATGATGGCGGGGCAAATGACAAGGGCAATACCTACACTTGGGAGGCAGCGCTTTCCTGGGTGCAAAGCCTGAACAGTTCAAACTATTTGGGTTACAACGACTGGCGTCTTCCCAACCGCAAAGAACTCCGATCAATTGTAGATTACAGCAAGACCAACCCAGCCATCGCCGATACCGATTTTCCGAATACCCAGGCGCTGGAATACTGGTCGTCAACTACCCATACCGACTATAATACCTACCTCGCCTGGTATATGCACTTCAATTACGGCTACGGTAAAGTCGACGGCAAGACCGACGGCAATGCTGTCCGGGCCGTACGCGGCGGCCAAAACCAGATTCCCGGTAACCTCTTTATCACCGCCCCCCTCCAGGCGACCTTTTGGGAAATCGGCCAGACCCTGCCAATTACTTGGGATACCCAGGGCATCGCCGGGGATGTGTCAGTGACCCTGTCACGTGATGGCGGCAAGACCTTTGAAACCATTGTGGGCAGCCTGCCCAACACCGGCAGTATGAGTTGGACGGTGACAGGACCGGTCTCTGCTAATTGTGTCCTCCGGGTCGAACCGGTTAGCGATTCTGCCAAGGGCACTGCTGTAAGCTTTTTTACCATCGCCTCAAGCCTATCGCCGACGGCCTCTCTTAGCGGAGCCCCCGGCGGCGAAATTCCGCAGACGGGCGTCACGATTACGGTTGGTGGAACATCCATCATTGCTTACAAGTATAAACTGGATGATGGCGAGTTCGGTGGCGAAACACTGATCAACGAGGACGTTGTGCTATCGGGGCTTTCCGATGGAACCCATACCCTGTATGTCATTGGTCGGGATGCTGCCGGTGACTGGCAGGTAACTGAATCAGCGACCACGGCCAGCTGGACCGTGGATGCCACACCGCCGGGTGCCCCCACCGTATTCGGGACCACGCCGGGCAACGATACTACCCCGACCTGGAATTGGAACTCCGGTGGCGGCGGAATCGGCACCTACCGGGTGAAGATCGATGGTCCCGATCTGGCCAGCGGTGCGGAAGTGATTACTGCGACTTCTTACGCACCGGCTCTTGAGCTTTCCGGCGGACTGCACACCCTCTATGTCCAGGAACGCGACAGTGTCGGCAACTGGTCAACATCAGGAAGTTTCGAAGTCCTCATCGATGTCGATCCTCCCCTGGCGCCCACGGTTTTCGGAGCCACTACTACCAAAGACACAACCCCCACCTGGAGTTGGACAGCTGGGAGCGGCGGCAACGGCAATTTCCGCTGCAAGCTTGATGATGCCGACCTGAGCACCGGGGCTACCCCTGTTTACGGCACCATTTTTACACCCTCCGTGGACCTGGCTGAAGGCGACCATATTCTTTATGTCCAGGAACAGGATGATGCCGGCAACTGGTCACCCAGTGGTGTTTTTACAATTAACGTGGACCTGACACCGCCCTCGGTCCCGGCAGTCGAGGGCACGACACCGACGAACGACACGACCCCCATGTGGAGTTGGAGCAGCGGCGGTGGCGGGAGTGGGATATACCGCTTAAAGGTGGACGATGAAGATTTGACAGCGGATGCAACCTACCTGTCCGCAAACACTTTTGTACCTGAATCTGAACTTTCCGAGGGGTTGCACACGCTCTACATTCAGGAGCAGGATGCTGCGGGTAACTGGTCGATATCCGGCAGTTACAGTATCAATATTGATGTAACACCGCCATTAGCCCCTGTGGTTGCGGGGACGACCCTGACGAATGATACAACCCCCATGTGGTCCTGGACCAGCGGCGGCAACGGGGATGGGACTTACCGTTATCGCCTGGACAATGCCAACCTGGACACCGGTGCCAGTGAAACCACTGAACTCAGTTTTTCGGCACTTTCAGCTTTGGCTGAAGGCAATCACACCCTTTATGTCCAGGAAAAGGACGCCGCCGGCAACTGGTCGGCGGCCGGTCAGTTTGTTATCAATGTAGACATTACGCCGCCATCCGCGCCGGTCGTCAATGCTTCTTCTCCCACCAATGACACAACCCCCACCTGGAGCTGGGACAGCGGCGGGCTGGGTAATGGCTCGTACCGTTGCAAACTGGACGATTCCCAACTGGACAGTGGGGCCGTTTCCACGGATGCCTCAGCTCATACACCGACTACGGACCTTGCAGAAGGGATTCACACCCTTTACGTTCAGGAGCGGGACGAAGCCGGCAACTGGTCGGTATCCGGCAGTGCCGTGGTCTATGTGGATAAAACGAAACCGGTCATCCTTGGGATTGAGGATGACCCCACTCCCGTCAAGCAGAAAACCTGGGAGTGGAGTGCCGAAGACCAGCACGCTGTTCTTTTCCAGTTCCTTGTGGACCAGAATCCGACCTGGCCGTCACCGGGAGAAAATTTTTCTGCCGTGACGACAACGAAAACACCTGAAAATGAAAACGGTACCTGGTACCTGCATGTTCAAGGACGGGATGCGGCCGGCAACACAAGCGACGTGAAAACGGTCAGTGCCTTGCTGGACAATACGATACCTGGGGTGACCATCGAGCGCAGCCCGGACAAGGCATTGTATAAGGGTGACTACTCGATCTCGATCACAGCCGATGCCGGTACCACAGTTGAATACCAGCTGGACGGCGGTGAGTGGATTGTTTACGGCGGTTCTTTTGTCGTCAGCGAAGAAGGCCCGCATACTATTGATGCCCGGGCCACGGATACAGCAGATAATACCGGACATGCTTCCCAGGTAGTTTTTACCATTGACAAAACACCGCCGGCCTTACCGACATTGGACGCTTACCAGACACCAACCAACACCAGCCCCCAGACCCTGTCCGGAACCAAGGAAGCCGGAAGCTCCATCTGGCTCAACGGGGCTGAGATCGCGGCTGTCGATGAACTGACAACCTGGTCTTACAACCTGCCGCTGACAGAGGGGGCCAATCCCATCAGCTTGACTTCTCAAGATGCGGCGGAAAACGAGACCACGGCAGTAATCGGCAGTATTCTTCTTGATACCGCGTTACCGATTGTCACCGGGTTGGCCGATGATCCGGACCCGAAAAAAACCAAAACCTGGACATGGGGCGCCGACAAAGCGGCTTCTTTCCGGTTCGTCGTTGACCAGAATCAGCAGTGGGAACCGACTGGTGAATACACAGACACGACGACAGCCACCGTCAGCGCGGGTACAGGCACCTATTACCTCCACGTGCAGGCCATGGATGCCGCCGGCAACCCGAGTGTTGTTGCCACCGTTTCATCCGAAATAGACAACACCCCGCCGGTCGTATCGCTTGGCAGATCACCGGATCGTCCCGCATACAACGGCACCTACACCTTTACCGTGTCTACCGACAGCGGCAGCATGGAATACCGGATTAACAGCGGTGAATGGCAACCCTACACCGAGCCTTTTACGCTGGACACTATCGGGGCTTATACCATCGCGGCGCGCGCCACAGATATTGCCGGAAATGTGGGCAATGCCACGCCGCTTGTGGTTCTTATAGATACCCAACTGCCGACAATCGATGTTTTTACAGCCAAAGATGCCGATTCGTCAGACGCGGCGGTCACCAACGAGCGTCTTATTGATGTCACCTTAAGCGGCACGGACAACCAGGGCGCGATTGCTCATTGGTTGATCACCGAAACTGCAAATATCCCGTCTATAGAGGCGATGGAGTCCGGGTCGGCCATAGCACCGGTCAGCTACACCATCCTATCTCCTGAAGATGGCGACAAGACCGTGTATGCCTGGGCCATGGATCTGGCCCAGAACATCAGCGTAGCGGGCCAAGCCACAATCACCCTGAAAAGCACCCCCCCGTCAATTGCCATTGCAGGTGGTGATCTCTGTACCAGCCTGGATACAGTCTTGGTCTCTGGTACCATGGAAGCTGGCGCAGCAGTGACGGTAGACGCGCAATCTGCCACAGTCGGGACAGTGGCCCAAAATGGTCCTACCTGGTCAGTCAGCGTGTCGGGTATGTCTACTGGTATTTATACTGTTACGGCCACCGCCATTGACGTGGCCGGAAACCATGCTGACGATTCAATCAGCCTCCGCCGCTCCATCCCTGCGGTTGCTACCATAGACACTGGCAGTGAGCCTTTGCTGGCCGATGGAATCAGCGTTCGACAGGTGACGGTTACGGTGAAAGACGGTGACGACCAGAATGTTTGTCCCGGCTCTGTTTTTGCGGTGACAACGAGTCTTGGGACCATTGCCAACGTAACCACAACAGACACAAACGGACAATTCACTTTTGATCTGAAAGCTTCATCATCTGTCGGCACGGCATCGATCACGGCTAAGTCTGGCCAAAGCACTATTGGCACCGGCAGCCTTTATATGAAACCAGGACTGCCGGCTAAGTTGGTATTTGATAGGGTGGATCATAATATAAGACCGAATCTCCCATCAGGCTTTCTTGTAGTTCAGTTGCAGGATATTTTTAATCACCCGGTTACCCCCTCATCTGCTGGCTTAGGAGATATTCGCATCAAGGTAAAATCTTCAAGTGTAACCGGTCAGTTCTGTACGGCTGATACCTGTACCGAGGGAAATTGGGCCTATGGTGAGGCCAGGATTACGCTTCCGTCAGACAGGACATATATCGAGTTTCAATACCGGGATGCAGAGGAAGGGGTGGTGAATATTACTGCCTATGAATCCACTGATCCTCCAATTGCTATACAAATTACCGATGCTATTTTACCGGTTACCGTTGAAACCCCCGACACAACCCCGCCGGTCACCTCCGCTTCACCAGGGACCGGAATTTTCCAACCACCGGTCCAGGTTGAGTTGACCTGTGACGACAACGGCGGCTCAGGTTGTGCAAATACATACTATTCAATCGATGGCAGCGATCCAACTGAGGCATATAGTGCACCTATTTCCGTTACCAATACAACCACGCTAAAATTCAAATCAACCGATCATGCCGGTCATTCGGAAACTGTGAAATCCGCACAATACACCATCGATATCCTGGCACCAACTGTCAGTATTACGGTCCCAGGTGATGTTGTTGCGGTACCCGGACCGCTGAACAGCATTCAAGGTCTGGCCAACGACCAGATAGAAGGGGGTATTGCGACAGTGACCGTGCAGATCAGCCACGAGGATGGCGGGCAAAGATGGTTCCGGACCAGTACTGGAGGGTTGTCCCAGGATGATACGACTGCCATACCGGTGACATTTAATCCAACCAGCGGTTTGTGGACTCTGGACACCAGCAGCATTCCCTGGGCATCCGGTGAGGAATACACACTGGTTGCCAAAGCGACGGACCATGCCGGAAATGCTGCGTCTAAGTCGATAACCTTTATTTATGGGATCTTACCGTCAGAGATCTCACTCCAGGTTTCCCCGGGGCCTTTCAAAGTGGGCGATTCGGTGACAATCTCAGGCCAGATAATCGATAAATCAACCGGCCTGAACGTGGCGATCGGGCTGGGCCATCATGCTTATTTTTCACTCCAGCCACCCGGAGGTGGCGCTGAAATCGTGTTGGATCCTTTGATAAACAGCAGTGGCTATTTCACCCGTAATATTGCATGTGCCGACGGTCTTGTCAGGGCGGGAGAGTGGACGGTTAAGGCCAGCTGGACCGGCGTCGATGGCCAGTATTCGAATTCAGAAAGCCTGCCGCAAACCCTGACCATAGACAAGGCGGATACTGTTTTGACCCTTGAACTTGCAGAAGGTCAGAGCCTTGATGCCGGCACCATGCCGGAGATACGCGGGCGTCTTAAACTGTTGCGGGATTGCCTCAACGCCGATCTGTCCGGTCAGGATATCAAGTTCCGTTTCATCTCTCCACCCCCCGCTGCGAATGAATCAATAGTCACGGTTCAGACTGATAACAATGGCCACTTCCTTATTGATTCTTTTACATTTACAGACGTGGGGCGCTGGACTGTGCAGGCGGAGTTTGCAGAGACACCTGACTACAACGCCAGCGAGGTGCCGGCCATCAACGTAAATGCACTGGCCACTGCCGGTTACGCCGTGGTTGTACAGGGAAAACTGGAAAATGAAGAAGGGCTGGGGGACCACAACCTGACAACCAATTTTGTTTATAAAACGCTGACGAAGCGAGGGTTGGATGATGATGATATCATGTATTTCAATTACACGCCCGGGCAGTCAAAGGTTGTTGTGGATGAGACGCCGACCAAAGCCAGAATTCAGTGGGCCATCACAGAATGGGCCCCGAATGCGATCATAAATGCACCCGGTGATTTATATATTGTCATGGTGGACCACGGCTGGACCTCTGCCGGCAATGATGAGATTGGAGAATTTTATATCCATCCCTCGGCACCGATAACCTCTACGGACCTTGGGGCCTGGCTGGATACCCTGCAGACCAAGCTGGTAGCTGCAGGGGTTACCGATCGTCGTATCGTCGTTGTACTCGGGTTCTGCCGGTCCGGTGCATTTGTCGAGGAACTGCAGGGGAATAACCGCATAATAATTGCAAGTACCGCGAAAAACGAATACTCACACAGGGGCCACCGTGATGTCGATGATGATGGCGCCTCGGTGCGGGATGGCGAATTTTTCGTCTCCGAATTTTTCAAGGGTATTCGTACCGGTAAAGCCATCAAAGCAGCTTTTATGAAGGCTACCAAACAGACCAAATCTCTGACCCACAAAGGCGGGCAAGAGAAGACCAATGCGCCTTTTTTCGACCAATCTGCACAGCACCCCCTGTTGGATGACAATGGCGATGGGGAGGGCAGTAATGACTTGGAAGACAGCCGGCAAGATGGTGCTGTCAGCGATACGGTCTTCATCGGTACCACCCCACCGGATAGTTACAATGATCCGGGGATATCCATAGAGCGGGTCACTGCGGACCAGTTCCTACCAACCTATGAAAGCAAGGTCCCCCTGGCCTGGGCTGAGACAATTCCACCGGATGATCCCGACAATCCGATTGATTCTATCTGGGTGGAAGTCAAAAAGCCGGATTACGAACCAGCAGAGCCGGGCAAAGGGCTTCAGCTTGAGGTTGAGACGTTTAAGGCGGAATTGACCGCAGCGGATTATAATATTTCAGAAGGCCGCTATGAATGGAAAATACTGGGGGTAGATGATGCGCACCCCTCTGGCTTCTTTGATGTACCGGGAACCTATCAGGTCTTCTATTTTGCCAAGAACAACGAATCGGGTGAGACCTCACCGGTGAAGATGAGCAGGGTTTACAAGGCCAAAGCCAGCAACCAACCCCCTTCGAATGCCGGGTTCGGATTGGACAAACCGGATGAAGCTGCGGAAGTATTTACAGATGCAGTGCTCAGTTGGAGTGATGCTGTGGACCCGGAGGGTGATGTTGTAACCTATACGGTACTTTTATCAAAGGACCCAGGCAGCTTTGAAGGCGCAATTTTGATTGAGGGGCTGCCGTACAGTACCTGCACCATAGGACCCGAAATCGGAATAGAAGACTATACGACTTACTACTGGAAAGTGCGGGCGATCGATGCCTATGGCGCCAGCGTGGAGACAAGCATTCGGTCATTTAAAACGGATAATAAAAACTCTCCACAGCGTCCATGCTTCGTTACCGGGCATGTGTACAATACGGTTACCACGCAATCGATTACCGATGCGCTCATTGAACTGGATTCTGGTGCTCTCAACACCAGCATCAACCTGCCAACAGTTCTGGGCGGCTATTATTTGGCTGAAATCCCCACCGGTGTCTATACGATTACCATTCGGGCAGACGGATATGAAAACCGGGAACTTTTGAATGTAGATTTTACCGCTTCAGGTGGACGAATCATAAATAACTTTGGATTAACACCGAAACTGCCTGGGAACATAAACGGAGATGATGCGGTAGATTTGGCCGATGCCATCCTGGCCATGAAGCTATCCGGTGGTGTGGATACCAGTGGAGATACAATCCAGATGAGTGCCGATGTGAACGGCGACGGTAAGATTTCCATGGTCGAGTGTGTCTATGTATTGCAGAAGATGGCGGGAATGAGGGGCGAGTAAGGGCTGAACTTCGAACATCGAACGTCCAACGTCGAAATTTGAATTAAAAACGAAGGGCTAAACCATAAACCAGTTATTTGTTATTGGTTATCTGAAAAGGCGGAGCAAAGCGACTACATTATTCGATGTTGGAAGTTCAACGTTCGATGTTGAGCGTTCAGGGGTTTCATGCTGTTCAGAGTTCAGGTTTTTAGGGGTTTTGATAATGGCCTACCGCCTAAACCCCTAACCTCCTAACAATTGAGCGTAGCGACGCATCATTCGATGTTCGACGCTCAACGTTCGATGTTCGAAGTTCAGGCTTTTTTAGAGTGTTCAGCGTTCGATGTCTGACGTTTAGGTTTTATACGGAGTTAAGATTACCAAATTCAAGGTAGGAAGGGTACACACAGATGAAAAAGAGCAAAGTGGCTGTCTTGGTCCTATTGATGCTGATCGGAGCGGTCTGTACGGCGCAGGCTGCTGACAAAATTGCCTTTTCATCAAATCGGAGCGGGACTTACCAGATCTGGGTTATGAACGATGACGGCACCGGGCTCGAACAAATCACGGATGAGTCGTTTTCCGGGATTTCCCAGACCAGTGGCGCCATTTATCCCCGCTGGTCTCCAGACGGAACCAAAATTGCCTACTATCTTGAGAATCAGGGGCAGTTGAAGGTAGTCGAATTATCCTCCGGGAACAATTGGACCGTCACCTCCAACGCCCATACCTTGATGTCCCATGGCCCGGCAGCCTGGATAGACGATGAAACGCTGGCCTACATTATCCCCACCAGCTGCGGCGAATACCTGGGCAAGATCAATATTCACACGGTCGCCAGCTCAGTAATCCTGAATCCTTCAGAAACCACCCTGTGGCTGGATTATTCAGTCCAGGCCGGGAAAATCGTTTACGGCGGAGAAAATTGTGGTGCCATCAGCCACGGGCTGTTTACCGTTGATGTGGATGGCAGCAACTACACCCAGCTCTACGACTACCCGGAAACAACCACTGTGCCCGATTGGTGCGGGGATCCGAAGTGGCATCCTGAAGGTACCAAAGTGTTGTTCAGTATGATCACTGAGAGCCAGAACGGCAATTACCAGATGGCTACTATAAACGAAGACGGCAGCGGACTGGCGCTGGTTGGATTGAAAGGGCTGGAGCCGGATTGGGCTCAGGATGGTGCCAGGATTGTGTACAGTGCGCCTGTTTCAGGTGATTTTGTGGCCGATTACCACAATCGGGACATCTGGGTGGCCAATTCCGACGGCAGTGGCGCGGTGAAGATTACCGACAGCAATTCGAGCAACATCCACCCGGACTGGATTGATGATCCAAACTGGATGAATGATGGTCTGGTGGCCTACTACCCCTTCAGCGGCAATGCCAACGACGAGAGCGGAAACGGGAATGATGGGACCGTAAACGGTGCAACGTTAACACTTGATAGGTCTGGGGTTGCAAACAGTGCCTACAGCTTTGACGGGGCCGGTGATTATATCGAAATTCAGGATGACGACAGTCTGGATCCAACAGATAAACTGTCTCTTAGTTTCTGGATTAAACCGGATACTGGCGACAGCACACGGATGATCCTGAATAAACATCAGTCCAGCAGCAATGCAGATGGCAGTTGGTGGATCTCCCTGGCTTCCGAAAAGATTGCTTTTCAGGCCTCACCGTTCAGCAGTGCTACAACTTCCAATCCTATTGTGAACGGTAAATGGAGCCACATTGTTTTTAACTATGACAATGCAACTGAAAGTTGGAATCTCTATAAAGACGGAATTCTGGACAGTTCCGGGACAAAAGCCTTTGATATATCAAACAATGACCGCAACCTTTACATTGGCGCCGAGCAGTCATCGCCTTTTAGTAATTTTTTTGATGGGGCTATTGACGATATCCGCATTTATAACCGTATTTTGACAGAAGCTGAAGTACAGGAACTCTATTCACAGGAATCCGGGTTTTTTGAAGAGTTCCAGGCGATTCCAACCAGCGCGGCCAGTGACTGGGAGAGCTTTGAAATCGATGGTACCACTTATCTGGCTGTAGCGAATTTCAGCAATGGCTCAGGGAACTACAACGTAGACTCCTTCGTGTATCGCTGGAATGGAACCCAGTTTGAACAGTTTCAGATCATCGCGACCAATGGCGCGCGCGAGTGCGAAAGCTTTAATATTGGCAGTGATACGTACCTGGTTATTCTAAACAGCAAATCTAACTATTCCAGCCTTTTAAAATGGAACGGATCTCAATTTTCGGAAGTTCAATCCCTTAACATAGGTTCTCAATTCAAATATTTCGAAATAGGTGCGGACAGCTATTTTACGACTATTGATCCTGTCACTTTGGCTCTCGAAATTCACAAGTGGAACGGGGCTGAATTTGGCCAGCATTTGTCATATCCGGTTACCTCTGGAAAGCCTGAAATTTTCACTATCGGTTCAGATACCTATTTGGCATTGGGTACAGCCTATACGAGTAACACAGATGACAGCCTTATTTACAAATGGAATGGGACCGGCTTCGATGTGTTTCAGAATGTACCGATGGAGGACTGCTATGATGTTGAATCATCCATCGTAGACGGTGTTGTGCACTTGGTTTTTATTGGCCGGTACAATGGTTCTACATGGGCTCAAACTGCCAAAATTCTGGAATGGAATGGCACTGATTTTTCGGAAATTCAGCAATTTCCAACGTATATGGCTTATGATGCGGAGAGTTTCAGGATTGATGGCAAAAACTACCTTGCTCTTGCTTATGGCCGTGAAGCGGGTACCGATTCACGCACGACTGATTCAATCATCTATAAGTGGAACGGCAGCGTCTACGAGGTAACCCAGAAAATCGAGAGTCACATGGCCCATGACTGGCATTTTTTCACCATGGAGGGCAGATCGTTTCTGGCATTGGCCAACGAGGCCACAGATGCCTCCTACCAGATCAACTCGATTGTGTATGAGTGGAAAGGTATTGCTGACGATTCCGATAATGATGGTATGCCCGATTCATGGGAAACCACCCATTTCGGCAATCTCACCCGCGATGGCACCGCTGACACAGACAACGATGGCCTCACGGATCTCCAGGAATACCAGAAGGGCACCAATCCCAACCTGGCCGATACAGACAAGGACGGTTTGTCCGACGGGTTTGAAGATGCAAATGGGAGTGATCCGATAGTTGCCGAAGGCCTGGTGGCCTATTATCCCTTCAGCGGAAATGCCACCGATGAGAGCGGGAATGGACACAATGGGGTGGTCTCCGGGGCTACTCTGACAGAAGATAAGAAGGGGATCTCAGGTAGTGCCTATCTTTTCGACGGCAGCGATGATCAAATAGAAGTCACAAGCCTCAGTAGTTTTATACCCTCCCATTTTACGGTATCGGCCTGGGCAAAGACGGACAATACCAGTGAATCCTACATCGTTAGCAAAGGATCTGAAATTCCTTTTTCAATGGGAACCAAAGGTACCGGGTATTACAGAGTCAGAGGCGGAGACTATGGTGATGGTGGCCATGAGGCTGTTGGAACGACCCCGGTTGATGCTAAATGGCACCATATAGTTGGAATATACGATGGCAGTGCGCTGATGCTTTATTGCGATGGTGTTTTGGAAGGTTCTCTTTCAGTTACCTTAACAATGGCCAATGAAATTTTGCCTATGGGTATCGGTTACCGGGCCAAAGACCAGAGTGGTTTCTTTGAGGGTAGCATTGACGAAGTCCGAGTTTACGATCGCGCACTTTCTTCGGATGAAATCCAGGAACTGTACAAACAGGAATCCGGGTTTTTCGAAGAGTTTCAGGCGATACCGACTATATCAGGACATGATTTTGAGCATTTTTCAATCAATGGGGAACAATTCCTCGCCGTAGCAAATTACAGAGATGATAGTCTCAATAGCGAGGTTGATTCGAGAATCTACAAATGGAATGGTTTATCTTTCGTAGAGATTCAGACCATACCAACCACTGGCGCGCGTGACTTGGAGAGCTTTCAGATTGACGGTAAGACCTATTTGGCGGTCGCCAACATGGAAAGCAACTCGACAAATAATGTAAATTCTAAAATTTATAAATGGAATGGGAGTGCTTTTACTGAGTTTCAAGCGATTCCAACGAATGGTGCAAACGGTTGGGAGGCTTTTACATTAAATGGAGAGAATTATATAGCAGTAGCGAACTACCATAACGGTTCAACGCATATTGTAGATTCTAAAATTTATAAGTGGAATGGCACCCAGTTCGTCGAGTTCCAGTCAATCCTTACAAATAGCGGTAGGGATTGGGAGTACTTTGAAATTGATACGGATAAATACCTGGCGATTGCAAACCTGTATGACGGTTCTACAACAGGGGTAAATTCTATTGTTTATAAATGGAATGGGTCAAATTTTGAGCTTTTCCAAAGTATACCAACGATTGGTGCAATCGACTGGGAGTATTTTAGTGTCGCAGGGGAACACTATCTGGCTGTAGCAAACCACCAGAATGATTCCACCTATGATGTTGACTCTAAAATTTACAAATGGAATGGAAGTTCATTTGAAGAATTTCAAACCATTTCAACGCAAGGCGCCTGGCACTGGGAAAGTTTTAAAATATCGGGGGTTACATATCTTTCCGGCAGCAACTACCGTTCTGGTTTGCTCAGCAGCGCCGATATGAATGTTAATACAAAGATATATAGATGGAGTGGAACACAATTTAAAGAGATCCAGACGATACCCGGGATGGGCGTCGCCAGTTCTGCATCCTTCAGTATTAACAATCAGTTATATCTTGCGGTAGCACAATCATATGATGGTGACACATCAACGCGGGAATTAAACTCCAAAATCTACAAATGGAGCGGTCCAATTCAAGAAACCGATTCCGACTCTGACACCCTTCCTGACTGGTGGGAGAGTCAGTTCTTCGGCGATCTTACCTATGATGGCACCGTCGATACTGATATTGACGGATTGACTGATTTCCAGGAATACCAGAACAATACCAATCCAAATTTTAGCGACACGGATCAAGATGGCCTTTCTGATGGTTTTGAAGTTGGCAACGGCAGTGACCCTACTGTGGGTGAAGGAGTAGTGGCATATTATCCGTTTAGTGGTGATGCTGTAGATGCCAGCGGCAATGGAAATGACGGAACGGTCATCGGTCCGACCCCAGTCGCTGGGTTAAATGAGGACACCAATGGCGCATACTCTTTCGACGGTACCGACGATTACATTGAGGTCCCGGATTCTGCAAGCTTCCAGAATATGACCAATGAAATCGCGTACAGCTTCTGGGTAAAAAAAGGCACTGCTGATATCAGTGAGTCTTATCCCATTGCCAAGCGATTAGAATCCGAAGATCAAATCCAGTTTGACGTTAAATTCTCAACAACAAGAGGGGTGAACTTCCACGTTTCGGGCGTCGGGGCCCCTGCACCGGGATCTGCCGCATGGGAACCTTCCCAGGTCGACGGCCCCAATATTTATGCGACCCTGAATGATGGCCAGTGGCATCATGTCGTAGTTCAACATAAATACGGCATGGGGACTAATAGTTCCATTTATGTCGACGGCGTGGAACTGGATGCAGAATGGGGATTTTTTACGCCGACATACCCGGCTGTTATCAATAACGCCGACCTGCTTTTCGGAAAACAGAACCATCCGACTATCCCGAGGTTTTTCAATGGACTCCTGGATGAGGTTCGCATCTTCAGCCGTTCACTCTTATCGGCTGAAGTCCAGGAACTTTACAAACAGGAATCGGGCTTCTTTGAGGAGTTTCAAGCGCTACCGACAATGGGTGCACATGATTGGGACAGCTTTGTTATTGATGGCATTCCTTATCTTGTCGTTGCGAATCTTTACAATGACACGGCGAAAGAAATTTTTTCCAAGATTTATAAATGGAACGGTGAATCCTTTGTTGAAAGGTACACGATCCCAACCAGTGGGGCCGCAGACTGGGAAAGCTTCACGATCAATGGGGTAACATATCTGGCTGTAGCGAATAGATATAATAATAGTTCAAATCCGAATATTGATTCAAAAATCTATAAATTGGTTGGTGACGAAATCATAGAAATTCAATCAATTCCTACCAATGAAGGATCCGGTTGGGAGAGTTTTACCATTGATGGAGAAACTTACCTGGCAATAGCAAATGCATATGCCGGCAGTGGGGATTATAGTATCAATTCCAAAATTTTTAAGTGGAATGGGAACCAATTCACCGAAGAACAATCAATTCCCACACACAGTGCGCAAGACTGGGAAAGCTTTTCCATTGACGGTGTCATGTATTTAGCAGTTGCGAACTCTTACAATGGGACAACATTCAATTTAGATTCAGTGATCTATAGGTGGAACGGCAGCACTTTTGCTCAACTACAGTCAATTCCCACTTTTGGCGCGGTGGATTGGGAAAATTTTGAGATTGAAGGGGAAACATACCTTGCGGTTGCGAACAACGCGGAGGGTAGCTCTATTAATTATAATTACAATACGCATTCAAAAATATACAAATGGAATGGAAGTGCATTTGTAGAAGTACAGTCCATACCAACTCAAGGTGCCTGGGACTGGCAGTCGTTCACTGTAAATGGTTCCGCATACCTGGCAGTAATCAATAGTTGGGATGGGTCTCACTACAACCTAATGTCTAAAGTATATAGATGGAATGGGTCCCAGTTTGTAGAGTTTCAGGGCCTGCCAACCCAATCGGGCCGCGATTGGGAGAGCTTTATAATCGATAATCAACTCTATATTGCTGCTGCCAGTTATTACGATGAAGACTTAGCGACACGGAATATTGATTCTAAAATCTACAAATGGAACGGCCCCATAGAAACAATAGATTCAGACGCGGATTCAATCCTGGACTGGTGGGAAATCCAATACTTTGGCGATCTAACACATGACGGCACTGTCGATGCAGATAAAGATGGTCTAACCGCGCTCCAGGAATACCAGAACGGCACCAATCCCAATTTATCAGATACAGACAAAGACGGTCTTTCTGATGGGTTTGAGGTTGCCAACGGCAGTGATCCGGTAATAGCCGCCGGACTTGTGGCCTATTACCCTTTCAACGGCAATGCCGCTGATGCTGCAGGGAATGGCCATGACGGTAGCGGGCAGGGCGGTGTTTCCTATGATGCCGGCTTATCAGGACAGGCGGCCAGTTTCGATGGGATCGATGATGAAATTCTCGTGCCTGATGATGTCGCCCTGAGATTTGGAACGGAGTCTTTCTCCATCTCCTTGTGGTTTAACACAACACTCAGCAGCTGGGCTTACCTGGTAGACAAGGACATTGAGACGGCGGGTTTTTATGGCATCAATATGAATCTCGATGGCATTGGCGCGCCAGAGGCGGGCACCGTTTCGTTTCAGGTCCATGATGAAACGAACACGGCGTTATTTGCGGCCGAATCAGCTGCGTTGAACGATGGGATCTGGCACCATGTGGTTGGTGTTCGCGACTCATTCAATGGCAAAGTGAAAATTTACATCGATGGAAATCTTGCAGACGAAACCGCTGACAACCCGGCTCTGAATACTGATAACAATGCACCCTTGTCGTTCGGTGGCTGGTCCGGCGGCAATACCCATTGGTTTGCCGGGCTAATTGACGAGGCCCGAGTCTACAACCGGGTCTTATTGCCCAATGAGGTCCAGGAACTTTACAATAGTCAGGCAAATTACTCCTTAAAGTTGGTTCAAGACAGTTTTGAATACGAAGACAGCCCAACAAACCATGGGTGGACTCTGGCCCAGGGTAGCCCGGTGACTTCAACGGATCAAAGTTATCTCGGTGACCGGAGTTTTTATCTTCAAAACACCCAGGACGCAGTTTATGATCTGGAAGAATTACCTGTCGATAACGTAAAGCGTGTCGTAATTTACTACTATGACGCCATGCTATCCGGGACAAACTGGGATGTGAATACCAGAATATATTTCGACAACGGATCAAAGTATATCAACCTTGGATGGTATAATGGTTCCAACTATGTTGTTGATTGGACAGGGCAGACCAGGATTACAACCGCGGTGCCCAGAAGCCAGGGATGGCACCAGTTTGAATGGCGGATTGAAAATGGTTTTGTCGATGCCCTTATTGACGGTATTGAGGTGGCCTCCGATACTCTATCAGTCGAAACCCTCACCCGAATATTTTTGGCCCCTGGAACAGAGCCAGGACTGTACGCCCATTTTGATGATGTTGCCATATACAGCACGGCATATTCTGTTCCCTACACACCGCAAGATTTCTGCAGCGGTTGGGATCAGTGCGATGGAACTGAATCCGGTAATCCCCCGACCTGCCAGTCATCAGAGGTCAAGGTCGGTAGCGGTTCGCTGCTGGTCAGCCGGGACAATATCTGTTGGAAGGAGTTTTCTGAGCCGCTAAAAGGGCTGATTGAATTCTCAGCATGGATAAAACCAAACTCTGGCGACAATAATTTTGGCCTGTCTATCGGGACTGCAAGAGGTGCTTCCAGTATAGCCCTGGTTAAATCGGATGCAATGGTGTGGGCGGCACATTATGAGGGGAGTTACCACGTGACCGGGCCCTATCTGCCTGAATGGAAAAAAGCCAGATTCCTGATCGACACCTCCACCAATAAATTTAGTTTATGGATGGACGACACGCTCGTTGCCAAAAACGTAACAACCACTCTTCCCATAAGTGATGGCATAAAGACAATCGGGTTGAGCAGCGGACGCGGTGCCGTAGCCTATGATTCCCATATAGACGATATCTGGATTCGAACCCTCGACACCACCACCTGTACGGATTGTGACGGCGATGGTATGTCGGATGATTGGGAAATTGCCAACTTTGGCGATACGTCTCATAATGGCACTGTCGACACCGATAACGACGGCTTGACCGATCTTCAGGAATACCAGAACAATATCAACCCAAATCTTAGCGATACGGACAAAGATGGTCTGTCCGATGGTTTTGAGGTTACCAATAGTAGTGATCCTACAACAGCAGAAGGCCTGGTAGCTTATTACCCTTTCAATGGAACTGCCAACGATGCGAGTGGGTACGGAAATGATGGTGTTGTGACTGAAGCGCTGCTTTCTGAGGACAGATTCGGAAACGCATTGAGTTCATACAGATTTGATGGTGTGAATGATGAAATCATAGTCCCTAATTCTTCTTCGCTGGGAATTAATGACAATATTACTGTTTCTGCCTGGATTAGAATTGATCCCCAAGAACCGATAACACAAAATTGCGGTATTATATCTAAAAGATCTGGTGAGTCCGGATTCGGTCTTTGGACACAAAATGGCGGTGGTAATCACGACAGTCTATTTGGCGTCGGCAGTAACAGTTTTTCAGGCGTTGTAGGATCAGGTAACATTTCTGCGGGGCAATGGATTCAAGTCGCCGGCACTTATGATAATAATGTGGTAAAGGTTTATCAAAATGGAATTCTTGATGGTTCAATGGTTCATGCCAACCAATTGGTATCAAATTCAATTCCTTTGTATATTGGCCATCTACTTTCAGGTGAAGCCGGTTCGAATACAAATTACTTCTTTGCAGGTGATATAGATGATGTCCGCATCTACAACCGGCCTCTTACGGCTGCAGAAATTCAGGAACTCTATAATCAAGAGACTCCCGACAAAGACAATGACGGCATGCAGGACGCCTGGGAAGTCACAAATGGTCTTGATCCCACAGCAGATGATTCCCTCCTTGACCCGGACAATGACAAATTCGTAAATGGTCGAGAGCATCAGGACCAGACCGATCCTCAGAGTGCTGCATCTCACTTGATTCTGCCGCCGGTAACCGGCAGGATACCGGATACCGACCAAACGACCTCATATACTGATACCTCAGGTGAGGATTCTGATTATCTCATTAATGCGCCTGCCTATATCAAGATGGACGCACAGGGCAACTATCTGCCGGACAGTGCCAATTCATGGGCTATGGTTTATGATGAAGTTACCGGTTTGATGTGGGAAGTTAAAACAGATGACGGGTCGGTTCATGATAAAGACAATACTTATACCTGGTACGACAGTAATCCAGAGACGAATGGTGGGTATGCTGGAACTGCCGGTGATGGTACCGATACAGAAGATTTTATCAATGCCCTGAATGCTGGAAACTATGGCGGGCATACCGATTGGAGATTGCCAACAGTAAATGAATTGACCTCGATTATAAATTACGATGCGTGGGATTCTGCAGTAAACAGCAAATATTTCCCCAATGCTGTTTCTCCAGGTCATTGGACATCAACTACAGGCGCTAAAAATTCTAATTCTGCTTGGTATGTTAATTTTTTTAGCGGTTGGTGTGCCTACCCAGTAAAGTCAAGTAGTTATCATGTTCGTGCTGTCAGGGCTAACCACGCCCACCAAAGCGATAATTTAATTAACAATGGTGACGGCACTATAACCGATATTACAAGAGGCATTATGTGGGAACAGACTACTTCCGGCCCTATGAACTGGGAGTCAGCACTAAGTCGCCATAATGGATTGTCATACGCTGGGTATAATGATTGGCGCCTCCCAAGCATTCATGAGTTAGCGGCTCTTATTGATCATAAACATCCTAATCCAGCAATCGATAGCGACCTTTTCCCAGGGACTTCAGCCTCGGCGATATATTGGACATCAACTTCTAAATCATTTCTGGAAACACCTGAGACAGACAACAACACAGCAAGTTGGGTGGCCTATTTTGATGGAGGCCTCCTATCTGGTTTAGAAAAAAGTACAACGAATTACGTGCGCGCGGTCCGCGGCGGCCAGAACCTGATTCAGGCCCACCTATTTATTACTTCTCCTCTCCAGGCTTCAAAATGGTATGTCGGTGGCACCCTGCCCATCACTTGGGATACACGGGATATTCCCGGCAACGTCAAAATTTCCCTTTCCTGTGATGGTGGTAAAACCTACACTGATATCGCGGTAGACACTCCGAATGACGGCAGTTACGACTGGACAATCGTCGGACCTACTTCTGTCAACTGCATGCTGAAGGTCGAGCCTTTGTCCGACAGTTCAAAAGCAACCATCCAGGGCCTGTTTAGCATTAAGCCGTCTTATGAGAATAGTTTAGTGGCCTACTATCCGTTCAACGGAAATGCTCAAGATGAAAGTGGGAACGGCCACAATGGAACGGCTAATGGGGCCACTCTGGCTACTGACAGGTTTGGGAGTACCGATAGTGCGTACAGTTTTGACGGGAATGAAGACTCGATAACTATCCCCTACAGTACCATCGATTCATTGAGTGATATTACTTTCAGTGGATGGGTTAAAACGAATGATACCTACGGGGCCATTCTATCTGCTGCCAATGCAGCATTGGGGAATGAATATCTGCTCTATACCCAGAATGGTATGCTGAAACTTTTAGTAAAAGACATCAGTTTAAGCTCTAATGCTACAACTTTTAATGATGGCTTGTGGCATCACGTAACGGTGGCGAGAAAAGGTAGCGACGGAACGGTCAAAATTTTTGTAGATGGCCAGCTTGACATCAGCGGGACTCTCGGCCAAGGGGATCTGGTCGTTGAGGAGACTGGCCTCTGGTTTGGACGAGATCAGGACTGTTTAGGTGGGTGTTTTGAGAGTGACGACGACCTGAATGGTGCAATTGACAGCGTTCGCATATACAATCGTGTCCTTTCTTCAACTGAAGTCCAGGAATTATACCAGAATGAATCAACCCAGCTGGTTTTCAAGGAAGACTTCAACGACAATGATATTAGCGATTGGACAGAAAGAAGTCTCCGCGCCTATGACACCCAAGGAAACACACCTGTGGTCAATAATGGTGTCTACGTCGCGGGCACCGGAACTGAACGTGGCGGCCACCACAAACAATTCGCCGCTGAGGTGAGTGGTTCTGGGTTCACCCTGGAGTACCAGGCAAGAAGCAGAAATGACGTTTCGGCGGTCAATTATGTCGGTATCCATACAGATAATACGCTTGTTATACATCCTCTGGGGAATAGCTATGCAAACGGCTATACGGTTTTCGCCGCATCTTACCATTCCAAAGTAGTCATAACCAAGTACGACAATAATACGATCACTGACTTGGCGGAGTGCCCTTATCCGAATGATGAAAATTTTCACAAGGTGAGAGTCGAGCATGTTTCTGATGGGACCTGGAAAATCTGGGTAGACGATGTCGAGC
This sequence comes from uncultured Desulfobacterales bacterium, assembly GCA_964636125.1. Lineage (GTDB taxonomy): Bacteria > Desulfobacterota > Desulfobacteria > Desulfobacterales > CAJINA01 > CAJINA01. Next base: position 24,377 of record CAZWPX010000024.1, on the reverse strand, counting down.
AGAACCTTTCTTTGAATACTGCAGACACAGCCTTCAATAGTTACCGGTTTATCTCTACCAGCCTTGACCAAAATCAGGAGACCCCGATAAATGCCTTTGATGACATTTTCGTCTATGGGTCTGTAATTGCCTCAGGCAACCGTGCTCCAAATCAGCCATCATCTGAGTCGCCGGCAGAAACCGCCACGGATGTTACCCTGGATGCGGATTTCTCCTGGACCGGCGGCGATCCGGATGTCGGCGATACGGTTACCTATAACGTCTATTTCGGCACGGACAACCCACCGGCATCACTGGTGTCCGATGACCAGGCCGGAACAACCTATGACCCGGGCACGCTGGATTACAATACCATCTATTACTGGAAAATCGTGGCCACGGACAACAACGGTGCCTCCACCACCGGATCGGTATGGAGCTTTACCACCGTCAGCTACCCGGTGGCGCAATTCACCAGCCAGCCTGGCAACCTGACCAACCAGACCGGGATCAATATCACGATTGGCGGGGAAGGGGTAACAGCCTATAAATACAACCTGGACGGCGGCGGTTGGAGTGCCGAAATCGATGCGGCCACCCCCATCACGGCAACCGGACTTGCTATTGGGAATCATACAGTTCAGGTCATTGCCAAAAACAGCAGCGGCGTCTGGCAGCCGGAAGGCTCGGCCAGTACTTTCAACTGGACCATCGATACCGCCCTGCCGGTCGTCTCTTCTTTTACCGTGTCCGACCTCACCAGCGGCAGCCAGAGCCTGACCAATGCCGCAGAGGTGGCGGTGGCCCTTTCCGGAAGCGATGCCGGCGGTGCCATTACCCGCTGGCTGATTACTGAAAGCGGCACACAGCCGTCACCGGCCGAGATGAGCGCGGGCACCAGCAGCGCACCCACCGGCTACACCATCCAGAGCGCGGGCGACGGCAGCAAGGCGCTGTATGCCTGGGGCATGGACGGCGCCCAGAATGTCAGTGTGGCTGTCCAGGCAACCATTGCCCTGGATCGAGTGACGGTTGTGACGATCGATAATGGTGATGTCTGTACCAGGCAGGATGGTTTGGCCCTTACCGGGACCATGGAGGGGGGCGCTGTTGTAATTGTTGATGCCGGATCCGCAACCGTCGGCACGGTCAGCTACCCCACTTCCACGTCCTGGTCTGCGACGGTCTCCATGGGCACCCAGGACAGTTATACAGTAACGGCTTCCAGCACAGATGCAGCTGAAAACCAGAATTCCGATACCATCACTTTACGGTACTCTGTCCCGGCGGTGGCCACCCTGGATGCCGGCAGTGAAGGCCTGCTGGCCGATGGGGTGGGGATCCGCCAGGTAACCGTCACGGTTAAAGACGGCGCCAACCAGAACGTCTGCGATGAAACGAGTTTTGAGGTGACCACCGACCTGGGGTCGATCTCGCCGTCAACCTACACTACGGTTAACGGCCAGTTTACCTGCAGCCTGGTGGCCTCTATGGATATTGGTAGTGCCACGCTTACGGTGAAGGATGGCGAAACAGAACTGGGCAATGCCACGGTGGAAATGATTGCCGGGGCTCCTACAAGCCTGGTGTTTGTGAAGTCGGACGGCAGCGCACTGCCATCGCCGTTTACCATCGATACCGGTGTTACCAGTGCATACATCCAACTTCAGCTGCAGGACTCTTTCGGTCACCCGGTCAACGTAACCGGTGACACCACGTTTTTGCTGAGTTCTACTGAAATCAATGCTGTTGAGTTTACGCCTTTTGGCGGGGCGCCGGTGGTAGGCGAAACCGGCCTGACCATTGCTGACGGGACCAGTGGCAATCTTTTCAAGATTAAGGTCTCGCAGTCGGGCGACTTAAATATCTCGGCAATTGACTTCCCCAGCAAGGGCTGGGCGGATGCAAGTCACCCTGTCTCGGTAGGTGGCGGAACTCCCATCGGACCTGTGGCAGTACTGACCGGCGCCCCCACGGGTACGGTTCCCACCCGTAGTGCTACCATAACTGTTGGCGGGGCCGATGTCGTAACTTACCAATACAAAGTCGACAGCGGTGATTGGAGTAGTGACTTCAATACAGGAATGACCATAAACCTTGTCGGCCTTGCTGATGGAACCCATACGCTTTATGTGATTGGCAAAAATCAGGAAGGGACATCTCAGGCGATAGAATCGGCAACCACTGCAACCTGGAATGTGGACGCCCCTGTAACTGTGCCTGAAGATCCAACGGGATTGTTCATCAAAGAAACCCTGGCGGACAGGATAAAACTGGGCTGGAATTTGAATGCAAATGGACTGGATGCGTACCATGTCTATCGCAGCCAGATGGAAGACGGCTACTACTACAAGGTGAGTGATGAAGCCATATCATTTTTCAATGCCCAGGTTGAAGAGGGAAAGATTTTCTTTATAGATCGAAATGTCAAGAAAGAGGTGACCTATTACTACAAGGTGGCTGCTTTCTCTGACGGTACCAGGAGCAGCGGGTTTAGCAACATGGAGAGTGCCGAGTTGCCTGACTTGTCAAATTATGAGCTGAAAATTGAAGCTGCCGGTGAAATCGTAAATGCCGGCAGTATCACAAAATACATTATCACCATTGTCCCCAAAGAGGGCTTCCAGGGAACGGTCAACCTTACTTGCAGCGGTTTACCGACCAATACATCCCACGAATTCAATCTGGGTGGTGTGAGAAAACAGAGCCTGTTCAACCTTGAATTGCCGGCGGCCATGAAACTCGAAGTGTCCGCAAACCCCAGTGCGGCGGCAGGTGAATACACTTTTAGAGTGTTTTCCCAAAATGAGTGGGCCGGCGGCAGTTCTGATCTGCTGACCCATGAACTGCGCCTGACCATTGCTCCCAAGGACGCCAAAGGTATTCATGTGGAGACCGATAAACCGGAAATGTATACCGGGGAAGCGGTCAGACTCTATGGTCGGATTCTGCCCCAATGGACCCCGCCGACCAATGTCGATTTGACGATTACCAACCAGGATGGCGGCGCCTGGTCTACAACTACCGTTCAAAGTGGTGCCGGGGGCACATTCGAGTCCCTGGAGATTCTCCAGACTTTGTCTCCGGGGCAATACCAACTTACTGCCACCTGGATCGACGGGGATTCCAACCCTTACACCAGTCTGCCTCGAAATCTTATCGTGTATAAGGGGCAGATTTCACTGACCTGTGAGCACGCCCCCGATGAAACACAGGACTTGCCGGCGGCCAACCAGTTTTATGAAATCTTTGGCCACACCGCCCCGAAAGTACCCTGGGTGCCGGTGACCCTGCGAAGAATTTCTCCGGATGATGATGTTTCAGCCAATGACCCAGATAGTGTTATGCATGATTTCAATATCGGCACCCTTGCGGAGGGTGAGTGGAGCCGGGTGGAAAACTTTTTTGATCGCAACGGCATCTGGAAATTCAAAGCTTACTGGGACGGCAATGCCGACTATATCGGCGGTGAAAGCGACCTGCTCTATGTGCCGGTAGGGGTGGACTTCGGCCGGGCAATTATCCTGGGCGGCGGTAAGTCCGACGAGAACAATACCGCCTGGAACGTTACCAAGACCCTGGTGACCAATGCGTATCGCAGCTTTTCCCGCAAAGGTTTTACCGAGGAGATGATCCATTTGATGCTCAATACCAACAGTGTGGATCTGGTAGCGCCCTTCGGTGATAACGATGGCGACAAGGTAGATGTCCTGCAGCCAACCGTGGAAAATTTTCTGAATGCCCTTAAGGGAGTGGGGACGGCGTTTGACAATGACCTCAATGATCATACGCCTTTGTATGTCTACATGCAGGGCCATGGTCTGAACGACGGTTCTTTTGTCATCTACGATGACGGCACCCAGGAAAATTACGAGAAGGTTACTGCGGCAGAAATAGATGCGGCCCTGAACACCCTCCAGACAAGAACCGGTTGCAAAGTAGTGATCATCATAGAAGCCTGCTTTGCCGGTAAATTCATCCAGCAGCTCAGTGCACCTGATCGTGTAATTCTGACCAGTGCGGGGGATGAATGGTATTCCCCGGATCAGTCCGGCTACCAGGCGTTTTCACGGTATCTTTTCTCAAGCTTCTGTGGAGATTCAAACAACTTGCTCAAAGCCTTCACCAAAGCCAAAAATTCAACTTGGGCGAATCTAAATGGCAACCCCACGGCCCTCATGGACGACAACAGTAACGGGCTGCTCGCGGCCTCCCTTATCCTGAATCCGACATTTGGTGTGAGGCCACGGGTCAGTTCAATAACATTGCCAAACGAACCTGATGAAGAAACAAATGCAAATATTCAGGTGGCTATCCAACGCGGCGACATGCCCACAAGCCGAGTTTGGGCCCAGGTCATCCCGCCGGATGCTCAGGCGTCGGATGGTCAGTTGACCACAGCTTATCCGGAAGTTGAGTTGACTGATTTAGGAAATGATCAATGGGGTGGGACCCTGACAAATCTTAATAGAACAGGGCTGTATCGAGTGATCGTAATGGCGGAAGACACTGCCCTGGAGGTGTCGGATCCGGTGGAAGCCTATCTGCAGGCTGCAGGAACCTATATTCCGGGTGATGTCAACGGTGACGAAAGTGTGGATCTTGCAGATGCCATCCTGGCCATGAAAGTGGCGGGTGGTTTCGATACCAGTGGCGAAACTATCAGCATGGGGGCCGATGTGAATGGCGATGGTAAGATTTCCATGGCGGAGTGTGTCTATGTGTTGCAGAAGGTGGCGGGAATGCGGGGCGAGTAAGGGCTGAACGTCGAACATCGAACGTCCAACATCGAACATTGAATGAAGAGCGAGGGCGGAAGGTCAAGAGCTGAACATCGAACATCCAACATCGAAGTTTGAATGAAAACCAATAGAACCAATGGAACAAATTCAACCAATAAAACCGGTTATTCGTTATTTGGCTAAATTAAAAAGGCGGAGCAGAGCGACTCATCATTCGATGTTCGACGTTCAATGTTCGATGTTGGAAGTTCGGTTGTTTTTGGGTGTTCAACGTTCGATGTTGGAAGTTCAGGTATTTTCAGGTGTTCGACGTTCAGGTTTTTTAGGGGTTTAAGGTATTGCTAACAGCCTTCGGCCTAAACAGCAAAAGCGGAGCGCATATGCACAACAAACATTTCGGGAATATCTACTTTGGTCTGGCCCTGCTGCTGATTTTGGTTTTTTCTTCTGCGGTGGAAGCGGCAAGATATAGAATTCGGGCCAACATCCTACCTCAGGAATATGGCATCTGTTTTATCAAAGGCGTGGTGACAGATGACACCGGCAAACCGGTATATCCGGGCACGGTGTCGTTTGACTGTGGAACGACCCGGACCCAAGTTCCAACCCTGCCTGCGGGTGTTTATATCAACAATGCCCCCGAATGCAGCGACTATACCATCACTGCTTCAGCACCCGGTAAAAAATCGGTGTCGTTCTCCAATAAGAATGTGGGTATTGGTGAACTTTTGCCGCTTGACTTCGCTTTTGGACCGGATTCCTCACTGGCGGACACGATTTTACTTTTGAAACTCCTGAATGGCGAAACTGTTGCGTTGCCGCTCCCTGCCGACCATGACCTGAATAACCAATTGGGACTGCCGGATGTGATTTTCAACCTCCAGGATCTTGCCGGCATGCGAATCGATGGGCAGTCAAGTCTGGCTGTGAGTGTCCGCAGGGTAATGAGTTCCAGCAACGCCTGTAAAAAGGCCAAAGTAGGGAAGGATACGGATGGGGACGATATCGATGACTGGTTCCAGGAAGTTGATGTGGATGAGGATGGACTTTTCGAAATAGCGGATCTTGAAGAGGGCGAATACTCAATAAGTGCATTCAGTGCGGATAATGGCCAGGGCGTCCGGGTCCAGAACATCAAGGTGGCCGGCCGGAATGTTCACCTGAAGACCCTGCGTATGAAAGAAGTCGGGGGGATCAGCGGACAGGTGACCCTGGGCGACGGCGCTCCGCCGGACCTTGTCGACATCGATATCCCGGGTATAGCATCCGCCGTTAAAACTGATGCGACCGGTACTTTTACAATATCCAACCTGCCGGAAGGGACTTACACACTGAGAGCCATCAAAGCCGGGTACGGTACGGTGCTCCTGCCTGGTATTGCGGTAGACTCCAAGAACACGAGTACTGTGGATACAATCAATTTGCCGGCGGTTGTCGGAAATCTTGGTGGAACTTTCACAAGACAAAACTCACCTGATCATCGCGGTACTCTCATTTCCCTGCGGGCCCCGGATGGCTCGGCGCACGTGACTGTTACGGATGTCGCTGGCGCCTTCAATTATATTGATTTGCCGGAAGGGCAATACACTCTGACGGCAACTCACCCGGGACACACATCCCATGCGCAAGTTGCCCAGATCGTACCCGGGACACCGGTGGTCGTGGGGCCGCAGGAACTGGCAGAGGTCCAAACCAGGGGAACCCTTTCAGGAACAGTGACCCTCCAGGGCTTGACGGAGCATATCGGGACTCTGGTAAGCGTTGCCGGCACGCCCTACCAGGCAGTGACCGATGCCGGCGGTAATTTCTCAATTCCAGACATTCCGGCCGGCAACTACACCGTATTCATGAATATGGAGGGCTATGTTCCCCAAAAAGTTGATCTGGTGGAAATTACAACCGGCGGTGAAGAAACATTGGCCACCACCCTGGTTCCTTCTACTGCTTCAGAACAGACAGTAAAAACCGGGACGATTGCCGGAACAATCCGGTTCCATGACGGTTCCACCGATACCGGCATCGATGTGGTGATAGAAGAGACCGGTGCGCCCGCCACAACGACGTCCACAGGTGCTTTCTTTCTCGAAAATGTGGAAGCCGGAACCTACACTCTCTCCATTGGTTATGCCGGCTTCAAAACTGTATTTATCAATGGCGTGACGGTGGTGCCCTGGGACACAGCCTTTATCGATCCTGTAAGCCTGAAGCCGAAAGTCGGCACTATTTCCGGAACGGTTGTTCTGGAGGATGGGACGGCCCCGAGCGGTGTCCTGGTGTCGGTGGATGGCACCAGCGTGCAGGCCGTGACCGGTGGCGATGGGTCCTTTATCCTTTCACCACTGCTGGCAGGTGACTATACCGTCCGATTTCACAAAGACAATTACGTGGATGTGGTCCTGGAGGGTGCCGATAGTGTCTTGGTAACGGTTGGCCAGGACAATCCCCTGGCCGGTGTGATCGAATTGAACCAGCCGCCGGAAGCCCCGTTCGGGGTGATGGCTGCCTATGAGAGCAACACCGCCGTGAAGGTTGGCTGGAGTGCCAGTCCTTCGGTGGATGTCATAGGATATGATGTTTACTACGGGAACGCTCAGGATCACACAGATGTGAAAGCAAATGCGACGCCTGTTTCGGAAATGACAGGCGGTCTGTGGGAGTACACGGTCACCGGACTTACCGCCGGAACCGAATACTGGTTTACGGTGCTTGCCGTAGACAACGACCAGTTGACAAGCCCCCTGGCTGCCAGTTTCAAACCTACTGCAGGGGGAAGCATTGCCGGGACTGTGACTTTGAGCGGTTTGTCCGTTCATACCGGGGTGAGCATAACTGTGGATGGGGAGTCATACGCTGTTTCAAGTGCCGCCGACGGTGCATTTGTGATTGATTTAATTCCGGCAGGTACCTACACAATCCGTTTTTCCAGAAATGGATATGTGGAGGACACCGTTCCCAATGTGGAAGTGATTGCGGGCCAGACCACCAATATAACCACTCCGATTGTCTTGCTGAAAGAGACCGGGGCTATTGAAGGTAAAGCATACCTCGAAGGCGCCACTTTCAACCAGCATGGTGACGTTACCATTTCACTGACAGGGACGACGATAAATACAGTTACGGACGCATATGGGGATTTTGCACTGTCACCTGTTCCGACTGGATCTTATACTGTAAGGGCGGCTAAGGAAGGCTATTTTGCTGATGAGATTGAGGGATTTCAGGTTCTCCCTGGCCAGACCAATGATCTGCCAAGACCACTTGTGCTTAAAAAGCCTCCGGAACCATGCACAGGAGTGAGTGTTATCCAGACGACCGGGTCTTCCGCTACCGTTTCATGTACGAAAAGTGTTTCCTCTGATCTGGATACAGGCGGATATAACTTCTATTACGGAACGAGTAGCGATGCCATTACCACCAAGGCAAACGCTTCGCTTGTGGCGCATCCGGCAACCAGCGATCCGGTGACTTTTGAAGTGACCGGGTTAGAGAAGGGGGTGACTTATTACTTTGCGGTGGAGGCCGTTGACAACGACGGTTTGACCAGTGACAGCGTGCCGGCGGATGGCAGTGTGAAATTAGCTATAGTACCGTCCTTTGAAGGGTATGTCCCAGGGAATAGTAATTATCTCTACCAGTGGCCTTATGATATTATCTTATCAGAGGACGGGACCAAAGGATACGTTTCACTAAGAGCAAGCCCTAGATGTGTTTTTGTACTTGATTTGGCGGCTACTCAACCGGCGGTTATTGGCCAAATTAATTTGGCTGTTGGCAGTCAGACTAGTCCGGAACCGGTAAGCCTTGCGTATAACGCGTCAAAAGGGCACCTTTATGCAGTGGATACCAACATCAATAGACTGTTCGTGATTGATACTTCAACTGATTCCGTAATTCAAGAAGTTACTGTTGGGAATAACCCAACAAATGTAATTGCCTCTCCAGATGGTCTGACTGCTTATGTATGTTCAAACGATGATAAAGTCACTGTGGTTGATACCACTACATATACAACCGAAACTATTGAACTGACAGGGTTCGGTGACACCGATCCCGATCCATACGGAATGGCAATAGCAAATAACACCCTGTATGTAGTTGGATCATGGAGTGATAAAATTTTCCGAATAGATGTGGATAGACAATCGTCCACATTCCATTCAGTTTTACTCCCCCTCATAAGTGTAGGCAGCGGAGGAAGTGCATATGATGCTGTGGCTAGTGAAGATGGGAGCTATGTATATGTTTCGCACACAGATACGAATGAGGGCAATATTTCTATTATTTCAACCTCTGATAATATTCTATTATCACCGATTGAAATTGGAATAGGCAAGACACCAAAGGGAATGGCTGTTGCTGGAAATATTTTATACATAGCCAACAATGAGGACAATACTCTATCTATGGTTAATACTTCTACGAATACTCAACTGGAGACGGAAACTTCCCTGTCAACCCATGAAAGTGGTCCAGAGCATATAGCAATATCACCTAATGGGAGTAAATTATATATCGTTTGTTCCCAAAATCATACTGTAGTGATCTTAAGCTACTGATCCGAAAGGGTAAATAAGCCACAGGTGTTTAGGTTGTAGCAATGGCTTTTAAAACCTAACAGCCTGAACCGAACATCGAACGCCCAACATGGGACGGGGAACGGGAGAAGCAAAACACCCTGTTCAGGTGGATAGGTAGTAGGCTTTTAGGCTGTTAGGGAGGGCGAAGGAGCAAAATCTGAGTATCGACAACTGTGAATTGAAAGGCAAGGGCGGAACGACAAAAATAGTTATTTGTTATTCGTTAATGGTTATCTGGAAAAACGGAGTGCAACGACCACCATATTCGACGTTCAGCGTTCGATCTTCGATGTTGGACGTTCAGGTTTTCATTCTGGTGTTGCTAAAAGCCTACGGCCTAAACAGCTAATACCTGAGCGCAGCGATAACCACATTCGATGTTCGACGTTGGATGTTCGATGTTGGAAGTTCATGTGTTTTAAGGTGTTCAACGTTCGATGTTGGGAGTTCAGGTGTAAAGGTTTAGTTTTTTTGGTTTTGCTAACAGCCTATAGCCTAAACTCCTGAATGGCTAACAATACGGAAGGTTTCCATCTATGCTGAAACGCTTGTCAATTTTCCTTGCAGCAATATTGCTCACTGTTTCCTCTTCCTGGGCGGCCAGCCTGACCCAGACAGTGGACATTTCCTCATCTCCCAACCCCGTGGGCTCCGGTGCCCGGGCCATGGGCATGGGCGGGGCCTTTATCGGCGTGGCCGACGACGCCACGGCTGCCTCCTGGAATCCCGGGGGCCTGATCCAGTTGGAGACACCGGAAGTCTCCATAGTCGGTGCCTACAATTACCGGCGAGAGGACACCACCTACAACGCATTTCCCGAGGCCTCCGGGCCCAATAGCGTGTCAACGGTCGATCTGAACTATTTCAGCGGTGCCTACCCGTTTTTTGCGCTTGACCGCAACATGATTGTCTCCCTCAATTATCAGCACTTGTACGACTTCAATAAAAAGGCGAGTTATAATTACACAGTCAACGATCCTACGTTCCCGCCGCTATTGATAGACAATTCGGTTAACTATGAGCAGGTCGGCGGATTCAAGGCTCTCAGCCCAGCCTTTGCCGTGCAGCTGACGCCCCAGGTTTCCCTGGGGGCTACACTGAACATTTGGGAAAACGGGCTGATAGAAAACAAATTCCAATCTACCTACAACTCTGCCGGCACCGGAACTTTTGCCGGGATACCTGTAAACATCACCACCGGCATCAGCGAAACCTATACCATGGAAGGCTTAAGCCTGAACCCCATCGATTTGTTCAGTTGGGAAAATGCCAACTTCAACCTGGGGATGCTCTGGAACCTGAACAGCACCTACACCCTGGGGGCTGTCTTTAAATCACCATTCGAGGCCCGTCTTAAGCACGACTACAACTTTGCATCTGAAATTACATTCCTAACAGTTCCTGCGACCAGTGTGCCGAATTCGATCAGCCAGACTGAAGAGGTAACCCTGGAGATGCCCATGTCTTATGGGGTAGGGCTGGGCATTCGGATCAGCGATTCTTTTTCAATGGACTTGGACGTGTACCGCACCCAATGGGACGATTACACCTTGAAAGACGGAGCCGGCAACGAGATGAACCCGGTGACAGGCAAACCCAAGGATCAGTCTGAGTGCGACCCGACCACCCAGGTGCGTTTCGGGGGGGAATACCTGGTGATCGGCCAGTCCATGATCTTCCCGGTCCGGGCCGGCGTGTTTTACGATCCTGAACCGGCGGAAAACAGTCCCGATGATTTTTATGGTTTGAGCTTGGGCTCGGGGCTCGTGTATAAGAAGATTGTCTATGATATTGCCTACCAGTACCGCTTCGGTCGGGATGTGCGCTCGACCACGGTGGGCAGTGAGGACGCCACCCAGGATGTGGATCAGAATACCGTGTATATGTCTGTAATTTATCATTTTTGATGATTTCGCCTGGGGCGAATTCATTAGCGGTTTAGGCGTTAGGCTGTTAGCAAGATCTAAAACCTTAACTTCCAACATCGAACATTGAACTTCGAACGTTGAATGAGGTAGTCGCTTTGCTTCGCCAGTTTTTCCCAATAACCAACAGCGAATAACAATTAACCGGTTTTATTGGTTTTCATTCAAAGTTCGAAGTTCAACGTTCGATGTTCGACGTTCAGCTTTTATCCCTTGCCGCCGACAACCACCGCTTCACCCGTGAAATCCGCGTCAAATTTCTGTTTTTGCCCTTGCCCTGCATTCAGAGTTCGATGTTGGACGTTCGATGTTCGACGTTCAGTTTCCCCCGCCCTTCCTATCCGGTTGCTTTTAATAACAGGAGTGTTTATGCTTACGGGGTAATGGATACCCAATTAAAAACATTCGGCCGGCGTGTTCATTGCCCCAAGAGGGCATTACGCAAAGATCGGGCATGCTTCAACCGGAGATTTCTTACCGGCCTTGTGCTTTGCTTGCTCGCGGCGATGCCGGTAAGCCTGTGGGCCCAAACGGGGGCTGGCGGGAAACCTGCGTCTGAACTGGATATTCGCATGGAAAACGGGCTTATTTTCCTGAATGTATCCCGGGCCCCGCTGGTGGATGTGCTCAAACGCATTGCCGATTTGAGCGGTGTTCGTTTTGATACCGGTCCCGAGCTGGGGGGAACCGTTACCGCCAAAATTCAAGGCGCCAGTGTGGATCACGTGTTGCAGGCCCTGTCTGCGAATTTGGCTCTGGTTTACGAATATGATTCCATAACCAGTGTCTATAAAATTGTGGCCGCCGGTGCATATGCCAGTGGCAGGCGAATACCCCTGGGATCTGCAGAGAACGGCCGGCCAATCATGAAGGGGTCGGAATCCGGCAGAACCTTCCCGGGCCCTGGTGGTTCACAGGCAAAACCGCAATCTCTGCGCACAGGTCATCGCACCGTTGGGCTGGACAGCCAGGGGCGTCCCCTTTACCTGCCGGGTGAAGTCCTGGTGCGTTTCAATGCTGAGGCCACCGCGGCTCAGATCGCCAGCCTGCATGCCGCCCTGGGAAATGAACTGCTGGGACGGGTATCCAGATTCAATCTGGACAGGGTCGGCCTGCCCGTCGGGGTGGATGAAAAGACCGCCATTGCCGCCTATCTTGGTTCGGAACTTGTGGAAATCGCCCACCGTCACTCCTTGCGCTATCCGTTGCTTACGCCCAACGATCCCGATTATGCGGCTCAATGGGGACTTGCCAATATCCAGGCCCCGGGTGCCTGGGCATTCAATACCGGCAGTGCCGACGTCGTGGTAGCGGTTATCGATACGGGCGTCAATTACCTGCATCCGGATCTGCAGGCCAATATCTGGACCAATCCGGGTGAGATTGCCGGCAACGGGATTGATGACGATGCCAACGGTTTTGTGGACGATATGCATGGCTGGGATTTTGCCGGGGGGTCGGAAGTGGACACAACGGATGCCGATGCCGATCCTATGGACATGGATGCCGGCAGCCACGGGACCCATGTGGCCGGTATTATAGGGGCCGTGGGAAATAACGCGGTTGGTGGGACCGGGGTGGCCTGGAATGTGCGGCTGATGCCCTTGAAGATTCAACCCGATGATGCCGTATCCCTGGCTTCTATCGACATTGTGGCCGCCATTGCCTATGCCATCGATAACGGCGTTGACATCGTTAACTGCAGCTATGGCGGATCCCTGCATGACCCTTCGGAAGAGACGGCGTTTGCCAGTTTGCAGGATGCCGGTATTCTGGCAGTCTGTGCGGCCGGCAATTCTGGTGCCAACGCGGATCTTTCTCCAAATTACCCTTCCGGCTTCGACCTGGATAACATCATCTCCGTGGCAGCCGGTCATCAGGCGGATCAACTGGCCAGTTTTTCAAACTATGGGGCCACATCCGTTGACCTCATGGCCCCGGGCGTGGCGATCAGTTCCACTGCTTATGATACGGATGCCGCGGTCATGGCCGGTGCCGGGAGTTACCCTGCTATCGGCATGACCTACGCCGCCGCAACACCTGACGGTGGAACAACCGGTGAATTGTACGACTGCGGCAAAGGCTATCCCGAGGAATTCCCGACCGGTGTCAATGGTCAGGTGGCCCTGATTGAGCGGGGCAAATGTGACGGGTGCCCGGATTTCACTTTCAGGGAAAAGACCGCTAATGCCATGACCGCCGGGGCAGCGGCTGTGATCGTTTATAACAATGTGTCCGGCTCGTTTAGCGGTACCCTGTCAATTGCCAACAATTGGCCGCCTGTGGTTTCAATCTCGGACACTGATGGGGCCCACCTAAAATCTGTTGCCGGCACGGAGCAGACGGTGACGGTCAAAAATACGGCGACCCTTTACGGCCAGAAACAGGGGACTTCCATGGCTGTACCCCATGTAGCCGGTGTGGCCGCACTCCTTTTATCAAAAACCCCCGGTCTCTCCTACTCGCAACTTAAGACTACTATCTTGAGCACTGTGGTTAAGGTACCGGCGCTGGCTGGCAAAGTGTTGACCGGTGGCAAGCTTAACGCCCGGTTTGCCCTTTGCAGTACCGGCACATTTTCCGGAGACATTTCCTGTAATAATGTGGTCGGCATCGAAGATGCGATTGCCGCTTTGCAGGTTTTATCCCGGGGGGTTGTGAATACATGCCCGACCTGTATGGCCGCAGGCCTAGATGTGGATGGGGATGCACGCATCGGGTTTGATGAGGTGGTGTATATTCTCCAGCAGGTTTCGGGACTGAGAAATGACTAATTAGCTGTTTAGGCCATAGGCGGTTAGGAAGGGCCGGGGGCCAGAGGACAGACGACAGAGGGCGGTGGTCAGAGGGCAGGAAGGGCAAAATCCGAACATTGAACATCGAACGTCCAACATCGAACTTTGAATGAAAAGCGAGAGTCAACACCGGTTCTCGCGCCAAAATGCCAAGCCGCAAAGAAGGGTGAAAAACAGTTATTCGTTATTGGTTATTGGGAAAAAGGCGGAGCGCAGCGACTACATTATTCGATGTTCGACGTTCAACGTTCGATGTTCGATGTTGGGCGTTCAGGTTTATGGTTTCAGATCGTCAGGTTGGGAGCTCAGCGAGTTACCTGACGACTTAAATAGTGGAGCACAGCGACTACCTCATTCAATGTTCGATGTTGAGCGTTCGATGTTGGACGTTCGGTTGTTTTTAGGTGTTCGACGTTCATGTTTTTAGGGTTATGCTATCGGCCTATAGCCTAAACACCTAAACTGCTTCCCTGAATCGCCTTCAGCCTGAACCCCTAAACTGCTGCCATAGATATCCTAAATGATTAAAATAATAAATCAATTTACCCTTGTCTTACTTTCTTTGCTGTTCATTGCCCCACCAATGGTCCAGGCCGGGGATGCGCTTGTCAAGATTTCAGGTGACCGTCTGACAGTCCAGGCTTACCAAACCCCGCTGCAGGACATTCTACGGCAAATGGCCGCGCAGGGCATTCAGGTCAGTATCGATCCGGATATCAACCCTGAAATCACTGCCAAAATAGCCAATCGGCCTGTTGAAGCCAGCCTGAAATCCATCTTAAACTCTATCGATCACATCGTCATCTGGGAATCTATACACGATAGCTCAGGGGACAAACCGGTATTGGCCGAAATCCAGGTGTTCAAACCCGGGCAGAAGTCCAAGATGCAGCCGCTGGCTATCAGCACCGGTTTCGATATCGCCCGGCACGGTGAGGACGGCCCTTTTTTTGTACCCGGAGAGATTCTGGTCAGGGTGAATAACGGTGCTCACCTTAAAGCGTTAACAGACGCCATTACAGAGACAGGCGGGCGCATCGGGCCGGTTGAAAAGCATCCCGGGCTCTACCGGATTGTATTCCCCCCTGATTTTGATGTTTTTGATATTGCCGAACAGCTAAAGGATTTTGAAGGTGTAAGCGTTGCGGAACCGAACTACGCCTACCCGCTTCCCCGCCGCTTGAGAGCGGCCCTCCCCAAACGTTTGCAAGGTGTGAAAGATGGTCATGCGGCTGTTGGCAGCCAGGTGTCGGTGGCCGTTCTTGATTCCGGGATTCGAGCGGATGTTGATCTGCAGGGGCGTGTGCAGGCGTCACTCAATGCCATTGATACCCTGATGGAACCGGATGATGCCCATGGGCACGGTACCCAGATGGCGCTGATTGCATCCGGATTGGTGGCACCCGTCGGGAAGGCGCTTTCGCAACCATTAAGGACGGATGTGCTGCCCATCAAGGTATTCGATGAAAACGGCTTCACCACCAGCCTGTCCGTTCTGGAGAGTGTCGCTTTTGCCATTGAAAAAGGCGCCCGGGTGCTCAGCCTGAGTTGGGGTTCGGAAAACAAAAGCGATGTTATGGAGAGCATCTTTAACGAGGCCGCGGACCGTGGGCTCACCATGGTGGCGGCGGCCGGCAACGAGGCCACCGGCAAGCCTGTGTATCCGGCGGCCTACGACAGCGTTATCGGGGTAGGGGCCCTTGAGCCGGACGGCAGGCAGTGGAAAAAATCCAATTTCGGGGACTCCGCGGCGGTGTTTGCCCCCGGGTTTGCAACTTTGCCGGTGGGTTACCAGGGCGATCCCGGGGCCTATGCCGGTACCTCCATTGCCACAGCCTATACAGCCAATCTTGTAGCCGGTTATCTGTCTCAATACCCGGCTGCCACCCGGGAGGAAGTCTTGAAGTACCTGCAAAAAGTTCTCAATCCATAATTTGACGCAGGTTGCGCGGATTACACGGTTGGTGCCTGCGGCCAAAGGGCAAAATAGTTATTCGTTATTTGGCTAAATTACAGAGGCGGAGCAGAGCGACTCATCATTCGATGTTCGACGTTCGAGGTTCGATGTTGGATGTTCAGGCTTTTTAGAGTGTTCGATGTTGGGCGTTCAGGGGTTTTGCTAAACGTCTACCGCCTATCCACCTGATCCGGATATTTCACGAGTTTGAGGCGGTGGTGACAAAGTGTACCCCACTAACGTGTCTCAAATTGCTTTTAACGAGCCCGATATTCACGTGAAAATTGAAATGCACAAAAAGTTTAATGAGATATTCGGGCTAATCCGCTGCTCCGAAAGCCGTTTTTGGGGTTGCAACTATGGACGGTAGATTATATATTCCGAAAGTTACTTATCTGTTAATAATTAGAATATATCGAAGGTGTTGAATATCGATACCGAGCCTTGAGATGATAACCGTACGATGCTTATGAAACGATGCCTGATAATCTATGCACTCCTGGCTATCCTCCTGCCATCGGGTATTGCCATTGCCACGGAAGTGTCCATTGGCGGCATTAGCGCTAAACCAGGGCAAGTCGTTGAACTGCCTATCATGATAGACAAGATAGACAATCTGGCCGGCATGAAACTTGTCCTGACCTACGATAAGGACCTGCTGACCTATAAAAAATCTTCAAAGACGAAACATTCATCTTCCTTGATGCACATTGTGAACGACAAGAAGCCCGGCATCCTGATCATTGTGATGGCCGGCGCCCGGGGCATCAAGGGCCGGAATTTTTCCATTTTTAATCTCTATTTCGAAGTAAACAGCAAGGTTGGCAGTAAAAAAGAGGCAAAGCTGAATATTACCGAGATCCAGTTGATGAGCGACAAACTGAAAGATGTCAAGGCTCAAACCAAATCGCCCCCAGTGTTGATCATCCCTCCCAAAGTTTCGAAGACACCCGTTGGTAAAAAGAAGTGACGTTGTTAGCGGTTTAGGTGTTTAGGCGGTAGGCTGTTAGCAAAACCCTGAAAATCTGACTAAAACCTGAACTTCCAACATCGAATAATGAGTCGCTCCGCTCCGCCTTTTCCCCAATAACCGATAACTATTAGCCGGTTTTATTGGTTTAATTTGTTCCATTGGTTTAGCCTTGTCATTTAAACAAATTTGTGGTTTATAAATCATTCTATAGGAGTATAAGCTATCCAAAAACAGATACTTACTGAGTTCTGACCGCAAGTAATTGATACTGCAAACAATTCTTTCTCATTCGGTACAACCGAAAGCCCGCAGAAAGACCCTGTATAAACATTAGCTCCATCCTGAAATCTTGGATTTATGGACGAACACTAGCTACAATCAAATCAAGTAATACCATATATAAGCCCTGTTAAATTAAGGAGGCCGATCATGAAAAGATGGAGCGTCATAACACTGACAACTATATTTTTTCTCCTGTCCCTAACACCTGCCCAGGCAGTATTTGTTGGGGATTTGACCGGTTCTCTTACAGTAAACGGTTGGACCGGGGGTGGGGTTTACATTGCTGTTGCGGATGGTCCTGACATTACTACAGCGAACATTTTTGTTTTGGTTTCATACGACCCAGTCGATCCGCCGACCCTGCCACCGACGTATTCGGTTGACCAAATCGGTGGCACCGCAGGGCAGGATGTTTGGGTACTCGGTTTCTGGGATGCCAACGGTAGCGTTACAAATCCCCCCAACGACGCCGTACCAGATACCGGCGATCCAGTCGGGATGGTGGGGCCTGTACAATTGGCTGCTGGTATGACTGGGGTGGATCTGGTCATTGGAACGGTGCCGCAGGGAAGCATGGCGAATATTGCCGGCACCCTGTCTGACGGGAACGGTCCGGTCGGGGACGTCTGGGTTCAGGCCTTCGATGGGCCCTGCGGCGGCAGCTATCTGGGCCAGGCCCGATCGGATGCCGACGGCAATTACATGATTACCGACCTGCCGCCCGGCGATGTTTTTTTGAGTATTTGCGCCGGGTGCAGCCATGCAAACTACCTCAACACCTGGTACGGGTTACAGCCCTGGGACGAAAGCTGCTGGAAAGCCGCGCCGGTTTCCGTGCTTGCCGGGCAGAACCTGAGCGGCATCGATTTTTCCCTGGTGGAGGGCCCCAAACTTCTATCATTTCTGGATCTGGCAGTCTATAATGGCGACCTTCAGCCCGGGTTCCAACTGACGCCAACGGCTGCCGAGTTTATCGAGACCGCAGTCTTGAGTTTCCCGAACCCGGCCCGGTCCGACTATACCTTTGATCTCGTGGCCGACAAGCTCAACTGGGATGCCGAGTGCCGTAAGCTGGATGATTACTGGTATGTAAATTCAGGCGCCGTGGACCCGGCGGACTACGGCCTGTACACCCTGACCCTGACCTTAAAGGGCGGTTTCCAGACAACTTACAACGGCACCCTGGCGGAGCGGACCATCGTCGGGGCGAATGATGACGCGTCCCTCACAGTCGCCGTCAATGGCGACGGCAGCCTGGATGTGGGTTGGACGCCGAATGGCACACCCGACCCCGACCAGAGTTGGCAGATCCGGGTCCGGGAATTCGACGGTGGCATCCCGGGCAGAGAAGTGTATCGGGGTGGGAAGTTTTCCAGCGATACTACCAGTGCCCATATCAATCCGGGCGATCTGGGGTGTGTGGAAACAGGCCGTGATTACCGCGTGCGGGTTAGGTCCTGGAGTTTTGACGACCAGCGGGCTGAAACCGTTGAAAAGGCGTTTACGTACAATCCTGTGACGCTCGTCGATCGATATGCGTGGTTCAATGTTCAAAAGACTGGAGCTAATCTGGCCGTCGGGTTTGACGTCCGGCCCGCGTCGAGGGCCAACCTGACCTCAGCGTCAGTGCAATGGCCTGGGGCGATTTATACATACAACTTCAGCCTTGTGGACAACTGGTACGATATTTCCACCAAGACCCGCGCGAACCGGGGCTGGTGGGTTGATAATCCGGTGTTTCCGATTACGGACGGCACCTACACCCTGACCATCAATTACAGCGATGGTCGTACCGACACGGTGACAAAGGACTTTGCCGACATCGCCGTTTCCGGCATTGATGCAGGTTCCATGGCTGCCTATGTCCATCCGGATGGGGCGGTTGATTTTTCCTGGGATCTGCCCCCGGCGTCGAATCAGGAATACCAGGTGCGTGTGCGCAGCGACGACGGATCTCTGGAGTACGTCAAGTCAGGGACCTTAACCGATACCAACCAAATGACCCTGTGGCCCTACGAACTTCGTGGGCTGATCCCCGGACGGAACTACAGCTGGCGGGTCCGGGTATTCGATGGGAATTTCGGGGTCCGGGAACGGGCCATTTCCAGCTTTTTCTACGATCCGCACAAAATCGGCGGGCCGGACGTGCTCTATTGGTTTGACGTGGCGGTCTACAACGGTACTCTCGAGCCGGGGTTTGCCGTGATCCCGGGCTTCAGGGATAAGCTGCGGGAAGCCTACATTACAGGGCCAAACCCCAACCGGCCCGAATACCAGTTTGACCTGGCAAGCGACCGCCTGCTCTGGGACACCGAGTGCCGCTTTTTGGATGCCTGGACCCACGATTTTGGAGCGGTGCAGCCGGAAGACTACGGGGAATACACCCTGGTCCTGGTGTTCGACACCGACCCGCCCGGCAGTCCCGAAAATTTTCGTTTGCGAATCTACTCTTTCAACTTACATGAAGCGACGGTGATCCCGGCGAATGAGGCGTCCATCGGCGTGACGGTCTATGCCGACGGCAGTGTTCAGGTCGACTGGGCACCGGAAGCGGCCACCGTACCTGGCCAGAAATGGCAGGTCCGCATTCGGGAAGCAGACACCAACAAAGAGGTCTATCGGAGCCCGAACCAGACTGAAGGGACGACGTCATTTACTATCCCTGTGGAAAATCTCGGATGCGTGGCCCTTGGCGGGAATTACAAGTGGCTGGTGCGCGCATACGATCCGGATTCTGTCCGTGCTGAAACACGGTTTGTGGAGGCAATCTATAATCCTACCGCATTTAACGATGATAATCGCGTAACCAGTCTTTACATTGCCGATCACAGGGGAATTTTGCTCGGTTGGTTTGATGTTAGACCGGCCGATCGGGATCGAATGCTCTACGCCAATATCACCGGCCCGAATGGTGTGAATTACACGTATGATCTGGTCAATGACTGGGATGATATGACCACCGAGACCCGCGTTAACCGGGGGTGGGGGTACATCGGCACCGGAGCGGACATCACCGACGACGGCGTATACACCCTGACGGTCCGTATCGATGAAAACAACAATGGCACTTACGAAGCCGGAACCGATACGGAAGTCGTGATTAATGAAACCCTGACCCAATCTCCCCTGACAAACATAGACTCCAGCACGATGGCCCATATGATCAACCCGGACGGGAGCATGAATTTTTCCTGGGCGTTGCCCGACGGGGTTACAGGGCAGAATTACCAGCTTCGTATCCGAAATGCGGATCACAGCCTTGAATACATAAAGACCGGTTCTTTGACTGACAACAATAATGCTTTCCTCAGTTTCTGGGACCTGCGGGCCCTGGTGCACGGCGAGCAATATATCTGGCTTGTGCGGGTATTCGACGACGATTTCGATACCATGGTTCAGAGTGCAACCAAGACTTTCTTATACGACCCGTTTTATCTGTACACCGAACCTGTCCCGGCGGATCCCCAGGAAGGGATCGATGCCGGACTCCAATGGTTGCGGGACACCCAAAACGCGGATGGCTCCTGGGGGGACCCGGGCAGCGACATGGAAGCCAACATCCTCGGTGCCACCGAATTTGCCGTCATGGCCTTCCTGAATAACGGTTACAGCCAGAATCCGGGAGATGGCAATTACGATGCGGCCCTGGAAAACGGCCTGAATTACATCCTTGCCCGTGTGATACCGGTTGACCCGAACGACGCTCAATGGATGGATGGGGCCATTTCCGCCGTCGACGGCATGGCCATGAACTACACTACCGCCATTGGTGTGCTGGCCCTGGTCGCGGCCGACCGGGTCAATGCCGTGCCGCAATACACCGCCCAGATCAGCAATGCGGTGCTCAAGATTACTCAGATGCAGAACAACGAGGACAACATCACCGGCGGGGGTTATGATACCAGCGCTCCGGCCTATGGCGGATGGGGTTACGGCGATCCCTGGCCGGATCCGAACGGGCATTACTGGGGCGATATGTCCAACTCCCAGTGGGACATCCTGGCCCTGTACGAGGCCAGAGACCTGGTTAACCCGGCCACGATTGATTCGGCCAGCATCGATCTGGCCCTTTCCCGGGCCATAACGTTCCTGGAACACTGTCAGAACCGGCCGGCATCCAACCCGCTGGCCTGGGCCCATGACAATACTCGACAGGACTACAATGACGGCGGGCTGCTTTACACCCCGGATGCGTTGACCTGGAACAGCCCAACGGACAGCTGGTCCCAGGCCATCAGCACCTATGCCGGTATCTGGGGCTATATCAGCACCGGTGTCCATCTCGGAGACGGGCGCATCGACGACGCCATCAACTGGGCCAAGACCGACAACAACTTTGTCGGTTGGTACAGCTGGTTCAACCGGCCCTTTTACGCCTACTACACGGCGGCCAAGGCCTTGACCATGATCGGAGATGCGGCGAATAGCGTGAACCCGAACTGGTACGCGGACCTGTCCCAGCAGCTTCTGTTTGTTCAGGAACCCGACGGACGGTGGGCCAACAAAAGTCAAAATGGGGAGGGCGGTGACGCCCTTACCACGTCATATGCCCTGCTGACCCTGGCAACGGGCAATGATTCGGTGACCGCGACCCTGGATTTAACCCTGACTGGTAATGCCACCCTCTCGGTCACCAAACCCGACCAAACGGTCGTAGACGGCTCGCCGATCAATTTCGCCCAGGGTGAGGTGCCCTCCGGCACTTACATAATAGACGTGACCGGAACAGCCGACGGAACCTATACGTTGAATGTTTACGGAGAGGACGGTGTCCAGAACGAGTCCATAGATATTACAGACGAACCCATCGGAAACGGTGAGATTCACCGCTATGAGCTGGTGGTGACCTATATTACCGGATACAAGGTGGAACTGGTGAGCGGGCCGATCTCGACCAATCCGCACATCACGATTCAGGAGCCCACCGTTGCCCGGACGGCCGATGACGTGTTTCGAATCACCTGGATCGACGGGGATATCGATTCCAATGCCACGGTACAGCTCTTCTACGATACCGACAACAGTGCCGGTGGAGAAATGATGATTACTACTCCGCCCGGTGTGTTTGAGGACGGCCCCAACTATTACGACTGGGATGTTTCCGGGCTGACTCCCGGAAGTGTCTTCTACCTGGTGGGTGAGATCAATGACAGTGTTTCCATTGTGACCGACTACAGTGAGGGTACTGTAACTATTTCTCCGGACGGTATGCCCAGAGCCTGGGAGGAAGCCAACGGTCTCGATGTTTACCGCAACGATAGCGGTGAAGATATCGATGGAGATGGCTTGACCAACCTGGAAGAATATAACAATGCTACAAATCCGCGAAATCCTGACAGCGATGGGGACGGCCTGCCGGACGGCTGGGAGGTCGCCAACGGGCTTAACCCGAACCTTGATGATGCCGATCTTGACCCGGATGGAGACGGTTTTAGCAACATCAAGGAGTTCCAGGGTGATACCGACCCCCAGGATATTGACGACGTGCCTGCGATTCTGGGGCTGTACGATGATTTCAACAACGATCTTATCGATGCCTCCAAGTGGGTTCACCGCGAACGGGTTCGTCATCTTGCCAATAATGCCCTTGTTTCCAAGATTAGAACGGACAGCAACTGGGATCGAAACCGTCAGAAACTGGGCAATTGGGTTGCGGTAAACAACAGCCTTAGAACTGACGTAAAAATCCTTGAATATGACCGGGAAACGACAAGCAACAGCGTCTTTGCCAGGATTGAAGGTAGTTTCTACAGCACTCAGGCAGCACCGGTTGACCAGGTTGGAGATGTCTGGGCCGGTGTTTTCATCGGCGACCGTGGTAATGGTGGCCTGGAAGCCTGGTGGGGTGTGAGCGAACAGACCGCTCCCGATGTATGGACGCTTCGGGATTCCGGCACCCTGGCCACAGTCGGCGGGATTGCCGTGAACACGGTATACTCACTGGAGCTGCGCTACATGGGTGGTGGGTTCGAGTTTGAAATATTTGATTCGACAGGGACCTCAATTCAGAGTGGCAGCAGCCAGGGTGTCAACAATGCAGGTGCTCCTTTCGATCCAACAAAGGCGCTGTCCACCGGTGCCGGAATGGTGGGCGACGATCCGGGGCTGGTCTATATCAGTGCCGAATTTGACAACGTGTATGTAGACGGTGTCTTGTCTGATGACTTTAATGATGGGCAGTGGGGGTCGGTCTGGTACATACAGGAAGTTGTGCGGGAGATCGTCGACAATCCGATTAACCCGGGCAGCGGAGAGAGGGTGTTGCGCCTCATGGCCAGCTCTGAACACGGTGTGTCCAAGACGGATACCAAAGCCGTGGCCACCACTTTCTCACCGGTAATTGCGGCAGACGTAACCGTTCCGCAAAACGACGGGTGGGTCAACCCGGGCAGTGTTGAAGGCGCACACGGTCGGGCCCGTATTGCCGGGTATTTCTACAACGACACATTCGGTCCGGGCAGCGGTCAGGATCATAATATGTACCAGGGAGACCTATTTGCCCGGATTTATTTAGATCGCCGGCCGGACGGCTCACTGTCGGCCAAGTCCTTTGTCGGTCGCTCCGATGCTCCAGATCAAACGGTGTGGACAACACTGGATAGCTACACATTTGCGATGCCGGCTTTTACGAACAGGGCCTATAAACTTTCTATCCAGTACAAGCCGGATGCGCTGATATTCAGGTGCAAGGATACCGTGACCGGGCAGTCCGAAAAACACGTCTACAATATTGTGACAAGTACTTACCCGGCGTTCGGGGAGTTTATTGGACTCAATACCCGGTTTGTGAACAACAGCAACGGAGATGCAGATGGTGAAATGGTGGCCTACTTTGACAACGTCTACATCGAGAAGCCTGCTCTGGACAGCGATGGTGACGGTGTCATCGATGAACAGGACGCCTTTCCGTTCGATCCGAACGAGACGGTCGACTCGGATAATGACGGCGTGGGTGATAACGCCGACGTCTTCCCGGCTGATCCCACCGAATGGGCCGATACCGACGGAGACAACACCGGTAACAATGCCGACCCCGACGACGACAACGATAACATGCCCGATGCTTACGAGCTCACCCACGGGCTCAACCCACTGGTGGATGATGCCGCCGGCGACCGGGATGAAGACGGGGTCTCCAACATCGACG
>CAZWPX010000023.1:0-76449 GCA_964636125.1 uncultured Desulfobacterales bacterium | reverse complement strand
GACTGGTTTTATGTACGGCAAATCGTTAACTTCTTTTATTTAGGACAGCAGTGATCTTGTTA
Organism: uncultured Desulfobacterales bacterium; assembly: GCA_964636125.1. GTDB lineage: Bacteria > Desulfobacterota > Desulfobacteria > Desulfobacterales > CAJINA01 > CAJINA01. The sequence goes on along the minus strand of CAZWPX010000023.1, from coordinate 76,387 downwards.
CATCCTTAACTTGACAAGTCTTACGGTCATTTTATGACGGTGGGCTTAAGGCAGTATGCGTGTGTGGGTTTGTGTGAGAAAAATTCCAAAATCAGCAAAAATCACACACAATTAAAGAAAATTGCGAAAATTGAAAAGGTTTTAATTACAAATAGTTGTGAACTTTCAGGAGGTTGGGAAACTCGGCTATTCTTTTCTTCGAATCCGTAGGCCGCCCGTTCGAATCGGGCCGGGCGTACCAAGAAAACAATAGGCAGTGGCATAATCAAAGTGCCACTGCCTGCTTTGTCTGAAGTTCCGGAATGCTGCGAATGTGTCAGCTTAAGCTGTTTTCTGATAAATTTGGACTTCCTTGTTGATACGACCGGATAATTGATCTTCGGCCATATCCAGGTCGTAATCCATCTGAAGTCCTAACCAGAACTGAGGTGACATATCGAAATACTTTGCAAGTCTCAGTGCCGTGTCGGCCGTGACCCGGCGTTTGCCGTGTACGATTTCGTTGATACGGCGGGCGGGTACCCGGATATCAAGGGCCAGTCGATTCTGACTTAGATTCATCGGCTTCAAAAACTCTTCCAGCAGTATTTCACCCGGATGCACCGGGGCCATTTTTTCAGCAGGCATTGTCATCACCCCCTAATGATAATCCACGATTTCAACATCATGAACGCCATCCTCCCGCCAGAGAAAGCAGATCCGCCATTGATCGTTGATGCGGATGCTGTATTGCCTTTTACGCAATCCCTGTAGCCCTTCCAGTCTGTTCCCCGGCGGCACCCTGAGATCATTCAGAGATTCGGCCCGATTCAACATTCGCAGTTTTCTTAAAGAAGAGCGATGAATGTCCCTGGGAATTTTCTTTGTAAACCTTCGAAGGAATATTTTTTCCGTCTCTTTGCACCTGAATGATCTAATCATTGAAACAACCGTATAACGCTACGCGTTAAATGTCAAGCGGGTAGATGTTGGAGGGGGGGTGGTGTGCCCAGAATGTGCCCGTCAAGGTCAAATTTTTCTAAACATTTCCAAACGAAACCAAACACGGTACCAGAAATGCCTGTGAATACAATTTGTTGAAATTACATACTTTACCTATAAGTGGCTACTGTGCCCTTCGAATCCGTAGGCCGCCCGTTCGAATCGGGCCGGGCGTACCAGAAAAATTGAAAAAGGACTGCGTTGGAATAGCTCGGTCCTTTTTTTGTTTGGGTTTTCATTTCAGCAGTCATTGATTTCCAGCCAGCGTAGTTCAGCGGTGTTTCCATTCAGGAGGTCCTATTTGATACTTACTCTTAGGATCTACTTGACATTTCAAGACAAAATGCTAATGTGACAAAAAGGTTATAAAACTGAATAAAAGTATACATAATAACACAATGGCCAATTACCAAAAGCCAGAAGAAACAATAATGAGGATGGTCCAGAATACCGGGGTGGTTCGAGCCCGGGAGATTCGCCAGGCTGGTTTGCATCCCGAGTATCTACGCAGGCTGTGTGAAAAAGGACTCCTGATACGATCCGGGAGGGGGCTATATATTTCAGCCGACTGTGATGTTACGGAGTTGCATGACTTTGCTCAAGCAGCCAAACGCGTCCCACACGGAGTTATATGCCTACTGAGCGCCCTGGTTTATCACCACATTGGTACACAGAATCCTCACCAGATCTGGATGGCGGTTGACCGCGGGGTACGTAAACCAAAAGTCGATTTTCCACCATTGCGGGTTTTTCGATTTTCAGGCCAGGCTATGGACCTGGGTGTGGAGGAAAAGGTTATCGAAGGGGTTCCCGTGCGGTTCTATAACCCGGCAAAAACTGTTGCCGATTGTTTTAAATACCGCAATAAAATCGGACTGGATGTGGCCTTGGAAGCGCTTAAAGAATGTTTGCGGGAAAGAAAATGCACAAGTGATGAACTCTGGCATTTTGCCCAAGTGTGTCGGGTGGCGAACATTATGAGACCCTATATGGAAGCAATGATATGAATGCGGATATTAAGAACATGTCTCACTCCGTTCGGCAGCGCCTGATGAATCTCAGGAAAGAGCGTGGAGAAGGTTTTCAATTCCTGCTTACTCGATTTACTCTGGAACGGTTTCTATTTCGACTATGCCAATCAGGGCACGGAGACAAATTTGCTCTTAAGGGGGCTCTCCTTATTTCAGCCTGGGCTGATCAACCTTACCGACCGACTCAGGATCTTGGTTTGTCGGGTTTTAGAGAAAGTTCACCAGCGTGGCTTCTGAAGATTGTTTCAGAAATTTGCTGGACAAAAGTGGACCATGATGGATTGGTTTTTGATACCGATAATATTTCTATTTCTGAAATTCGGGACGATATGGATTACGGTGGGCAGTGTATCAAAATGAAGGCATTCCTTGGTAAGGCAACAATACCTGTCCGGATTGATATTGCTTTCGGGGACGCCATAACACCAGGCCCTGTTCCCCTTTCATTCCCGGCTTTGCTGGACATGCCGAATGCACAGGTCCAGTCTTATACTAAGGAAACTGTGATCGCGGAGAAGATACAGGCTGCAGTTATCCTGGGAATTCGTAACAGTCGGATGAAAGATTTTTTTGACTTATTTTGGTTGTCCCGTTTTTTTTCTTTTAAGGGTGAAATTCTGGTCAAAGCCATCCAGGCTACTTTTAAAAGGCGTAAAACAGATTTACCGGCCAAGAGGCCTTTTTCTCTTACTGAAGATTTCTCATCTGACCCGGCAAAACAGACTCAATGGGGTGCGTTTTTGAGGAAAAATGATATTGCCCACATGCCTGCCGAGTTTGAAAAGGTCATTTCTGAATTGGGTAGTTTCTTAGTTCCTCCTCTAAAATATGCATCGGGAGCAAGGATTTTAGATAAGGTCTGGCAACCGGGCGGGTCATGGAAATAATTGGTCTGCTGAATGAAATTTTACTCACTACCACGGAAAAAGATTATCGTCTACCAGGGAACAGATCAAGGCTGCAGAAAAAGAGCTTGCGGAGCTATATCACCGTCGAAAGATGGTGTTGGATAGGTTGGAAAGGCCAAAGAAAGCGGATCCGCCATTGATCGTTGATGCGGATGCTGTATTGCCCTTTACGTGATCCCCTTAATCCTTATAGCCGGTTCCCCGGGGGCACTCTGAGATCATTCAATGACTCGGCCCTATTCATCATCCGCAGTTTTCTTAAAGCAGAGCGGTGAATATCCCTTTGAATTTTCTTTGTAATGTCGGATTATTTTGCCAATTCGGAGGTTTCCGCACCTTTTTCCCTTCGTCAGTACGGCCATTTCGCTTGCAAAGTTAGGACTGGATGTACACAATCATTACAAAGGAGGCCAAATTAATGGAAACCGTTCCAGTATCCGGCCGCATTGACAAAAAAATATCCGAAAAATTAGATGCTTTGGCCAAATCTACAGCACGCTCTAAATCGTTTCTGATTGCAATATGAGTTCGTGGGTTTGTGTAATACCTTATTTAAAATGGATTTGGTGGGGTACATCCTCTTTCCCGCCGATTTTTGTCCTGTTGCTTTTTTGCGCTGCTTTGAACCCAAATGATACGGTATCCACTTTTTCCAGGAATTCTCGAAGGGCTTTCCAATTGGGGACATGGGTTGTATTATCGGTGCGATTCCCTTCAAACAGTTCAAAAATTAAGTGGACATTTCCATCAGCAGTGATATTCAAACCGAAAACAATCTGTTTGCCAATCGCTCTGCATGGCTTCAAATGATTTCGCCAGTTTACACAGGTCAGCATCATCATAGCATGCGGCATAGGAGACCTTGTAAAGCATATCGTCCATGCCGGCATTGCCACTTTTAATATGCGGCAATACACTGCCGAGCATTCAATATTTGGCCAGAATCATTTTAAAAGCATGTTGAAGGTAGATCTGGAAAAACGCACTGATCTACACGCAATTTTTCAAGATGACCTCAGCAGCAAGACCGTTTTATCGCGACTGGGAATTGCATTCCGGCAAGAAAATTAAGCCCGGTAAAACCCTGCTGTTTCTGGATGAAATACAGGCCTGTCCCCGGGCACTCACGGCACTGCGATATCTTTATGAAGAAAGACCCGGGTTGCATGTTATCGCCGCAGGCTCTTTACTCGATTTTTCCCTGGGAGAAATTCCGTTTCCGGTGGGCCGAGTTCAGTTCGTAATTGGGCGACTTCCTGATTTTACCAGTAAAGCATTCAACTGAAACAAAGGCCCCTGAAATGGTATGGAAAATTTCCGTGTGCCTGGCCATCCTGTTCCTTGTTGGCGTGGTAATTCTGTCCGCTTACATCCAGACCTATGATTTTGATCAGCTCAAACCGGACATTATTGCCGCAACCCACGACCTGACGGGGCGTGATCTCACTATCCAGGGCAATATAGGGATGAAGATCGGCTTTTCACCGACCCTGGTGATTGAAGACGTGTCCCTGCAAAATGCCGCATGGGGCACCCGGCCCCGGATGCTCCATATTAAAAAATTTGAGCTGCAGCTGGCCCTTTTGTCTCTGCTCACCGGCACTGTTGAAATACGCAAAGTGTCCCTGTCTGAGTCTGATATTTTTATTGAGATGAATCAAAAAGGGCTGTTGAATCTACCCTTTGCTGCGCCCGGCCCAACCACAGCCGTATCCGAAGATAGCGGCCAGATCTACCTGCCGGAAATATTCCTCAAAGATGTCCGGATTCTGGATAGCCGCCTGGTATTTAAAGGCGCTCGTCCAAACGCCCCTGTGGTCCTGCGGATAAAACGGTGCTACCTAAAATCCTCCGGCCCCACTAACCCCTCATCCCTGGATATTGATGCTGATTACAACAAGCTGCCCATCATGGTTAAAGGAACCGTGGGACCGATTGACAAGCTCATTGACCCGGACGAGCCCTGGCCGTTGGAAATTTCGATTCAGGCAGCCGCTTCAACTGTGGAGATTACAGGGGAGGCCAAAGATGTTTTCAATGGCAAAGGGCTTGAACTAAATGCTCAAATCACCAGCCAGGATATCTCCAAGCCGGCCAGGGTCGCCGGATTAAACCTGCCGTTTAAAACCAGCACCAGGGCCACTTTCCATATTTCCGGTGACATTACGGATTCAATTAGAATCAGCAACCTGAACCTGCTTGCCGGTAAGAATAACTTAAAGGGTTTCGTCCTAATGAAATTGCGGAGCGGCAAACCCTATTTCAATGTTACGCTGACATCCGACAAGCTGGACTTCAGGAAACTTGACCGGGAGAATAGTAAAAGCGATGGACCGGCTGTATCCAAACCCGGCCGAAAACTGTTCCCCGCCGAGCATTTCCCCCCGGGGCTGCTAAGAAGAATTGGCGCTGATGTGGGGGTCCGCGTGAAGCAGTGCCTGTTGCCCCGATTCGCCTTGCAAAACCTGAAACTCAATCTTGCGTTTAAAAACGGCCGGATGACCCTAAAACCCCTGTCAGCGGACATTGGTTCCGGTAAATTACAGGGCCGCGCGACTGTTCGGGAAGTCAAACGAAGGCTGGTGGGCTCGGCCGCAGTTGATATCCGCAATATGGACGCGGGCCGCATGCTTAAGGAACTTGACATCTCGGATGCCCTTGAAGGCGAACTGGATGTCAGCGTCGATCTGTCCGGGCGGGGTCGTTCTGTCGCTGAATTAATGGCCAATATGAATGGCCGCCTGAGTGTCATCATGGGGAAAGGACAACTCAATAACCGTCTTTTGGGCGTGCTGGGCGGCGACCTGCGGGCCGGAATTTTTCAGATGCTTAATCTCGGCGACCGGTCCGGGGAACTGACGGAAATAAACTGTTTCGTCACAAGATTTGATATTGTTGAAGGGCTTGCCGCGACACGGGTCCTGGTGCTTGATACTCCTGCTTTGAAAGCTATTGGTAAAGGGACCATCAACCTCAAAACAGAGGAACTCGACATCGCTCTGGAACCGATCGCAAAAAAGGGTATCGGCACAAGCGATACCGGCAAAATAAATTTTAGCTTCGGTAACCTTGCCAAGCCTTTCAAATTGGGGGGAACCCTGGCGGAACCGGCACTCGCCATTGATGCCACAAAGGCGGCCATTACCATCGGGAAAGCCGTGGGTGGGTTTGCCCTTTTCGGACCGTTTGGCCTGGCGGTTTTATTGGTTGATGGTGAGTCAGGCAAAAAAGACCTGTGCGGCACAGCTGTGGCCATTGCCAGGCAAAAAAAGGCCGTCCCAAAAAAGAAAGCAACGGCCAAGCCAGCCCAAAAGAAATCCGGCAGTTCAGGGAGTTTTATGGATGGTTTGAAGAAAATGTTTGAGTGACGCGTTTTACAATCTTACGGCACTTGAATGGTATTGCCTTTCTCGCAAGTTCGGCGGTTGTAGCTGTAAGACTTATCCTCATGCCGGACTTGATCCCCGTTTAAGTTGGGATTTTCGACCGGCATCCAGAAATACCGCTGGATAGCGCTTTAGCTTCACTGCGTGCCCGGCTTTCGCCGGAATGACAAACGCGAGGTATTTTTCCACCGGTTTAATATATTAAGAGGCTAACTGAATTCAGTTAGCCCCTTAAAGACCAGACGAGTTTACACAACTACCGGTTAGCCTTCTGCTTTCTTCTCAAGTTCATCCAGTTTGTCCGGTTCGGAAACAGCAATGTCCACTATGCATTTCGGGATCGAACTCTGTTCGCACATCGTTCTGATTTCTTTTTCCACATCGCTGAACTCCATAATTTCACGGATGGCATCGATATGATCGATCATCTCATCCGGCGCAATATTATCCAGTGAAGGGCCTTCCGCCTCTGCCTGCTTCCGCGCGGCTTCCTCTTCTGCTAACCTCTTTTTCTCCTCCAATTCCGCTTCCATGGCTGCCTTGGTTTCATCGAGTGCGGCCTGGTCGACTTTGGCAATCTCGATGATCAACTCCTCCGAGACGTTATTCTCAAACAGGTGTTTGATCCGTTCTATATCGGGTTTGCCCTCAACCTTTTCAAGCAGTGAAACGACCCTGGCTCTCTCTGCCAGCTCCGCTGCTATCTGGGCGTTTACCTCGTCCAGCTTCTCCTGGGTTATTTCCAACCGGCTGGTGATCTCTTCGGTGGCCACTTTTTCCCCAATCAGATACCGAATGCCTTCATCGCCTTGCATTTCTTGCGCCTTGGCGGTGAGCAGATCGAGCCTGGTGTCCTCTACGAATCCGATGACATCCGGCCGTTTATTGGCTTTTTTAAGAGCCGACCACGTCTCGCCAAGATCCTGGATTATTTTGTTCGTGGCCGCATAGGGGGCAGCTGCATCTTCCAGGGTCAGTGCCGCGAGCGCAGCGTTCAGATCCTTCAAAAGAGGGTGACCTGCTTTTTTAGCTGCATTCAGGGCCCATCTCAATTCAATCATATTACCCCCATGGCGCGAGACATTGTAACCGGCCTTGTCGAGGTCACCGGCAACCTTTTGAACCGATGCTTCCATTTTTTCCCCTGCGAGGTCCTGAGAATCGAGCGCAAGGATATTCTCCTCAATAGACAACCAGAGGGGTTTTTCGTTTGCTGTGTCGCTTGTCGCCATTTTCCAATCTCCTTTTTGAATGATTTATACTGATATTGAATCTGTCCGTCGAATTCAGGGTTTTTTCTGGTCGTTTCCATCCTGCCACAAAGCTGACATGTCACTCATAGCAAAATATTGCGAAATATTCAATTTAAGCAAGTTTGCAGACCGCTGATAACAAAACACCCCCCTGAACGGCCTGTTTGTTCTTGCAAGGGATGGAGAGAGGACAATATCCATGGTTGTTGTGGGAAAGGCAGAGGAAACGTTTGGCCCCCAGGCAGGTGAATGGTGCCGGCCCTCCACACCCGGAAGGGTTGAACGCCTGGATTACCTCTGTTCCACGCTCGGCATTGCAACCGATAACGGTCGTTATGTGCCCCTGGCACCAGGGCGAAAAATCGAGGTTTTTTAACCGGTCCAGAAATTTAGGATTTGTCCAGAACAATACGGACCGTACTGGCCAGTTTATCCAGAGAAATTGGTTTTTCCAGAGTGTCGCTGATTCCATCTGCCCGAAATTTAACCCTGTCAAGTTCACCGCTGAAGGCGGAATAGATGATTACCCTCGCATCCGGTCGGATTCCAATTATTTTTTCAGCCAGCCGATCTCCAGTGAGGCCCGGCATGGCCCAGTCTGTGATCAGCAGATCTATACTGTCCGGATCATTGCGGTAAATTGTGAGGGCCTCTTCAGAGCTATTGACCCTGGTAGTCTGGTACCCCAGTAAATTAAGCATTTTGCAAAGGGTCAGTGCTACGGTCTGATCGTCATCCACGACCAGGACACTCTCACTTCCCTTGGGCAGTTGTTCAATTGTTAGGTGATCCGAGTCTATCCGGGCGATAATCTTGGGGAACAGGATTTCAACCCAAGTGCCCTCACCAGGCACACTTGAAATGGAAATAGCGCCACCGTGATCTTTTACAATGCTGCGCACAGTGGACAGGCTCATACCCGTGCCGAAACCGCCGGATTTGGTTGTAAAATAAGGATCAAATATTTTTTTTAATGTTTCCTGATCCATACCGCAACCGTTGTCGGAGATACTGATTTTTATAAACCATCCCGGCTCCAATCCAGGGTAAACCAGAACCTGATCTCTGCTCAATTCAACCAAACTGGATTCGACATTCAGAACGCCATCTTTATTTCCAATGGCATCCCGGGCGTTTTTCATCAGTTTTGTAAAGACCTGATGAATCTGTCTGGGGTCGGCATGAATCAGGCATTCTTGAAACTCAAGATTGCCGCGGATGGCAACTGTCTCCGGTAGGAAAATACGAAACAGTTTAATGGCTTGTTTGAGGATTTTTTGACTGCTGAGCGAGGTTTTTTTCTGCCTGCCCTGGTGGGTAAAGGTCAGTATCTGGTCAACAAGATCCATGGCACTATCACTCGCCTTTAGGATTTCACTGATATCATCGCGGACTTGATTGTCTTGGAGATCAAGCATCACAATTTCAGCAAATCCGGTAATCGTATTGATAATATTCTTAAAATCATGGGCAATACCAGCCGAAAGCCGTTCCAGGGAGCGGTCTTTCTCTGCATTGACAATGTTAACCTGTTTGCGGGCGGTCGCCTTTGCCTGGGTTTTCAGTGCCTGGTGCAATCGCGCATTCTCTATGGCAAAGGCGGCGTGGTCTGAGAAGATGGTGAAGAGCAGGACGTCGTCCTTGGTGAAGGTCAGACCCTCTTGTTTATTTGCCGCTTCGAGTACACCGATAACCTTACCGTTCACCTGAAGCGGGACTGCGAGTAAGGACCGGGTTTTAAAACCGGTCAGCTTGTCCATGTTCCGATTAAAACGTGGTTCGCCGGTTACGTCCGGCACCAGTAGCGGTTTTCCATTTTCGGCTACCCATCCGGCAATTCCCATGCCCTTTTTTATACGCAAATCCGTCAGCGTGGCGGCTGCCGGTCCGGTGGGAATAGTGAAAACAAGGTCTCCCGTATTTTCATCAACAAGCAGCAGGGAGGTTGCTTCAGATTTTGCAATTCTGGTTGCATCTTGCAGAATCCTGCTAAGAACGTCATAAAGTTCCAGGGAGGCGTGCAGCGACAACAGTTCATTTTTCATTACGAGATAGAGTTCCTCGCGCTTAAACGCGGCACTATGTTCGTTGGGCCTCTTTGCCGGCGCGCTATTTTTCATGGTAATTCCCAAGTTGAAGGCGGCTAAGCCAACCGTCATTTGTTTTTTATTAGGCCTTAAATTCTCAAGACACGATACTGCGCATAATAAGATGCTGCAAAATACGTGCCATCTGCATGCATGTTAAATATTTAAAAGGTGTGTGTAGAAACAGATGGATAGGTGTGGCGCTGGATGGAGGATAGTGCGGCAGCATCAAATAGTGATGGTTGCTATCATGTCGATTCGGTGATCTTAAAAATTTGATGATCCGGTGCTGTGTGTCCAGAATGGCGATCAGGTCAGGTACTGCGTTAAATGTTCGCTCCTACGACATATTTGCCCGGATGGTATCTTCCTCGGCCTGCTTGCGTTTGGTGATATCGCGTGAAACCCCGTAAAGACCCAAAGTTTGGCCGGTTGCACCCTTAAGGGCTTGGACCTTGTTTTCCAGCCATACGACAGTGCCATTTTGATGATAATATTCTACCTCCACTGTATGTGGCTGATCTGAAGCGCTGTTTTCCGGGTCATTCGGCTGCAGCTCTTCCCGGTAAAGCCGCTTTATATTTTCTATAGATTCCGGGGGCATCATCTTTTCCAGTTTTAACGTCTTATACTCTGCAGGTGTATAGCCTAATACTTTCTCAATTGAAGGGCTTAAGTAGGTGATCTGGAAGGCAGTATCCAGTGTCCACACGATGTCTCCCATATTCTCGGCCAGGAATTTGTATTTTTCTTCACTTTCCAGGATGGCCTCGACAGCACGTTTGCGAGCGGTAACATCGCGCAGGGCCATGATGCGCCCTATGGTTTGCCGATGGCGACCGACCAGTTTGGAGACACGTACATCATAAATGGTGCGCTGACCATCAACGCGAATGGTCACTTCACTGTGCCGCCTGTTCTCAAGGATATTTTTCAGTACCGGGTATTGGGCGAATATTTTTTGTGTTTGCCCGGATCTGATTTCAGAGACTTTTGTTTTGATGATCGCCTCCGCCGCGGTATTGAAATCGACAAGCCGATTGTTTTCATCAAAAACCAGCACGGCGTCATCCATGCCTTTAAAGACTTCGGTTTTGGCAACCGGGAGTATGTCCAGCAAATTATGCCGGAAAAATCCCCAGGCCATAGAACCGGCGACCAGTGAAAAGGCGATCGGGCTGATATCCATATTCGGAACCGGACTGTGACCGGTTATGTAAATGGCGTTTGCGATCCAGACGGAAGCAACAGCGACCAGGATGACCAGCGCCTGGGAACGCTCGAATCCGGTTCGGATGTAAGCGTATTTTATGAGCATGACGCTGATGACCGCTACAAGGGCATAGTGGTACGCAAGAACAAGCCACCACAGCAGGCCATGGTTCAGTCCGAGCATTTGAATGGCGCTGGATTCTATGCTGTAGTAGCCGGTGTACATTTGATTGTGAAGCGGATTTGTCCAGACCAGGATAAAAATCAACGCCATGATAGCGATGAAAATACCCCGCAGAGCGTCAAACTTTCTTACCCGTTTCTCAAAAATAGCCAGTACAAACAGGAGGAGCAGCGGGAGAATAGGGGCAATCCCGAAAAACTGGCATTTGGTTAACCAGATTTTACTTTCGAGGCTGAAGTCGAGGTACAGCATGCCTTCGCTGGCGGACCAGAATGAGGCGGCCAGGCAGGCGAAAAAGAGATACCAGGCCCCCCGGGCTTTGTGGCGCGCCAAAGTATATTGTGATACAACAAAAATGCACAGGGCTGCGAAGATAAAAGGGAAAAAATAGATGTAGGAGCTATCTTCAACCATTTGCGGCCGGGACCTGTGTACGGATACTGTTAAGTGTTGGGGAGTTGTTTAAGTATTCAGGCCGTGCGCATCCAAAAATGGCAACGTTTGATCGAGTTTAATGCGGCCGATCAGATTGGCATGGGCCATTTATGAACTGGACCCGTTAAGAATAGCAGGTTTATGGAAAAACACAAGATTCGGTCTCAGCCGGCGAAAAGATTACTGCGATAATCCAATGATCAAGAAGCTTTTCCGTACAAGGATAGCCAACCCTCAGTTTCCGGCTTGCTTTTCGAGTTCATCGATCGACAACCCCTCGTGCAGCTCGCCCTTGACCCTTTTCAGTTCGGCCAGTGCAATATTGTAATCCACAATCGCTTGTATGAAACTGCGGCTGGTGGCGGCCAGCGAGTCCTGCGCCCGCAGAAGTTCCACATTGGTCGTCTGACCGATTTCGAACCGTACGAATTCACCTTCGACCACACTCCGGGCGGATTCCATCGCTATTTGAGTGGACTCGATTCTACCTTTGGCATAAACAATCGCAGAGAGCACCTCCTTGATTTCCTGTTTGATCTGGTTTCGCAGGCGGGCGACCTGTTCTTCCGACTGACGGCGCGCGAGCGTTTTCATGCGGGCCTTGGCCACTACCGATCGATTGCCGATCGGATATTCAAAGTTCAGGCCGGCGGCCCAGGCATCTTCATCGTTGACGGACGTATCGTCAACCGCGTCCGAGAACTCCCTGCCGTACCCGCTGACGGCATACCGCCCGAATACATCCAGGGTCGGCAGTTTCAGATGCTGCGAAAGGTCTTCTTCGACCTTACTGATACTCACCCGCTGTTTGGCCTGCAACAGTTCCGGGCGATGCTGGAACGCTTTTTCAACGACTTCTTCTTCGCTCACATCAAGGGGCTCTGCGCTCGGTTCATCGATGGGTAAGATATTTACCTGCGAGTCGATGTTCAGATTCGACCAGTTGATCAAGAGCTTTAACTGGTCCGTGCCCACCTTTAACCGCTCTTTCGATTTAATCAGGTTTCCCCGCCGGCTTTCGGCATTGCTTCGGGCCCGCGCGACATCAAGCTGTTGCGAAAGGCCTTCTTTGACCCGGACGGTTTCCCGGCGGTAGACCTCCTCGGCCATTTCGAAATTCTGCCGGTCGATCAACACATAGTCCCGGTGCAGGTAGAGCCGCCAGTAGGCTCTGGAGATCCGGGTGGCAATGTCGATTACCTTCCGACGAAACGCCTCTTTGGAAATGCCCATTTGATGGTTGGCGATCTTGATGGCGGCCTTTTCTTCCCGGCCGCCGATATTTTTCAGCAGCGGTTGCCTGATTTCAAAGGTCGGGGCGAAGGTGTACCGGTAGGTTCGATCGAACTCGGCGTTGATCAGATTCCCGTAATTCATTGCCAGGGCGCCGGACACGCTGCCGCCGGTGCCAAGGGGCTTTCGAATTCCCGTCTGAAGGAGGCTGTCATCTTCCATGACGACCCGGGTGACGCTCGATTGCAGATTCGGATCCCGCTGGAAGGTTCCCTCCGTGAAAATTTCGGGATCAAAGACTGATTCCGCATCCGCAATGCCCTCTTGCGCCTGCTGCGGGGTAAAGGCGACCACCCGAATCTCCAGGTTTTTTTCCAATCCATGGCGGATGGCATCGAAAAGGGACAGGCGAACGGTCTCCGGCCCCGGTGGTGTCTGTGCCCCCGGTATTGACAACGGCAACGTAGATTTATCCGATAAAGCACCTGCGATAACCGGTTTTCCCTTTTGCATGGCTACAGGGACGGGGGCGGGCGGTGCCGTAGCGACCGTTCGTACGTCCTCTCCCACATTGCCGTAAATGTGAATTTCAACACGGCGATTTTGGTTCCGCCCCTCAAGCGTCTGGTTGGAGGCCACCGGGTCGGCCTCCCCAAGGCCCTCTACTTGGATTCTTTTGGCGTCGAGGGCCATGGATGGATCCGATGTCAGCAATTTTTTCAGGTCCTGGGCGCGTTCCAGGGAGATGCGCTGGTTGACCACCAGTGAACCGAGGGAATCTGTATATCCCTTCAAAACGACCCGGTATTCTTTTCTGACCGGCGTTTTCAGGGCCGCGGACAACTGCTCGAGGAGCGGCCGGTAACGGTCGGTTGCTGCGACCGTATAGGCGGGATATAGCAGGGTCGCGACCTTGCCGAGATGGATCTCCCCCCTGGTGTCGCGATGCTTCCATTCCTGGCTTTTCAGGATGTTCAGGATCGGTTGGCAGGTCTCCCCCCCGGCAACGGAAATGGTGATGAAAATCGAAAGAACAGCGGCAACCCATATACCATAGCGTTTAATCATGATCTCCGACCTTTCAATAGGGCCATAAAGTGAGTGTTTAAAATCTAGATTTCTTTAAGCGCAAATCCCAGGTGTTCGTCAAGCCAGTGGTCTGTGTGAAGCACTTCCCTGCGCCGGTGAAAAGCGGCCCGCTCAGCACGGCGCTGAGCGCGTTCGATCCGTCGGCGGGAAAAGACAGAAGTGATTTCCCGGCCTCCGTCTCCAGTGCCGGACCCCGTTTTTTTCCAGACCGGAGGTGCGTGCTGCTGCAGCAATTCGTCATCCAGGCTCACAAAAGCCCGGGCGCTGCCGGGATCGCCCTGGCGGGCGCACCGGCCGTATAATTGCCGGTCGATCCGGCGGGTTTCGTGAAGCTCGGTGGCGACCACATGCAGTCCCCCCAGCTCGGCTACATTGGGGCCCAGGCGGATATCGGTTCCTCTCCCGGCCATGTTCGTGGCGACGGTAATGCGCCCGCTTCGGCCGGCGTCGGCGATGATCCTCGCCTCGGCGTCATGCCGGACGGCATTGAGGACCTCGTGATCCAGCTTTTCGACGGTTAACTGCCGGCCAAGAGACTCGCTGGCTGCCACGCTGCGGGTCCCCACCAGGACCGGCCGCCCGATTTCGTGCGCGCTGCGGATTTCATCGATGACCGCCCTCCATTTCGCATCTTTATTTGAAAATATGCGATCCGGTCGCAGGGACCGTTGACAGGCGCGCCGGGGCGGGATGACGACCACCGGAAGACGGTAAATTTGCCAGAATTCATTTCGAATCTCTGCCGCGGTTCCCGTCATTCCGGACAGCTTCCCGTAAAGACGAAAAAAACGCTGGAAGCTGATCCGGGCCAGGGTTTCCCTGGGCAGATGAATCTCGAGATCCTCTTTTGCCTCGATCGCCTGGTGGAGACCGTCACGCCAGGTCCTGTCGGGCATGAGCCGCCCTGAGAATTCATCGATGATGACCACCGTCTGATTGTCGACGACATACTGCTTGTCCCGAACAAAAAATTCCCGGGCAGTGATCGCTTGAACGACGAGTTCTTCACGGTGCCGGGAAATTCTCCAAAGGCCGCCAAGGGATTCGGCCATCCCGGCCATCCGGGCCTCTCCGGCTGCGGTCAGGGTGATTTCGTGATATCGCCGATCTACCCGGTAGTCCTTTTCCGGCGCAAGCTTCGCGGCCAGACGAGCGGCTTCGGCAATGGCTTGTGCATGGTCCGGGTTCTGCCCGGAACCTGAAATGATCAGCGGTGTGACCGCTTCGTCCACGAGCACCGCGTCGGCTTCGTCTATAATGGCACACCCCAGGCTGCTTTGAACCAGGCCGTTGATCCGGTCGGGGCCGCGTCCGGCCAGTTTCGCCAGAAGCGCTGCAGAAAGTCCCCGGATGGGGCCCAGGGTAAGACGGTCGCGCAGGAAATCGGCTGCGATCTCCTTGCTTGTGCAGTAAGTGATGTGAGCGTCGTAGGCCCGCCGCCGTTGCTCCGGGCCCATGGTGTTTGCCACCCATCCGACCGTCAATCCGCAGAACCGGTAAACAGGCGCCATCCAACCGGCATCCCGCGCGGCCAGGTATTCATTGGCCGTCACCACGTGGCATCCCCGGTTGCGCCAGCCCGCCAGAACGGCGGGCATGGTTGCGGCCAGGGTTTTCCCCTCACCGGTGGCCATTTCCGCAATGCAGCCGGATTCCATTGCCAGCCCGCAGGCCACTTGGACCGTAAAGGGGCGCATGCCGATCGTTCTCCCGGCGACTTCCCGGACGATGGCAAAGGCCCGGTTTTGATCTTCGGCTGTGTCCCGGCCAAGGCGAAATCGATCCCGCAGGGGCGGGATTATTTTACTCAACTCTTTGTCGGATAGGTGCGCAAAGAGCTTGTCCATGGAAACGATACCCTCCGCCCGGCGGATAAATCTTTTTGTTCGAAGGGAAACACTCCCGGCGGCACCGGCGGCCCGATGCCACGCTCTGTCCAGGCCTCGGGGAATTTCCACCCGGGAGGGCTCCTGAGAAAGCATCCGCCAGCTTATGCTCGGTACCTGGATCACGTTAGGCTTTAAACCTCCTCTGAAAAAGTTGCAAAATGGTTTTCCATGCCTGTACCAGCAGTGGTTTCGCGGCGGTGTCAAACCGCAGCACCGTGCTCTGCCCCGGCATCAGCCGCCTTCCTTCGGGAATATCCGGAACCACCAGGATTTCAAAAAACGGTTCGGAGGCCTGCCGGCCCTCCGGGTCATCCAGGGCCGTTTGGGTCGAGCCCCCCGCTGCATAGCCGAGGGCGGCAGACGGCAGCCGTTCCTGTCCCGCCGGAATGATCGTCTCGATTCGGCCGTCGTAGGTCGCACTCGGGTTGCCTTTGACTCTGATCTCGACAGCGGATCCGGCATCCCGAATAAGCTCTGCCGCCACTGTCTGGCCGGCAACGGCTCGGATTCTCAGGGCGTCCAGATCTGCGACCACCCCGACATGTCGACCCCGCTTCAGGTACACCCCCCGGAGCCGGTCAATGTTCGGGGCCACCCAGGTGCCCTGAATGGGTGCTTGCAGGTTCAGATCCGCCATCTCCCGGCGGTTGCGTGCGATTTTTTCTTCCAGGGCGGCGATTTTTTCTGCGATAATCTGTACCGCCGCCGTCTCACGGGCCTGGGCGTGTTTTCGCCGCACCTGGAGCCGGCGGCGTTCGGCATGCAGCTGATCGCGCCGGGTTTCCAGAATCGGGGAGACCGCGGTAAGCAGGCGGAGGCCGTTCGGACCGGTCTTTTTCCCGGAATCGAGGAACCCGTCGACGAATCCGTCGGCTTTCATGTGGATGACCGCGTAGCGGATCGGCTCCACCACACCCTCGATGCGAAAGCGCTCCGGCATGGGAACGAGGCCGACGGCCCCGAGAAGGACCGCGGCTGCGGCTGCGCTGGTGACAACCGCCCGGGGTCTGATCCGGGCAAGCTCGGGGCTGATGGCCAGATAGCGCAGCAAGTTTCCCAGGGGAAGGAAAATCCAGGTTGCAGCCATGAAGACCGCAACCACCGCCCCGATCAGAAAAAATTGGCTGCCGAGAAACAGCACAATCGCTATTGCCACGGCCACACGGATACCCATGGCGGTCAGGGCGTAAAATACGAGCCACCCCCGTTCTCCCGGCGTGTGGCTGGGATCATGGACCTGTTTGAGGTTCCACAGATTACGTTTGGCCAGAAAGGCAAGGTAGGCTTTGGACCGGGAATCGAGGTTGGGAATTTCGAGGAGATCCAGCAGGATGTAATAGGCATCGTATCGCAGGAACGGGTTTCCGTTGAAGAGCAGCGTGGACACACTGGCGACAAACATCACGTTGTAGGCGATGGCATGTACGGTGGCCCCTTCGGCGGTCCGGACCCAGAGAATGCCTGCAATCGCAGCGATCGCCAGTTCCACCAGCATGCCGGCGGCACCGACGACGATCCGCTGCCATTTGTCCCTAAGGGCCCAGGCACTGGACGCCTCTACGTAGGGCAGCGGTGCGAATACGAGGAACGTCACCCCCATCCGGTGCACCTCGCCCCCGGTTCCCGCCCGCATCCCGAACTGTTTGCAGGCAAACGCATGGGCCATTTCGTGAAACACTTTGACGATGACGAGCGCGGCGTACAGCAGGGGCAGGTTTTTCGGGTTCAAAACACCCGCGGCCTGCCGGGTCAGGTCTCCGAAGTGTCCGCCGACCGCCCACAACCCGGCTAACATGATACCGACCCAGAGGAAAAGGCCATGGACCGTGAAGAATTTTCCGAAAACAGGGGCCCATCTTTCCAGGAATCGATCCGGATCCCACAGGGGAATCCGGATGAAAAGGAAATTGCGAAAAAATCCTTTAATTTCCCGCCACGCGCGCTTCTGATGCCGCTGAAACAGCGCTTCCACGTCCGGGGCCACATCGCCCTGGAGCAGGTTGGCCGCATAGAGCCTGGTAAGCAGATCGACGACTTCGCCCTGGGTCGGCGCCTCGTCGCCGAATGCGTCCATGCACGTCCGCCATACCCGGTCCACGGTGAGGCGACCGTCGAGCATCGCGGCGAAGTGATAGGCCCCGTGGCTGAGACGGAAATATTCATTGTTGGCCGGGTTCTGGAGAACGTACCACTGGACGCCCCGGAAATGCTGGCGGTGCACGTTCACCGCCGGGAGCAGCTTCGGGCACAAATTGGCCACGCGGTACCAGGATTCGATAAATGTCGGGCGTGTTGCGGTCACCGTCAACCTACCTTTAAAAGTGGTGCATTCTTAGTTTTATTGAACAGGTCTTTTGCGGAGCCTGACGGCAATTGAGTTAAAGCCAAAGCTTCATCCTGAGCCAGTCGGTCAACCGATGGGTCCAGATCCACACATAGCGTTTTTTCCCTACATCGATCCGGGCAAGGCCTTCCATGCCCGGCCGCATCCATTTCGGCCTGTCGTGCAAACGGGCCCGCACCCGGAACGAATTGACCTGGTTGACTACCTCGGCGAGGGGCGTGATGCGTTCCACCACAAACCGAATTTTCCGATCCGGATGGCCGACGGCGGCCAATTCACCGGCCTGACCGATATTCACCAGCGCAATCGAATCTTCCGGCACGTAAAGCTCGGCCCTCAGTAATTCGATGCGGGCGATTTCGAAGAGAATGTCGCCCGCTTCCACCGGCGCTCCCAGACGCCGTTTGAGATCTTCCGAAACGAGTCGCCCGGAAATCGGCGCCACCAGTGCGGCCTGTTTGATATGGCCTTCGATGAGGCGGATTTCAGCCGCCAGCTTGTCAATCTGAGCCTCGGCCATCTGGGCTTCGGCCGTTTTTCCGTCGCGCATCGAGGCTGCACGTTGTTTCCGATGCCCCTGCTGCTGTGCCTTGAGCGCGGCCTGTTCGAGTCTCAAATCGGAAGTCTCCAGCTCGCCCAATAGGGTTTGATCAGCGATTACCGCGTCGCTGGGATCCACGTGAACGTTTTTGATATAGGAGTCAAACGGGGCCACGACGGCTTGCTGAATCGAGGCCTCGAAGATAAACGGGGCGCCGACGCGGTACTCCCCCCTGGCGAACACAAGAAACACTGCGATGAGAAAAATGAGGACGGCCCCCAGCTTCAATCCCGTGTGTTGCGGTCCAAAAATCGTCCCTGCTTTTTTTCGAACCGCTGCGGCCATGCGGGCGCCGAACCACCGCGCATTCTCCCGCAGGTCCATCAGCCGCGGGGCGCACAGGTCGCAAGCCAGCCTGACGGCCTCGATCTCTTCCAGGCTTGTAAACGGCCGCTCCGAAGATCGCTCCAGGGTGATGACGGCGGCCACGCCGCCGTTTATCCGGACCGGCACGCAGAGCACGGCGGATGGCCCATGCCGCTGGGAAAGCTGCCCGGCTGCGCGGCTGACGTAGACGGCATCTGCGGCCGCCGGGCGAATGATTTCCAGGTCCTGGTCCAGACACTCTTCCATGGCTGCCTCGATGTCCTGGGTCAGCTTCATCTCCCGGTGAAACGTGTCGGTCCGGCTCATGGCGCGGACGCGGACGTAGCGGCCTTCCAGAACGCCGAGGCTGACACGGTGGCATCTTAATTTTTCGGCAAGCTCGTTGCACAAGGCCATGGCGGTGCTCGTGAAGTGGCTGGATTGGTTGCACACTGAAATGACACCCAGCGCGAGGGAGAGGCGATCGATCGCCTTCCGGTGTTTTTCCAGGGTCAGTTGCAGTTCGCAGTGGTTCAGTAGAAAGGAGGTGGTGGCCAGCCTCTTTTCTATAACCGCCAGCCTCCGGGGGTTTTGCTCGGGGACGAGAAATGCAGCCACTGCCCGGACATTGTTCTTTTTTTGAATCGGAATGACAAGGATCCGGCTCCCGGTCTGTCCGCCGGCCCCCTGCTGCGGGGATTCCGGCACAATCGCCGCCTTTCCGCTGGACAGGACCTCCAGGCAGGTGTTCAGGGCAGGGGAGAGCCATTTGGGAAGCCCGTTTTGGGTGTCTGATTGCGGAAAAGCCGCAAGGAGGAGCAGGCGTTTCTCTTCGACGGGTTGCAGCATTGCGCCGCCGGCCGCCCGCACCTGTCGGCACTGCCTGGCAAGTACCCGAGTGAGAACCCTGGTGAAAGGCCCTTCGGTTTGCTGCAGTTCGTTCATCGTCTTCAATTTTGGGAAGTGTCCCCAACCTTGCCGGTTTGAATTAGCGGAAAGCCAACGGTCACCCGCTCTCCTGCCGGACGATCGGAAGGATTGCCCACTTCGATACGGACCCGCAGGGTGTCACTGGCCGCATCTGCGACGGACGAGATGTAGACAATCCGACCATCCGTTGATTTACCGGTTGGATCACCCGGAAACCGGACCGCGGCCCGTTGCCCCATGGCCAGCTGCTTTGCCTGGGGCAGGGGGACCGGGACATCGAGCCAGAGCGGATCGGTCCTGACCAGTTGAACCACCGGTCCGAGTTTTTCAATCCCTTCTCCGGCCTCAATGGAGACCTTTTCCACGCGCCCCGGAATCGGGGACACGATGCGCATGCGCTCGAGCTGTTGGACTGCCTGGGAGTACTGGCGCTGAGATTGCTCATGTTCGATTGTCGCCGCCTGGAGCGCCAGCTTCGCCATGCGAACGCTCAGCTTCATATGTGCGACTTCCCAGTCGCTGACCGCACCCTTTTTCCTGGCCGCATCGAGCTTTTCCAGGTCCACTATTTTCTGGGCCAGTTCCGCTTTTGCCGACAGGATACGGGTCATGTCCGCGGCCTGAACCTTCAATTGCTCGGTTTGAATTCGTTCAGGATCATCGTGCAACGCAGCCAGCAGGGCACCCTTTTTCACACTGTCGCCTTCTTTGACGAGAATTTCTGCGATTTTTCCGGAAACCACAAAGGAAAGCGTGACGTCCGCGCTGGGAATGGTTACCGCCTGAACTTCCAGCGAATGGGAGACGGCGGGGCTGACAGCCAGGAGCCCGATGACAGCTATCAGAAACAGGCTTGATTTGAATTTGGCAATCATGAGTCAACTTTTATAATATTTTAGGTCATTTGTCCAACAATACCACTTTTGATTTCATAAATAATAAAAACATACGGCCAGCCCGGGAACGCCTGCCGGTGAAAAAATCATCATGTTCAGTGGACCGGGAGAAGACTCTCTATGGGGCGAGATGACCCGGCCTATCTTTTTCGGGACGACCATCCTCTGGAACGCGCTCACGTCGTTGGTGAGTCGAGCTGTGAAAGAGCAGCTCAAGTTCGGTGCTCGAGATCGGCATACTGCACAATGCCCCTCGGCAACGGTCAACATACCGAGATTTTTTCCCAGAGAAATCACTGCAGACATAATTTTTGCATCAAGCAGCGACTGTATTGATGCCGACTGGATGAGGCGGGATTTCGAATCCGTCATAGTTAAAGGATTGATGCCGGCTCTGTGCCGTGTCCACCTGCATCCGGGTGCAGGGCTGCGTTTTTCAGCCGCTTTAGCTTATCCAGCATTCCTCCGGCCTGGTCCGCCTGTTGCGCCTTGGCGAATTTTTCGAGCTCCGCTGCAGGTTTTGTGAAGGCATCAAAACCCACCGTACCACCTGACCCTTTCAACCAGTGCGACAGGGATTCCAGCTGTTTCCAATCTTCCTGCACATAGGCCAGTTCCATTTTTGACAGGTTTTCATCGAGCGTTTCGATGAAATGGTGAATAATCGGCTGAAATTCCGGGAGCTCTGCGTAGCGGGAAACCAGAGGTGTCACAGCGGTGCCTGCGGTGTGGGCAGAGGAAGGGGCTTCCGACGGAGTCGGCGATGCTGCTGCTCCGGTCCCGGTAGCCGCAGATATCGCCAGGTCAGCTATAGTGTCAGCAAGGCGGATGGCCAGCCGGCGAATAGCTTTCCATGCCGCGGTCATTTCAGATACATCGGCCCCTTCATTTACCAGCTGTTCAAGTTGTCGGGCCGGTTCGGTAAATTCAGCGAAGCCCACGGTACCACCCGCTCCCTTGAGCCAGTGAGCGAAGGCAGCCGATTCGGCAAGGTCACCCCGCTCCCGGGCCCGGACCGCGGATTTCAGCTTGTCGCGAAGCTGGGATTCAAATCGGATAATAATTTTCTGAAACTCCGGGTCGCTGATCGGCAGGCTGGATACGAGGGGATGCGGCGGTGCTGCTTGCTTTTCCGCGGAAGCGATTTCCGGCATTGCGGGAATGCCGGGGGACGCATCGTCCATTTCCTTGACCTGGTCTCCGCCCACGAGATCCGCCATCATCTGCATGAGCTTGTCGATATCGATGGGCTTGGGGAGGTACCCCGAGTATCCAGCCGCCAGACATTCCTGCTCAGAGCCTTTCATGGCGTTGGCGGTCATGGCGATGATCGGTGACTTCACCCCGTTCTGCCGCATTTTCCCGGCCGCGGCAAAGCCGTCCATGACCGGCATGTTTACATCCATCAGGATGACGTCGTAGGGTTCGGTGGTGGTTTTTCTGACACCCTCCAGCCCGTTTTCCGCCTCGTACACGTCTACTCCCGCCTGGACGAGCAACAGCCGGAGGAGTTCACGGGTTTCAACGCCGTCTTCCACCACCAGGACGCGTGACCTGTTCAGCCGCCACCGGTCAGGTTTGGCCTTAGCGGTCTCTTCCAGGGTCAAGGCCACTTCCTCGGGTTGGAGAAAAGGAATCGAGGTCGTGTCTCCCGTAGCCAGGATAACCCTGAACCGGCTGCCCTTATCCGGCTGACTGGATACCCGGATATCTCCGCCCAGCAGTCGGGCAAATTTTCGACTGATGGAAAGGCCGAGACCCGTTCCGCCGAAATGGCGGGTTATCGAAGAATCCGCCTGGGTGAAGGGGTCGAAAATACTGCCGATCTTCTCACTCGGGATTCCAATGCCGGTGTCGGTGATGTCGACAATCAAAAGGGGCCTTCTGCGGTTGTTCTTAAAGCGCAGGCCGACCGTCACACCGCCTGTTTCCGTAAACTTGATGGCGTTTCCCACCAGGTTGAAAATAATCTGCCGGAAACGCGTCGGATCGGTCTCGATTTTTTGCGGCAGCGCACTCTCCGCATTGAATCGGAGATAAAGTCCTTTTTCTTCCGATTGGACTTTCAGAGTCTTAAGGACCTCCTGGGCAATCCGATGGGGCTCGTCCCAGGTTTTTTCCACCTCAATGCGGCCGGACTCTACTTTCGACAGGTCCAGAATGTCATTGATCAGGGCCAGCAGGTTTTTCCCGCTGGAATGAATGGTATTGAGGTGTCGGCGGGTCTCTTCTTTGCTGCGGGCATAGCCGCGCTTGAGGATCTCCGTGAAACCGAGAATGGAATTCATGGGTGTGCGGATTTCGTGGCTCATGCTGGCCAGGAACACACTCTTTGCCTGGTTGGCGGTTTCGGCTTCTTCCTTGGATTTGCGAAGTTCGATCTCTTTTTTCTCGAGTTGGGTTACATCGTCGAAGCTGATGAGTACCCCCGCAGGCTTTTCCGCAGAACCCAATACCGGCGCGCAGTTGACATTGAAGGTCCGCCACTCGTCGGCCGAAACCTGCAGCCGCAACATTTGCTTCCTCTGAAGCTTCCCCTGTTTCAGGGCCTGGATCCACGGGCGGTTTTCTTTTTCTATCTTATTCCCCTCCGTGTCGATCCAGGGCAGTTCTCCGGCCTTGTGACCCAGAAACTTATCCGGTGATCTTTGAAACAGGTCGGCGAAAGACTTGTTGGCGAGCACGATTTGTTCCTTCGGGTCAACGACCAGCAACCCCTCTGCCATGGTGTCCAGGGCGGCGCGCACCCTGCCGGGGATGGCCTGGGAGGGGTCCAGTTGGCGAAGCACTCTGCCCAGATACAGGTAAAAGGTGACAAAGCATCCTATCCCGAGAAACAGCCCGATCTGGACCCATGGTGTTTGGAGGATTCCCTTGAGCCCCTGGTCCTGCAGGGGATTGAATCGCAGCTCCAGCTGCCCCCAGTTTTGCTTGCCGTCGGATATGGGGACCCGGATCTGGTTGGCTTTCGTGAAGTTTTCTTGCATGGGTTGCCACTGGCCGTCGTGATCGCCGATCGAAATCGTGCTGCGGCCATCTGCCCGTCGCAGGGCAAGGGAAAGCAGACCGGGATTTCTTTTTGAAATCAGGTCCAGATCGGCTTTCAGGCGCTGAAAGTCGGACGTCATCACCAGGGCCGCGCTGTGTACCGCAAGGGCTTCGGCGAGGGACGTGCGTCCTTTTCGCACCGCGCCGATCCGGTCCGGAATGATGCCGAGATAGAGGGCCAGAAAGATGAGGCTGATCACCAGACCGACCATGCCTGCAACCACGCGGAATTTGACGTTCAACCTGCCCATAAATTACGTTTCCTTCACGTCTTTCACGTCTTTCACGTCTTTCACGTCCTTCACGACTTCGTCCGCAACGTCCACAGAGGCAGATGCATCATTCGGGTCGTCATCGGCGGAAGGCGGCGACGGCCGCTCGATGATGGTCTCCAGGGATTCTTCGTCCGTCTCCTCGAAATCGTCCAGTTTTCCTGCAAGCACAGGCAACGGATCCAGAATCCGCCAGGCCGGCATGGAAGACAGCAAAGAACTGAGCAGCACGCCGCTTCGCAGCAGCCAGGCCACATACCCCACGGACAGGCCTGTCGTTACGGCAATGGCGGAACTTGCAACCACCTGGTTGAGCGCGATCTCTTCCTCTGCTTCTTGTTGGAGCCCGTCCAGCGAGTTTTCCAGGAAATCGAATGCGAGAACTGTCCGAATGCCCAAATCAGTCAGCCGGGTACCAAAGGTCATTGATGCTGCCCGGGTCTGGGCAACAGACCAGGCCGGTTGGGTCTCGGCCGTCATTTCCCGGAGTTCTTTGAGGTCGATCTCCGCAACCTGTTCAAGGCTCAGGCCCCGGAGGGACCGTTGTATAAATCCACGCAGCGTGTTCGAGGCAAGCCGCTGTTGTGAAGACACGGCTCCGGCGGCTGTCGGTGGAACCGCCGTTACGGTATCACCCGAATCATCTTCATTCAAGGCCTCGGCTTCGGCCTCGGCAGGAGCCTCTTCTGCGACGTCCGCGGGTGCGGATTCGTCTTCAGGTGTCTCTGGATCGGGCTCGGGCGGAGTTACCGGATCTGGATCATTGTCTTCCGCAGGGAGCGTCGGCGGCGTTGGATCGGCAGCGGCTGCCAGGGACACATTTTTTACTCCCGTCACCACCGGTGCCGTGCCGTCGTTCGCACTTGTGGCGATGGTAAAGTCACCGGCGTAGCCCCCGGTTGGGGTGAAGGTGACGCCGGCCAGCAGGGTGTTGACATCGGCAAGGGCGCCCGAGGCGGTCCACACCCCGGCCGCAAAGGTCGAGGTCACCGCACCGGATGTGCCGGTGCTCAGGGAGCCGGCCGCCGGATCCGACAAGGTCAGGGTCACCGTGACAGTGGCACTGTCCACATCAGTGACCACGATGTCGGTCAGATTGAGCGCCGTGTCCTCGGTGTAGCTCTCCGGGGCACTCAGGTTCGTCGCGGTGGGCGCATCGTTGACCGCGGCGCCGGTCATGACCTTGGTGCCGGTGATCGCCGGGGCCGCACCGTCAGAGACGCCGGTGGCGATGTTAAAGTTGCTGTTGTAGTTGATCGCCGGGGTGAAGGTGACGCCGGCCAGCAGGGTGTTGACATCGGCAAGGGCGCCCGAGGCGGTCCACACCCCGGCCGCAAAGGTCGAGGTCACCGCACCGGATGTGCCGGTGCTCAGGGAGCCGGCCGCCGGATCCGACAAGGTCAGGGTCACCGTGACAGTGGCACTGTCCACATCAGTGACCACGATGTCGGTCAGATTGAGCGCCGTGTCCTCGGTGTAGCTCTCCGGGGCACTCAGGTTCGTCGCGGTGGGCGCATCGTTGACCGCGGCGCCGGTCATGACCTTGGTGCCGGTGATCGCCGGGGCCGCACCGTCAGAGACGCCGGTGGCGATGTTAAAGTTGCTGTTGTAGTTGATCGCCGGGGTGAAGGTGACGCCGGCCAGCAGGGTGTTGACATCGGCAAGGGCGCCCGAGGCGGTCCACACCCCGGCCGCAAAGGTCGAGGTCACCGCACCGGATGTGCCGGTGCTCAGGGAGCCGGCCGCCGGATCCGACAAGGTCAGGGTCACCGTGACAGTGGCACTGTCCACATCAGTGACCACGATGTCGGTCAGATTGAGCGCCGTGTCCTCGGTGTAGCTCTCCGGGGCACTCAGGTTCGTCGCGGTGGGCGCATCGTTGACCGCGGTCACCGTTATCTGCGCCTGAACCGGAGTGGCTGATTCGGCTCCCGAGTTGTCCAAGGCCACAGCTGTAAAAGCATTCAGCGTCCCGTTCGCATCACTATCCGGCGTCCAGTAAGCATTGTTTGCCGCATCGATTGTATCGTTGCTGCCCGCTGCCCAGATCGTTGCACTACCCGCATCCGTACCAATTAAAAGCGTGCCACTCGTGACCGCCTTGACCACAAAACCGTCCACCGTACCGTCAACATCCGCCTCATCACCCTGGGCCACCAGTTCGGCAAACGTGATATCTACCTGTGTGTCCTCGGCCGTCGTATCGATGGGAGCCGCAAACGCCGTCAGCGTCGGTACATTATTGGCCGTGACCGATACCTGCGCCTGAACTGGGGTGGCCGATTCGGCTCCCGAGTTGTCCTCGACAACCATCGTAAAGGCATTTAGCGTACCCGTAGCACCGCTGACTGGCGTCCAGAACCCTTTATCCAAACCACTGATTGTGTCGTTGGTTCCGGCCGCCCAAGCTGCGGCAGAGCCCTTAGATGCGCCGATCAACAGTGTGCCGCTCGATACCGCCTTGACGATGAACGCATCCACTGTGCCGTCCACATCTGCCTCATCACCCTGAGTCGTCAAGTCGCCAAACGTGATGGTCACCGTTTCATCTTGGGACGACGTTTTGATTGGGGCTGAAAACACGGTCAGGGTCGGTGCATCGTTGACCGGATCGACGTTGATCGTCGTTCGCGCCGCCGCACTGTCGACTGATCCGTCGTTGACCGTCATGTCGATCGTACGATTGCCGTCGCTCGGGTTGTCGTCGGCATGACGATATTTAATCTCTTCGATCAGTGCTTCGGTCTCGACCTCGGTAAACGTCCCACCGCCCTGCTTGGTGATCGTCATCGTGGCCGTGCCCGATCCCGGTACCGCTGTTACCGTTACCGTGTACTTAAGACCACTGGTGTTCTGACCTGCAACCGCCGTGGACAGCGCAAAAGTGTCTCCGTCGAGCACCATCTCCTCGGCGTTGCCATCCAACAACCCGCTCACTGAAAGCGTCACGTGATCAAAGGTGGTGGAATCTGCATCGGCAACATCGGAGTCGGTGTCGGCAATGGCTGTGGCAACGTCTCCCTCCGTATACGTGAGCTGATAATCGTTACCTCCTGCGCCTGAGCTGTTGTTTACATCCAGGTCGAGAGTCGGGGGCGCCAGGAGTCCGTCCCAGTGATGCTGTAGTTCTGCGCTGAATGCAACAGCGGTCTCGAGATCGCCTGCCCGGTATTCCAGATCCCAGTCTCCACCTAAAAGCGCATGGCCGGTGTCATCATCGCTTGCTGTAACGTCCGCACCGGTCAATTCGCCCAAAGAAGCGAGCAAGGCCTGTCCCTCTTCGCCGGCGGCCAGATCACAACCATAAAAAAGTAGATCCGCTTCCGCCGCCAGGGAATCTTTCCATCCGGCGATATCACCCGCATAGTCATCGAGATTACCCGGATAGAGCCACGTGTCACCCAGCTTTACACCGCGATCCGTTCCGTGGGAGACAAAATGAACCGCATCCAGCCCCTGGCGCGTGGCCAGCAGGTCACTGACCTGTTCAAAACCGTCCTGTTCCGGGTCTATAATCACAACCTCTATCGTACGGCCATCGTCTCGATCAGCCAAAAGATCATTTATCAGCGTATCGGTGTCCTGGATGCCCCCATCGATTACCACCAGTTCAGAACGTTCGAGGACCGTATCCAGAACATGGCTTTCTATACTGGTCAGGATGTCAACCGATTCTGCTGGTATTGACGAAACCAGTTGGTTTTCATTGTTTGTCGTGGTGGCGTCCGCAGGATGGGATACCGGATTGCTCCCTTGGGGAGTTGAGTTGCCCTGGGAAAGGCCGCTCTCCTTGATTTCAGTTGTGTGCAGGAGATTGGTTGATAGCGACTGGTTCAACTGGTTGAATTGAAAGTTTTCCGCTTCGATGGCAGCGTGTTCCGACGAAGGAGCGGCCTGGACGGCCACACCCGCAACAATGCCGTCTCCGCTGGCCGAAAGCAGCAGGCGGGGTTCCAGGGCCTCGAAGTGAATGCCTGCGGGAAACGAATCCTGCCTGGGCCCGGCGTTCGGTGCTTTGCCCGGCACCGGCCGAGGTACGCCGCGGGTGCCTGCCCCCAGGCGATCACACATTGTTTTCAAGGCGGTTTTAAACCATTTATTCATGAAAAATCGTTACCAAAGAAGTTGAGATAATCCAGATGCTTCTAAAACGTATGGTATAGTATAAGACCCATTAGTATATAGCAAAGTGCATGCCAACAATAAAAGTACCGATGTATGCGCTGAGTTCAGTTTTTTATCTAATTATTTCCCCGATACTACTATAAAAATTAACATTTGCGGGCATAAATCTGTTTGGTTCCACCGATATTGGTGGGTTTAGAATGCTCAAATCAACAAATCTTGGAGGTTCTGCATGGAGCGGCTGAACGGAGCTCATGTGCACGGTTTACATGGTGGACGGTTTCTGTATGCTGGTTACGATACGCTACCTCCTGCTTAATACGTACCGCTTATTTTAATAAAACTTAGTATACGCAAAATTCTGTACTTGATTTTGACTTGCAGAGCGGTATAGATTGGAAATCTAACTATTTACATGATAAACCAACGCAATAAACAGAATCTTTAAAAATGGAAAAACCATGGCCCCCAAAAAGGAATCCCGGTCCCAGATCCTGATTGTCGATGATGATACCATTCTCCGCGAAGTCGCCCGAGTGTCCTTACAACAGGCGGGCTTTTCGGTGTCTGAAGCTGTGAACGGCGTCGAAGGCCTGGAGGCGGTCAAGCGGTTGAAGCCGGCGATTGTGCTGCTGGATGTGATGATGCCTGAGATGGACGGCTACGATACCTGCCGGGCGATCCGCGAATTGCCGGGCGGAAATTTAATCCCGGTGGTCATGGTCACGGCCCTGGAGGATGTCGAATCGATCAGCCGGGCCTATGAAGCCGGCGCCACCGACTTCATCACCAAACCGATCGAATGGATGATCCTGGTACAGCGGGTGCGGTACATGCTCCGGGCGGTCCGCCTGACGAACGAGCGCAGGCAGCTCGAAAAACGGCTCCAGCAAGCCCGGAAACTGGAAGCTGTGGGGACCCTGGCCAGCGGCATCGCCCATGATTTCAAGAATTTGATTGCAGCCATCCAGGGCTCGACCGAACTTCTCATGATCCGTCATAGCCACGACGACCCCGGCTATCCTGAATTAAATACAATCTTTGATGCCTGCCAGAGGGGTGTCGATATCGTGCAGCAGATGCTCTCTTACAGTCGGAAACTGGAAAGCATCAAAAAACTGATCGATCTGAATCAGCAGGTCCGTCAGCTCCACGGTCTCGTGAAAAACGGAATAGCCAGCGAGTTGGAGGTGATCCTGAATCTCGAGGAAGCGCTGCCCCCGGTGGCTGCCGATGCCGGCCAGATCGGTCAGGTGCTCATGAATCTCTTCAACAACGCAAGGGATGCCATGCCGGACGGCGGAAAGCTGATCATCCAGACCGCCAGTGTCACCCTCACCCCGGATTACTGCAAGTCGCAGCCCAACCTGGTTCCGGGAGCCTATGTTTGCATCAGCGTGGCCGACTCCGGCCAGGGCATGGCCAAAGAGACCCTTGAACAGATCTTCGATCCTTTTTTTACCACCAAACGGGCGGACAAGGGTACCGGTCTGGGCCTGGCCATGGTGTACGGCATTATACAGAATCATGACGGCCTCATCACCTGCAAGAGCGTCCTGGGGAAAGGGGCCCTGTTCAAAATTTTCCTGCCGGCAGCGCCCCGATCTGTGAAGGCGGTAGAGAAGAAAAAAACGAATGTCGTTCAAACCGGCGGCGAAACAATTCTGCTGGTGGATGATGTGGCGTCCATGCGACTATTTGGGCAACGGCGCCTGGAAATGGCTGGCTACAGTGTTTTGACGGCGGAGGACGGGGTAGACGCCCTGAAACTGTACCGCGAGGAAAAAAACCGGATCGATATGATCCTGCTCGATTTGATCATGCCGAATATGGGGGGCGAAAGATGCCTGCAGGAGTTGCTGCAGATCGATCCAGGCGTGAAGGTGGTTCTTACCTCGGCCACTAAACCCGAGACATTGAGCTGGGAGCAGATCGAAGCTCAGACCCGGGGGTTTCTTTCCAAACCCTATCTGGGGGAGGATCTACTGAAAATGGTGAGGAATGTGCTCGATCAGGAATAGAACAATTGCCTATTTGATGAAATCAGCGAAACGCAGCGACTCGTCAACTATAGGCGTCGCGAAGCAAGTGCCCTACGTGGTTTGACCAATTACGACACAGCCTCTCTGGACCAGGCTTTTTTACTTAGAACCACCAGCCGTTTTCCTGCAGTTCCCAGGGCCAATCGAGAATATGAAGCGGGTCCAGCAGAGCCACCAGGCCGGGGTCACGCATGCAGTTCCAGATGAAGGGCTCGTAGATTAGATCCGGAGTCGGGATGCCAAACGAGATGTGCAGGTGGGGGTGGATTCCGGCCTTTGACCGGCTGGTATCGGCGATGTTTGCGATGACGTCCCCTGCATGTACAGTGACACCGGGCCGGATTTCACTGCGCGGCGTTGTGTGGGCGTAGACCGACAGATATTTTCTTTTCTGATCGGTTTCATGTTCGATTATCACGGCCTGACCCAAAAAATCGGTGAACAGGGCCCTGACTGTTCCGGTGTGCATCACCGGGATACGGGTGGTGTGATCAAGATGAACAATTTTTCCGGAGTGATCCCGGTACAGGCAGAAATCGACGCCTTCATGCGGGAAATCCCGCAGAGACAGATCCCCCCACCATTTATCCGGCGAATTAAAAAGCATGCCCGGGCAGAACAACCAGCACTTAACATCGTCGGGGTTTAGTCCATTGACTGTAAGAAGCCTTTGGGTGAAATCGATTTTTAACAGATCCATGTCGGGCACCGATTAGTAAAAATCGTTGAATTGTAACAGCCTCATTTCATAGTAAAGCCGCGTGATTTCAGAAAGCCTCGCATGTGGGGGCGGGATTCCTTGCCCACCAGTTCTTTCATTTCCTGCGTCCAGCAGCTGTCCTTGGTGCCGCCCGTACGGGTGCTGTAGTAATCGCGCAACTGTTTATCGTAAAGCCCAATACCCTTTTCATCCTCCGAAGCCTGATACCGTTCCTCCTTGAGCACGACTGCAAGCGGCAGTCGTGGTTTGACTTCGGGATCCTGGGCCGGGAATCCGAGACAGAAGCCAAAAACGGGGTAGACCTGATCCGGCAGATCCAGGAGGCGGCACACCTGGGCGGGGTCGTTGCGGATTCCGCCAATGTAGCAGATGCCCAACCCCATCGATTCTGCAGCGATGGCACAGTTCTGGGCAAACAGGGCCACGTCCACGGTGGCGATGAGAAAGTGCTCGGTCATGCCGGGTGCAAACGAGCCGCCTTGCATTTCACAGGCACTTTGCGAACGTTGGAGATCGGCGCAAAATACCAGGAAAGCGCCGGCAGCGGCGACATACTGTTGATCGCCGGCCAGGCGGGCAATTTTTTGGCGTGTATCCGGGTCCCGGACGATGAGAACAGTCGTGGCCTGGAGGTTGCTGGAGGTGGCCGCGGCCTGCCCGCAGCGAACGATAGCCTCTATTGTTTGATTGTCCACCGCCTGGTTTGTAAATTTCCGGATGGAACGGTGGGCCTGGAGTAATTGCATGACTGGATTCATTTTTGCTTCCTTGACAATTTTTCGATGGCCGTCGGTAAAAAGGTGATCTTACGTTCGGTGCCATACCGGCGTCAACACGGCACCCAAAAATGGATTGAGGATGAAGAGGCTCGATATTTTTGTCCCGAGTGCGGCCACAAGCTTTTTCGGGGGGTTGTATCCTGCAACAAATGCAGGGCTAAATTGGACCTGGATTAGGCGTCGATGAGCTCCAGCAGGACACCGTTCATTTTGCGGGGGTGCACAAAAGCAAATTCGCAATTGCGAAACGGGCGGGTCCCTCCAATAAAGGGGTAGTCTTTTTGCTGCAATTCATCCATGGCTGCCCGGGTGCTGTCCACGTTGAAACTGATCAGCATCACGCCTTCACCTTTCTTTTCGATAAACCGGGCCACATCCCCATCGGGAGCGGTTGATTCCATCAATTCGAACCCGACTTCACCCACCCAATAGCGGGCTACTTTGATTTTTTCACGTTTATCGACGTATTCTTCGTCCGGCGCGGATTTCCCCAGCGCCGGTTCCCAGACGCCGCGGGCCTGATTCAGGTCCTTCACCGCTATGCAGATATGGTCGATCTTATTTATTTTCATTTACGCACCCGGGGGCGTGTCCAGAACCTGCCTGACCGAAAAGGCAAGTTTCTCCATGCTGATCGGTTTTTTCAAGGTTCGGCGAATGCTCTGCGGCCGGAAGTTCTCTTTGGTCATACCTTCATCGAAGGCAGAGTAGAGAATGACTTTCGTGTCCGGTTTGGTTTCTACCATGATTTCGGCCAGCCTGTCTCCGGTGATTCCCGGCATGGCCCAATCTGTAAAGACAAGGTCAAAATCGTGCGGGTCCACATTAAATGTTTCGAGAGCCTCGGCTGAACTGAATACCGTGACGACCTGGTAACCCAGAGATTGAAGCATCTTTTTCATGGTGTTGGCCATGATTTTTTCATCATCGACCACCATGATTTTTTCTGTGCCGCGGGGCAGCTCATCCAGGGCGCGGGGGCGGGCAGTCGGTTTCGATTCGTGCCGGGGCAGCAAAATCTCTACCCGGGTTCCCTGACCCGGTGCGCTGCTGATTGACAGAGCACCGCCATGGTCTTTGATGATACCCTTCACCGCGGGGAGTCCCATCCCGGTGCCGACGGTCCTTATTTTGGTGCTGAAGTATGGTTCAAAAGCCTGATTGAGGGTTACTGGATCCATTCCGCAGCCATTGTCGCTAATCGTGTATTTGACGTAGGTGCCGGGTTTCAAACCGGGGAAAAAGGATATTGCCACGGAATCGAGCTTAACAACGGTAAATGTGACGTCCAGGATACCTTCCTCGTGCCCAATGGCGTCGCGTGCATTCTTGAAAATTTGTGTGATCGCGTGGTGCAGCTGGGTTGAGTTCGCCAGGATCTGGGCGTTGTCGAGGGACAGGTTTTCATGAATTTGAATATTCTGCGGCAGGAATATCCGGAACAACTTGACAGCCTGTTTGAAGCAATTGCGACTGCTTACAGGCGACTTTTTGTGCGGGCTCTGTTTGGTAAAAGCCAGGATCTGTTCAACCAGGTCCATGGCACTATGGGACGCCCTGAGGATTTCATCAATATCCTCACGGGTTTTTTCATCCTCTGCATCCAGATGTAAAATTTCTGCAAAACCGGTAATGGCATTCAATATGTTGTTAAAGTCATGGGCGATGCCTGTGGAGAGTTTTGTCAGGACACGACTTTTTTCAGCTTCCGAGAGGCGTTCCTGCAGACGAAGGGTCTCCTGCAGCTGGTTTTCAAGGGCACCATGCAGCCGGGCATTTTCTATGGCCATCACCGTCTGGTCGGCAAAAATTGAAAGCAGCAGGGTATCTTTTTTCGTAAAACTGGAGCCGTCTTTTTTGTTGACCGCCTCAAGAACGCCGATGGTCCTGCCGGCCAGTTTCAGCGGCACACACAACAAGGCCTTTGTCTGGAATCCAGTGTTGGTATCGATTTCCTTAAAAAACCGGGGATCCCGGGATACATCAGGGACATTGGCCGGCTTTCCGTTCTCCAGGACCCACCCGACAACTCCCTGACCCCGCTTAATCCGCATATTGACAAGCTGTGCAGCGATGGGTCCGGTCGGCGTGCAGAAAACCAGTTCGTCGGTGTTTTCATCCAGAAGAAAGAGCGTACTGGCCACCGAGTCGGCGACTTTGTTTGTATTTTCCATAATCATGGCAAATACCTGGCGGGAGTCGAGCGAAGAATGGACCGTGCTCCCCAATTCAATGAGCGTGTACAGGTCGCTGTCCTTAAGCTTCCCTGAATGCGAGCCGTCATTGTGACTATTTGCTGGGGCCAACGGGTTCCCTTTCAGCGGATAGATGAACGATCTCCAAGTTACCCGGGTAACACACACTGCTTACAAACAATGTGTAAACTAAGTATGTGCAAAAAAAGCAAAAATGTAAAGGACTGATATAGGAATTATATTCATTAAATATCAGTGTCTTAAGGTTTCGGTGGCCTGAAGATTGCCCTTAGTTTGCGATTTTTAAGGCGATAGTAGACCCGGGTATCTGGTTGTGTCGGCTTTGATATCCCTGCAAAGGTCTGGAAAATGGGTGGCAAACAGAATTGATTTGACCGAAAGGAGCCGGCAGTTTTTAGAGACTATAGCCGTCTTGGAGCAGGTTTTGAAGGGGTAGAAACAGAGGTTCGGGTAGTGCCTTGGGAGAAAACCAGGCCCATGCTGAACACTTTTCGGGCTCGCATACCGCGGGGGTTCCAGTCGGGCAATTGGCCCGCATATAGAGGGTGACATAGTGTTTGCCCTCTTTAGCAAACAGGTCATTGGTGAAGGCGCCGCGCTGAACGTCCACGATCTCCAGTCCTGTCTCTTCGCGGACTTCGCGCCGGGCGCAGGCTTCCAGGGTTTCACCGTATTCCAGGTGCCCGCCGGGGCAGCACCAGGTGCCCTCGCCGTGGGCGTTACGGCGTTTGCCGAGCAGGATCTTTCCGTTGCGTGTGATGATGACCCCCACTCCGACCCATGGACGCGGATGCATATTTACCCCCGTTATTTGCGCTTATATTAATAGTTTCTCGAATGCCTAAAAAACTCAGGTGCGGTTTTCGCCAGGCTCATCCCGCTGGTATTAACCCGGCAACTTATTATGTGTAGGCCGTCATATCGGACTTGATCCGGTATCCAGTAATACCGCTGGATTCCGGCATGCGCCGGAATGACAAAACTAATTCAAAATAACCTTTCCGATTTCAGGAGGTAACAATATGTCCAACGATAAAGATGTAAAAACTGAAACCAAGGAAGAGAGCAGCGAGGAAACTTCCAGTTCCAGCTGTTGTTGTTACTACGTAGACCCCTGCGGCTGCCGTGTGGATCCCTGTTGCTGCTGATGGTCTGTAACCTGTAAAAAAAAGGCTGGGCTCAGGTTCACTGTTCATCTTGTTTGAATGGTGCCAATTCTGATGAGTTTACCGGCGCGTATCGTCAGAACGCCGTACCAGCCGTTCTTCCTCGGGTAGTACCACTCCGTTACAATCTGGCCTCCTTTGCCGTAGCCGGTATTAATCACCTCTTTGTGGGTCGGCGGTCCGCATTTCAATTTGATGAGAAAGGCTGAGTCGCCGACATGGATAAGTTCAGAATTCTGGCAGCGGTAGGTACTGCCGTCGCCCCTCTGGGCCTGGGCCGCGGGGGCCAGGGTGAAAAACAGGAAGGCCGCGATAAATAACTTCATGGAGATCACCTCTTCGGTTTGTTGCCCCTATATAAGATATCTGATCATAAGGCCTTAATAGAGAAATGTAAAATCCAGGTGCCAGGGAACTCTCTGCGCTCGCACGCTGGCCTCAGTGGCGAAACGGGTTAACCGGCATAGAACAGATTGCCCCAGAAGACCGCGGCCAGAAAACCGGCCAGGTCAGCCAGCAGTGCGGCCGTGACTGCATAGCGAACACGGGTGATGCCAACCGCTCCGAAGTAGACTGCCAGAACATAAAACGTCGTTTCTGTGGAGCCCTGCATGATACTGGCAATAAAGGCTGAGCGCGAATCCGGCGCGCTGCTGATGATATCGCTCATTACCCCGAAAGCGCCGGAACCCGAAAGCGGCCGCACCAGTGCCATGGGCAGAGTGTCGGCCGGCATGCCGATCAGGGCGGTGGCCGGTTCAATGGCTGTGATCAATAGCTCCAGTGCGCCGGATGAACGAAAAACAGTAATGGCCACCAGGATGGCCACCAGAAAGGGAATGATGCGCAGCGCCACCTTGAAGCCCTCTTTGGCACCCTCACAGACCGTTTCATACACCGGAACCCTGCGGCTGAAACCGTAAACCACGAACAGCCCCATGAGGAACGGAATCAGCCAGGTCGGCAGTTGTTTCAGGAGGAACTCACCCGGGCCGGCCCCACCGGTGATATGCAGGGTCAGGTAGGTTGCCAGTGCGATTGAAAATACCAGAAAATAACCCGGCAGGCAGAGGCGTCGCCATCCCTGCGCTGTCAGTGGTTCTTGCGGCGTGTCGGATTCAAACGCAGCCTGTCTTTCGGTATTCGTGGCTTCCAGACGGGCGGCCTCATGGGGCGGGGGACTCTGAGCGGAACCCCGGGCCAGGATTTTAGCCGCAGTGATGGCCACAAGCGTTGAGCAGGTGGTAGAAAAAATGGACGGCAGTAAGATGCCGGCCGGATCCAGAGCCCCGGCGCCGGCCCTCACGGCGATCACCCCCATGGGGAGCAGGGTGACACTGCTGGTATTGATTGCAAGGAATAGGCACATGGAATGGGTGGCCGTACCCTTGTTCGGATTCAGGCGGTTCAGCTCTTCCATGGCTTTGATGCCGAAGGGCGTGGCCGCGTTGCCCAGGCCCATGATATTTGAGGCCATGTTCATGATCATGGCGCTCATGGCCGGGTGCTCGCCCGGCACATCCGGGAAAAGTCTGGTCATCACGGGTTTAAGGCGCCGGGCAATGACCAGCAGCAGACCGGCCTGCTCGACCACTTTCATCAGCCCCAGCCAAAGGGCCATGGCCCCTACCAGGCCGATGGCAAGTTCCACTGCGGTTTTGGCCGCATCAAATGAAGCCTTGGTGACCTTTTCCATGTTTCCCATGGCCAGGGCCGCCAGGATACCGGATAGAATCAGGAAGATGAAGATGCCGTTTATGGCGGATCCTTTTGCAGGCCTGGCCATTATCACTCCGTTGATGGTGTTGAAGTTTTCAAATTGAGAATATAGCTGCCGCTTCCACGGATTAATATAAGCCTGAAAGCTGACCTGTAAGGTAACACTACCGCTGTTTATTGCGGGACAGGTTACTGAAGCACAGCGGAGCTTGTCAACTGCGGGTTGCGTGACGCAGTTCCAATTTTTACAACTATGTGCTACAGATCGTGGCATAGAAAAGGTCGTGGAGAATTCATGACACGCCTTTCAAACCCATATCGAACGATTCCCAATTTTGCCCCAGGTAAAAAGAAAAGGTGAAGGCATCATGCTGAAGAAGATCATATCAGGCGGTCAGACGGGTGCGGACCAGGCAGCCCTGGATGCGGCCATACGACTGGGCATTCCCCATGGCGGGTGGCTCCCCAAAGGACGACTCACCGAAGACGGGTCCCTGCCGGAAACCTACAACCTGGTGGAAATGCCCACCGACAGCTACAGCAAACGGACAGACAAAAATGTGCTGGAGTCCGACGGGACCCTGCTGATTTCCCGGGGAACGCCCACCGGCGGGACGGATTACACCCGGGTGGTGGTCCTGCGGCGGGGCAAACAGCTGCTGGGAATCGATTTAAACAACCACAGCAACTTGAACGATGCCGCCTCCCTGGTGGCCTCGTGGATCGAACTCCAGCGTATCGAGGTGCTCAACGTGGCCGGACCGCGGGCGAGCAAGGACCCCTGTATTTATCAGGATACGCTCAACCTGCTGGTTTTTGCACTGGGTTAATATTCATCGGTAAACCCCCAGCTTTGCAGGGGAGACTAACGGTGTTTGACTTTTGATTTAATCCGTCCACCTCTGGCGGAGGACCCGGATAGGTTCTACCGATCCGGTGAGAGATCAACGACGATGGAGTACGATTACGCGATCATCGGCGGCGGACGGCGTCATTGACACTTCCCACCAGGTGTTTGGTTACCCGGGGCTCTTTGTCATAAACGGTGCCTCTGTCTCATCCAATATCGGCGCCAACCCGAGCCTGACCATTGCTGCCATGGCTGAAAGAGCCATGAGCCTGATTCCTCCGGCCTCGGGGAGCCGGTCACAATAATGATTGCTAAATCCAGGAAAAGCATTACAGTGGAGTCTATTCAGAAGCTTAAGGAGGTTAGCATGCATACGATCATCAAAATTTCGAGCTGCCTGGTGTTGTCTGTTTTGCTCATGGCCTGCGGTCACGGTTGGAAACACAATACCGTGCCTGAGGCAAAATGGGATGAAGCTTACGCGGACTGTGTGAGCAAGGCTGAGGGCCAATCCAAGAATAACCTGACCCGTGACCCTGCCCAGGACTGGGGCACGTATGGCGAAGTCCGCTATCTCACTGATAAGTGCATGGAGGAGAAGGGGTTTTACCCGGCGGGAGATAAGAAGTAGGTTTGGTTTCAATAAAAGCCCCATAGCCGGGGAACATGTTCTCGATACAAAGGGGCAGGCCCAGGTCAGCGGCCAGGCGGACGATGGCACCGAGACTGCGGTCGGCGTGGGCCAGGGCTGTTGCGGGCACACAGAGGGCCATACCGCGGATGACGCCCGGATGAAAGACCACTATCTCTCCATAAAACCGAATTTTGTAACTTGAAACCACTTCGCGAAGATATCAGCTTGCAATAATAGTATAGCGGTGCAATAATTTAAATGCGTATTTTCACAAGCCAGAGATCCCCAGGTACAAACTCGTAAGCGAAAACCAGATAGAATATTAATTTACTGTGTTGATATAACTGGTAAAGCGTTTATATGACGGCATTCCCATTAACTTATGCGCTACCGTGGTGCTGTTGGCAAGGATATTGCTTCAATCAATAAGACCGGCCACCTGAAACTGACCTGTATACCGCAATCCGCTTTTTCTTGCGATTGAGACTTAGACCTGCTCAACAGCCGCCAACAAGATGAGAGGCCTGAGGTATGCCTACTTCCAATCGTACTTCTGACCCTAACGGCTTGCCCCAATCCAACCCGCCGAGATCAATAAAGGTCGAAAGCAGTCCCCTGTCTGTCAAAACGAGGCGGTTCGGCGCAGGCTTCTGGCTGACCTTCCTGGCAATGTTTGCAATGTGGCTGGTGTTTTCAGGGAGATTTGACGCATTCCATCTGATCTTGGGTGCCGTTTCCTGCGGTATTGTCGCTTTTTTATCCGGGGATTTACTCTTTCCAGCGCCCCTGGACCGGAATTTGCCTCTCGTATGGTTGCGGTTTGTGGGCTATATTCCATGGCTGCTTTATCAAATCTTTCTGGCAAACCTGCATGTCATGTACCTGGTGTTTCACCCGCGTATGCGGGAACTGATCGATCCCAAGATCATAGAATTCGACAGCAAACTCTCCAGCGATGTCGCCCGTACCACTTTTGCCAATTCCATTACGTTGACACCCGGGACCATCACGGTCCATGTGACGGCCGCAGGAAAGTTCTCCGTACACTGTATCGATATGGAATCAGGAAAACCGCTTCCTGGTGAAATGGAAGCCAAAATTGCGAAGGTTTTCGCAAAATAATGGATATTTTCTTTCTCTATACCGGCATTTTTTTATGCCTGGCTATGCTGCTCCCGCTTTACCGGGCGGTAACCGGACCCACTATTCTCGATCGCCTTATCGGGGTCAACGCCATCGGCTCCAAGACGACCGTACTGCTAGTTCTGATCGGGCTGCTTTACCAGCGGGTTGACATGTTTGTTGATATTGCGCTGGCTTACGCCATGTTGAATTTTATTGCCGTGCTGGCGGCCTCTAGGTTTTTCCAGAAGAGAAAAGGGCTGTATGACGAAGCCCCCCCATCCGGGGAAAGGTAGTTTGCATGGATGTCATTGTCATAGTGCTTTTCGTGGGCGGGCTCCTGTTTTTTACCGGAGGATCTATTGGGATCATCCGGTTGCCTGATTTTTATACCCGCCTGCACCCGGCGGGTAAACTGGACACCGCCGGACATGTCCTGGCCATGTCGGCCATGGCGCTGTACACCCTCCAGGATTTGACCGGCCATTCTCTGTTAACCGCTTTTAAGATCATACTGATCGTTGTCTTCGTTTTCTTTACGAGCCCCACGGCAACGCATGCCATCATTGACGCAGGTGTCAGAGCCGGCCTGCGTCCCTGGACCAGGGAGAAGAACAGACCATGATATGGGCTATTGAAATGATCGTGCTTCTAATGGTCGTTATTACCGCCATAGCTGCCATCACGGTGAAAGACCTGCTGGGGGCGGCCATCCTTTTTGGGGCTTACAGCTTCATGATGTGTCTTTTGTGGGCCATCATGGGGGCGGTTGATGTCGCCTTTACCGAAGCATCCGTGGGGGCCGGCATCAGTACGGTGCTGTTTGTCGCCGCTGTATTCAGAACTTCAAGGAGAACCAGGGATTGAACACCATAGCGAAAGTTGTTGTGCTGATATTCGGCATTTCTTTAATGTACTGCACACTGGATTTTCCCGACTGGGGCGATCCCGGTTCGCCTGCAAATACACATGTATCACCTTACTATATCGAGCATACCCTTGAAGATACCTCGGTCCCGAACATTGTCACCGCAGTCCTGGCTGACTATCGCGGGTATGACACGATGTTCGAGACCATTGTCATTTTTACAGCGGTAGCCGCCTGTTTCCTGCTGCTGCGGCAAACCAAAACCGATGAGCCGGAAAATCGTATGTATCGACACATTCCCACCGGCACGACTTTCCGGATAAAAAAGGGCGGCCGCTATCCCCGCGAATCCGCCGACTTTGAAAGGATTGACCTGCAATGGGTTCCCCATGGCGTTGTCGTCAAGACCACCTGCCGCATGATCATTCCCTTTATCCAGCTTTTCGCCCTGTACGTCATTGCCCACGGTCATCACAGTCCCGGGGGCGGCTTCCAGGGCGGGGTCATTCTGGGCGCCTCGGTCATTGTCTACGCCATATCCCATAACCTGCGATCATCTTTGCACAGACTCGGTGAAAAAATTGCAGTGCTGCTGTGTACCCTGGGTGTGTTCCTGTATGCCGCCACCGGCGGACTCTGCCTGCTGCAGGGTGCCAATTTTCTGGATTACAGCGCGCTTGCTCCCGTTTTGGGGGTTGACCCGGTGACCGCCCGTTCCCATGGAATTCTCATCGTGGAAATCGGCGTGGGGATGGCTGTGATGGCGGCCATGATCAGCCTTTACTACAACCTCTCCTCGGGCGGGAAATTTGATGAAGGGCTATAAGTATGCATGAACTGGTTGCGATTATTACCGCCAAGCTGAATTACTGGGTGTACATTGTCCTGATGATGGTCGGGCTGTACGCCATGATTGCCAAGAACAACATGGTAAAGAAAATCGTCGGGATGAACATTTTGCAAACGGCGGTCATCCTCTTTTTTATTTCCATCGGGGCCAAGCATAGAGCCACGCTACCGATTATTGAACATGCACATGGCATCGAAACGCATGCTGCTCAGGCGGTGAATTATGCCAACCCGCTGCCCCATGTACTGATGCTGACGGCCATCGTCGTGGCCGTGGCGACCCTCGGTGTGGCTCTGGCATTGATTATCAAGCTGCACAAGCAGTACCACACCCTGGAGGAGGATGAGATTCTGGCCCAGTTGGAAGAAGATTAGAAGCTGTCTCAAAAAAGTCTTTTGGCCCAATCTCGGCGTTGGGCGCTTGGTTCCAATCCTCGAAATACCGGAGTATTCCTCCGGTTGGAACCTCGCGGCCGCCTTGACCTTGGACCAAAATTCATTCTTGAGGCAGCTTCTAAAAGCTGTCTCAAAAGGGTCTTTTGAACGGTTGCCGTCATAAAGAAGAGGAGGTGCCGTGGTTCCCATTGAAGAGTTAAAAGAGATCGTCATCATGACCTATCTTGAAGACGATATGCTCGCACGGGTAGGTGCGTCTGTCGATGTCCTGTCATTCCATGATCAGGAGGTCATCTTCAGGCAGGGCGATGTTGCCGATCGCTTTTATATGGTCAAAAGGGGCAAGGTGCTTTTAGAGCAGACTATGACCGAACTGGTCACCGTCTCTGTCGGTTCCATCAAATCCGGCTATGCATTCGGCTGGTCAACCATGATCGAGGAGGGGCACTACACCACCGACGCCGTATGCACCGAGCCCTGTGAAATATTTTCCATACGCGGCAATCAGTTGAGAAAGCTGTGCGCCCAGGATCCGCAGATGGGATTTTTACTGAGCCAGAGGCTCCTGATAATCCTGAAAAAGCGCTATGACCATCGCACGGAGCAATTTCTCAAAGTGATACAGCATCATCCGGACATGAAAGGCCTGTTTAAAATAGAATGAGCCTGCAATTACCAGTTATCGTTGTTATTGCCCCGCTGCTGATATCTTTCCTGATATTCCTGTCAGGCTGGTGGTTGAAACGTTTCGCTTTTTCGCTGGCGCTTGTCGCGCTGGGGGTCAGCCTTATTTCAGCCTGTGTCCTGTTGAAATCCGTTGTTGCCCAGGGGACGATCCAGTACCTGCTGGGCGGCTGGCAGCCCCCCTGGGGGATCGAGTACCGGGTAGACCACTTCAATGCCTGCATGCTGATCCTGGTAACAGCCCTGTCCCTGCTCGCCGCCGTCTACAGCCGAAGATCCGTAGAGGCGGAACTGCCGGACAAGGTCGCACTGTTCTGGAGCCTGTACCTTCTGTTGATCACGGGGCTGCTCGGGATCATCGTCACCGCCGACATGTTTAACCTTTTTGTGCTTCTGGAGGTCGTGTCCCTGAGCGGTTACGCCCTCATTGCCATCGGCAAGGGGAGAGCCACCCTGGCCAGTTTCCGGTATCTGATCCTCGGGACCATCGGCGCCTGTTTTTACCTGATCGGGGTAGGATATCTTTATATCATGACCGGATCCCTGAATATGGAAGATCTGCGTGTTCTACTGCCGCCCCTTTACACATCGACAGCCATCCAGGCCGCGTTTGTTTTCATCCTGATTGGATTCGGCATCAAAATCGCACTTTTCCCTTTACACGCCTGGCAGCCGGATGCTTATACTTACGCACCCTCGGCGGTCAGTGTGATCATTTCCAGCGCTATGGCCAAGACATTGGTCTATGCGCTGGTTCGCATTATTTTTTCGGTCTTTACCCTTGAGTTTGTCACCACTTTCCTGCCGCTGTTCGATATCCTGCGGGCGATAGCCGCCATCGCCATCGTGGCCGGCTCCATATTTGCGATCTATCAGCATGATTTTAAACGAATGCTGGCCTATTCGAGCGTTGCCAATGTCGGCTATATCGTCCTGGCCGTCACGCTTGCGCCCCTGACCCCTTTTGGCCTGACCCCGGGCCTGATGCATATCTTGAATCATGCGGTCATCAAGGTGTGCATGTTCATGGTGGCCGGAGCGTTTATCTACAAGGCCGGCCTGGTGGATATCAGGCAATTCGAGGGTCTCAGCCGCAAAATGCCCTATACCAGTTTCGCGCTGATACTCGCCGCCCTCTCCATGATCGGGATGCCGCCCAGCGCGGGATTTGTGACCAAATGGTATTTGCTCCTGGCCGCGCTGGATGCCCAGAAGTACCTGTTGGTGGGGGTCATTTTTTTCAGTACGCTGCTGATGATCGTCTATTTCTGGCGGGTTGTTGAAATCATGTACATCCGGGCGGATAGTGAAAGCAGTGCCGCCCTGGCCCCCCCGGTGGCCGAGGCTCCCCTGAGTATGCTGATCCCGATTTTGTCCACCGCGGTTTTAACATTTGTCATCGGCATTATCTGGATTACCGGTGCTTTCGACCCCCTGGTCAGCGCCATTAATACCAGCTTCGGACTGGAGGTGCGGCCATGACCGGAACCGTCGCATCTTTGAAACCGATCCTGGCGCTGGGCTGTCCGCTGCTGGGCGCCGGCATGATCTATATCTGCCGCAAACAGCCCAATGTCAGGGAGGCCTGCACCCTGGTCGCGGCGGGGCTGTTGTTTGCCGTTGTCATCTCCATGGCACCGCCTATTCTGGCCGGGAAAGTGATCGTGCTGCGCCTGATTGACATTTGTCCCGGGCTTGAACTGGGATTCAGGGTGGATGCCTTCGGCCTTCTTTTTGCCATCACCGCCTCCTTTCTCTGGATTCTCGTTTCGCTCTACTCCATCGGATATATGCGCGCTTTGCAGGAGCATGCCCAGACCCGCTACTACGGCATGTTCGCGCTGGCGATCTTCTCGGCGGTCTGCATCGCCATGGCTGAAAACCTGGTTACCTTCTACGTGTTTTATGAAGCCCTGACGCTGTCCAC
Organism: uncultured Desulfobacterales bacterium; assembly: GCA_964636125.1. GTDB lineage: Bacteria > Desulfobacterota > Desulfobacteria > Desulfobacterales > CAJINA01 > CAJINA01. The sequence goes on along the minus strand of CAZWPX010000023.1, from coordinate 32,204 downwards.
CTACTGGCTGGTTGCCCATCACGAAGACGAAGAGGCCTTTGCCGCCACCCGGAAGTATCTGACCTACCTGCTTGCTTCCGGCTGGTTTTTATTCGCAGCCGTGGTCTTGACGTATGCCCTGGCCGGCACAACCCAATTCACAGACGGTGGTATCCTGGACACCAGCACCGCGCCCCGGTGGACCCTGATCGTGCTTTTTGTCCTGTTTGCACTGGGCTCCATGAAAGCGGCCTGGATGCCCCTGCATTCCTGGTTGCCGGCCGCCATGGTCGCACCTACCCCGGTCAGCTCCCTTTTACATGCCGTGGCGGTTGTCAAGGCCGGTGTCTTCGGGTTTGTCAGGATCGTGTGCCATATCTTCGGCATCGATCTCTTCTCGGAACTGGGGCTGGGTCTGCTGCTGGGAGGGGTGGCCTCCTTTACGATGATTGTGGCCTCATTTCTGGCCATCGGCCAGGACAACCTGAAACGCCGCCTGGCCTATTCCACCATCAGCCAGCTTTCCTACATCCTGTTCGGTGTGGCTTTGTTGAGCCCTTTCGGCATTAAAGGCGCCATGATCCACATTCCTTTTCATGCTTTCATGAAAATCACACTTTTTCTTTGCGCCGGCACTATCATGGTGATCACCGGCAAGAAAGCCATCAGCCAGTTGACCGGTATCGGCCGGCAGATGCCGATCACCATGGCCGCCTTTACAGTCGGTGCCGTCGGGATGTGCGGTGCACCGCCGGTGGCCGGCTTTATCAGCAAATGGTATCTCTGCCTCGGATCCGTCCAGTCAGGGCATTTGATTTTCCTGGGTGTTATCCTGGTCAGTTCCCTTCTGGATGTGATCTACTTTTTCCCCATCGTGAAAACCGCCTTTTTTGACATTCCCCTGGAAGACACAGCCGGGGGCAGCGCAGCCGTGGCGAGGTTGGAGACCAGTCGTCCGCTTTACCTGTTCATGGTTGTCCCGCTTGCGCTGACGGCTATTTTTTCGATTGTGTTTTGTTTTTTTCCGGGGACTTTTTTCATCCTGGATCTGGTTGAAATTGCGGTAAACAATCTCTTCAACCCTTAAGCTTGCGAGGATCGCAATGGCGGGCATTGAAAAAGACGGCGAGGAAATCATCTACCGGCAGGACGATGGCGAAATTACCGCCTGGCTCACCGGATTTGAAGAAAAAATGGAGCTTTCACATACCGCCGATCCCTTTTACAAGAAGATTTTTTTTCTCATGGTTTTAATTGGCCTGCTCCATCTGGGCGTAACTTTTTTTTACTACTAGGAGAAAATAGATATGCCGCCGAAAAAGGAGCTCACGTTTCTCGATTCTGCCCGCAATCAAAAAAGAGTCCGGATCTTTTTTTATATCGCCCTGGTTTTGCTGCTGGCCATTGATCCGTTTGTTCCCAAGCACGGCCATTTCGCATGGGAAGAGGTCCCCTGCTTTTTTGCGGCCTACGGGTTCATCGGGTGCGTCAGCTTGATATTCATCGCCAAAGGGCTGCGCGCACTGGTCAAGAAAAAGGAAGACTACTATGATTAAGCCTCTGCCGCCCGCATTCATCTTCATGGCCGGGGCGCTCCTGGTCCCGGTGCTGAAAGGACGGCTGAAAGCCGCCTATCTGGTCATGCTGCCGGTGCTGGCCTTTGTCAATCTGCTGGCAATGGACAGCGGCACCTACTGGATTGTGCCCTTTTTGAACCAGGACCTCATTCTGGGGCGGGTGGACCGGCTGAGCATGGTTTTCGGATATGTTTTCGTTTTAATCACCTTGATAGGTGTAATTTACGCGCTCCACGTCAAAGACGATGGCCAGCACGTCGCGGCCCTGTTCTATGCCGGCGGGGCTCTGGGGGTGACCTTTGTCGGCGATTTGATTTCGCTCTATTTTTTCTGGGAGGCCATGGCCCTGGCCTCGGTTTTCCTGATCCTCGCACGCAGGACCGAGGACTCTAACAAGGCCGCCCTGCGATACTTCCTGTGGCACTTTTTCGGGGGGCTCTGTTTACTGGCCGGCATTATTTTATACTTCCTGGAACGGGACACCATTGCCTTTGCCTATATCGGATTGAGCGATCCTTCCACCTATCTGATATTCATCGGGTTCTGTTTAAACGCCGTCGTTTTTCCGATGCACGCCTGGCTGGCGGATGCCTACCCCCGGGCCACGGTCACCGGGGCTGTGTTCATGAGCGCCCTGACGACTAAAAGTGCGGTCTACATCCTGGCCAGGACCTATCCGGGCACCCCTTTTCTTATCTGGGCGGGCGCCTTTATGACCTGTTTCCCCATTTTCTATGCGGTGATTGCCAATGACATGCGCCGCGTCCTGGCCTACAGTCTCATCAACCAGGTGGGTTTTATGGTTTGCGGCATCGGCATCGGGACACACTTGGCCTTGAACGGTGTCGCCGCCCATGCCTTCTGCCATATCATCTACAAGGCGCTCTTGTTCATGTCCACCGGAGCCGTCTTGCATATGACCGGTAAAATAAGGGGGACCGACCTTGGGGGACTTTATAAAACCATGCCTTATACAGCGGTCTGCTGCATGATCGGGGCGGCCTCCATTTCGGCCTTTCCGCTTTTCAGCGGTTTTATCAGCAAATCCATGACGATTACCGCCGTGGCCGAGGAGCATTTAACCATCGTCTGGTTCATGCTGCTGTTCGCCTCCGCGGGCGTGTTTCACCACGCCGGCATCAAGGTGCCCTTTTTTATCTTTTTCGGTCATGATTCCGGCATCCGGACCAAGGAGCCCCCGATCAACATGCGCCTGGCCATGGGCATGGCGGCCTTCATCTGTGTGTTCTTGGGTGTCTATCCAGACCCTCTTTACCGTATTTTGCCGTATCCGGTTGATTTCATACCCTACACCGCTTTTCACGTGATCGGCGTCCTGGAGTTGCTCATGTTCGGGGCGCTGGCCTTCACGCTGCTGGTTCTCTCCGGTTACTACCCGGCTGAAATGCGGGCCGTCAATCTGGATGCCGACTGGTTCCTGCGTCTGCCGGGGCGGCAATTTATCCTTTTTTGCGAAAAGCCGCTGCAACGCTTTTTTGAAAACATGGAGCGCGCCCTGCTGGGAGTCGTGACAACCTTGAAAGCATCGCCCCGGTGGGCCGTGGGCACTGAAGAGAGAAACGATTATCTCTTTCACAAAAAGCTGACCGCCCTTCCGGAGTTCATCCATGCCCGGGCCCGCTATTTAAAAACGGAGGTCAAGCTGCTCTCTTTTAACCTGACACATATTTTACTGTTTTTCATCGTATTATTGTGGATCATGATCTATTGGACCGGATAAAACCATGCCCTATTTACTTCTCCAGATAGTGGGCCTGCCGCTGGTAGCGGCAGCCGTGACAGGGTTCACCCGCAGCGCCCGGAAAAGCCATTTACCCGGGTGGATTACCATCGCCACGCTCGTCTACACCACGTTGCTGCTGGGCTTTGCGGGTATCCGCGTATATGGGGGCGAGGTCCTGCGTGAGCAGTATTTCATCGGCCCTGAAGTCAGTCTTAATATGCTGGCGGACGGTTTAAGCCTGCCTATGGCCCTGATTATCAACCTGATTTGCCTGGCCCTGGCCATCTACTCGCTTCACTACGTCGAACACCGGATCGAGCTTATATACGGACAATGTTCCCACCGGGTCTACAATCTCTATTTCCGCCGGTTCTTTCTGCTCTATCTTTTCTTCCCCACCGGTTTTATGGGGGTTGCCTTTGCCACGAATCTGTTGTCGGTCTACTTTTTCATGGAGCTGTTAACCATTATTCCCCTTTACTTCATCATGGCACAATTCGGATATTCCGATTATATTACGCGCTACAAGGTTGCCCTGATGTGTCTTTTCTGGGGGGTTGTTGGAGCAACATTTTTCCTGATCGGCATCATCATGGGGTACGTGCAGATTGGAAGTTTCGAAATTGCCGAATTACCGCGTCTGGCGGGCAATCCCGTGACCATCTGGATCGCGGTTATCATTTTACTGGGTCTGGCGACCAAACTGGCCATCATACCGCTGCACGTCTGGATGCCCTGGGTGCATGCCGAGCATCCCACCTGCATCGCAGGCTTGCTGGCGATTTATGCCAATATAGCCGTTTACGTGGCAGTGCGGGTCCTGATTTTACCTCTTCAAAATGAGCTTACCCCGCTGGTTCTCCCCATGCTGATTCTGGCCACCGCTACCATGATCTACGGGGCCCTGTTGACGCTGGCCCAGACAGACGTCAAACGGTTCTGCGCCTGTTCCACGATCAGCCAGATTTCTTATTCGGTGCTTGGCATAAGTGTCATGACAGTCTGGGGAGTCACGGGGGGCATGTTCTATTTCTTAAGCCACATAATCGGCAAGGCGATCCTGTTCTCAACAGCCGGAATTTTGGTTTATCACGTGGAGTCACGGAAGCTGAAAGATATGGGGGGCCTCTGGTCGCGCATGCCCCTGACCGGGGTACTCTGGTTTTCGGCCGCGCTTATTCTTTCCGCCCTGCCGCCTACCAGTGGGTTTGTGGGCAAATGGATACTGTTTGTGGGGGCCTTCAAGGCATTTCACAGCTCGCCCATGGGGCTGTTTGTCGTCCTGCTGGCGGTACTTTCAACCATCTTAACCCTTGTGTACACGTTTCTGGTCGGTATCCGGATCTTTTTTGGCCCGCAAAAACCATCCGTATCAGGCCATCCGCCATCCGACCCGTCTCTATCCATGAGCCTGCCCCTGCTGGCCCTGGCGGCCTTGGCCCTGGGGCTGGGACTTTATCCCAAACCTGTGCTGGATCTGTTCGGCACGGTTATTGGTGCTTTTTAGAAGTTAGGCTTCCAGCATATGATAGCTGGCGGACTTGTACCCCACGACCTTGCGTATGTGTGCTGATAAAATGCGGGTTTCAAAGTTTTCGACCAGCCCCTTCAATTTTCGCCGTGCGGTGCGGAACTTTTTACTCTGGATGGTGCTTATCAGTTTGGCACTGTCACGCACACGTCCCTCACAGATAATATGCGGGCCGTCTCCGATCAGGACCTCCCACTCTCCGGCGACCGAGATGTCGGAGGCTTCCAGCAAGGGATAGTATTCGTTAACGACATAGTCTTTATAATCGTCCCAGGATTGGGCGATGACATCCCATGTCTGGTTGAATTTAATGGTCTCATCATCGTAATCAGTCGAGTAGGCGTCTTTTTCACCGGTGGAGACAAGGACTTTTGTCTTATAAGATTTTACATAAGTGAGCAGCGTATCCCTTAATTTGTAAAATTTTTGATTCCGCAACGCCTTTTCGATGAGTTCCAGGTCACTGCTCATGCCTTCAATAAAAATTTCACTGTAGCCGCCCACCAGTACGATCCAGCCGGCGACAATATGAATTCCCAGGGAATTCATACCCGGTATAAACTCCTTGATCATGTATTTCCCGTAGGTTTCCCGCTTTTCACTAATGATGGTGTAGTATTGATTGAATTTTACCGGCATTGGTTACCCCTCCTTGGCAATCTTAAAGTCTACAGTTATCACGCTCGTATTTTTAGATTTCCCATCAGTACTATTTCAGATTCTGCTGGTGCTTAACCGATTTGTCTTTCCGCTTTGGCGGATGGAGAGAATTTGATTTGGAGAAACAAATTAAATTTTAATATGAATTGTGCGCCAGATTCAGGTGTAGCTCAGATAATGGAAACATCTGGTAAATCGAACGATTATTATTCAAATTATCGCAGGCCGGTTAGATTGTCAACGGGGGACTTTACGCCAAAACTTTAAAACCCGGATCTGGCATAGCAGGTTTTACACCTGCTATGCCGGCATCAGAGAAAGGGACGCAGTCGTTGACTATTGCAGATCCTTGATCCAGGAACCGTCTCTGAACCAGCGGCCATGGAGTTGTTTCAATATTCCTGTTCCTTTCAGCATTTCGATGAGATTCTCAAGCCAGTTGATCATCAAAGCGTCTTCGCGAACCACGATCCCCAGCGGTTCAAATGAGATCGGTGATTCACCAGCCACCAGACCTTTGTCCTTATAGCGGTAAGCTGAGAATGCGCAGAACGGAAAGTCTGCTATGACGGCGTCCACTTTGTCTACCAGCAGCATGCCGATGGCCGCGTCGTAAGACTTGGTTTCTACGATTTGAGCCTTGGGCGCAGTCTGCTCGGCAAATTTTTGACTGGTGGAATCTTTCAACACCGCCACAGAAAATCTGCTGTCATTAAGGGCGTTCGATTTTTGCATACTGGACAGGTTCTTTGATTTGGTCAAGAGGCCTTTGCCGGACATGTAGTAAGGTCCCACAAAGGCGAGTTTACGGTTGCGCTGGGGTGTAATTGTCATGCTGGAGATAATCATGTCTATTTTACCGGCTTCAATTGCCGGCAGCAGGTCGTTGAAAGGCATGGCTTTGAAAGCGAGCTCTACCCCCAGCCCCTGGGCGATGATCCGGGCGATATCGGCGTCCATACCGATAATTTCTCCATTTTTAGACCTGGCGTTCAAAGGCGGCTGTTCGCCGGTGGTGCCCACTACCAGTTCACCTTTTTTAAGAATCCGGTCCATTACCGGTCCGGCAGCGACGGCCTGAACAAGGGTGATTGTCAATACAACTGCCAGAAATACTTCACAAAATGCTCTCTTCATGAATTTCCTCCTTGATAAGGGCTCGCGTAAAAACAACTTCATGTGGATAAAGTGCCAGGGGCTGAAGTTAACAGCAGCCCGAACCAGGGCCGCAGGCCGCGTTTTCCTTGCCCTTTATCCAGGACTGAATAATGTAGGCGGCACAGCCGACGCCGGGGGTAACGGTGATGGCCACGGATGGGCAGTTCAGGGCACAGGCTCCGCATTCCATACAGCCGTTGCGGTCCACCAGGTGGGCTTTTTTGGCATTCATTTCGAAAACGCCGTGGGGGCAAACGGTTGCACAGGCTTTGCAGCCCACGCATTTAGAGCTATCGTAAGCCAGTGTGGTGACGTCTGGCAGGTGTCTGAAATCTTTCATGGATTGAACCTCTTCTCCATCTTGGTTGTAAGTATCAACTTGGTTGAACGTGTAAAAACGATATCAAAACGCAGATACTATCCACAACACCAGGCCGCAGACCGCCAGGGTGGCCTGAATGGGGATGAATCTGCGCATCTCCTTTTCAACCCCGGACGGCGACGTGTAGGGGGTGGTGCCGGTAAAATTCATGGCCAGATAGGAGCTCAATGCGGCTGCCAGGCCCAGCAATGCCAGGAAAGCGCTGAACCCGTAGGTAAGGCCCGCTGCAATTGCGGCCGGCAGTACCAGGACCGATCCTGTCATGAAGCCTTTGGCCGCAAAGGCCGTTCCCGGGAGCCAGGGCAGCAGCAGCGGTGCCAGGCCCGCGCCGGCCAGGATGCCCAGCAGGATGGAAAGGGCGGCCCACAGGCCCCGTTGCCAGGCGCCCGCAAAAGAGAAGATGCCCGGGCCGATTCCAGACAGGATAAACAGTGCCAGCAGGACCCACAGGGCGGGTTTGAGCACCAGTGAGATCTCAACCGGTATCAGGACCAGCCTCTCGACGGGCGTAAAGGTGACCAGCCGCATGTCCCGGTCGGCCTGCAGCCCGTTCGCAATGAAGGCCGGGATGTCAGCAGCCCGGATTGGCCCCCAGATCACCCGGAAACCGCTCAGTTTTTTTACACTTTTTGCGGCGACGCCGGTGGCACCCAGCTGGGGGACGATTACCTTGCGGTGGTCCACCACCTTATCAAGGCCGGATTCGATGATTCTTTTCACCAGTTCCCCGGTGGCAAACGTACCCTTGCCCGCGGCACACCAGACATTTATCCCGCGTGTATCCAGAACCAGCAGCCAGATACTTTGCCCACCCAGTTCCCTGCGCACGTGGTCAAAGCTCAGCTTGTAGTTGGCGGTTACAATCACCGGTGCAGCTTCGTCCGGGCTGCCGACCGCGTACAGGCCCGGGGCAACCTTGTAATCGTTGCGCCCGATGCCGATGCGGGTCAACACTGAACCCAGGATATCCTGCAAGCCCATCCGGGTTTTTACAATGGGTATCTTTCCTGCGCCGGTCGAAAGGAAGCCATCTACAAAACTGCGGATGGCATAACCCGGTTTTTCATCCGGACTTGCGGGCGGACCCGCCGGCGGTCCGCAGCAGGGTTCGTCATCAGCAAGTGTGGCCATGGCAGGCATTTTATCCATCAGGGTTACGGGCTGGGTTCCGGGTGGCGGACTGTTGGATGCTGCTGAATTGCAGTCACAAGCCGGGGTTTTTTCTTTATCCATGTGATTTCCGATACTCCTAAAAGGGGTTGGGGGGTTACAGTTCGGCAACTGCCGCTTTGAAACGATTAAGGATGTCATGGTCAATGCAGTAGCAGGTGCGCGGCCCCTCTATTTCGCCTTTCACCAGGCCTGCGGTTTTCAGGTGCTTCAGGTGCTGGCTTACAGTGGACTGCGACAGGGGCAGAATTTCCACAATTTCGCCGCAGACACAGCAGTTCACCCTTTTGAGGTGCTCGATAATGGTCAGGCGTGCGGGGTGGGCCAGGGCTTTGAAAATCCCGGCAAGCTGTTCATCGTCAAAGCTTATATCGATTGGTCTGGGCAAAAGGGGGCCTCCCTGCTGTTATTTAATCGTCTATCTACGATAAGCGATTAAAAGGAGGCTGTCAAGGGGCAGAATTGAAAAATTTATCTGTTCCGGGAAAGGTGTTTAGAAGCTTGAAAAACAGAACATTGAACATCCAACGCTCAACATCGAACGTTGAATGAGGTACGCCTGCGGCGGCTCATTGGTTTCCTGTCAACAGGGGTGCCCGGCTACTCTCATGGTGAGAGTTTGCCCGGGAATGGCTTTTTACACCAGTGGTTCAAACTGGCTTTTTGGGCACATACCGGCTGTACTCCGGTGAAATTGACAGGCCCTGGTTTCTTAGAGCCATGATCCGGTTTAAATAGGCCGCCCCGGTCATGATGTGCCGGGCCACCGCCACGACCTGGCGGTTGTCGACCTCTTCCAGGTAGGTGCCTTTTACCCAGGCATTGAATGCGCCCATGGAAGGTCCGCACCAGATCTGGTAGTCCATTTTGCGGGTTGGGTCGCCGGTATTGGACCACCTTGAGGCCAGGCCGAGATACCACCTGAAGATCAGGGCCATTTTTTTCTTGGGATTAGCGCTGGCTTTTTGGATCTGATCCGGGTCGCGAACTTCAAAAAATGCTTTGGTCTCTTTCCAGACCGTGTCCAGATCCTGCTGGAAAACCTGCTTTTCGATTTTCTGGCGCTCTGCCGGGGGAATCTCTTCAATGGCATTGTAGGTGTTGTAGAGTTGGTAAAGCTTTTTGGCCCGCATGGGGAAAAAAGTGCCCCTTTTCAATACCTGGAGCTTGACTCCCATTTCGAACATGTCGGCGGCCGGGGCCATGATCACATCGGCCATGTCGGCCTGGGCCAACAGATTACGGGTGTGTTCACAGGCGCCCGCTTCACGGCAGGCCTGGTTGACCGAGCCGGTCACCACAAATGCGGCGCCCATGGCAAAGGCGGCCAGGGCGGATTCCGGGGTGCTGATGCCCCCGGCGGCCCCTACCCGGATGTTTTGGGCATACCGGTATTTGGCCTGCATCTCGTCGCGCAGTGAGATGATCGAAGAGAGCAGTGCGACCAGGGGGCGGTTGTCGGTATGACCGCCGGAATCCGCCTCCACGGTGATGTCATCGGCCATGGGCACCCGCGCGGCCAGCTGGGCCTGTTCCCGGGTGATGCGGTTTTGAGACAAAAGCTGGGCGACCAGATTATCAGGCGGCGGCTCCAGGAATTTCTGGGCCACCTCCCGGCGGGATATTTTGGCGATGATTTTGTTTTTGATCTCTATGTTGTTATCACGGGTGAGACCGAGACCAGCCACCCGATAGAGAACCACGTTGGGATTCAAAGTGATATAGGCCGCCGCCTCGGTACAATGGACCCCATATTTGAGATACAGGTCCACAACGCCACGCTCAACGGCTGGTTCACCGGGGCTGTGAATCAGGTTGAATGCATAGGGGCCGTCCGGGAGTTCGGATTGGATCTTTTGTATGGCGGCCTCTACCCGGGAGAGCACCAGGCCGCCGGCTCCAAAAGAGCCCAGGAAACCGGCCTTTCCCATGGCAATGACCAACTCCTCGGAAGCGATTCCATTGGCCATGGCCCCGGTGTAGTAGCTGTAGGCGGTACCATGCGTTTTGCGGAATTCGGTATCACCCAGGTGCCTGGCCGTAAAGACCGGTGCATAGGCCAGCGGGCGCAGCAACACCTCCGGATCTTCCTGGGCAGGGCTTTCCAACCTCTGGTTGCTGATCCCCAGGGTCTGGTTATCGTTGACAATATAACAGGGTTTCGCAAGATCCCCCAGTCCAGCCTTGAAAGCCTTTGTATCGAAACCGACGGCGTTCTTATCGATAGCCCAGTTGAAACCCTGGTCAATAAATCCATCCGCCAAAGAGAGTCCGCATGTGGTCATGATCACCTTTTCCTTAATCGGCTAACGTTTGCTTCCTCAATACACAACCCGATATCCTTTATTTCATAGATCCGGATTTTGTCCTTCCACAGTCCAGCATCGCCGATGACGATTACCCGGTCGGCTTCTCTTTCAATCTTTGTTATGTGAACTTCGATGGCCATGGCATCAATTTCCGGGCTGATCTGCCCGCGGTATTTCCAGATGATGGTGTCTTCGATCTGGGTAAAGCGGGGGGACTTAAACTGCTGCCCCAGATCCTGATGCAGGGCAAAGACTTCAAGGGCCTGCATGACCGATTCTACTCCCAGCGACCCGGGCATGACCGGGTCCTGGTAGAAATGACATTTAAAATACCAGTCGGATGTCTGGATCTGGCGGTCCGCGTAAATGTAGCCCAGTCCCTGGCGGCCGCCGTCGGCTACAATCTGGACCGAATTGAGGAAATCAAGCTGCGGTCCGGCCAACCGATAGTGGGGTTTTGACTCCAGGCCCGTATAGTATCTTGCTCTGGCCTCGGCCGTTTGCAGGTCGATGGTGCTCACAACGGCATCCCGGATGTATTTTTTTCCCGTCAGGGGGTGGTTGTCAATGCCATTATCCAGCCCGACCTGGTCTGTCAGGGCGGCGGCCACAAAATAGCCGAACGCGGCCGTGCCGGAGTAGTAGCGCTGACCGTCAACCTGCATCTCAAACTCAAATGTCTGGATAATCGTGTTGCCCATGGCGGCCGTGTTCAGCAAGGTGGCCTTGTTCATAATAGTTTTCCCGCGCAAATCGATATCCCGGTGCAGTTTACCCCGGCCGTCCAGGTTCCGGAAGAAAAAATCTGTTTGCGGATAGAGCAGGGTGGTGCCCATCCAGGCCGAAATAAACCCGCAGGGCTGCAGGGCGATTTCCATGATAATGGCGTAAGGCATGACAGCCCCATGCGCATTACCGGTATAATACCATGCCTTTGCGGGGACATCGTATTCGGCCAGGGCATAGGCCGGCTTTGAAAAGTCGTGCCGTTCGCCCACAATACGGATGACCCGTGATGTCAGCTGCAAATCTGTATTGGGTGTCCGCGGTGCCACCCGGCCCTCATATACAGCAAACTCCGGCCCGAAGCACTCCGTGAGGGAGCCTGTGGCAAAATGCTCAAAATGATACCTGTCAAACAGGGGCCGTTTCTCGGGTGTTTCCGGTTCCGGCACTGTTGCAGGCGTTTCGTTTGCTGCCATGGGCAGCACTGCTTTATAGGGGTCATCCGCGCTTTTTTCAACCAGCTGCACTCCCAGGCTACCAAAATCGACCACAATCTTATCTTCCCGGTTTTTATCCTGCAGGAGGATATCGATATCGGCCACGGCATAGGGGTGGGGGGTGAGCCCGATTTCCTTGATCTCCATGCGATAGGTCAGCAGGTTGTCGGCGGGGGTTACCTGACCCCGGCACCTGACTTTCTGGGGCAGGTTCCAGATGGGCTGGAAACGGGCATCCTGGACCCGGGTGTGCATGCCGATATACAGCAGGAAAAACTGCAGCAATTGTCCGCAGCCTTCCGCCATCAGAGAGCCAGCCATCACCTCGTCGTCCTTGAAGTGGCAGGGAAAGTACCAGTGGCCCGGCGCCAGCTCTTTGCAGGCCACGATTTTTCCCAGCCCCCAGGCCCCGCCCGTCACATCGATGGATTCAATGCGGTCCAGCATCAGCATCTGTTCAGTGGCCATTTTTAAAGAGGGGTTGTAACCGGGGCGGGCATAGTGGGCGCCCAAACATCCACCCAGATCACCCCGGGTTATTTTGAGCAGGTCCGCTTTCTCGAACTGCTGCCGGTTGCAGTGCAAATAGGGCGTAAAAGAGTGCTTTTCGATGCGGGCGCGTTCGGCCAGCTCTTTCGCGGTGTGGCGTATCCCCCGGCCGGCATCCAGCTCCTCATCGGTAAAGAAACCGGCACAGCCGCCATCCATTTTCAATACCATGGTCTCTTCCACAAAACACTCGTAGCTGAAGAAAAAGAGCAGGCTGTCTCCGCTCTTTGAAAAAGAGTTTATGCGGATATCATACCGCAGGGTATCGCCCTCCATGGGTATGTCTTCCAGGAAGGTCAGGGTGCAGTCCAGCAAACGGTAAACCCGGTCGCCCATGCAGCTGAAATCGATACCGAGATAACTGATCAGCAGCAGGTCGCACTGCCCGGATTCAACCGATACGGCCCAGGGAATCTGTCCGTCCACAGAGTACCAGAAGTCGCGCGGGATATCATATTCAGTTGTCATGGTAGAGGGCTTGAATTCGTGGCAGTGGGCATCGAGTTTGGTTACCCGGGACACCAGCAGGTAGGGCTGCATGGGCAGGCGCACCCGCCGGGGGTAGCTGTCGATGATTTTATATTCTTCGCCGAATACGTTGGCAATGCTGCCCTGGGCGAACTCGAGCAGGTCCGCCTGATCCCAGACCACCGCTTGGCGAACCGGTGGTTTGACTGCTTTCGGGACCACCGGCAAGCCCAACCTCTGAGCCTGCCCCCCGGCCGACGGGGAAGGGGGCCGGGCATTCGACCCGGTGTCGCCATCCGGGTCGGCTGCAGGCATCTGGCCTGCCCGGGCGAGCTGAAGTTCAATCAGATCGTGAATCTGGCGGGCGCCGTCCAGGCGATGATCTAAAAACGCCTGGTGGACAGTGTTCAACCGGGAAAGATTCGCATTGAAGTGCTTTTCAGTTTTCACAAGGGGTTCCGTACCTGTTGCAGTGGGGGTGATCAAGGGGGCGGCCGCTTCCGCTTTGGGCTGGACCGCGGTGTCAACGACCGGTTCAGTGAGAACCGGATACCGGCCAAAGGAGGCAAACAACTGACGATTTTTTTCGGTATTGATCTGGGCGTCAATGGTCTGCCCCCCGAGAACGATGGATTTATTCAGCAGACGCTTGGAGACCGATTTCATTTTTGACTGACTGTACAAAGGTGAAAGGTCCACGGAAACCTGGTGACAAAAGAGGCTGGCAATCACCTTGATAATGGTGGCGTGTTCATCGACATCCTTTTCATTGGTGGCCACCGCCAGATGTGGCTGCCCCTGGAGGATTTCATCGGTCCAGCGGGTACAGTTGTTGCGCGGTCCCAGCTCAATAAAAATCCGCCCGCCATCCTGGTAGGCCTTTTCAATCAGTTGCTGGAAATCGATCTCATGGGTGTAAATGTCAGCCACGCGTCGGGCAATCTCTTCGCTGTCCATGACAATGGGGGCAAAGTCAAAGGCGGAGTAAAAGTCGATATCAGGCACCGGGTTTACCGGCAGGCGATGCATGTTGATCAGGGCTTCGTAATCCGGCCTGACCAGTTCGCTGTGAATGGCGTCACTCACCGAAACTTCAAAATAGTTGCAGCCCAGATCCCTGATCACCCGCTTGCAAGCCTGGTCATAGCCGGCAATCACCACCTCCTGGGGCGTATTTACAAATATCAGGTAGGCCGACCGGCCCCTGGAGATGGCCAGGTCTTTTTCCAGGGCTCTGCGGACCTGCTCCGGCGCCGCTTCCAGCTTGTAGCTGTACCATATCTTCTTATTCTCGGATTCGGATGGGTCCAGGTTCCAGGCCGCGCGGACATTCTCCATGGAGCCCGACAGGCGCAGCTTGTAAACAGAGGATTCGTTAAACGCTTTGCGGATCCGATCCGCCTTATCCCAGACCCCCAGGGCAAACAGCATGGAGATCTCGCCCATGCTGTAACCCAGGGCCTGGTCCGGTGAAACCGCGAAGCTCTCCCTGATAATGTCCGTGCACAATATAGCGGACATGATGCCGCTTTCGAACATAACCGAGGGCGTGTTGAACAGCTGTTCCGAAAGCTCTTTGAGTTCGGTGTCCGACAGCGTGCTCATACTCCGGGGACTTAGAAGATCATGCCCGATAATTTCTCCCAGGCTGGAGGTGTAGGTCCCGGCACGTTCGTGTACTTCCGGGAAAAGCTGGCAAAGACTGTGGCCTATGCCGATATACGAATTAAAGCCGCCGGGGTAAACAAAGGCAACCTTGCCGGCTGGGCCTAACGGCTCACAGGTAAAACAACTCCCGTTTTCAGAACGCCAGGACCCGTTTTCCGCAAAGGCCTGGGGCAGGCCGACTTTGGCAGTTTCGATTTCATCATATATCTCGCTGCGGCTTTTACCGACAATTGAAATCCGGAATTCGCAGGCCTCCCGGGTTTTAAAACGTTTGAAAAACTTTCCGGCTGTGGTCGCGAGTTTTTGATCCGCTGAAAGGGCGGTTGTCAATGCGTCCAGTTCACCTTCAAGTGCCTTGCGGCTGTCAGCCGCCAGGGGGAAAAGGGTCATGGGCAGGCTGGACAGGTAACCTCGTCGGGGCCCGGTTTGGGATGGTTCATCGGAAAGGAGCAGGTGGTGGCAGCTGTGGTCGGCCCCCATGGAGTTGATGGCCGCCCGGCGGGTCTGGCCGGAGCCGTCCACAAACCAGGTTCTGGACTCTGTGGGTACAAAAAAAGGACTCTTGGCCCACTTTTCCGGATATTTGGGTCCCGACCACGCCGGTGTGGGCGGGATATAGCGGTGATAGAGACACAGGGCTGTTTTAATCAGGCTGGCCATGCCGGCCGCCGCAAAGGTGTGTCCGATGTTGGCCTTGACACTCCCGATGGCGCATCTAAGGGGTGACCCGGGTGCCTGGTAGGCCTCCAGCAGGCCTGCTATTTCAGCCTCGTCTTCGGCCCCGATGCCACTGCCGTGCACCTCGAGGTAGGCAATCTCACCCGGATTTATCCCGGCACAGTCAAAGGTATGCCGGCAGGCCCGGGTGACCGCGTCTTTATCGTCGCCCGCGGCAAACCCCAATGCGTCCACGGTGGCATAGATGCGACTGTTGTCCGCCAGGGCATCATCACGGCGTTTGACCACTACCGCGCCCGCGCCTTCGCCGACCATCCAGCCATTTACATCCTGGTCAAAACTCAAGGTGGGCCGGCCGGTATTGATCTTCAGCCGCCTGTTCTTTAAAAGCACCTGCTCAAACCCGCCGGACAGGTCCACGGCTGCCACCACAACTGCCTCAATGTTCCGGTCGTCCAGCAGCAGCCGGGCCACGTCCAGGGCCTTGAAAACCGAATTTTCTTCCGAAGATACCGTAAAGGCCGGGCCGGAAAAATCCCAGATGGATGCAATGCGGGAGGCCATGATGTTGCCGATAAAACTTGTGTAGCGGTTGGTGCGGGCCACGCCGTGGAGGCTGTTTTTTATGTTCTCTACAAGGGTTTCCCCGGACGGGTCTGCGCACGCGACATGCGCTTTTTCAAAACTGGTTTTTATCTGGGTGTCAAGGTTGACCCGTGACCTGAACTGGTGCAGGGCGGGCTCAGTGCCCATGGCCACCAGGACCGCCACCTGGGCACCTTCTGTAATTTCCGCATCGCGGATAGCTTTGTCGGCCACTTTGAGGGCCATAAGCTGCTGGGGGATCAGGCGGTCATCTTTGTTGGGTGGAATTTTGAATCCCAGAAAATCCAGGTCGAAATGATCCACGTAGGCACCCCGGGGCGGCAGGCCGTCTCCGAACCCGTAGTTTTTCAAGAGCGCGTCGTATTGATCGATACCCTTCCAACGTTTTTCAGGCAGATCGACAAACTGTTGCAGACCGTCGCAGGTGGTGCGGCGGAACTCGGCTATTCCCCGGCATGGGCCGAACAGTGCATCCATACCGGTGATCGCCAGGGCGCACGGGGCACAGTCCTTGTCCGGCTCATCTTCGAACAGGTGGATGACCCTGCTGGCGGCCCTGGGCGGACTTTGCGCCGGAGATGAGCCTTCCGGGCTGTGCGGCGGGGACTCCAGGATGATATGGGCATTGGCACCCCCAAATCCGAAGCCGTTCACAGCGGCGCGGCGGGCCTCCGGGGCCCCGGGCCAGGGTGTGTTGACCACCGGAATCTGTTGGGCCGATATCACGTTGCTTTTTGATCCGATGGCTTCCTCAAGGCCGATGGTTGCCGGGATGATGCCCTTAGACATGGCAAAGATGGTTTTCAGCATACCGGCCATGCCGGCGGCTGTTAACAGATGCCCCATGTTTGATTTGCAGGAACCCACCAGCGGTGATGCGCCGTGTTTTCCGAAGAAGGTGTCCATGGAATCGAGCTCCACCTTGTCTCCCAGCAAGGTGCCGGTGGCATGGCACTCCACGTAGGCAATGTCCTTGGGGTCGATGGCGGCCTGGGCATAGGCGCGTTCGTAGGCCACGTTCTGGCCATCCATGCCTGGTGCCAGGACCGACTGACCGCGGCCGTCATTGGAGAGCCCGACACCCAGGATCGAGGCGTAGATTTTATCCCCGTCCCTGACCGCATCGGCATGGCGCTTTAAAACAAACATACCCGCCCCTTCACCGGCCACCAGGCCCCGGGAGTTTTTATCGAAGGGGGAGGATTTTCCGTTCGCGGGGTAGGCCTGAAAGATGGAAAAGCCCATGTGAATAAATAAGGGGTCGGCCGCACTTACCGCCCCGGCCAGCATCATGTCGGCCCGGCCCGTGGAAAGATAATCGCAGGCCAGTTTGACCGCATAGATGGAGGAGGCACAGGCTGCATCAAGGCAAAAATGCGGCCCCTGCAGATCGAATGCCCGGGCAATCACGGCGGCTGGATATCCCGAAATCATCAGGTTGTCGTCGGCAACCGTGCGCGGCGGACTGAAAGGCGCCAGTTCAAAATCTTCATTGTCCGGGTACCTGCGCAGGGAGGCTTCCACGGCCTGGTGGCAAATGGGGAGGCACAGGTGGTTGGAGGACTTGGTGGGAAAGGAGAGGTTGCCCAGGATGGCGCCGCACTGCGACAACGCTGCGGGTTTGTCTATATAACCGCTGTCCGTCAAGGCGTTCCGGGACACAAAAAGTGACCACTTGAAAAGGTCATCAAGCCGGGCCAGATCTTCAGGCGGCAGCCGGTAGCCGGTGGGATCGAATTCAAAGTCGCGGATGTAACCGCCCTGCATGCAGTAGTAGCGGTCGGCCTCTCCGGGCTGCGCTGAAAAGTAATCTTTGGGATCGACGCCCATCTGCCGGCGGGTGGCCGTGGATTTGAAATTTTTTCCATCCAGCAGGTTCTGCCAGTACGCGGAGCTGTTGTGGGCTCCCGGAAACAGGCAGGACACACCGATGATGGCAATCTTTTCCATAGATCCTCTAGTGAGTCGGGGTTCCGGGTTCAAGGTTCCCGGTTCCCCGTTTGTGTGCTTCTGTCAGGGAACTAGCTGCGCTCGCACCCTGACCTGCGTTAATATTCTTCCACGCCTTTTGGCAGACGCTTGTGTCTGTGGCCGGCATCATTTAAAAAAGGCACCCGAGATCTATCTTTACCCGCTGGCCCACCAGCTGCGCCATGGCACGGGCCAGGGCCGGTTTGTCTCCGGCGCCTTTAATATTCAGCGGTACGGCCGCAAAGGGTTTATCTTTTAAAATTTCATTGATCCATAAGGAGCAGGTCTGGCGCGGGCCGGTTTCAATATAGATTCGGGCACCGTCGTCCCAGGTTTTGCGGACCAGTCTCGGAAAATCCACCGGGTCACAGAAGGCCTTGGCAATGGTGTGGGCGACCGCCTTGCTGCGCAGGGGCACCGGCAGGTAGCAGGAGGACGAATAAAATTTGATGGGGCTGTTTTTTACGACCGGCAGGCGGTACAGTTCCACAAGATCAGGATACACCCGGGAAGCCGGCTCACTGTGAATCGCAAGATCGAGGTGCAAAGGGAAATAGGTGCAGCCCAGTTTTATGGCAATTTGCTCACATGCGGCCGGGTCCCCGGCAATGACGACCTCGTTGTCGGTATTGATCAGTGTCAGATATACCCGGTCGGCCTGTTCTACTTCTGCCTGGACCACAGCCCGGTCCGCAAAAAGGGTATACGACTCCCAGATTTTGTCGGGTTCACCCGCTGCCGGCGCCTCCAGCCCCCACGAACTGCGCACGGCGGACAGCTCTGCGTGCAGGTCTTTTCTGAAGGCGCTGTTTTCGCGCAACCGCCGGCTGAGACGCCCGGGGTTTTCCCATACACCGAGAGAAGCCATCATGGAGGCTTCGCCCATACTGTAACCCAGGGCCATGTCCGGGATCAGCTTGAAATATCCGGCCATGATCATGGTGTATAGCACTGAAAAAGCAATGCCGCACTCAGACACCGCCATGATATCGTTGCGCAGCCGACGTTCCAGGGTTTTGAGCTGCTCTTTGGAAAGTGGGGCGATCGTACGGGGGTAAAGCGACCGGGCTTTCAATACCTGGCCGACATCGGGGACCAGTTGACCCAACTGGCCCGCGAGGGTGGGGAACATGTGGAACAGGTCTTGCCCCAGTCCCACATAGGCACTGCCAATGCCCGGATAGACAAAGGCTACTTTGCCTTTACTGCCCAGCGGGCGGGCGCTGAAATAACTGCCCCGGGGTGTCTTGATATCAGCCAGTTTGTCAAAACTGCCGGGCAGCATCTTGCGGATGAACCGGGCTTCCCGGGCCATTGCGTCTGTTGTGCCGGCCACGAGCATCAAAGCGTATGGGGCGTGTTCATTCCGGGAAAATTCGCGATACTGTTCTTTGCAAAAGCCGGGCAGGTTGGCCTTTTGGGCGAGCTGTAATTCTACCTGTTCCAGTCGTGTGGTTAAATCCGCTGGGCTGTTCCCGGTCAGCGGCAGGCAGAAGGGACCGGCACAGGGCAGGTAGGACCCAACTGCCGGAGGCCGGGAAGTGCTCTCCGACAGGAGCAGATGGCCGCCTGCGGTTTCGCTTAGCAGTACAATCGCGGCTTTCCGGGCGGCACGATCTTTGTCTCTAAACCAGTAGCGCGAACTGTTCGGTACATAAAAAGGGCTCTCTTTCCAAAGGTCGCGGTTTGCGGGCGCCGTCCAGGCCGGACAGGCCGGGATATAGTGGTGATACAGGCCCAGGGCCGTTTTTATCAGGCCGGCCATCAGGCTGGCATTGTGGCGGGTGCCAACCCCATCAGGGCTGATGTAATCAGAGCGGCCCAACGCACAGGCGCGCTTCTGGGGTGCATTGCTAAAACTGCTGCCCAGGGGCGTTGCCCCCTTGAACAGCGCCTCTATATTCTGACCGCAAATTTCCAGGTAACCAGCCGTTGAGGCGGCGTCAGCGCTTAAAACCGTTCCAGGGCCCAGGGTGTCAATCACCGCATAAATGCGATCCTGATCCCGGGCAGCCCGGTCGAAACTTTTAAGGACAACAGCGCCGCTGCCGGCGCGGCCCATGGCCGCTACCTGAACGGCCGCAGCTTTTTTATCCGCGAGCAGCTGCCGGGCGGTTGCCAGGGCGGCTATGAGCCGGGTCTCTGTGGCAAATCCTGCAGGCTCATTGTCGGTGAGGTCGAACCCGGCGTCGGCCGCCACAACAGTGAAGGCCTGGGCTGACTTCGCTTGGGCCGGGTTCAGCCCTGCGTTTTCCGTGGCCGCAGCCGTGATGCTCTCTATCGCTGCCTGGCGTTCCTCGGCTGAGCGTTTGCCGCCCGGTTCCAACGCGTGTTCGGTTGCCGGGAAATCACCCTCATAAAGCCTGCGCTCAAAACAGGCCAGGCTGTCCGTGCGGCCAAAGGTTGTCGCGATGCCGACAATGGCAATTGATTTTTGCATGGGTCCCCTGTGACTATCCCGTCTTTGAAAAAAGCCTGTCCAGCTGTTTACTGACAATGACGGTGGCACCCGCGATTCTTGAATAGATACGCCCCTCCCGGTCGTGGGTGGTGATGTCGGCCGTGACACTGGCCGAGCTGCTGGCTTTGACGGACAGAGAGACGTAGAATTTACGGCCGGCCGGTACCGACAGGTAATGCTCGGCGGTTTGGGCCTGGGCCGGCAGGCTGGCCGCCTCCAGCTGGCGGCGTACCCAAACCAGCATACACTGGAACTGGATGTCGGCCGCGTACGGATTAAAGGTTCCAATCGTAAACTGGCCCTGGTCTCTGTGGGCCACTTCAGGGAGGCGGCACTCGACTGTCAAACCGTGCTCGCCAAGGTTGATGACCCGTTCAATGCCCTGGAAAATTGGGCCGTGAAACAGCGTTCCGTTCCGGTACAGCTGTCCGCCCTCCAGGGCCCCGGCGGGTTCGAAGTCAACCCGGCTATAAAGGGGCGGTTCCGGGATCCGGCTGACAAGCTCTATGCCGGACGTATAGTGGTGCAGCGGCTTGCCGTTCTTTTTGCGGCTGGATATGGTGACATTGAAATTAATGTGGTCCTCATCCTTTACGACCTCTTCGATGTCCAGCGTGTAGTGTTGGGCCTGGGTGCCATCGAATACAATTCCTTTGAACATCCGGTACCCGGTGGCCGTAAAAAACTGGAACCCGGGATACAGCATTTCACAGGCTTCTGCCATCCAGGCACCGGCGCACACTGTGGGCAGTACGGGGTTTGGGCCGATCATGTGATCTTGTAAAAAGGGATTGTCCTCCGGCACCAAACGACGGGTGATGCGGTAGGCACCCAGTTCGCTGCTGCCCGGCTGCGGCCGGGCCCGCATTGAACTGCCCACCATGATCTGGGTGGTGGTGTCGGCCGCGGAGAGCTCGTTGGCAAAGAGCCGGGAACCGGCTTCCATGGGAATTACGGCAATGTGCTTATCCGCAAACATGCGCTTGAGCTCGGGGGTCACCATGCCGCCGTCCCAGGGCCCCCAGTTGAATGTGTTCACATGGCAGGCGGGATTGAGGGCTTTGAACCTGAAGGCGGATTTATTGAGGATTTCATTGGCTATGGCATAGTCGGCCTGTCCGGCGTTTCCAAAAAATCCGGCCGCTGAAGAGAACAGCGCCAGGTGGGTAAGCCGGTCCGTCTCCACACAGTCGAGCAGGATTGCCAGGCCTTTTACCTTGGTCGTATAAACCGCCATGAAATCGGCCACTGTCTTGTCTTCAATGTGGCGATCCGCCAGGACGCCGGCCCCGTGGATAAGCCCGGTCACCGGACCCAGCTTGTCAACCACCGGTGCAAGCTGGTCCTGGATGCTCTTTTGATCGGTTACATCGGCACAGATATATTCGGCCAGGGAGCCGGTCGCGCGGATGTCGGCCAGGGTTCGGCTGATATCCCGCTGGGACACGAGCGCCCGGTACATGTTCTCCACTGCTTTGGGGGTGGGGGGTTCACCGGCCTGTTTCAGTTGGAGCATAATCGCTTTCTTCAGCTCGGCTGCATCCTTAAGACCCGCAGCCCAGTCTGGATCAGGCACGGCCTGGTAGGGCGAACGTCCCATGAGGATAAACCGGCACTTGTGGGCGCTGGCGAGAGCAATTGCGCACCGGGCGGTGACGCCCTTTGCGCCCCCGGCCACCAGAAAGACCGCTGCATCGTCAATGCGGTTGTGGCGTACTTCATAAGCACCTTCGGCTTCCAGGGCCGCCAGGGTTATCCTGCCTTCCGGCCCGTAGGCTGTTTCCACGATCCGGCGGTCGGGATCAAAAAGCTCCGAGGCAATGATTGCGGCGGATTCGGCCGGGGGCCTGTCAGGGCCCAGATCCACGATTCTGGCGAATACGCTGTCCCACTCCAGGTTTAAGGTTTTGGTGAGCCCGCAGAGCCCGCCGGAGACCAGACCAAATCCCCGGCCGGACAGCCCCAACTGCCCATCGAGCCGGCAGGCGGTCATAAAAAACCTGCGGCCGGAAGCAGTGTCTGCGGCCAAATGGGGTTTAAGGTGCTTGGCGGCCAGAAAGACCCACAGGAGCATCGCCATCTCTTTTTCCGGAAAGACGAGTGTTTCCCGTGATTTTTTCAGGGCCGGCGGGTGCAGGTGGATAAATCCGTCAATTTTGCCGAATTGCTGCAAGATTGTATCGATCAGTCCCTGGAGACTCTCTTCACGCATATCGGCCACTGTCAGCCGCACAATACCGCTGGCAAGCTTTGGTTTCCGTTTTACCACGCTTTCCGGGTAGCTGATGACCACCACCCGCAGACCCTGGCGGGAGAGTTTTTCGGCCAGCATCGCAGTCACCCGGGTGCCGTCATCGGTAACCAGGCAGACAGCGTCTGGCGGCAGGCCGGATACCAGCGTGTCCGGTGCCGGCAGTTTGCGGATCTGTCCAACACTTCTGCGGGCACCTGCTGTGATCTCCTGTGGGGCGGTCTGATCTTCCGGTGCCGCAGTAGCGGGCTGCGGCCCTGCGGCGGCCATGCAGACGGTGACCTCTCCCAGGGTTTTCAGGCCGGCAAGCTGATCGGCGTCTACTTCGGGCAGCTGTGGAAAGCGTTCCTGGACACCGGCCAGGATTTCCACCCGTTTGATGGAATCGATCCCCAGGTCCGCTTCCATATCCATGTCCAGTTCCAGCATCTCGGCCGGGTAGCCGGTTTTATCCGCGACTACCTCCAGCATCACCCGGGTCAGTGTCTCCATGTCAGGCTGATGGGATGCGGCTGTCCGTGGATCAGATGCCGGGGGCTCGGCTGCGGCCGGTTGGGCCAGTCGGCGGTACTTGTCAATGACTTCCTGCAGTGTTTTAAGTTCGGCCAGTTCATCGGGGTTGGCCTCGGGCAGGTCGGGGAATTGCTCTGTGAAACCGGCCAGGATTTCCACCCGTTTGATGGAATCGATCCCCAGGTCCGCTTCCATATCCATGTCCAGTTCCAGCATCTCGGCCGGGTAGCCGGTTTTTTCCGCGACAACCTCCAGCATGACCCGGGTCAGCGTCTGAATGGGGTCCGGGGTACTTGTGGCTTCAGGTGTGCCGGGCGCAGCGGGTGCCCCGGCTGCCGGCGGGGCCAGCCGGCGGTATTTGTCGATGACCTCACCCAGGGTTTTCAATTCGGCCAGCTCATCGGGGTTGGCCTCGGGCAGGTCGGGGAATTGCTCTGTGAAGCCGGCCAGGATCTCCACCCGTTTGATGGAATCGATCCCCAGGTCCGCTTCCATGTCCATGTCCAGTTCCAGCATTTCGGCAGGGTAGCCGGTTTTCTCCGAGACGACTGCCAGCATGGCGGTTTTCAAAGATTCAAGATCAGCCGCCAGCACGGTGTCCGGCGGCTGTGGGGCGGGTGCCGCAGCCGGTGCTGACGGGGCCAGGGGGATCGACGCGTTCTCGCTCAGGGCGTCCGGGGCAGGGGGCAGCGTGCTGCTTGCCTCCATGACAGGCTCCGGCTCGATTGACACAGGTTCAGGCTCACTGGGACCGGTCACTTCCGGGGCTATCTCTGGTGGTGGATTGTTGTGGGTTGCACGTGTGCTTTGTATGCTTTCCGGGGTAGAAACCGGCCCGGGCGCAGACACCCGGGAAGCCCCACGAACCAGATTATCGACAGGCTGCCCGGTTACTTTCTGTTTGATCAGCCCCAGTGCTTCACGGACACAAACTGTCTGATTGTCCAGGTACTGGCCGTGGACCTTGAGAGTGTCGCCCTGGTGGGTGTGGAACAGGTCCATGCTGCGCTCGATTCCTGCGGGCAGCTCCAAGCCGGGCTGCTCCCTGAGCAGGGCATGCTGCTGTTTCATGAGGTCATAAAACAATCCGGTGTATTCCTTGATGCCGGAAAGATACTGGGAGTGGACCTTGAGAGTCTCATCCTGGTGTTTAAAGAACTGTTCAATGTTGTTCTCGATATTTTCCATGGATCCTTTACCGGTATCAATCGGACCGGGGTTCTGGTCAGCTCTTTTCATAGGTGTTTCACCTTTTTCGAAGGAGATGGGTGGGTGCGTTATGCGTGCCTGGGGTGGTACCGGGTGGTCCACTGCCGGGGGCGTGGATTCTGACTGGATTACTGCAGGCGCAGGTGTCGTTGCGCTGCTGCTTGCAGGTGTAGACTGCTGGATCGTGAAACCGTCGTTCAAGGCATCCTCAAAAATGGTTCTGGTTTTTGCGCTTACATAATTACTGCCGTTCAAGGCAATTTGCATGCGTCCGGCCGATTTCCCAGGGGGTTCGGGCAATATTTTTTCATGGGGGTCGATGTCTTCAATTTCAAGACCGGCGACGCACATTTTTAAGGCCGCCTGCCGCATTTCCACGTCACTGGAATCACGGCCTGTATTCAAGGCGATGGCTGTGTGGGGCCGGTCTGCAAGGATACTGCCCACAAGCCTGGTGAGTACGTTCTTGGGCCCGAATTCGATGAAGATCCGGCCGCCGGCCTGGTAGATGTTGTCTATTTCATCTTTGAACCGTACCGGGTTGAGAATATGGTCCTTGAGAATGTCCCTGATTTTTTCAGGATCTGCGGGGTAAGGGGTCGCCAGGGTATTGGTATAGACCGGAATCTCAGGCCGTTTGAATTTTACGGTTTCAAGTGCCCGGGCAAATGGTCTGCGGGCGTGGTCGACCAGGGGGGTGTGAAAAGCGGCTGAAACCGGCAGGGGAATAACTGAATATCCCCGGGCCTTGAGATCCTGGCGGGCCGCCTTGATTGCTGGTTGCGGACCGGCTACGACAGCCTGCCGCCCGGAGTTGAAGTTGGCAATCACAATGTCCGGCATCGCCTGCAGGTCTGTCCGCAGGTTGTCAATATCGCCGACAACGGCCAGCATGGCGCCGGCGTCAAAATTTTGATCGTCCGGGGCTGCCATGGCCCGGCCCCGTTCCCGGGCCAGAAAACAGAAGTCGTCTGCACTGAACACACCCGCCGCATGCAGTGCGGTCAGCTCTCCGAAACTGTGCCCGGCCGTAAAGTCCGGCCGGAATCCGGCGGCTTTGAAAAGAGTGTACATGCCGACGGACAGCGCGCCGATGGCCGGCTGGGCGATCTCGGTCTGCTGCAGGGCCTGGGTGTTTGCTTTTTTTTGTTTCTTAGTAAAAACCGGAATGGGGAACACTGTTGCGGTAAGATGGGGGCGGCCCGCTTCTGCGAACAGGCGGTTCATGCGGGTAAAGCTGTCCATGACGGCTGGAAAATTCATGGCCAGCCGGCTGCCCATATCCAGATACTGGGAGCCCTGGCCCGGAAACAGGGCCACCACGTGACCCCGGGTATCGAGGCCGGCCGGTCGATAAAAGAGACCTTCCGGGCTTTCCCAGGCTTCGCCGCGCCGTGCGGTGAGGCCTTTTATCGCCAGGTCGGCCAGTTTGACTGCTTCAGTATGGTCGCCGCAGAGAAAACCTAAGCGTGCATGGGACGCAGGCCTTTTCGAGATTCCATTGCCCCGCACGAGTTCATAAAAAGCCTGGTCGTTGTTTTCCGCGGTCAGGTCTGCGTGGAGGCCTTTGACTTTTTCCAGCAGCGCGTCAGGGGTCGGGCCCGAGATGACCACCGGGTGCAGGGTGCTGTGCTTGCGCGGGCGATACCCGTTCCTGTTCTGGTTTGCATCCGTTCGGGGGGCATATTCTTCAAGGGCCACGTGGAAATTGGTTCCACCGAAGCCAAAGGCGCTGACCGCTGCCCGACGGGGGGTGCCCTGGGGCGCTGGGAACCAGGGGCGGGTTTCAGAATTGATATAAAAGGGAGAGCTTTCTATCTCGATTTTGGGTTGGGGCTCTTTGACGTTGATGGTGGCCGGTAAGACCCGGTGATAAAGGGCCAGGGCAGCCTTGATGAACCCGGCTGAGCCCGCGGCGGCCTTGGTGTGCCCGATCTGGGACTTCACGCTGCCCAGGGCGATGTGCTGGTGCGGATGATCGTCTGCTGTAAATACGGTTTTAAGGGCGGAAAATTCGGCCATGTCCCCGGCGGCAGTGCCGGTTCCGTGAGCCTCCACCAGCCCGACGGACTGCGGCGGAAAGCCGGCTTTGAAATAGGCCTGCTGCAGGGCTTTCACCTGGCCTTCAGGCCGGGGGGCGTAAATACTCTTGTAGCGCCCGTCGCTGGAAGTGCCGATGCCTTTGATAACGGCATAGATCCGGTCCTGATCTCGCCGGGCATCCTCCAGGCGTTTGAGGGCCACCATACCAAGGCCCTCTCCAATCAGCATGCCGTTTGAGTCGATGTCGAATGGCCGGCTGGTGTCGTCCGGGGTAAACGCCGGGGTTTTGCTGAACGACAGGTACATAAAAGGGGAGTTGTCTGTGTCGATTCCGCCGGCGATCATGATTTCACTGCGGTATTCGAGCAGGTCGCTGACAGCCATCTTGATGGCGGTCAAAGAACTGGCGCAGGCGGCATCCAGAACGCAGTTCGTACCGCCCAGGTTCAGGCGGTTGGCCACGCGGCCGGCAATCACATTGCCGAGCATGCCGGGAAATGAATTTTCCTCCCAGCCCACATAAGC
Organism: uncultured Desulfobacterales bacterium; assembly: GCA_964636125.1. Classification (GTDB taxonomy): domain Bacteria; phylum Desulfobacterota; class Desulfobacteria; order Desulfobacterales; family CAJINA01; genus CAJINA01. The sequence continues at coordinate 5,529 of CAZWPX010000023.1, read as the reverse complement.
CTTTTTAATTTTGGCGACTATCTCATCCGCATCTGTTTCAGTAACGCCGGAATTGGTTAAGACCTGTTTCCAGATGGGGTACTGCAGCCTGGTGGTGAGAGGTGTTATCAGTTTCTGGCCGCCGCCCACACCCAGCGTGATGCCGATATTTTCGCGATTGTAATTGCTCTTTGTACCGTAACCGGCATCTTCGAGCACCTGGCGGGCCACCACCAGGGCCAGCAGCTGCGACACATCTGTTACCTCCAGGATGTTGGGAGGCAGTCCGAATTCCATGGGGTTGAAGTCAATATCCGGAATAAACCCGCCGCGCTTGCTGTAAGTCTTGTCCGCAGCGCCGGGGTCGGGGTCATAATAATCTTCAATCTTCCAGCGCGAGGGCGGCACATCCTTGATGGTGTCCACCTCATTGATAATATTGTCCCAGTATTGATTGATATCTTTTGAATCGGGAAAAAGGCCTGCAAGGCCGATTACCGCTATGGGTGTTTTTTGCAGGATCAGTTCGTCACGGGCAGTGTTACCGGGCTTGTCAGCATGCATGGCAGTCCTCTCGGGGCGCGGGTAGTATCACCTGGTGCGATCAGGCGGCAATCGGCACAATTCAGCAACCGCCTGTCTAAAACAGAAGAACCCTATCATTCAAGGACCTTCCGGGGATTTACATTTGTTTTACAAAACAGGCCGGGGTTCTTCAATTCGGCCCTGCCGCCGCCGGGATACCGGCCTTCCACCGGCCGTTTCAGGGTAATGCCGCGATTTGCTGTTTTTGACTGTTTGTTGTAATATTCCGACACCGCTTCAAAGAAACAGGACTTTAAGCTGGCAACAAACCGCAACCCTGGGCCGTGAGCCCCGCGGGAGGTGTACGCATGCAGAGAACGGTTGGTTTTCTAATGATGTTGATCTTATTGACCGGGTGCGCCGCACCCACCATCAAACTTGTTTCCGACGCGGCTGACCCTTTACAGGAGTTCACCCTGGCAGGGAAATCCGGTGACAAAATCCTGGTTGTGCCAATCCGGGGTGTTATCAGCGACAGTCCCCGGAAAGGGTTTATCCGGGTTCTGCCCAGTCTGGTCCAGAAAGTGGTGGCCCACCTGGAAAAGGCCGCCGAGGACCCCAAGATCAAGGCGGTCGTGTTGAAAATCAACAGCCCCGGCGGGTCGGCCACAGCCAGCGATATCCTCTACCAGGAAATTATGGTCTATAAACAGAAAACCAAGGTTAAGATTGTGGCGGCGATGATGGGGTTGGCCACATCCGGCGGCTACTATGTCGCCCTGCCGGCAGACGCAATTGTGGCCCATCCGACCACGGTGACCGGGTCGATCGGGGCAATTTTTCTGCGGCCCGAAGTATCCGGTCTGATGGAGAAGGTCGGGGTTGATGTAGCGGTTCATAAGTCCGGTCGCAACAAGGATATGGGCTCGCCCTTTCGAACCCCATCCGCAGAGGAATCTGAAATCATGCAGACGCTGATTGGAAATTTGGGCGGGCGCTTTGCCGACCTGGTTGCCCGACACCGCAAGATAGAGCCGGAAGAGATGGAAACGGTGGCCACCGCCCGGATTTACCTGGCCGATGATGCACACGCAGCCGGTCTGGTGGACCAGATCGGGTATCTGGATGACGCCCTGCGAAAAGCCCGGGAACTGGCCGGCCTGGCCGATGATGCCCGGGTGGTTATTTACCGCCGGACCGAATTTCCCGATGACAATATTTACAACCCGCTCAGCACCGGTACCGAAGGGAAACCCCCGGCTCTGGTGGACCTGGGAATATTGGACTGGGCGCCCCCGCAAAACGCCGGTTTCTATTACCTGTGGCCGGCCTATGTGGGCGATCCTTGACCCGCTTCACAGTTCAGTGGTGAAAAGGCCTTGAAAGAGAGGCGGTAACGTAGTACTCACGGCGGTGGTTGGCATGTGATAATTAGAATGCACTTATCAGATTCTTCACTATAGTTTCAGGAATCCGGTCTAATGAATACAATTACCCTGGTTGTGGCGGTATTGACCCTGTGGCTTGTTATGGGGCTGGGATTCCTGGCAAAGTATGTGGCGTGTAAACGCAGCGGAAAGACCCTCTTCGAGGCCTGGAAAACCAACGAAGGCCTCCTGTTTGCGGCCAGTGTCATCATCCCGGTGGTGGTTGCCCTTTACCGGGTCACGGTCGGATAACTCCTTTTACCTTCACAGCATCGCGATCATCCTTTTTACTGTATATTCCCCCACATCCGCCAGGGCGTCGGTGGTCAGAAACCGGTCGGCGTTCTGCGAGTACAGGCAGGTCACGGCCGCCGGAAAATCCTCATCCGGCAGGTAGCAGATGAACTCAAGCCAGATTTTCGGAAGCGGCTGCAGGCGGAAACTGAAGTCGCCGCCTGTTGCGGGTGGTGACGGCTTCGTATTGAAAGCTGTGGTCAGCGCGTCGATCCGGGACTCAAGTTTTTCGACAAAGGGTGCCAGGACCTGCTGGGTATGGGTGGTGAATGCGCCGGCATAGGGCATACTGTCGGGCAGTTCCTTGAAAGCCCGGAATGGCTCGAAAATACACTTCTCAGAGGTGGCCTGGAGGGCATAAAGTGATATCAGGATACCCAGAATACTTTCCGGCGGCACTCCTTTGAGCGTGATACCGTCCGGACTGATTCGGCATGTTTCGCCGAATGCCTGGAAAATGAAACCGTTTCCGTCCGCCTCGGCCGGGAGTGTTGCGGCCAGGTTTCCGGGGGTGCCGGAGAAAAGTTCATCCAGATTTGCCGTTACAAGCTGGCTGTAATTGTCTTGCATGATGTCCGCCTTTGAAATTCCTGATGATCAGGCAGCGTTCCGCCAGTGGTGCCGCCGTCGTGATATTCGCCGTGCTCATGTCAGGTTTCCTGTGCTAAAACGGTCTATTTGTCTGATATGGCAGGCAATACTGTATTTCCTGCTTGACTTGACCGCCATTGTGTTGTTTCCTTTAATTAAGTTGGGTTTTATATGCTTGGAAACAATTTGTCCATTATAACCGGAGCCGCCATGCACATGCGTTGCCCCTGGGCAGGAAGTGATCCGCTCTATATCGATTATCACGATGCCCAGTGGGGGGTCCCCCTGCACGATGACCGCCAGCTGTTTGAATTTCTGGTCCTGGAAGGAGCCCAGGCCGGGCTCAGCTGGATTACGGTGCTGAGAAAACGTGAAAATTACCGGGCTGCTTTTGACGATTTTGATCCTGAGAAGATCGCACGTTACGACGCCGCCAGAATTCAGTGCCTGCTGGAAAATGAAGGTATTATCCGCAATCGTCTAAAGATTGCTGCGGCCATTGAGAATGCCCGGGTATTCCTGAAAGTGCAGCAGGCGTTCAGCAGCTTTGATACGTACATCTGGCAGTTTGTGGATGGCCGGCCCATACGCAACCACTGGCAAACGCTGGATCAGGTACCGGCCCAGACAGAGGAATCGCAGCGTATGAGCAAGGCCTTAAAAAAAGAGGGTTTTAAGTTTGTGGGGCCGGTCATCTGTTATGCCTTCATGCAGGCTACCGGGATGGTCAATGACCACCTGGTGGATTGTTTCCGGCACGCTGAAGTTTAACTGCAAAGCAACCACATTTCCAGACGCCCGGGATCTGTGAGGGCCAACGGGAGGGCAACATGAACGTCTGCAGGTATTGCGGCAAGGTCCATCGCCTGGGGTTTATCTCTACGCGATTTGCGGGCACCGACGGGGTTTCCCTGGAAACTGAGAAGTGGGCCCAGGTTCTGGAACATGAAGGTTTTAAATGTTTCTACTTTGCCGGTGAGCTTGATCGGCCGCCGGAAAGATCGATGCTGTATGCGCAGGCCCATTTCAAGCATCCGGTCATCAAGAAACTGCACAGCCAATGCTACGGGGTCACGGTTCGCGACCGGTCTATCACCCGACAGATCCAGGCCCTCAAAGTTGAAATGAAAGATGCCCTCTACGACTTTATGGAAAAGTTTGAGCTGGAGGTGCTGGTGCCCGAGAATGTGTTGACCATCCCCCTCAACGTTCCGCTGGGCCTGGCCCTGACCGAGGTGATTTCCGAGACCGGGATTCCCACCATCGCGCATCACCATGATTTCTTCTGGGAGCGCCAGAACTTCAAAACCAACGCCATATGGGAATACCTTAACATGGCCTTTCCCCCCCATATTCCCCATATCCATCACGCGGTTATCAATACCTCGGCAGACAACCAGTTGAGCCTGAGAACAGGCATCTCCGCAACAGTGATTCCCAACGTGATGGATTTCGACCGGCCTCCGCCCACCGTCGCCACGGATACAGCCGGAAGGGTAACCGGCGACGTCGTCATGCCTGCCGGGGATGCGTATGCCTGCAACGTCAGGCGTGATCTGGGGGTGGCGGACGATGAACTGCTGATCCTGCAGCCGACCCGGGTGGTGAAGCGCAAAGGCATTGAGCACGCCATCGAATTGGTCAGCCGTCTGGACCTCAAGGCCAAGCTGGTTATCTCCCATGCGTCCGGTGATGAAGGGTACGATTACGAACACCGGGTTAGAGACTATTCCCAATTCATGAATGTTGAGACCATCTTTGTCTCAGACATTATCAACCACCAGCGGGGCAACACCCCTGCCGGCGATAAGATTTATACACTTTATGACATCTACCCCCATGCCGACCTGGTGACCTACCCTTCCAATTTTGAAGGTTTCGGGAATGCCTTTCTCGAAGCGGTCTATTTTTGCAAACCAATTCTGGTCAATACCTATTCCATCTACAGCATGGACATCAAGCCCAAGGGATTTGATGTGATTGAGATGGACGGTTATGTCTCCAGCGAAACCGTTGCCAAAACCCGACGGGTGCTTAACGACGCCCAATGCCGGCGTGAAATGGTGGCTCACAACTACCGGGTTGCAACCATTTACTACTCCTATACAGTTCTGCGCAGAAAGCTGCGTAATTTCCTGGCCGACTGCCTGGACTGCATCCGGGTGAACGGGGACTGACGCTGCCCGGCACAATTCAGATGCAGTCCGGCACCTTTTATGGTATAGGCTCGTTCCATTATGGAAAAGTTCAAGCACATAACGGCTGCGGGCATCGCCAAAGGCTGGAGCGGCTTTGTCTGGATGCTTAAAATTCTTGTCCCGGTGTCGTTTTTTACCCTGCTGCTGCAATACAGCGGCTGGCTCCGGCATCTTGATTTTCTCCTGGAACCGCTCATGCAGGTAATGAACCTGCCGTCCCTGGCCGCCCTGCCCCTTATTGTCGGGATGCTGACCGGCATCTATGGGGGTATCGCCGCCATGATCGTACTGCCCCTGACCCAGCCCCAGATGACCCTGATTGCCATTTTCCTGCTTATTTCACACAGCCTTATACAGGAAGGTATCATCCAGGGGGAATCCGGGATAAACCCGGTAAAGGCCGTGGCTTTCCGCCTGCTGGCTTCTTTTGTAACCGTCACCATTGTCTCCCTGGTTTTGCCCATGGAACGCGCATCCGGCGGCTCTGCGGCCGCCCTGCCGGCCGCTGCGATGCC
>CAZWPX010000022.1:14022-77310 GCA_964636125.1 uncultured Desulfobacterales bacterium | reverse complement strand
CATATGCTCAAAAGTGACCGCTCAATTGATTTTGACTTTTTACGAGAGCATCAAGTTTAAAGTGATCTTGTTAAGGTGTTCTACTGAGAATAAATCGGGTGCGTTGCTAAAAAATAGTTCCAGCTCGCATCGTCACGCCCGACATTGACCAGTCCGTTGATTTTGGTTGCACCGCGTGGAATAAGTGGTAATATCTGCTGAGGCATGGCATTATGCTGTCACCGGGCTTCATCATTTTTCTGGATGTCAGCCACCTTGGCCTGGTGATGCTGCTCCTGGCGGTTTCCGTGGTCTGTGTGGTGAATCGCTGGCCCTGGGTTGCGGCCCGGGGGGCAGCTTGTCGGTAACAAAAATGAGAAAGGGGATCAAATCAATGCACGAAATATTTATTTTCATCGGATTCATTGCGGTCTGGTATCTTCTACAGGCCGTCATTTTGCCGAAGATGGGCATCTCAACTTGAATGAAACCCGCCTGTCAGGTGACAGACAAATCAGAAATTGCAGAAAAAAAATTAGACGGCGATACCCAGTAGACTGTCCGGACGTCACAGTGACGCCAACCCGGCCGCACCCGGAGGTAAACCACACTGCAGGTTCTTCGGCGAGGGATCACCTGCGGGTGGGCCCATCCGGCGCCCTGGCAGGTGATTGGAGAGGGCTCGGTGCAGAGGCCCGGTCTCTTTCAAGGCCCTGCCAGTATATTGACAAGCGATGTTGGTTTGGTTTAGCATCGGTCCTGTATCTATTATAAATCATCTAGTGGCGAGCGGGCGCCGGGGAACTCTATGATAATTGGGCTGGATGTGGGCGGTACCCATACCGATGTGGTGCTTCTGGGCATTGAAGGCCTGGTTCGGTCTGTCAAGATAACGACTGACGCCACCGATCTTTTCAAGACCGTGTTGGATGGTATCGACCAGATTACGGCCGGCATCGAACCGGGCACGGTCCAGCGCCTGGTTTTGAGCACAACCCTGACCACCAACGCCGTTGTACAGGGAAAAACACCCGCCGTAGGCATGATCGTCTCCGGCGGCCCCGGTATAAATCCCACCCATTACCGACTTTGTGATCATTACTGTGTGGCCGGCGGGGCGATTGATCACCGGGGGCGGGAAACCGCCCCGATCGACCCGGACGAAATTTTGGCTATTGCCGATCAGTTCGCCGCCGACGGCATCGAACTTGTGGGCGTTGTCGGCAAGTTTTCCACCCGCAACCCGGCCCATGAGATGGCGATCGACAGGCTGATTGAATCCCGTTTCAGCAAAGTTTTCCTGGGGCACCGGGTTTCCGGGAGCCTGAATTTCCCGCGCCGCATTGCCACAACCTACCTGAACACAGCCGTGTACCCCATCCATCGCGAGTTTTTTTCGGCGGTTAAACTGTCCCTGGCCAAAAGGGGTCTGCAGGTGCCCATCCGGATCTTGAAAGCCGACGGGGGCAATATGAACCTGGATGCGTCGATAGATTTTCCGGCCCAGACAATCATATCCGGTCCGGCGGCCAGCGTGATGGGCTGCCTGGCCTTTGCCCCGGATGAGGAAGAGTGCCTGGTGATGGATATTGGCGGGACCACCACGGATATGGCCGTCATGGTCAACAATGCCCCCTTGCTTGACCCCAAAGGCACTGACATTCAGCCCCTGAAAACCCTTGTCCGGTCTTTGAAAACATTTTCCATCGGGGTTGGCGGGGACAGTGTCGTCAGGGTTGATGGCGGCCGGGTCCGGGTGGGGCCTGAACGGTTCGGTCCGGCGCTGGCCTATGGGGGACCAAACCCGACGCCCACGGATGCCATGATTGTTCTCGGGATTATCAAAGGCCAGGGGCGGGCGGAAGCTGAAAAAGGACTTGCACCGCTTGCCGGGGAATTGGGGTTGACGGTTGCCGGCACCGCGGAAAAGATATTTAACCGGACCTGCCGGCAGATTTTGAAATACGCCGACCGGATGATTGCGGCCATTAACAGCCGGCCGGTCTATACGGTTCACGAAATGCTGGAAGGACACAGCGTCCACCCGGAAAAGATACTGGTCCTCGGGGGTGCCGCCGCCGGGTTTGCCAGCCGGCTTGAGGAACTCTCCGGGCTCAAAGTGGGTGTGGTTCCACGCTGGGAAGTGGCCAATGCCATTGGTGCGGCCCTGGCCCGGACCACCACGGCTGTAACATTGCATGCCGATACCCAGCAGGGAATCGCCATTGCCCCTGAAGAGCATTTCAGCAAGCGCATCAACACTTCTTTTTCGCTGGAAAATGCACGGCAGCAGACATTGGATCTGCTGAAAGCGAAGGCGCTTGCCATAGGCGCCAATCCCGGACACCTGGAGATGGAAATAGTGGATGAGAGCGCGTTTAACATGGTCCGGGGCTTCAATACCACCGGACAGATCATGCGCGTAAAAGCCCAGATTAAACCGGGCCTTATATCCGGATACGACCCTGTTGCAGGGTCACTTATTTAAATATGCTGAAAGCCAGAAACAAAACCGGACTTGTCTTTTTCCCGGCCTTCGACTGGGCCATTAGCGCGACCCATCCGGAGCGGGAAGAACGCCTGCTCTACACTCAGGACCAGGTGCTCGAGGAGGGGCTTTTTGATGTGGAGGGGATTGAAGAGTTCAAGCCGGACCTGGTGACCCTCAATGATGTCCGCCGGGTCCATTTTTGTGTCCCCGATCCGTGGCGGGTGATGACCCAATCCCATTTCATCAGTGCCGGCGGGGCCAAAACCATTGGCATGGCAGTGCTTGACGGGAAGGTTGAAAGGGGGTTTGCACTGGTCCGGCCGCCCGGGCACCATGCCATGCGCGTGGTCCACGGCGGGAGGGGTTTTTGCGCGGTCAATATAGAAGCCATCATGATCGAGTACCTGCGCCAGGCTTATCAGGTGGACCGCGTGGCGATTGTTGATACGGACTGCCATCACGGGGACGGAACCCAGGATATCTACTGGCATGACCCGGATACCCTTTTTATCTCCATCCACCAGGACGGACGCACCCTGTATCCCGGTTCAGGCGCCACCCACGAGATGGGCGGCCCGGCGGCCACTGGCACAACCTTAAATGTACCTCTGCCACCGAAAACTTCGGCCGAGGGGTTTCTCTACGCGGTTAAACATATCGTGCTCCCGGTTCTGGAAGACTTTAAGCCGGACTTGATTGTCAACTCTGCCGGGCAGGACAATCACTACTCCGATCCCATTACCAATATGAATTTTTCCGCCCAGGGCTACGCCGATCTCACCGCAATGTTAAAGCCGGATATTGCGGTTCTGGAAGGGGGCTACTCCATTGAGGGCGCTTTGCCGTATATGAACCTGGGCATCATCCTGGCCATGGCCGGAATGGATTATGCGCATGTTATCGAACCTGATTACAATGCCGACAAGATCAGGCAGAGTGACGATATCACGGGATATATAGAGCAGGTTGGGGAAAGGGTGCTGCAGGTCTGGCAGCAGCGCGACCACCTCCGTGAGGCGGCCTGCAGCGGCCGGGAATATATTACCCGCGACCGTACCATTTTCTACGACACCGACCAGATCACGGAAAAGCAGACGGACAGGCTCCGGATCTGCCCGGATTGCAGCGGTGTTTTGCACATTGATTCAGTATCCCATACGGCCAACCGGATTCTGGGCATCCAGATACCCCGAAAAGCCTGTAAACGATGCCGGGAGTTGGGATACCAGTGGTATGAAACCGCAGATGATGATGCCTATGCTCGGGTTTACCTGCAGGATCGGGTTGTGGATGAATATGTTGACAAGCAGCTCAAGCCGGGCATTGGGGAGCGATTTTGAATATCATTCCGACCCGGGTTGCGTCTTCATTATAAATTGAGCGCGCCGGGTGCCGGCCGGCCGCGTGCTGGCAGGTGGACAAATCTTCAGCAGGTGGTGGGACCCGTTGACAACATACAGGCAGTGGGAAATCAGGGAGAATCTCAAAACCAGGGCGACTGTTTTCCGTGCGGTGAGAGACTTTTTTGAGGATGCAGGGTACCTGGAGGTGAGCACCCCCGCACGGATTCCAGCCCCTGCACCCGAGGAGCATATTGATGCGCCGGCGTCAGGGCGGTGGTTTTTACAAACCTCGCCTGAACTCTGTATGAAGCGTTTGCTTGCAGCCGGGTATCAAAAGATCTACCAGATATGCCCGTGCTTCAGATCCGCTGAACGGGGCCGCAAACACCTCCCGGAATTAACCCTGCTTGAATGGTATACCGCGGATGCGGATTACCAGGACATGATGCTGCAAACCCGGCAGTTGATCAAATTCATTGTAAAGCGAACCGGCCGTAACAGCCTCTGTTACCAGGGTGACCGGGTGGACCTGGCCGGCCCCTGGGAGCGACTGACCGTTGCCCAGGCGTTTGCGCGCCACGGTTCCCTCACGATGGACAGAGCCCTTGAAACCGGCCGGTTTGACGAGATCCTCGGCCTTGAAATTGAGCCGGTCCTGGGCCGCGAGCGACCGGTTTTTCTCACTGACTACCCGGCCGTGTGCGGAGCCCTGGCAAAGTGCAAAGATACGGATCCAAAAATTGCGGAACGGTTCGAACTGTATATCTGCGGGTTGGAACTGTGTAACGCTTTCAGTGAACTTTGTGACCCTGCCGAACAGCGCTCCCGTTTTGTCAATGCGCAGGCCCAGCGGGCGGCGGCTGGAAAAAACCGGTATCCCATTGCAGAAAAATTTTTATCTGCGCTGGCCGATATGCCTGCCGCGGCCGGAAACGCCCTGGGATTAGACCGGCTGGTGATGCTGGTGTCGGATACAGCCGCGATAGATGACGTGGTAGCCTTTACCCCGGAAGAACTTTGATATGCGAAAATGTCTCCTTTTCATAGTGCCTATAATTGTAGACAGCCTTGCGGCTGGGCCGGCCAGGGCCGGGGAAATCCCCTTCCAGGGGGAGGTGTATCTCACGTTTGTATCGGTGCTGGTCGTTGTCATGGCCCTGATCGCCTGGTTCTGGAACCTGAAACTGCGGCAGCAGGTGGCCCGGCAGGATAAGAAACTCAAGGCCACCGAAGCCGAATATTTGGCCCTGATCAGGGACCTGGACGTAAGCATCTTCCGGATTGATGGGGGCCCGGAAGGGCGCATCCTCATGGCAAGTGACGGGTTTGCGAAGATGTTCGGGTATCAAACGCCTGAGGCGGTGGTTGGAAAATCCATACAGGCTTTTTACCCGGACCGGGAAGACCGTGCCTTCTTCCTGAAAGAGATCAAGGCCAAAGGCCGGGTGGGCGGTAAAGAGCTCAAGCTCACCCGCAAAGATGGCACCAATTTTTATGCCCTGTGCACGGCCCGGGCAAAATACAATGAGCAGGGACGCATCAAATGGATCGATGCGATCCAGGAAGATATTTCCGAAAGAAAGGCCGTGGAGGAGGAGCTTCGCCAGTTAAACGAGGCGCTTGAACTGCACATCTCCGAGCGGACCGCCATGCTGGAAGCGTCCATCGAGCAGGCCCGCACACTGGCCGCCGAAGCCGAGGCGGCCAGCATCGCCAAGAGTGAGTTCCTGGCCAATATGAGCCATGAAATCCGGACGCCCATGAACGGCATCATCGGCATGTGCGACCTGGTAATGAATACCAATCTGGGGCGCAAGCAATTGGAATACCTAAAAATAATACGGTTGTCGGGACGCTCCCTGCTGGAATTGATCAATGATATCCTTGATTTTTCAAAAATTGAGGCCGATAAGCTCAAATTTGAAAAGATACCCTTTTCATTGCGCAAGCTGATGGGCGAGATTCCTGAAGTTTTTACCGAGCGCATGTCCAGGAAACAGCTGGAGATGATCACCGATATTACCGGGGATGTTCCCGACAGGCTGGTCTCCGATCCCCTGCGAACCCGCCAGGTCCTGGTGAACCTGGTTTCCAATGCGCTGAAATTTACCCAGAGAGGAGAGATCCATATCTCTGTGGAGGTGAAAAACCGCACAACCGACACAGTAGAACTGCTGTTTTGTGTAAGAGATACCGGCATCGGAATTCCCCCGGAACTTCGGGAGAGCCTGTTCGATGTGTTCACCCAGGCGGATGGATCAACTACCCGGAAATATGGGGGCACGGGTCTTGGTTTGGCCATTTGTAAGCGTATCATTAACATGATGGGCGGTGAAATTTGGGTGGAAAGCCAGCCGGGAGAAGGCAGCGCCTTCTGGTTTACGGGCTTTTTTCAGGTGGTTGCGGATGAGCCCGAGGAGAAACTGGCCCTGCCGATATCAATGCGCAACCTGAAGGTGTTGATTGTGGACGACAATCGGGTCACCCTGCATGTCATTAAGCGCCTGGTTGAAGCCTTTGGTTGCCGGACGGTGCTGGCTGGTTCCGGTGAGGAGGCCCTGGAAGTTTATGCTGCAACCCTGGGTGTCGACCCGGCTGAACTGGTTTTAATGGATCTCAAGCTACCCGGGATAGACGGTATTTCGGCTGCCGTCCGGATCAGGGAAAGCAACCCCAAAAATCCGGTGCCCGTGATTATCATCAGCTCTTCCGGCAGTGAAAAAGAGATGCGGCGAGCCGGTGACGCAGGCATTGAGCACTATCTCCTGAAACCGGTGAAGCATTCGGGACTGTTTAACGCCATGGTTGAATCGCTGGGATTTAAGAAAATCAAGGGGGCTGCGATGCTTTCGCGGCCGGTAACGTCCGCTGATTTTACGGGGCTTAAGGTGCTTCTGGTCGAAGATAATCCAATTAATCAGAAGGTGGCCGCAGAGATTTTGCGGCTGGCCGGGGTCGAACCGGAAATCGTTGAGAACGGTATTGCCGCGGTGGCCGCAGTGCAGGAACGGGATTTTGATCTGGTCCTGATGGACATCCAGATGCCCGAAATGGACGGCCGGGAAGCAACGACCATCATTCGCACCGAACTGGGTATGACCGACCTGCCCATTATTGCCATGACCGCCCATACCATGGAGGGAGACCGGGAGAAATGTATTGCAGCCGGGATGAATGACTATGTTTCCAAACCCATTGATACCGGAAAGCTATTTAAGGCAATTGGCGCCAGTGTGGCCACAGGTAGTTACGTCCGCGGGCAGCAGCCTCCGGCCCAGGCTGACAACAGTGTCCCGGCGGCTTCCGGGGATGACCTTCCCGGCCTGGAGCTTGAGGAAGGCCTGGCCCGGGTGGGCGGGTCTCTGGGCCTGTACTGTGATATATTAGAGGAGTATTGTGTTTATTACCGGGACATCATCCCTGAGTTTACGCAGCTTCTTGAGAAAAAAGATTTCAGTGCGGCCCGCAAGCTGGCACATTCCCTGAAAGGGGCAGCCGGCAATGTGTCCGCACACGCGCTCAGGGAGGCTGTGGAATCCCTGGAAACCGCCTGTCTGGAAAGTGAGCCTGCCCTTGCGGTGTGCCGCCTGGATGAGACCGAAAGCGCCTTGCAACAGCTATTTGAAAATGCGGAGCGCCTGAAAGGCCGTCTTGAGGATAGGGATAGCTAGTGTCCATCCATAAATCAAAGATTTCAGGATGGAGCTATTAGCTATTAGCGGTTAGCAATTAGGTAATAGGCTGTATTTTAACAGTTTTATCTAAAAGCTAATGGCTAAAAGCTAACACCTTCCATCCATGATTGGAAATTATGGATGGGCACTATCTAGTGTCCGGCCTCCTTGTCAGAGCAGATTGTGAAGATCACGACAGACAGGGTCATCAGCGCGCCGCCGAGCCCGAACGCGTGCCGGAGGCCGGCCAGGTCCATCATGATACCCGCGGCCATGGACCCGAACAGCATGCCGAGGCTGTGGGCCATCGTGAGCAGGCTCATGATCGATCCCATGGCGCGGTGCTGGTTGCCCTTGATCACCACCAGGGCCATCAGGGCCGGTGTAGCAATCCCGCCGCCCACCCCAAACAGAATGTTGGCTGTCAGCAGCTCCTGAAAACTGGCGGCCCACTGAAAGTAAAAAACCCCGATTGCTCCCACCAGGCCGCCGGCAATGACCATAAGGTTTTTATTCAGGCGATCGGCCAGGGCCCCCATGGGGATGTGCAGGCTGCCGCTGATGAATATCCCGATCATGACCAGAAACCCCACCGTTGAACTGGATAATGCCAGTTCTTTGGACGCCAGTACCGGCAAGAATCCCCAGATGACACCGATGCAGGCGGCATAGGCAAAACGGACCGCGAACTGGCCGCAAACGCCTCGGTCCAAGATCAGTTTCGTCCAGGGGACAACTGCGGCGGCATTGATCACAACTTTTTCCAAATGTGTGGGCGGCAGCAGGCAAATGCACAGTAAAAACCCAATGCCGGCCAGAGTGCCCATACATAAAAAAGCTGCGTTGAGGCTGAAAAGATCGTTGATGTAACCCCCCAGGACCGGTCCAACACTCAATCCAAAAAACATGGAGACGTTGAACAGTCCCATGGTGGTTCCTTCTTTACCTTTGGGGGTAATGTCGCCCACATAGGCCTGGATAACCGGCATCATCATGGCCGATGCGATGCCCTGGAAAAATCTGATGGTGATCAGGGCCGCAACCGAATCCGAAAGTACGAAAGCCAGTGAGATGAGGGTGTAGGCGATCAGGCCGGTGATGATATAGGGCCGCCGGCCGTTTTCATCAGATTTTTTTCCGAAATATGAGAGACAGAAGGTTCTCGATAGTGAGAAGGATCCAAAAATCAGGCCGATTGCAAAGCCGCTGGCACCCAGTTCGTGGGCGTAGACCGGCAGGAGTGGCACCACGATTCCGACTCCGGTCACGGCCGTAAACAGTGAGAAAAACAGGACACTAAAAATTTTTCGGTCCAATGCGGCCATGGATTCGCGAGTCCGGTGATCACGGGTTCACTGCTCAGGATTGTGGCGAGGTTGCCATTCAAATTTAACGCCATTTCTGCTTGAGCGATACAGATGAGAAGACATATCACCGGGGAGGCCGTGCGGGCAAGGTGCATTTCATATTTTTGAGGCGTACTTTAGGAGAGCCTTAACCTAAGGCGGGTTTTAGACCCCTCAGCCGCCACCCCGGGGGGTCTTACAGGCTGGCGGGGTGAATCCGCCGGCACCGGTGGGGACACCGTTGGGACGGAAGGCACCGGCCGACATCAGTTTGACCACGTTGCAATGACTGCATTCAGGGCAATCCGGTACCGGTCCGCTGGTTGAAAAGGTGAGTTCTTCAAAAGTGTGGCCGCACTCGCAGCACTGGTATTCGTAAATCGGCATTGCAAATCCCTTCTGGTCTGGCTTTAAACTTTTTCGGGTTAACATAGCACCGGCTGGCCGCATGTCAAGCCCGGATTACCGACTCAACCGGCCACAATTCTGGGAACGATTTTCTTTCGTTCGGCCAGACCCTGCCAGCGTTCATTCGGATAACCCACCGTTAAGACGGCATGTACAGTTTCTGCGGCATCCATTCCGAGATGGGTCTGTATGGCCCGGTCCCGCTTCATTGCCGCGACCGCATACCCGATGGGGCAGGTGCCCAGGCCCAGGCTGTGCGCGCCCAGCATAATGTTCTGGGCCGCCAGCAGGGCGTCTTCTCCGGGACAGGACGCCCCCTTGGTCACCCCGATGATGATCAGCGCCGGCGCGTGCCAGAAAAGAAAGTCCCGCCCGTTGGTTTCAAAGTCCCTGATTTTCGCTTTTACATCCTGATAATTTTCGCGATAGTAGGTTCCAAGTTCCGGGCGGCCCACAAGGGCCAGCAAGTGCCGCAGCCAGCTTTTTTCGGCGGTCCGGTTCAGTTTCTTAAAAAAATTGCCGATGGCGCTACCCAGGTTCAGGACGCCCTGGCGGGAAGTGACCAGGGTGAAGGTCCACAGTTGGCAATTGGATCCCGAGGGGGCGCTGATACCGATCTTGACCAGGTCCTGCAGGAGGGGCAATGGTACCGGTTTACGCAGGTAATTCCGGCAGGCACGGCGTGAACGCATGAGTCGGAACAACAAGGTGGTATCAAATTGCCCATACGGCAGCCAGCGTTCATCAGCGGCGACCGTTTCCAGGGTTTGGGCTTCCTTTGAAAGTGCTGTGACAGTAATCGCCCCAACCGGGCAGACCTCGGCACAGTGACCGCAGGCAATAGACTCCCGGCCGGTAATGACGGCCATGTTTTTTTCAAGGGCGATGGTTTCCTTGGGGCAGACCCGGACACATTCACCGCAGCCGGTGCAAAGGTCCCTGTCGATATGTGTGCTGACACTTCTATCCATGCCGCAATCCTTTTATAAAATGATCCACGGCATGGTCGAGAATGGTTTTATGCGAGTCGCCGTCTAAAATGGTATCTTTAAGTTTTCGGAACTGGGTCAGGCCGTGCAGGGTGCCCCAGAGGGTGATGGCATCCCGGCGCGGGTTATCACTTTGGAACAGGCCGGAGCGGACGCCGGCGTTGATTGTTTCCACAAGCAGTCCGATAATCTGGCTGCCGTGGCGGTCTACCTTGCTTTTCAGGTTCGGTGCAAAAAAGATTTCCGGGGAGGCCAGGAAATAGTTGATGATATCATAGTAGTCCCGACTTTCCCGGGTGAAGCGGATGTATTGAAGACCGATATCGCGAAGCTTCTTGTCGGCAGGCAGATTCTGGTTGCTTATCTTGAGTATCCGGGCAAAAAGCAATTCCAGGCCCTCTTCCTGGAGGTCGGCAAAGATCTCTTCTTTATTTTTGTAGTAAAAATAGATCGTGCCGACACCCAGTTCGGCCTGTTTGGCAATCTGGTTAATGGAGGTGGCGTGGAGGCCTTTTGCAAAGAGCAAAGAGCGGGCGGCGTCCAGAATCTGGCTGCGCCGTTCCTGTCTTTCTCTTTTTCTTCTCTCTTTAAGTCCCATGGCTCAATTCAACTATGTTTCAGGTTGTTATCATATTATAATTACAGGTTGTTTTACCTGACAGGTGGCATCCGGCGCCGGTTCAGCCGGCCCTGCAGAGGCTGCCTCCCGAAAGGCAAACCAAGGTTTCTGGCGCTTCATGTGGCAGTGCCGGACCGGGCACCAGCGGACCGGGTCTTCATCCGGCACCCGCACCGGCGGATTGTCACGGGCCTGGGATTGGACCCAGGCCAGGGCTTTGGCCTGGGTGTCGACACTGCCGGCACTATAGGTCGTGCGGCCTACACAATGCATATAGCCATACTGAAGCTGATAGGTTTTGAACATTTTTACTCCGGACTGAGTTCGTCCCGAAATTTACGGGTCATCATTTTTTCATACAGCACCGGGGCAACCCGGCTGACCCAGTATCCGATCTTGCCCATCAAGGTCAGTACCAGCAGGGGCTTCAGTCTGGCAGCCGCCTGGAAGATCTCCTCGGCCGCACTTTCAGGGGTCGCCTGCTGGCCCACCCGGGACTGTGGCCGGGCGGCGATGCCGCCGTCGGCACCCAGGGCACGGGTTTGCAGGTTTGTTTTAATGAAACCCGGGCAGACGATCAGTACGTGTACGCCCTTGTGCCTGAGTTCACAGCGCAAAGAAGTGAAAAGCCCGTGCAGGGCGTGTTTGCTGGCGCTGTAACCGGTCCTGCCCAGCAGCGGTGTAATGCCGGCCACACTTTCGTTGACGATGATCATGCCCCGGCGTTCGATCAGGCTGTCAATGGCGGCCTTCGTGCAGTATAAAGAGCCAAAGTAGTTGACCTCCATGACCTTGCGGAACACGGCCACCCGGGTGTCGGTAAATTGACCGCGCTGGGTAATGCCGGCGTTGTTAATGAGAACATCGATGCCGCCCAATTCGCGGATGATCTTTTGTATGGCCGCAGTGCACGCAGCCTGGTCAGTGACGTCACAGGCTGCCGTCATAACCCGGGATCCGGATTCCCGGAATGCCTGGGCCTGGGCGGCAAGTGCCTGGGCGTCCATGTCGATAAGTCCGATAAAGGCGCCCTGGGCGGCGAATTTGTGGGCGAGAGCCAGCCCGATGCCGCTGGCAGCGCCGGTGATGGCCACGACTTTGTTTTCAAACGAGACAGGTAACATGTATTTTGACCTTTACAACCTGGCATCCGGGGGCCAGGCTACAGAAATGTTGCAATGCAGCACAGGCGCCTGCAAGTGTCTGCAGCGGTTACAAACGCGCGCTGCTCAGAGCCCGGGAGCCTCGCAGGTAGGGTCTTCCGGTATCTTAAACCGAGTGAAAATAAAGGCCGTAACCAGGCCGGCGAGGATGTGCCAAATCCCCCACCAGGCGACCAGAATGGCCATGCCGCCCATGCCGTCAAAGAAGTTGAACACCAGGATGAGCCCCAGGGCCGAATTCTGGATACCGACTTCAATGGCAACCGCCCGGCAGTCGCCTTCCGGCAGGCGCAGCATGCGCCCGGTCCAGTAGCCGAGGTTCAGGGCCAGGGCGTTGTGCAGGAAAACCACGAAGATCACCAGGCCGATGACTTGCAGGAAAATCTTGAAATTGACCGCCAGCGCCCCCAGCACAATCAGGATAAAGAACACCAGCGCAAAGATCTTAAATGGTTTCCGGACCCGGTCTGCCAGATTGGGAAAAGCCCTGGAAAGGGTCATGCCCAGGATAAGGGGAATACCCAGGATAATAAACACAGTGGTAAAGACATCCATGGGGTTCAGGCTTACCCTTTGCAGGATGGGCGCTGTGGCCGGGTTGAGGCCGCCCCAGATGGAGAGATTGAGGGGCGTCATCACAATGGCCGCGGCTGTGGATACGGCGGTCATGCTGATGGAGACGGCGCAGTTGCCCTTGGCCAGGTAGGTCATGAGGTTCGACAGGTTTCCCCCCGGGCAGGCGGCCACCAGGATCATACCCAGGGCAATGGACGGATGCGGCTTGATAAGCAGGGTGAGTCCGAACGTAAAGGCCGGCAGGAGAACGAACTGGGCGAACAGGCCGATTGCCGGTGCTTTGGGGGATGCGATAATTCTTTTGAAATCTGCGACCTTGAGATCCAGGGCGACCCCGAGCATCATCAGCCCGATGGCGGCGTTGATGATCATCAGACCCTGGGGATTAAAATTCAGCCTGACCTGGTCAATGGCTACCGGATCCATACATCCTCCTGTAAGTTAGTCTGCTATGCGGCTTACCGCTCAATCCTCTTTGGGCGCGTCCATGTCTGGGGCAAAGGGTTCAAGGATTCGAGGATTCAAGGGGTCAAGGAAAACCCAAATTGACCGGCCGAACCACCCATAAGCGCTTGTTCCGTTTATCGCGAATCGCGACTCCCGGGAGGGGTGCCCCCCGGTTTCAGCTGGGAGCCACACCCGGAAGTCAAAGGTTTTCAGCGTTTCACTTGAACCCTCGGACCCTGGACTCCTTGAATCCTCATCAAGCCTTATACGCCCCCACATTGGCAAGGGCCATGCTGCCCGGGCTGACGGTCGTGGGGTCGGTCATGACATTGATGCAGCAAGTCTGGCCGGATGCAAAGGCGGCCGCGATGGCCGGCCGGATATCCGCGGGCTTTTCAACCAGAAAACCCTTGCCGCCCATGGCTTCCACCATCAGGTGGTAATCCACCCGGCCGATATAGGTGCCGGCTTCTATGGCGTGACCGATTCTGATCTCCTGGCTGTGTCGGATCATACCCCAGCCAAGATCATTGCTGATCACCACCACGAGGGGCAGTTTTTTACGGATGGCGTTTTCAAATTCCATGAAATTGAAACCGATGGAGCCATCACCGGAAATGAGCAGGACCCGTTTGTCGGGATTTTTCAATTTGGCGGCATTGGCATAGGGCAGGCCGACAGCCAGGGATCCAAATATACCATAGTCAAGATAGTGGCCGGGTTGCTTAATGGTGCGGGTCATGCCCATCCAGGTGGTGGTGTCTCCGCCATCGGCCACGACAATGTCATCTTCCCGGACCATGAAACGGTCGACCTCGCGTGCCAGGCGCAGGGGATGAATAGGCGTGTTGTCGCTCTCCCAGTCGGCGGTACTCGGCTGTTTGCCGGCGGTGTCGGCGGTTTCAAGGGTTGTAATCCAGGGTGCGAAACGGGTTTGCAGGTCAGCGGACAGATCATCTGCGTCCAATAGAGCGTTGCATTCGGCCAAAAAGGCCTGCAGGTCGCTGACGATGGGCAGGTCAATAGCCCGGTTACGACCGATCTCTTCAGCGTGTATGTCCACCTGGACCATTTTTGCGGCCGGGTTGAATACATCCCCGAACATGTAATAGAGTGAAATCCGGGTTCCCAGAATGATCACGAGGTCCGTTTCAAGGTAAGCGGCAAAAGCCCCGCCCGGCCGGATGGCCAGAGCCCCTTCAAAACAAAGGGGGTGGGCGTCTGAAACCGTGCCGCGTCCGGACAGGGAGGTGAAAACAGGGATCCCCGCTTTTTCGATGAACGCGGTGAGTTCCTTTTCAGCCTCGGCCTGCCACGCACCGGTTCCGGCAATTACAATCGGTTTTTCACTGTTGCGGAGCAGGTTCAGCGTCTCGGCGGCACCCTGGCGGTCAACCGGTTTTGAATCCAGGTGCGTTTGGATTTTTTTAACGGCAGTTTCCTCGACGGCATTGTTGAGCACATCGACAGGAATTTCCAGGTAGACCGGACCGGGTCGGCCGCTCACGGCCAGCCGAAATGCCAGGTCAACGAATTCCGGGACCCGTTCTGTTTTCTGGCAGACCAGGGTTTTTTTAACCATCGGGGAGATGACCGGTTCTTGAAACATGTCCTGCAGATCAAGCTTCTCCTTGTGGTCCAGCCCTACACAACCAGCGATCAGCACCAGCGGAGTGTTGGAGAAATAGGCGCTGGCAATTCCGGTGAGGGCATTAGTGAACCCGGGACCTGCGGTTACCATGGCCACCCCGGGCTTGCGGGTCATCTTGCCCCATGCCTCGGCCATGAATACGGCTGCCTGTTCATGGCGAGTGTCGAATAACTGCACGGCCGTATCTTCCAGATACTGATAAATGGGGGTGATATGTCCACCGCTGAGTGTAAATATGTATTCCACCTGTTTTTCTACCAGGGTTTCCGCTGCGAGTTGACCACCTGTAATCGTTGCCATGCTATTTCTCCCTTATAATTCCATTAATTGTCCACCGGTTATGTTGACGGCCTGACCTGTCAGGTAGGCCGATGCCTCCGATGCCAGAAAGGCCACCAGGGCGCCGACTTCTTCCGGTTTTCCGATTCTGCCCAGGGGAATGGATTTGCACATTTCCGCTTCCCTTTCTTCAACCGTAGATTCAAAAAACTGGGCCTCGAGTCCAAAACGCCACTTTTCCAGGTCAGTCATAATCTGGCCAGGGCAGATGGCGTTGACCCGGATACCCATGCCGGCTAATTCCCGGGCCATGACCTTGGTGAGCATGATAACCCCTGCTTTGGCCACGGCATAGGCACCGTTAAAGATAGGCGGAACCTTGCCGGCCCGTGATGCGGTATTGATAATAGTACCCCCGCCGGGGGTCATGAGCGGTATAATGGCCCGTGACATGCGGAAAACGCTGTGCAGGTTAATATCAATGGTTTTCATCCAGGCCGCTTCATCGTAAGTGTGCACCGCGTTGGGAACCCCAAAGGAGGCGCCGGCATTGTTACAGAGGATCTCGACGGATGCAAACCGGTCGCTGACGACCTGGATCATTGCAGAAATCGCCGCCGGGGACGCGACATCGACAGTTACGGCCAGACTTTTGACACCGTATGCGCTTTGCATTTCGGCGGCAATGGCCTCCATCTCTGCCTGGGCACCGGTTGCCACCTGGGCGTCTTCGCCCGCGGCCTGGCCCAGGTCAGCGATGACAACATTGCTGCCGCTTTTGGCCAGGGCGCAGGCAATGGCGTAACCAATCCCCGAGCGTTTACCGGCTCCGGTGACCAGCGCGGTCTTTCCTTTCAGGTCACTGTACATTGTGTCTCCCTCCCCTAATTGCTGCGATCTTGAGGTCCTTGATCATTATTCGAACGCCATTCGAAATATGATTGTTACTTCGTTTTCGAAAGGTAGTCAACAAAAAAGGCAGATTGCCAGGTGGCTTGAAGACAGGCACTGGGGAAACCCGAAGACCGCTGTGAGATGGCAGCTGGCCGGTGGTGCTACTTGGTCTTATTATACAATAGGGAAAGGCGTAATGGTCTGAACAGGTTCACGAGGGCTGGCAGTGCCCGGGAACCTGTCTGATAAGCGCTGAAGAAGTTAGTTTAGAGATGCCCGTTGTCTGGCAGGCTGTTCAGGTGGTCGGTGACTTTCAAGATTTCCTGCAGGTTTTCGGCGACGGGCGTCAGCTGGCTCTTGATTGCCTGGAGATCTCCGGAGTGGCAGGCTTTTTCGAGTTCATGGGCTGCCGTGTATAACTCTTCAGCGGCAATGTTGCCTGCCGCGCCTTTTAAAGAGTGTGCTTTTATTTTGGCATTCCGAATATCCGCTTTGTCCAGCAGGGTCTCGAATTCCGCCACAAAATCACGGTTGAGGGCACAGTATTCCCGTACGATTTCAAGGTACAACTCGATGGATCCACCAATTCGGTCCAGTCCCTCTTGAACGTTTAGTCCCGGCAGGTTCGCTATCTGATTATCAATCAAAGGCTGATTGTCAGCTGGGGGGTACTTGTTAATTGCGGGCCGGCTGTTTTCAGCAGGCGGCGTCTTTGACCCGGTCGCTGAAAACAGGGGACCAAACCCCGGAGAATTAGGCAGGTTGCTGTGGATGACCCTGAAGAGCTGGCCCCGATCTATGGGTTTGGATACATAATCGTTCATCCCTGCCCGCAGGCACTGCTGGCGATCGCCGGCCATGGTATGCGCGGTAATGGCGATAATCGGCAAGGCCGCAAGACCCGGGTTGTCACGGATGATACGGGTGGCTTCCAGTCCATCCATTTCGGGCATCTGGATGTCCATGAGCACCATATCGTAGTCATTTTTCTGGACCGCCGCCACGGCTTGCTTACCATTTTCAGCCACGTCCAGGTGCACGCCGGTTTCTTTTAGGATCTCAATGGCGACCCGCTGGTTAATCAGGTTGTCCTCCACCAGGAGGAACTTGAGGTCGTTGAAGGCCCCGACTTCCATCCGGTATGTATCGGCCGTCGGCTGATTGACTGGCTGCCGGTAACCAAAGGCGGCCATGATGGTGTTGTAAAGGGTGGATTGCTTAACCGGTTTCATAATGAAATGGGCCCCGTTCATGTGGGCAATCCGTTCGGCTTCGGCCTCATGTCCCGATGCACTGATGATAATGAAACAGGTTTTGGCGGTGCTTTCGAATGCCTTCATTTTGGGCAGGGCCGATAATCCATCCAGGCCGGGCAGACTGATGTCCATCAGCACCAGGGTGTACGGGTTGGCGGTCGTGGTGCGGGCCACAGATGCAAGCCCTTGTTCGGCACTGTCGGTGGTTTCGGTGTTGAAGCCCAGCGAATTTACATACCGAGCCAGGACGATCCGGGTGGTAGCGTTGTCCTCCACGATCAACGCATTCCGGTTCTTCAGATTTTCAGGCAAATCAAGTTTGCGCGGCTTTTCATTTCCCACCTTTTTGAAAGCAGCGTTAAAATAGAAACGGCTGCCCTGGCCGATATCACTCTCGACCCATATTTCTCCGCCCATCAGACGCACAATCCGTTTGCAGATGGCCAGGCCCAGCCCGGTGCCGCCATATTTGCGTGTGGTCGAACAGTCCGCCTGGGAAAAGACATCAAACAATTTATCATGAATTTCAGGGGCGATCCCGATGCCGGTATCACGGACGCAAAAAAGCAGGGTGATGGTGTCGTCGGAATCCTTTTCTGGCTTAACCGAGATGTGGATTTCCCCTGATTCGGTAAATTTCAAGGCATTCGACAGCAGGTTTACCATGACCTGGCGCAGCCTCAGTGGATCTGAAATCAGGCGTTGGGGTGTGTCTTCCGAGATATCCAGTACCATCTCGATGTCCCGGTCTGGTATTTTATTCAGGAAAAGATCGAGAACGTCATCCATCACCTGATTGAAAGTGAAAGGAATTTCTTCAAAACTGAGCTTGCCGGCCTCAATTTTTGAAAAGTCCAGGATGTCGTTGATCAGGGCGAGCAGGGCTTTACCGGATGAATTGATAATTTGCAGGTATTCTGACTGTTTGGGGTCTGTTTTGGTGGCCCTTGCCAGATTGCACATCCCGATAATACCGTTCATCGGCGTGCGGATCTCATGACTCATGTTGGCCAGGAACGCACTTTTAGCCACACTGGCGGCCTGGGCCTCCCGGGCCAGCTGCCTGGCCTGGGCAATGCTCTCTTCCAGGTAGCTGTTTGCGATTTCCAGCTGTTCCGTTCTTTCGGAAACCCGTTTTTCAAGCTCCCGGTTCAAGGCCCTTACTTCGTTTTCCGCTTTTTTTCGGCTGGAAATATCCATGACCACGGCTATCAGGCAGTCTTCACCCTGGAATCGGAGGGTTCGGGCCGATACAAGCATGTCCCGGATGGTTCCCTGGCGGGATTTAAACTGGATCTCGATGTTGTTCAGTTCACCCTTGGTCTGCAGGGCGGTGATCAGTTTCTTTCTGTCCGCCGTTGTTGCGAAAAGATCCAATTCATCCGGTGTTTTATCGATTACCTCTTCCAGTGCAAAGCCCGACAGGCGGCAAAAAGTATCATTTACCAGGAAGTAGCGGTTGTCTTTCAGCCGGGTGATGGTGATGGCATTGGGGGAAACCTGGATCGTACGCCGGTAAATGGATTCGGCCTCTTTCAAGCCTTTTTCCGCTTTTTTCCGCCGTCCTATATCTTTGCGCAGTGCCAGGTTGGTCTTTTCGAGTGCCTGGGTACGTTTGGTCACCCGCTGTTCCAATTTTTCATTGGTCTCGGCCAGCTCCTGGTTGGCGGCCGCCAGGCGCATCCGCATATCCACATAGGTGTTTACAAGCACTTGAAATTCATCGGCCGATGCACTTTGCAGGGCTTCATCCGGTGGAAAGTCAAGGCTCTGCATGGCGGCATTGACATCTTCCAGGGGTTTTGTGACCAGCCGCTTAAACTGGAATCGAAACAGGGCAATGAGCAGGACAATAGTGACCAGTGAAAATACAAACACGAATGCAAAAAGGGTGAAGCGGGAATGCTTCAAAGTGGCGTTGTTTCTTATCAGGATAGTGGCATAGTGGGTGCCATTGGCACCTGGCAGGGGAATCGGGTCATAGTAAAAGGTACACTGGTTGCCGTTGAAATGAATGTCTCTGCGGTATCCCTGGTTTCCGTTCAAGGCCAGGATGGCTACCTCCTGAACCGCAGGGTCCCACTCCAGGGGCTGCTCCGCGGTCAGGTGGTTTCCTTTTGCATCCAGCAGGGCCGCGCCACCCTCGGCCCTCACCAGAACCTGGCGGTTTAACTTTTTCAGATTGTAGAGCTCCTTGAGGATTTGTTTGTCCGGGTGGGCAATAATCACCCCTTTGGTGTCGATTACAATGGCATACAGGTCCTGAGAGTTCAGATACCCCGATATCATGTCCTGCAGCCTGTCAAAATTGATGTCGGTGCCCATGATTCCGGCGAAGCGGTCATTTATGATAACCGGGTGGAATGCGGATGCGACCGGTTTGTTGCCGGTTACTGAGAAGTATGATCCAGAGAAGAAGGGGCGCGGGTCCCCGCCGGCTGTCATCTGCTTGAACCACCAGCGCTCGCCGCGGTGGCCCAGGTGACCGAAACTTCTGGCCACCTGATCTCCATTGCTGTCCTGAACAAAAAACAGATCAACAAAAGGGTAGGTCTTCTGCATCTCAGTCAGAAGGGGCAGTCCGGTGGTTGCAACGGTATGGCCGGTGCGGCCGATGGCCGAGTTATAGCGGGCAACCCTGAGGTCCCAGGCAGGGGCGGCATCGTTAAGGGGCGCCTTGACGCCTGAGTGAATGGAAAGCTGGTAATTCAGGCTGTAAGCATGGTCGACAAAGCTTTTGACCGCATAGGCCAGACCTTTGTTGTGCAACCGGTCCTTTTCGATAACATCGAGGTTGAAGCGGTGCAGGAGATAGCCCGTTATAAAAGCGGATGAGATCAGGACAGAAACAAGGACGGCCAGGATGATCAGGCTGTTAAATTTGGGTGCTACTTTGCTGGTGCTATTTTTTAACGTAACCGGTTGCAGATTTCTCATGGTTTAGCGGATTCCCAAAAACAGTGGCTAAATTCTCCCGGTTTCACGTGTCCGGTCGGCCCGGGGGCCGAATGTTGGGGCTGTCGCCCGGCAACAGCCAAGCCAGGTTTCATGTAAGCTTATGAAATAAAACAAAAAAAATTTTGCGCCAATGTTCAGGCGACCTCGCATAATAGGGGAATTCGACCGGCATGTCAATTCAAGATCAAGGGTTGGGGAGCGGTCCAGATTTTACTGGTCCGGCCGGTCGCGGCATGGTAGGCAGCATATACTTTCCGGTTTTTTCGGAGCATCGAATTGTTTACTCCTGGTGGGAAACAGTTTACGGAGGGAATGGGGTGGTGCGAATTTGGGTATGACCTGCAAAGTGGCTGTGAGAGCAATGGTTGCCCGGGTGCTGCGATCCGGAGATCTGCGCATGGAATTTTCCCAGGCCAGGCGAGCCAGGGAGGGCATTCGGATTCACCGGCGGATACAAAAAAGCCGTCCCGCCAGCTATATGGCCGAGGTGCCGGTCACCTTGACAGTTGAGACCGCGCGGGCACACCTGGCGGTCAGCGGGCGGATTGACGGCGTTTATGAAAAAGCGGATATCTGCGCAGTTGAGGAGATCAAGACCACAACCCGCGATCTTGACCGAATTTGTGAATCCCCGGATCCGGTCCATCTGGGTCAGGTCCAGTGTTATGCCTATATGTACGCCGTTGAAAAGCAGCTGGAGGAGGTTGAGGCCCTGCTGACATACTACCAGGTCGACACCGGCGATATGCAATCAATTGCCAGGATTTATCCCCTGGATGAACTGGCACGGTGTTTCAATGATATTACCGGCCGTTACCTGGCGCTTATCCAACTCAATCTGGACTGGCAAGATTGCCGGAACGCATCCATTGCCGGTCTTGAGTTTCCCTTTACAGCCTTTCGCGGCGGCCAGAGAGAAATGGCTGTGGATGTCTACCGGGCCATTCGTGACCAAAAGCAGCTCCTGGTGCAAGCGGCCACCGGAATCGGCAAGACCATGGGAACCCTTTTCCCGGCCGTAAAAGCACTATCTATCCTCGAAAATCCTACAATTTTCTACTTAACGGCCCGGACAACCGGCCGTCTGGCCGCTCAAAAAGCGTTTGCCGTCATGCGCGCGGCAGGGCTGCGGGTCAAAACACTGACCCTGACAGCCAAAGATAAGATCTGTTTTCTACCGGAAAGATCCTGTAACCCGGATGATTGCCAGTACACAGAGGGCTATTATGACCGGGTCGATGAAGCGCTCAGGCACATTTTTGCTGACGATGACTTTTCCAGGTCTAAAGTTGAGCAAGTCTCACGGGAGTTCAGGCTCTGTCCCTTCGAGTTTTCACTGGAACTGGTCCATAGTTCGGATTGCGTTATCTGTGACTACAACTATGCATTTGACCCGCGGGTTTCACTACGGCGGTTTTTCAATGAATCCGGAAAGAAACCCATATACCTGGTAGACGAGGCACATAACCTGGTGGATCGATCACGGGATATGTTTTCCGCCCAGATTGAAAAAGATGCAGTACTCGCTTTGCGGCGTAAGCTGCGGCAGCAGTTACCGGCAGTCTACAGGTGCCTTGGAAAAATTAACAGCTGGATGCTTAAAGCCCGCCAGGATTGTGAACTGCTTCCAGGGGGGGCCTTTTCCAGAAAGGCGGTTTCAACAGAGTTTCTATCCCGCCTGTCTGATTTTATCCGCCTGGCGGAGCGCTGGCTGGCCAAAAACCGGGAGGCCGCTTTTCGCCAGGTGCTTTTGGAGTTCTATTTTCAGGTTGTTCATTTTAACAAAACAGCTGACCAGGTGGATGTTGATTATATTTTTCTGGGGGAACAGTCCGGGAAAAATTTACGGGTGAGGCTTTTTTGCCTGGACCCGGCCCGTCGCCTGGGCGCGTCGCTGGGTGCCAGTGCTGCGGCCGTGTTCTTTTCGGCGACCCTGACACCGGCGAACTATTTTAGGCGGATTTTTGGCTGTGCCCCGGATACCACTTGCCTGAAAATCGGGTCTGCCTTTCCGAACGAACATTTCCGGACGTTTGTGGCGGATCGGATTTCAACCCTCTACCAGAAAAGAAACGACACCCTGGAAATGGTGAGTGACATACTGAGGGTAATGATTTCGAAAAAGAGAGGCAATTATCTGCTGTTTTTTCCTTCGTATCAATATATGCTGATGGTTCATGCGGCAATCTTGAACAAAGAACCGGAATTGAACCTTATTGTTCAGAAACCTGAGATGACCACTGAGGAAAAAGCGGCTTTCTTGAGCCAGTTTCAGATCAGGGTC
The DNA here is from genome assembly GCA_964636125.1 of uncultured Desulfobacterales bacterium. Classification (GTDB taxonomy): domain Bacteria; phylum Desulfobacterota; class Desulfobacteria; order Desulfobacterales; family CAJINA01; genus CAJINA01. Next base: position 54,953 of record CAZWPX010000022.1, on the reverse strand, counting down.
ACGGGCGGTGTGGTCGGTTTTGCTGTTTTGGGCGGCATTTTTGGTGAAGGCATCGACCTCGAAGGGGACCGGCTGACAGGTGCCGCGGTGGTCGGTGTCGGGCTGCCGGGGATTTCATTTGAGAATGAATTGATCAGGCACTATTTTGACACAGCCGAAAGGGCTGGGTTCCAGTACGCTTACCAGTATCCTGGAATTAACCGCGTGCTGCAGGGCGGCGGCCGGGTCATTCGCACGGCAGAGGACAGGGGGTTTGTGCTCCTGGTAGACAGTCGGTATGCCCGCTATCGCTACCGCAAACTGTTGCCGCCGCATTGGCGGCCGGAAAAAATCAGGCACCCAGGTGATCTGGAAACGGCCTTGCAGGAATTCTGGGATACGGGAACTTCAGACCTGCCTGAGACTATCGATAAATGATAGCGGGCCCAGGCGTGGTTAAAACTCGAAGGTAAGCCGTTATTTAAAGGAAAGGCCTGCACGTGCTCACTTTGGGGGGAGGTGGCTTCAATCGGCAGGTGGATTGCGACTCGGATTTTCCCGCTTATTTTTTTGAGGAGGAATAGCCGTCAGCATACCAGCCGCTGCCTTTTAACTCGAAAGCGCACAGGCTCATAATCTTCTTGGCTTTTTGGTTGCATTTAGGGCAATCAACTTGTTTGGTGCCAAGTTTAACCAAGTTTTCGGTTACATGGCCGCACTTGCATTCAAATTCATACACTGGCATACAAAACCTCTCAATACCGATTTAAATTGATGCCGGTATAATAAGAATTGAGAAAATAAAGTCAAGGGGTAAATACCGCCCGCAGACCGGCTCGGGCAAGAGGGGGCTGATTATTTCTACAACCTTTAGATATTAGATCACTTTAGCCACTTCAAACTCTACGGATTTGGGTTGTAAGCCCCTTCCCGGGGCAACCCAAAGCCTGGCCCTCTGGGCCAGGCTTCTCTACTGCCGCCTTGTATCAGCGGTGAGATTTTAATATCAATCACTTATGAGAATAGTAAATGATTCTGCGGGTGAAAAGTTTTTTACACTGGAAATACCGCCTGCGAGAGCTTTCTGGACATCGTCGATTAGTTTGCAGTTTGCGGCGCATTTGGGTAAAAGTGCCTGTTTGTGACACCGTTTACAGGGGCTTTCCAAAAGGTTTCCGATTTCAAAATCAAACGTTGCGCACGTAGATGGTCTTTTTTCCATTTTAGCCTCCAGATAGCAAAATGTTTGATGTTCAGGAGCGGGGTAGTTGATTGATATCTGGGTATCAGACTACCCCCGAGGGTAGCTGATTTAAAAAAATATGCAAAATTAGTACCCGAAAATCACCCATCCAACAATTTGTTGAGATTTTCGTACAAATGTAATGATTAATCACTGTGTTTTGGACTAAAAACTCTCTGTAGAGGGTTGCCTGGCTGCAATTGGGGAAAAAACAGAAACATGGAAACTGAATTGACCACAATAATTGTAGGTTATAAACTTTGTTCTACAATTATTGAGGCCCAACAATATGTTGTTTTTTGAAACCGCTCCGGGCTGCCTGAAGGCCGGTCGGGAGACAGGTTTTTGTCTCTCGGGAAATACTCAAGCTGTCTGCTAAACAACATTTCCATCGATATTTGACTGGCTAACAGTCCCCCGGGTGATTGCTGTCATATATACTTTTACAGTTTTCAGGAGGTGACCATGCGTATCCTGCTTGTTGAGGACGATCTCAAAATAGCATCATTCATCATCAAGGGGTTTAAATCGGCCGGTTTTGCTGTTGATCATGCCCCCGATGGTGTCCGCGGTCTTGATCTCGCTGTAAGTGAGCCATATGATACTGTTATTATAGATATCATGCTGCCTAAGAAGAACGGGCTGGCAGTTATAGATGCGTTACGCAAGGCTCACATTACAACCCCGATTATTATTCTGAGTGCCAGGGATTCCATCGATGATCGTGTGAAAGGCCTGTATACTGGCAGTGATGATTACCTGACAAAACCTTTTGCCTTTTCGGAATTATTGGCCCGGGTCCAGGCCTTGATCAGACGACAGTGTAATATCGCCCAGCCGACCTGGTTGGAGGCGCAGGACCTGACAATGGATTTACTGACCCGGGAGGTCCGGCGTGGTGAAAAAAAAATTGAACTGCAACCGCGAGAATTTGCCCTGTTGGAATACCTTTTGAGAAATCGAGACAAAGTTGTCTCAAAGACCATGATAATGGAACACGTGTGGGATTATAATTTTGACCCCCAAACGAATGTGGTCGAAGCTCGAATTTGCCGCTTGCGTGAAAAAGTCGATAAAGAATTTACTGAAAAATTGATCCATACAGTTCGTGGAGTCGGATATGTTCTCAAGAATGCTCGCTAAATACAGGCCTTCGCTGACACTGCGTTTAACGCTCTGGTATGCAATGTTGTTTATGGTATCGCTGGGAATTGCATTTACAGTGACCTATTGGATGCTGGCCTTCGAGTTCATGGAAAGAACCGACCGGAACCTGGAAAGGCGAAACGGTCATTTTGCGGCCGTCCTGGCGATTAGGGATTTAGAAGATGTTCAGGAAGCAGCGTTTATTGAAACCAAAGCATTTGGGGAAAAAGAAGTTTTCATACGGATGCTGGCTCCCAACGGGGAAGTTTTCTGGTCTTCGTCCCCGTCCTACTGGAAAGATCTGGCCGTAAACGCCAAAGCTATTCGACATTTGCTGGAAGGGCAGCTTGCGGTTCTGGAAACCGTCACACATGCCCAAACCGCCAGCGAGGTGCGAATATTCTACAGCTTTATCGGTCCGCGGATCATCATTCAAATGGGGCAGTCCCTCAATGCCAACGACCGCTTTCTGGGTGCCCTGGTAAGAATTTTTGCGGTTACCATGCTGGTCCTGTTCAGCCTTGCTGTGGTGATTGGCTGGCTGTTGTCAAAAAGAGCCCTGTCCGGCGTCGCGGCCGTAACCGTCACAGCCCGTAAAATTTCAAGTGAATCACTACAAGAGCGCGTGGTCGTGGAAAAGCGGCATGGTGATGAGATTGACAGGCTTGCGGGTGCCTTTAATACCATGCTGGACAGGATTGAAGAACTCGTAACCGGTATTCGTGAAATGAGTGAAAACATAGCACATGATCTGCGCAGCCCGATCACAAGATTGCGCGGTCTGGCCGAAATTACTCTGACAACCGGGGCGACAGTGGGTGAATATGAAAATATGGCCGCTGATACTATTGAGGAGTGTGATCGCCTTCTGGATATGATCAACACAATGCTGATCATTTCCAAGACCGAGGCGGGTGTAGGTAATATTCAATTTGAAGGGCTTGATCTGGCGGTCATTGCCCGGGAAGCCTGTGCCCTTTTTGGCCCCCTGGCAGAGGACAGCGGTCTGCATTTAACCTGCGAGACAGTCGGTGCCTGTCCGTTCCGGGGTGATCTGAGGATGATGCAGAGAATGTTGTCGAACCTGATTGACAATGCGATTAAATGCACCGCGTCGGACGGACAGATTGCCGTGAAGGTTGCGTTGGATGCGGGGCGGTCCATTCAGGTGGAGGTGACAGATACCGGAACCGGGATCAGTGAAACAGATCTGCCGCTGATTTTTAATCGATTCTTTCGGTGTGATGAAAGCCGTTCCCTGCCGGGAACCGGCCTGGGTTTGAGTCTTGCCCAGACGGTTGTGCGTGCCCATGGCGGAAATATCCGGGTGTCAAGCCAGAAAGGCCAGGGCAGCACGTTTACGATCGTTTTTCCAATCTAGAACATTACCAAATGGTAATCTTGCGGTCATCTTGTGGTTAGCTTCAGGCATTATGTTCAAGGGAACAAACAATGCAACAGTTAACCCAAGGAGGTTTTAAATGCGCAATAAGTCAATCTGGACACCGCTGTTAATTGCAGCTCTGACAATAGGTCTGGCCCTGGGCGTCGGCCCGGGAGAAGTAATTGCCAAGAGTACTGAACTGGTGCAGATGGTTCCTGCGAATTTCAGTTTTCTGGCGAAACAGGCGCGTCCGGCCGTGGTGAATATACGGACGGTCAAGACGATGAAAGGCGGAGGACGCGTTTTTCAACATTTTTTTGGGAATCCATTTGGCCAGAGAAATCCTTTTGGGGAGAAGGATCCTTTCCATGAGTTTTTTGGCCCCCGGGGAGACAGTCCCCAGCGGGATTACAAAGAGAGAAGCCTCGGTTCTGGTTTTATAATCGACAAAACCGGATACATTGTGACCAACAATCATGTGATTGAAGGGGCCGACGAGATTACGGTTAAACTGTCCAATGAAAAGGAATATAAGGCTGAAGTGATCGGGCGGGATGCCAATACGGACCTGGCGCTCATCAAGATAGATGCCAAAGGCCTGAATGCCCTTAAGCTGGGGGATTCGGAAGCACTGGAAGTGGGCAGCTGGGTGGTTGCCATCGGTAGTCCTTTCGGGCTTGAGCAGACCGTGACAGCCGGAATCGTCAGCGCCAAGGGGCGTATCATTGGTTCGGGACCCTATGACGATTTTATCCAGACCGACGCATCCATCAACCCCGGCAACAGCGGTGGGCCGTTGCTGAATCTAAAAGGCGAAGTCGTTGGCATCAATACGGCAATTGTCGCTCGGGGGCAGGGCATCGGGTTTGCGATCCCCATTGACATGGCCGGAGACATCATTACCCAGCTTAAAACCGGAAAAGGGGTTACCCGGGGTTGGCTGGGGGTCGGCATACAGAGCCTGAGTGCCGAACTTAAAGACTACTATAAACTGGATGACGCCTCGGGTGTACTCGTTTCCCAGGTATTTGAAAATGATCCGGCCGACAAAGCCGGTATCAAAGTCGGCGATATTATTCTAAAGGTAAATGGCAAGGAAATTTCAACCAGCCGGCAGCTCAGCCGGATGATTGCCGGACTTACCGTGGGCGAGGAGGCTAAAATAGCGCTTCTCCGGGACGGCAAAGAGCTTACCAAGACTGTCAAACTGGCCAAACGCGAAGACGACCAGCGGCAGGCCAAGGCTGACCAGGAGAGAAGCAGTGCCCTGGGAATTGAGGTGACCGCCCTCACCAAAGAGACTGCACACCGGCTCGGAGTGGATGGTGGCGAAAAGGGGGTGCTGGTGACCGAAGTCGAACCGGGCGGCAAAGGTGACCGGGCCGGTATCCGGACAGCAGACATCATTAAAGAGATCAATCGCAAGCGGGTCGGCAGCCTGAAAGAGTACCACAAGCTGCTGGGTAAGATTGACAAAAAGACTGAATTCAGCCTGCTCATCCTGCGTCCCAATGCGGGCTACCTGGTGATTAAACTGGAAAAATAGCCTGACTCAGCGGCCTTTGAACTATAGCCGCCCGGGGGTGTTCGTCCCGGGCGGCTTTATACAGTTTCATCCAGGCTGTGTTCTGATTACAAGATATTTGCAAAGAGGCTGAAGACTGAAGGTCAAGGCTCTAATGCGCTATTAGAACCCGACCAATTGGTTTTAGGGTTTTCTTCAGCCTTCAGTCTTCGACCTGCTCCCATGAATCCGGTCAATTTACAACTGTGTTTGTTCAGATGCTCGCCCCTTCAAAGGGCAACCCAAGGCTAGGATTCTTTATTCCGGCAGGCGTACCACCAGAACCGGTTGTGTGCAGCGGCGCAGTACCCGCCGGGAGGTACTGCCCATCATGGCATCTGCGAATGTGCCGTGCCCGTGCGTTCCCAGGATGACAAGGTCGTAAGTCTGGGCCTGGGTCTGCTTGAGGATTTCTTCGACCGGGATTCCGCGTTTCACGATAATTTCACCGCTTTTAAAACCCTGCTCCGCAAATTCTTTGCGGGCATCACTCCCCAACTGATTCAAGACCCCGGCGATGGGCCCCCGGCTCTGGACGAGTTTGCCCGTCATGCTGCTGCGTGCATCGTCTTCATGCTGGTGTTTGATTTGTTCCCAGTGTTCCTGAGAGATATAGCCGATGACTTTAGCGTTCAGATCCGGAATTTCTTCGATCACATGTATCATGGAGAGTTCGGCCTGGTAACGGCCGGCGAGGCTGACCGCATAGGCGAAAGCGTGATAGGCGTTGGCAGAAAGGTCGGTCGCATAAAGAATCTTTTGGATCTTGATGTCTGGCAGAATCATTTTAACCTCCCGGTATTTTTACGCATCCGCATAGCGAGCCTGAATGGCGCGCAACACGTCTATTCGTGATAAGAAAATGTCCACGATCTCAGGGTCGAACTGGGCGCCGGCTTCTTCTTTAATGGTCGCGAGGACATCATCCTCACTCCAGGCTTTTTTGTAAATCCGGGCCGAAGAGAGTGCATCAAAAACGTCGGCCAGGGCCACGATGCGCCCGAAAACCGGGATCTCCTCCCCCTGTTTGCCCCTTGCAGTGCCATCCGGGAGCATGTGCTCGGGCAGCGGGTCACCGGTTTCGATGTCCACATGTCCGGGGTATCCCTTGCCATCCCACCTTTCGTGATGATTAAAGGCCACTTCACGGGCGGCCTCATCAAATTCCGATTGGGCCTGCAGGAACAGCTGCGCGCCCAGGACCGTGTGCTGTTTCATGATCTCCCGTTCATCATTGTTAAATTTGCCGGGTTTTTTGAGGATCAGGTCGGAGATGGCCACTTTGCCCACATCATGCAGCATGGCGGCCATCCTCAGGCTGTCACGTCCGCTTTCAATATCATCCTGGGAGAGGCCATGACGCTCGGCCCATTTCTCGTAGATTTCAATGGAATAGCCACCGACACGGTTGACGTGCGCGCCGGTTTCCTTGGGGTCCCGCATCTCCGCCATGCGGATCATTCTCAAAAGAATGGCCCGTGTCATCTGGGCCCGTTCCAGGGCAACAGCCGCAATACTCGCAAAGTGCAGCATCAGGCTTTCATCATCAGCTGTGAAAGGGATGACCTCACCGTCCGTATCTTTGGCGTTGATAATCTGGAGAATACCCAGAATTTCACCCCGGTTATTTTTCAACGGCAGGGTGACCACCGAGCGGGTGGTATACCCTGCCGATTGATCAAACTTTTTGCTGAAGCTGTAGGGCACTTTTGCTGTCAGCTGGTATACGTCCGGAATGTTAAGCAGTTCTCCGGTGGTCGCCACATATCCGGCGATGCTGTCTGTATTGATCGGCATCGAGAACGTCGAGTAAATCAGTTTCTCCCCGGGTGGCAGGCGCCGTTGGAGGGTGTCGTTCTGGGTGTAGGCAAAGTTAAGGATGCTCTCATCCCGAATATAGATAGAACCGGCATCTGCATTTACAAAACGGCGTGCGTCCGTCAGAATTCTTTCCAGCAGAATGTCAAGGTCTTTAAGCTGATTCAGTTCGATACCCAGAGAAAGGAGTTCATCCAGTTTCTCTTTTTCAGTAAGCATGGCGGCTCCTATGGTCACTTTCAAATTGCTGGTTTGAGAATCAGGTCCCCTGATCGTGCATACCGATGCCCTGTCCGATGGCCGGGATTCCAATTCCTTTTATACATCATATTAATAAATAAACAGAAATCAACAAAGAAAGATCATGAACCGTAGATGGGATTCCACACCTAAATGTGTTAGTAGTGGTAGGTATTGGTGATTATAGGGGATGTCTCCGGTTAATATTGACAATTACTTACACTACCCATATACCGCATTGAGGAAATAGACTCTTTTTGACGGTACCCAATGATTGCAAACGGGGTGAATAAATGCGAAAAATGATGACTACCAGAGAGATTGCCGGTTTTCTGGGTGTAAATGAAAAAATGGTATACAGCCTCATAGCCGACAAGGGACTTCCGGCCAGTAAGGTAACCGGTAAGTGGCTTTTCCCGATTCATCTGGTGGAACAGTGGATTGAAAACAATTCAATCAATTACCCCGAGATCCCCAACCTGCTCCCGCCTTACACCGACATCCTGATTATTGCGGGGAGCAATGACCCCCTGCTGGACAAGACCATTTCACTTTTCAATACGACCCAGTCGGACCAGATTGCGGTGTTTGGCAACCTGGGCAGCCTGGGGGGTATCCAGGCCCTGAAAAGGGAACTCTGCCACGTGGCGTCTTCACACCTGGTGCAGGATGACGGGGATGAATACAACTTCGAATTTGCGGACCGGGAACTGGATCGGATGCCGGTGGTCGTAAATTTCTGTCGCCGCGAACAAGGTATTTTACTGCCCAAGGGCAACCCCCGGAAAGTGAAGGGTATCAGTGATTTTGCCCGGCCGGGGTTTCGGATCGTGAACCGGCCGCTGGGTACCGGGACCCGCCTGCTTTTTGACCGGAAACTGAAAAAAGCCGGGATCAGGGGAGAGAAAATTGCCGGGTATGATCTGGAGTTGAATCGGCATATGGATGTGGGGCTTGAAGTGCTGGCCGGCAGAGCCGATGCGGGCCCGGCCATCAAGCCGGTGGCCTCCTTGCTGGGGCTTGATTTTCTGCCGCTACGCTGGGAACGTTATGACCTTCTGGTAACCAAGGTGCGGTTTTTTGACAAAGGGGTCCAGACATTTTTGAGCCTGCTCCAGGAACCTGAATTCCAAAAGACAGCGGCTGAGGTGGATGGTTATGATGTGTCCATGAGCGGGAAAATGGTCTTTACCAAATGAAGGCGAACCTCCAAGATGTGTTATTATTGGTCGCTTTGAGTCATCTTGAGTACTAAATGTGTTCCCGAACAGGGTAGAAATTGACGTTGAGGCGGGATGAAATGTATGTTGCCCCCATAGCCATCGCAACTTATCTGAACAGGGGGCAACATGAGTGGTATGCGCAAGTGTGTTACGGGGAGCATTGTTCTGGCCGCGATTGTTTGCCTGTCCGCCAATGCATGGGCCGGCAGCCAAAAGCTGATGATGGCCACAACGACCAGCACGGATAACACCGGGCTGCTGGATTACCTGATTCCGGAATTTATCCAGGCGTCTGGAATCGACATGCAATGGGTGGCCACCGGCACCGGCAAGGCGTTGAAACTGGGCCAGAACTGCGATGTGGATGTTTTGATGGTGCATGCGCCGCCAGCCGAAAAAAAATATATAGCCAATGGCTTCGGTATGGACCGGCGTGCGATTATGTACAATGATTTTGTCGTCATCGGACCTGCAGCGGACCCGGCCGGCCTGGGAGGCAAAAAAATTGAGGCCGCGCTGAAAGCCGTGAAAAGCAAATCGGCGATTTTTGTCAGCCGGGGAGACAACTCCGGGACCGACAAGAAGGAGAAACTTCTCTGGAAGGCGTCAGCCATTGAGCTGCCGGACAAAGAGGCCTGGTATGTGCAGACCGGGCAGGGGATGCTGGCCACCATCAATGTGGCCGTGGAACGTAACGGCTACACCATGACCGATCGGGGGACCTACATCAAGTATGCGGCCAACCTGAAGGGCAATCCGCCTTTAAAAATCCTGGTGTCGGGCGACAGCATTCTCCTGAACCAGTACAGTGTGATGACTGTAAATCCGGCTAATTGCAAGCAGGCCAGAGTCGATCTGGCTAAAAAATTTGCCGATTGGATAACCGGGCCCGGGGCTCAGAAAAAGATTGGGGATTTCAGGCTGATGGGCAAACAGTTGTTTACGCCCAATGCCCAATAGGAGCCATTTCTGGACGGACACTCTCTCAGGAGACCATGAGTTTTATTCTTGCAGGCATACAACAAGCCCTGGCACTGCTCTTTATCGGCGACAGTGAGACCTATGCTGCTGTTTTTGCCACTGTGACGGTGTCCAGTTGCTCCCTGGCGGCCAGTCTTTCTGTTGGTGTGCCACTGGGGTTTATGCTGGGGTACTATCAGTTTCCCGGCCGGCAGCAGGTCCGGACGCTTGTGGATACGCTCCTGGCCCTGCCGACTGTCTTCATCGGCTTGCTTGTTTACGCTTTCCTCTCCCGGTCGGGTCCTCTGGGACACATGGGCCTGCTCTTTTCACTGCCGGGAATTGCCATCGGCCAGACCCTGCTGGCGCTGCCCATTGTCATTGCGCTGACGGCCGCCTCAGTGGACGGGCTGGATCGGCAGCTGCGTCCCACTTTGATTTCCCTGGGGGCCGGTCGCCGGCAGCTGTTCTTGAGCAGCTTGTGGGAAATCCGGCATGGTGTCCTGGCTGCGGCCGTGACCGCCTACGGCCGGGTCATGACCGAGGTGGGGATCTCCATGATGGTGGGCGGCAACATCAAGTGGCACACGCGGACCATTACCACGGCCATTGCTCTGGAAACCAACAAGGGTCAATTTGCCATGGGTATCGCCCTGGGGATTGTCCTGGTGAGCATTGCCTTTATGGTCAATGTTTCGGTCAGTTTTCTGAGGAAAAAATCCAAAGCATGAATACGCCCAGCTACCATATCAAAGGCCTTAAACACAGCTATAACCGGCATCCGGTCCTGATGGTCGATGACCTGCGAATTAATCCGGCCACCATTACCGGACTGATCGGCCCTAACGGCAGTGGCAAAAGCACCTTGCTCAAGCTGCTGGCATTCGTTGAAAAACCGGTGACAGGGCAGATTTTATTCCAGGGCGATGCGCTGCTGCCGTTTTCCGAAGTCGTGCGTTCACAGGGCATTACCCTGCTGACCCAGGAGCCGTACCTGCTCAGGCGCACTGTAAAGGAAAACATCGCGTATGGGCTGCGCGTCCGGGGCGACACGTCCCGGTTGTCTGCAAGGATTGCCCAGGCCCTGCAGTGGGTGGGCCTGGACACCGGCACGTTCTTAAAAAGGCCCTGGCATGAGCTCTCCGGCGGGGAAGCCCAGAGGGTGGCCCTGGCGGCCAGGCTGATTCTTAAGCCCAGGGTATTGTTACTGGATGAACCCACGGCCAGCATAGATGCGGACAGTGCCTTCCTGATTAAAGATGCCTCGCTCAGGGCGCGCAAAGAGTGGGGTACGACCCTGGTGATTGCCAGCCACGACTGGCACTGGCTGTACGAAATTTGCGATGATGTGCTCCATTTTTATGCCGGGCGGGTTTTTCGATCGCGAATGATGTCTTTTATTTCCGGCCCCTGGGAACCCGGGGATGCCGGAACGGTTGTCAAACGAACGGCGGACAGACAATGTATCCGGGCCAGTCGCCCGCCCCATGCCGGGACCGTCGCCATGGTGACGTCGGATGCCATTACCATCAGCCGGGCACCGGACAGCCGCCCGCCTTCCAACGACAGCCCACCGGCTGGAACCAACCGGGTGGTCGGTACGCTGACCCGGCTGCTTTTGGAAAAAAGCACAGGTCTGCTGGTTGTGACGGTGGTGGCCGGCCGATCGATCTTTTCAGCCAAAGTAAGCCGGGAACAAATCGAGGCTGATCGAATGGTACCGGGCAATCAGGTGGCGGTGGCCTTTGATGTGGCCGCTGTCAGGTGGCTGGCCGCAAAAAGTTTGCAACCAGGGCATTGAATACTGCGGGTGCTTCGATGGGCAGGGAGTGACCGGCCCGGGGAACCCTCTGCAGGGCGGCATTCATCCGGCTGGCCAGGATCTGAGCATCCTCGGCTGGAACAATGCGATCTTCCTCACCGGCAATGACCAGGGCCGGGGCCTGTACCCGGGCCGCGGCGGTTGTGGCGGGAGGGTAGTTTTGCATGGCTTCCAACTGCAGCCTGAGGCCGGCGGCACTGTTGCGGGCGGCCACGGCCTGGGCCATCAATTCCACGATGTTTGCGTACCGGGCCCGAAATGTTTGTCCGGTGGCAGTGGCAATCACATCCCGGGCAAACGATTCGAGTCCTGCCTCTTTGAGTTTTTGCAGCCATCTGTCTACAATCCCGGCATCCCGGTAGAGACCCGCCCGCAGGCTGCAGACGATCAATTTTTGTACCCTATGCGTGTGGCGGGCTGCAAATCCAAGGGCCACATAAGCCCCGTGGCTGAGCCCCACAAAGGCGGCGGACCCAATGTTCAGGTGGTCACAGAGTGAGGCCAGATCAGAGATATGTGTGTCTGCTGTCAGCGGTCCGGTGCCGGGGTCGCTGCGCCCCTGGGTCCGGGCGTCATACCTTAGTATCCGGAAATTTCTGCCGAAATATTGCTGCTGGGGGTGCCAGTAGGTGGTTGTCTGGGCCAGTCCGTTTAAAAACACCACCACCGGCCATGCGGGACCCGGATTTGAGTAGGTGTAGTAGATCCGGCTGTTGTCTGCTGTAACAAAATAGGGCATGGTGTTTTTAGGTTCAAGGGGTCAAGGGGTCAGAGGTTCAAAGGTCCCAAACGCTGAACCAGGAACCCAGATCATTGCAACTCTTCTACAACGTTCTAAGGGTGCTGACAAGTGGCAGCCTGACCCTGAACCGCTGTTCTCCGGTACATTTGCCTTGAAATGCCGGCTGTCAGGGTGATATGTGTCCAGTTTGTAGTAACATAGGAACTTGGCCTCCGGGGTCAAGCTTGAGATATTTGGCTATACCATACTGGGAGTTTGTGTTTTGAAGGATTTATTTTTGTACAATACCCGCACCCGCAAGAAGGAAGCGTTTACCCCGATCCGGGCGGGCGCGGTGGGACTTTATACCTGCGGGCCCACGGTTTATAACTATGCCCACATCGGGAACCTGCGAACCTATCTGTTTGAAGATATCCTCAAACGGGTGCTGATCTATAACGGATTTCGGGTCAGGCATGTCATGAACATTACGGATGTCGGGCATCTTACCGGTGATCGCGATATGGGCGAAGATAAAATGGAAAAGGGCGCCCAGCGGGAAGGCCGCTCTGCCTGGGACATTGCAGCCTATTACACCCGGGCATTCAAAGCGGATCTTGATCACCTGAATATCGTGGCGCCGACCCTCTGGTGCAAGGCGACCGACACGATACCAGAACAGACAGCGCTCATAGAGATTCTCGAGGAAAAAGGCTATACCTACCGCACGAGCGACGGTATCTATTTTGATACCTCGCAAGATAAGGCTTACGCTGAGTTGTCGCGGCAGAATCGGGATGCCCTCCAGGAAGGCGCCCGGGTGGAAAAAAATGTCGAAAAACGCAACCCAACCGACTTTGCGCTCTGGAAATTCTCCCCGGAAGGCATCCAGCGGCAGATGGAGTGGGCCTCCCCCTGGGGGACCGGTTTCCCGGGGTGGCATATCGAATGCTCGGCCATGAGCATGAAGTTCCTGGAAGACCAACTGGATATCCACTGCGGCGGCACTGATCACATTGATGTTCATCACACCAATGAAATTGCCCAGTCCGAAGCGGCCACCGGAGAGACTTTTTTTAATTTCTGGATGCATGGCGAATTCCTGAACATCCAGGGCGGCAAAAAAATGGCCAAGAGCGAGGGCAATTTTTTAACTCTTGAAAATGCGTTTATCAAAAATGACAGGGACCCGCTCATATACCGCTACGCGACCTTTCACAGCCACTACCGAAAACCCATGGAGTACAGTGATGAATCCGTGGCCGCAGCTGGAAATGGCCTGAGCAATTTGCGCGGCCAGGTCGCCCGGCTGGTGGAGAAAACCGGAGATTCTCCGGCATCCATAGATGTCGGTTTCAAAGACAAATTCCTGACCCGGCTCAATGATGACCTCAATATGCCCCAGGCCCTGGCTGTACTGCAGGAGCTGCTGAAAGCGGATATGGATGACGCCGTCAAACTGGCCACCATCCGGGAGTTCGATGGGGCTGTCCTCGGCCTGGAACTTGATCGGGAAGAGGTTGTGCAAACCCTGCCGCCCGAAGTGCTCGAACTGGCAGCCCGTCGTGAAAAAGCCCGCAGTGACAAAGACTGGGCCGCATCGGATCACCTCCGGGATCAGCTCCAGGCGATGGGGTATGTTGTCCAGGATGGGAAAGAGGGGATGCAGGTGTTCAAAAAATAAGAATCATCTCAAATAACCTGCTTTGCCACCTTGCAGCTGACAGCTAAGGGCCCCGGAAAAATATGTTGCTATTCAGCCTGCCCGGAATAACGGCCTGTCGAAAAAGTCTATCGCAGATTGCCTGCAAACCCGCCCCATTGATCATCGTCACAGAATGGTCCGGATTCGCGGAAGTTTGTTACCTGGTAAAATCCTTGAGTTAAATAAAGCCCTGCGGGTTGTTTTTGAACTTGAATAGAATTGGATGATAAAGCATGCGTTATGCGTGGCTGACTGACATACGTTTGGAGTTTTTGAGGGATCAGGAGGCGATTCGTTTTGTTGAGGGGCTTGCCGCCCAGGACTTTGAAGGTCTTTTTTTGACCGGCGACATCTCCACCGCTTCAAAATTGGAATTTCACCTGCAATCCAGGAGATTTTTGAGTGGATAGACTGAAGGCTGAAGACTGCCAGGGGAAAGCGGGTTTTTAAGCCATGTTTGCTGCAAGGTGCATGGCGTCGGCGAAGTCGAGTCCGGTTCTATATAATCGGAGAACCCGATTCAACTTTTCAGGGTTTTCAAGATGAACATTCGGGAGACCAAAAAGTTTGGTAAGAGCCGATCGGATATTATCCGCTTTGAACCCGTAGGCAAAGCGAAGGCCCCATTCGATCCTTACATCTGGGCCTTGTGGGCAAAGCGGATGGCTTGAATATTTTTCGGATGGCCCGAATGCAGATTTCTTCCTGGAACCATTGCGCGCTACCGTGTCTCTAATCGTTCCAGTTATTACCATTTACGACTGGACTCAAGAGGCAGACTTCAAAAACATTGAACACGTAAAATACTTTTCAAAATAAATTGGCACGGCCAACAAAGCACGGCTACAGATCGTTTTTTCCTGATCATTGAGGCAGATGGTAATTAATGTATATCACAACCACCTTGATTTATATGATAATTCAAGGGCCTGGCAAGAGCAGATACTTTGAAGATAATGGCACCGCAAATTGGCGGCGTGACTGTTACTGGCCAGAACATTTAAAGAGGACGGCATGGAATTAGAGCAAATTTTACAAGACAAAATGGGGATTGGGGGTCAATCCTTAAAAGGAAAGCGGGCAGTGGTAACGGGAGGCGCCATGGGAATTGGGCGACAAACTGCTTTGGGCCTGGCCTATTTAGGGGCCAACGTTGCCATTGTCGACCGGGACACCGAGAAAGCAAATAAAACTGCCGCTCAGATTCAACATCTGGGACGTGAAGCGTTGGTTATCAAGGCGGATATTGCGTCAGACGGCCAATTAGTGAATGCGGTTGATGAGGTTCGCAGCAAATGGCAGGGTATTGACATTCTGGTCAATAACGCAGCCGAAGCATTCATCGGATCGTTTGTGGAAGAGACCCAGGATGCGTGGGATCGACTTTTCAACACCAATCTCCGGTATCCGGCAGCGGCCATAAAATTCGTTCTCCCGAATATGCTTAAACAGAAATACGGGGTGATAGCCAATGTTATATCCCTGGAAGGTCTGGCCTTTTCAACCGCCTACAGTGCAACCAAGGTTGGCATGCGCTCGTTAACCACCTCCATATCAGCGGAAATCGGCCCTGATACCGGAGTTTCGCTCTTTTCCTTTGCGCCGGGAATCGTCGATACACCTTTGGTGAATAATTATTTCTATACTGAATTGGCAGGACGCTTCGGTATGACCATGCCGGATATCATCAAAGGCATAGGGGGTAATCCCGGTTACGAGAGTTTGATGCCAGCGGAGCACTGTGCGGCTTCATTGGTGAATTACATCGCCTTGGCACATCTATATCACGGACAAATGGTGAACCCTTTTTTGCCTCTTGCCAAAGCTGGGGTCATTGATCTTGACCAGGGGCTGGAAACCAATCTGTCAGAGGATTTTAATGCCGGTCAGGACGGATTTTCAGCAACCAGTGCCAGCCTGCGAGAATACTTAACATCCGTGACTGAACTCAACCGCAACCTGGAGCATAGTATTGAAGCCCGAATCAGGGAACTTACGCATGCGAATAAAAAACTCCAAGACGCTATAGAGGAAGTGAAAAAACTCTCGGGCATGCTGCCAATTTGTTCAAGTTGTAAAAAAATCCGTGATGATCAGGGGTACTGGAACCGGATTGAAACCTACATCAGCAGTCATTCAGAGGCTAATTTTACTCATGGCTTGTGTCCTGATTGCTCAGAAAAATTTTACGGGAATGAAAAATGGTTTAGAAAAGGTGCCAAGAAAAACAATTCATCCATATAGAGGCAAGATATGCCCAAATTGAAAAACACGGTTTGGATTGCCTTTTCCAGAAAGAGTATTATATTGACCGAGATACCACAATGTGGTAATTTTAAAAGCTTGTTACCCGGATGCTAAGGATACTGAAACCGCAGGCGATGGAGGTGTTGATGGACAGCTGTGAATTTACTGCCTGGAGAAAGAGGTTGGAAAAAACCCAGAAGCAGATAGCTCAGCTTCTGGGCAAATCGGTTAAGGCGGTCCACAGTTATGAACAGGGCTGGCGTTCGGTTCCGCCGGATGTGGAGCGCCAGATGCTATTTCTGCTGGCCCGGCGTTATGATGGCCAAGCAAAGCGCAAACACTGCTGGACCATCAATAAATGCCCCGCTGAACGCAAGCGGCAGTGCCCGGCCTGGGAGTTCAAGGCCGGTAAAGAGTGCTGGTTTATCAGCGGTACCATCTGCGAAGGCAAGGCCCATAAAACCTGGGAGGAGAAACTGAAGGTGTGCCGCAATTGCGAGGTTATGATCCCCATCATTTCTCCGGATCCAACTTGATTCAGCAGCAGGCAGCAGTCTACATTCTACCAGATTATTTTCTAAAGGAGCTGGCCATGACAACGGACTACAAATTTGAAACCCTGGCCCTGCATGCCGGTGCAGTGCCCGACGAGACCGGCTCGCGAGCTGTCCCGGTCCACCGGACCAGTTCGTACGTGTTTAAAAACACGCAGCACGCCGCCAACCTCTTTGCCCTGAAAGAGTTGGGGAATATCTACACCCGTTTGATGAATCCTACCCAGGATGTCCTGGAACAGCGGATGGCCGCCCTGGAAGGCGGGGCGGCGGCCCTGGCGCTGGCTTCCGGGACCTCGGCGATTTTCTATTCGGTGATCAATATCTGCAGCCAGGGTGACGAAGTCGTGTCCGCGGTGAATCTGTACGGCGGTACATACACCATGTTCAATGAGATCCTGCCCCAGTTCGGCATCAAGGTCCGGTTTGCAGATTCCCTGAAACCGGAGAGTTTTGAAGCCCAGATAAACGATAAAACCAGGATGATTTTCACCGAAACCATCGGCAATCCGGTCCTGGACGTGGTTGATATTGCCGCAGTGGCCGAAATTGCCGCAAAACATCACCTTCCGCTGGTGGTGGATTCAACCTTTACCACCCCTTACATTCAGCGGCCCATTGAATCCGGGGCGGATGTGGTGGTCCACTCCCTGACCAAGTGGCTGGGTGGGCACGGAAACGGTATCGGTGGCATCGTGGTGGACGCAGGTAAGTTTGACTGGACCGCACCAAAATTCAACCTCTACAATGAACCGGATCCATCCTACCACGACCTGCGCTACGCCCACGACCTGGGCGATCTGAATCCGGTGGCCTTCATCATGAGAATGCGTCTGGTACCCCTGCGGAACCTGGGCGCCTGCATCAGCCCGGATAACGCCTGGATGTTCCTGCAGGGGTTGGAAACCCTGCCCTTGAGAATGGAACGCCACTGCGAAAATGCCCTCAAGGTGGCGCAGTACCTCCAGGAGCATAATTGCGTCGAATGGGTGCGCTACCCCGGTTTGCCCGATGACCCGGCCCATGCCGGTGCGGCCGGGCAGTTCAACAACGGGTTTGGCGGCATGGTGGTTTTCGGGATCAAACAGGGACGGGCCGCCGGTGAAAAATTCATTGACAGCCTCAAGCTGTTCTCACACCTCGCCAATGTCGGGGATGCCAAAAGCCTGGCCATTCACCCGGCGACCACCACCCATTCCCAGCTGTCTGAAGAGCAGCAGCTCGCCGGCGGTGTCACCCCGGATCTTGTCCGCCTCTCCATCGGCATCGAGGCCGTGGAAGATATTTGTGAGGATCTCGACCAGGCCCTGGCGTGTGGTTGCGCGTTTTAGACGGCAATCTGGATTGGGCCGCCAGGTGTTGTCGGCGGCCCCGTCTGAGGATGAAAAATTAAACAGGCATCAATGAGCGAATACATCGAACATGATCAGATCGGACGGTCTGTCGGGCTGGTGGAGAAAAAGACCTTCACCTTTGCACAGCCGTCCGGCGAACTTGTCCTGGAGAACGGCGGCCGTCTCGGGCCGGTGACCCTGGCCTATGAAACCTACGGCAAGCTGAATGCCGACCAGAACAACGCGATCCTGATTTTGCATGCTTTTTCAGGGGATGCGCACGCGGCCGGTTATCACCGGGAGGAAGACCCGCGCCCCGGGTGGTGGGATTTCATGGTGGGGCCAGGCAAGGGGATCGACACGGAGCGTTATTTCGTGATCTGTTCCAATATCCTGGGCAGCTGCAACGGTTCCACCGGCCCCGCTTCACAAAATCCGACTTCCGGGCGTGAGTACGGTCTCGATTTTCCCATGGTGACCATCGGGGATATGGTGGCCGCCCAGAAGGTGCTGATCGACCACCTCGGGGTCAATAAACTGCATGCCGTGATCGGCGGCAGCGTGGGCGGGATGCAGGCCCTGGAGTGGACCCTGAAATACCCGGACATGGTTTCATCGGCGGTGCTCCTGGCGACCACCACCCGGCATTCAGCCCAGGCCATCGCTTTCAATGAGGTGGCCCGGCAGGCCATCTGCGCCGACCCCAAGTGGAACCAGGGGGATTACTACACAGGCGAGCGGCCGGATCTGGGATTGGCCGTCGCCAGGATGATCGGCCACATTACCTACCTGTCGGACGAGTCCATGCGCCTCAAATTTGGTCGCCGGCTGCAGGACCGGGCAGACTTTTCGTTTAATTTTGACGCCGAATTTCAGGTGGAGAGCTACTTGCGCCACCAGGGGCGTAAATTTGTGGAAAGGTTTGATGCCAATTCGTTTTTATACATCACCAAAGCCTCCGACTACTATGACCTGGAACAGCAGTATGGCAACGGGTCGGCGGTCAAGGCTTTTTCCGGGACCGCGGCCCGCTTTTTAGTGATCTCTTTCTCTTCGGACTGGCTCTACCCGACGTACCAGTCCCGCTCTATGGTCAAGGCCATGAAGAAAACCGGTCTGGACGTGAGCTTCTGTGAAATCGAGGCGCGCTGGGGGCATGACGCCTTCTTGCTGCCCTCGGAAAGATTGTCGGCCCTGATGGGAGGGTTTTTGGGACATGGTAACGGAAATGGTGCCTAACGGGCTGCGCTACGACCTGCAGGTGGTGGCCTCCTGGATTCATCCCGGGGCACGGGTGCTGGGACTGGGCTGCGGGGAAGGCGACCTGCTCTACCATTTGAAACGCCAGAAAGAGGCGGCCTGCACCGGCATTGAAATCGATGAGGCCCGGGTGGCCAACTGTATTGAGCGGGGTCTGACCGTTTTGCAGGGCGACATCAACGAAGAGGTCAGGGACTATCCCAATGACGCCTTCGACTACGTGGTTTTAAGCCAGACCCTGCAGCAGATCTATGACCCGGCCGGCCTGATCAAATCCATCCTGCGCATCGGGAAACGGGCCGTGGTCAGTTTCCCGAACTTCAGCCACTGGAAAATCAGGCTGCAGCTGCTGTTCAAAGGTGTCGCCCCGGTTTCCAGGCAGTTGCCGTACCAGTGGCACAACACCCCCAACATCCGGGTGATCACCATCGAGGATTTCCGGCGCTATGCCGGTGAGGTGGGGTTTAAAATCTTAAAGGAAGTAGCCATTAATACCAACAACCATGACAGGCGCGGAAGCATTGTTACGGTTCTGCCGAACCTCAGGGCCAGTTATGGAATTTTTCTGATTGGAAAGGAGTCCGTGTGAAAATCGTATCCATTGCAACCAGCACCAAAAAGGGCACGGTCAAAAAACTGGTCGATACTGTTCAGCTTCTCGAAAACCATGGCGTGGAGGGCGATGCCCATGCCGGTGAGTGGCATCGCCAGGTGAGTTTTCTGGCAGCCGAAAGCATTTCCGGCGCTAAAGAGAGCGGGCTTGACGTGGAATTTGGCAGTTTTGCTGAAAACATTGCCACCACAGGTATCGATTGGGTGAACGTACCTGTGGGCACCCGTTTCCGGCTCGGGGCTGCCGCGCAAGTGGAGATCACCCAGATTGGCAAAGAGTGCCACAACCGTTGCGCGATATACTACAAGGCCGGTGACTGCATCATGCCTCGCGAAGGTGTCTTCGCCCGGGTACTCGAGGGCGGACGGATTGCCTGCGGAGATGCAATCGAGGAACTGAAAGGTTGATTGGACCCTGTATAATCAGGCCCTCAGAGCAAGAGGATAAACCCCTGAGCAAAGAAGCGACAGGCATTCATTATGAAAAAAAGAGATGTTTCTCCTGAGATCCTGGACGGTATCCGGGAGAAGAAAAAAGAACTTGGCGAAGAACTTCTGATTTTGACCCATCACTACCAGCGAAGCACCATCGTAGACGTGGGGGATTATCGGGGTGATTCCTTTGACCTGTCCCGGAAGGCGGCTGCCAGCCGGGCCAGCCGGATTGTCTTTTGCGGGGTTCACTTCATGGCGGAAAGTGCCCGCATCCTTTGCGGTGAACACCAGACCGTGCAGATACCGGATGAAGAGGCGGGCTGCTGGATGTCGGATATGGCCGACCATGTGATGGTCGAGCGGGCCTGGAACGAACTTGTGGGCGTGGTTGCAGCCGAAAGCGTTGTACCGGTGACCTACATGAATTCCGATGCGGTCATCAAGGCCTTTTGCGGGCAAAACGGCGGCATTGTCTGTACCTCCTCCAATGCCGGCAAAGCCTTTGCATGTGGCTTTGCACAGCGGGAGAAGATCTTCTTTTTTCCTGATCAGCACCTGGGTCAGAATACCGCCAACCAGATGGGGCTTGTGCCGGAAGAGGTGCTTGTCTGGGATCCCGCACAGCCCCTGGGAGGCAACAACCCGGAAGCAATCGTCAAGGCGCGGGTCATTCTCTGGAAGGGTTACTGCCTGGTTCACACGCGTTTTACCATGGCCCAGATGGCATCCATGCGCAAGCAGAACCCGGGGGCTCAAATCGTGGTGCACCCCGAATGTACCCAGGAGGTCGTGAACCTGGCCGATGCCGTGGGGTCCACAAGCTATATTGTCAATTATGTTGAAAATGCGGCCCCGGACAGCCGGATTATTATCGGGACGGAAATCAATCTGGTCATGCGGTTGGCGGACCAGCACCCCGACAAGACCATCTTGCCGCTGTATGAATCATTTTGCCCCAATATGTACAAAATCAGCCCCGCAAAGCTGCTGGCAACTCTTGAAGATCCGGACCGGAACCTGGTTACCGTATCCGATGATATCCAGGCGCAGGCCGTAACAGCCCTCGAGAGGATGCTGGCTCTGCCGCAATAAGCGGTGAAATCGGCCGGTGTGTCTACTGCGCAATCTATGGCTGCCGACCACCTGCCGGCCCTTATGCCCATAAGCATTTTCTGATGTCCATCTTCCATTAGTCAATCAAACTCACCGGCTTACGGCTGCCCTTCTGCCAGCTTTGGGGGACAATCATTGTAGCTCATCCGGTGAACCTGTTCGGCGAACAGGCCAGACCATCCCGAACGAGCTTTTCATCGAACGGCCTCTCCTGCCGGAGGCCATATCTATTTTCCAGTTATAGAAGAATGACTCTTTGTACGGCGTGCTTGACCAAAAAACAGGTTGCCATTTCCCCATCGAAAATGGCGCATCCGGTGTCAGACCAGTTTTTTGACCGGGATTCACCGTAAGCCTCTCCAATTCATCAATCGTTGGCATCCGCCAATCCCGGTGCCCCTCAAATTCATAGCCCCGGCAGTACTTTTCGGCATCACTGTAGGTTTCCGGGAGAGCCTTGGGAGCCTTAATCCACATGAGCCCGGTAAGCTGATCCGACACGGTACCATTTTGATGATCGACGAAGCGTTGAGTGGTTTTGCCGTCTATATTGTCGGTGATGGTTCCATCCGTGTTCAATCGAAAACGATCCTTAAGCACGGCCACCGTTACCGTATGGGCTCGCCCGGCTATTCCGGTTTCATTATAGGCTGTCACGGAAACCGCCCGGGTTCCCGGATTTTTAAATTTCTTGCTCAGGTGCCAGTCGGTGCCCGCGCCCGTCATTTTGAATGTATTCCCCTCCAGCGTAAGCATAACATTCAGGGCCGGATGATTGGTCTCGGCCCTGAAGCGAAACGGATTGCCCTGCAACCCTTTTTGAGGAATTACACTGATGTTCACGATGTCAGCAGGCAATGCTGCTTTTTGGATTGCTTGAATTTCACCTGCCCACACATTTCCGGTAACGTCGCGTTGGTTTATGGCGGCTGCAACAAACTTCGTTCTACCGGCGCGGTTGATTTTAACAATGGCAGTCCACTTCGTATCTGATCCTTTTAAGTCATACCTTGAACCATCCATTTCCAAATAAACCGCCTTGGCGATTGCAGATGTCTTGACTTCGAATCGATATAGGTCTCCCGCGTGCCACTTGCCGGGTGGGACGACGTCTACTTGCACCGAGGCAATGTCGACAGGAGATTCTGAATGGACCAGCAGCTTGCCCGCCCTGGCAAGGCCCTGTTCGCCCTTCGAATTTACCGGGACAGTTGAAACGCCTGGGAGTGAGTATGTTTCCCTTGGTGTGCTGAAAGGTACCAGCAAAACCAGCGCTGCAATAGCGATTGGTTTACAAAGGAACCTCAATCTGTTTACAGTCGAGCGCCTTGACTTGTTTATTTCCATAATTGGGTTGTTTTAAGTGACAATCAATTTATAATTTCAGTATCATAAGCGCTCATCTTTTGACAAGCATCCGATGCAGGTGCTTTTGATCCGGTAAATCATTTGATTTTTATGACAGGTCCATTAACAGCAACCGGTGCACAGGGCGCATCTCGGTTTGAAGTTGTGGGCAAATCACCTATCTTGATGCCCGCAGGGAAGAACCTGTGCCGAAGTGCTAATTTGATGAAGGAACTCAATTAACATATGTTTCGACATGTTATCAATATTTGACAAAATTATACCCGACTGATAGCATTTTGTGTTAGTTTGCCACTGCTTCATGGACCTTAGGGGAGAGGTTTCTATGGGCTGGATTACATTACTGATATTTCATGATTAAGACCCTGTTTCTCGTATTGAGAGATGGGGATTTTTGTTTTAATACCCGGCAGTTCACGTGATAATTGAGATTTTTTGTCAGAAATTAGGAAAACAGGTGCCTATTTAGTTAGTACCCATCCATAATTTGCAATCATGGATGAACACTAGCTAACGTCCCATTTAAGCTTGTATTGAAGATACTCTTGGCTGATCGGTCTTCCTTCCAAGAGCCTGGCGAGCTCGCTCATTCGATCTGGTTTGTAATCCATTTAATTACAAACAAGACAAACGAAAAATGAAGACCTATACGTACATTTGCAAATTCCTGTTTTTGGCCATTTTCTTCTTCGCGCTGTCTGCAGAAGCTGCTGCCGACACCCCTGTATCGGGCTATATCGAATCAAATACCACCTGGACCTTCGCGCAAAGCCCTTATGTCGTAACCGGCAATACCCTGGTTATCCCAGGGGCCACCCTGACTATCGATCCCGGCGTAACCGTAAGATTTGAAAGCGGATACTCGCTGCAGATAGACGGCGAGCTGATTGCCCGGGGCAACGACGGCCAAATGATCACCTTCACCTCCGGACCAACAATACGAAACCGGTTTGGCCCGGATGGATAAAAGGGCATGTCTTTGATAGGGTTACCGGAGAGCCTGTTAGCGGTGCAACTGTGAGTGTAGTCGGAGTCGGGGATTTCCCTGCGGCCTTTGGTGGGTATTATCTGGGAGAGGTGCCGGCGGGAACCTATGCGGTTTCAGCGACAGCAAACGGGTATACACTTAACGATACGGACGTCGCCATTCCCCAGGGCGGTTTGGTGACAGAGAATTTTGGTTTGGATCCAATCCCAAAAGCAGGCAAAGGCGATGTAAACCGGGACGATTCAGTAGATCTTGCCGATGCCATCCTGGCCCTCAAGGTTGCATGCGAAATGGGCACCAGCGGGGAGAACATTACGGTTGATGCGGATGTGAATGGAGACGGGAAGATAGGGCTGGCGGAGGTGCTTTATATTCTGGAGGATATTTCTGGTCTGAGGCCCTGAAAATTTGAGGCGCATGCCTAAAGTGAAGGTTTGAAGTGAACTGACCCTGCAACGATACTTGTCATTCTGAGAAGCGTAGTGATGAAGAATCTCAATAATCAACTAACAGGGAGTGATGAAATGAATACACTGTCCAGGACCGCGATTATTTTGATTTTCACTGTTTGGTTGTTTCCGCTTGTTTCATTGGCCGGCCCTGTGCCGGATACCGGAGTGACTAAGTATTGGGACAACACAAATGAGATTACCTGCCCGCAACCGGGAGAGGCCTTTTACGGGCAGGATGCGCAGTACACCATCAATCCCCAAGCCTACACAAAACTGGACGCAACTGGCAATGACTTGCCGGACTCAGCCGATTCATGGACAATGGTAAGGGACAATGTAACCGGGCTGATCTGGGAGGTAAAGACCGACGACGGCTCAATTCATGACAAGGACAATACGTACACCTGGTATGACAGTAATCCTGATACGAATGGCGGCGATGCCGGTACCTCGGGTGATGGAACGGATACGGAGGATTTCATCAACGCCTTGAATGGTGAAAATTTCGGCGGGCATACGGACTGGCGTCTGCCGAATATTAACGAACTGCAGAGGGTCAGGGACTATTCACGATCCCATCCCGCCATCAATACAACGGCATTTCCAGGGACGGCAGCATCCAGTTACTGGTCCGCTACTACCTACGCGTACAGTAGCAACAGCGCGTGGCTCGTGAATTTAAGCGTCGTCGACATGGACAACTTTGTTGGTAAGGGAAATAGTTACTATGTTCGCGCCGTGCGTGGTGGACAGTCCGGGTTATCGGGTGATCTGGTTGTTAACAGTGATAATACGGTGACCGATACTTCCACAGGACTGATGTGGGAAAAAAAGACTGATGACGGTGGGACAAATGACAGGGACATGACCTACACATGGGAGGCAGCACTTTCCTGGGTTCAGGGGCTCAATGCCTCGGGGTACCTGGGCTACAATGACTGGAGACTACCCACTAATAATGAGCTTCAAAGTATCGTAGACTATTCAAGAGACTATCCTGCCATTGATACAACCGTATTTTCCGAAACAGCGTCGTCCTATTACTGGTCCGCTACTACCTACGCGGCCAATACCAGCTATGCGTGGCACGTGGTTTTCAACGTCGGCAGCTTTAGCGGCAGCAATAAGTCGGGTAGTTATTATGTGCGCGCCGTGCGTGGTGGACAGTCTCGTGTATTGGAAAATCTGGTCATTTCGTCACCAGGTCAAGCCTCAAAATGGTTAATCGGCAGCACCCTGCCCATCACCTGGGATACCCGGGCCATTGGGGAAAATGTCAATATCACCCTGTCCCGCGATGGTGGCAAAACATGGGAAGATATCGCCCTGAATACTGAAAATGACGGCTTGCGTAACTGGGTGGTTTCTGGAGATAGATCCGTAAACTGCCTGTTGAAGATCGAGCCTGTTACCACGACTTCCAAGGGAACGACCCAGGGCCTGTTCAGTATTGCCCAAAAGACAATTCCCGTCCAGGTTGAAGCTGGTTTACAGGGCGGTATCGAGCGAGGAGGAAATTACTTCTGGGTGGCGACTCAAACACCAGACGCCAAAGTATGTAAAATCGATTCTTCAAGCGGAGAGATTGTTGATTCATATAACCAGAATCACCATACCCCAGGTGTTTCAAATGTTGCCTCTCTGGCCTATGATAAAAATAACCATCATATCTACAACTATGTGTTTCCATATGGTCCCATTTATCTGGTCGATGCAAATACTTTGATCGAAATACCTGGTTCGTCATTCAATGCACCCGCGTCCTGGATACACGATATCGCATTTGACAGCGATAATAATGTGTTATGGGCAATTGCCGGAGATGCAATATCTTCAAATTTCAGAATTTATAAAATCAATCCGTCTGATGGTTCCGTTCTCGGTTCTTTCACTGCACCTGCAAACACTGCAAGCCCCTGGGGAATAACATGGGATGGTGCTCAATTATGGATATGTGACGCCGACGATTATTTATATCGGGTCGATCCGGATCAGGCCTTAATCGATGGTAATTGTAACAATGCAATAACCAGATCTATCTATTTGCCGGATCTATCAATACCAAGCGGAAGGTTGGCATGGGATGGCACAAATATCTGGACTTTGGATACTCAGAATAAGATCTTTTATGAAATAGACATTCTGCCGGGCACTGTAACTATAAATTTTGACGATCTTGACACTTCATCGGGGCGTGTGGGCAGAGCGGCGCTGAATACCTATTTGGCTAATTATCATATCACAATCACGGATGTGTTTCCGGACGATGAGCCCTCACTGCCGGGCGTTGATGCGGAGGAACCGGATTCCAGCACATGGAGTTCTGTCGCTTCTTCTCCCCCGAACTTCCTCCAGGGGCATAACGGAGAAACCACCTCTTTCACACTGGTATTCGATACTCCACTCGATAGCTTTGGTTTCACACGGACCGCTTACTGTACCAGTTTGTCTTATCCTGCCTGGACCGCAGTGGCAAAGGATGTCTCCGGTATGACACTTGACACCGTCGGAGAAAGTGCCGGCAGTACCAATGCGCCCTGTTCTTCACCTTCTCCGCCGGCGGAGGTGTTTACGTTTTCGACGCCAGGCATCAAGTCGGTCACCATCACCAGCGGTCACGAGGGCTGGCGGGGAAGATCCGGTCCCCCATTGGACGATTTTGTTCTAAAGTATGCATCCGAAGTGAACCCGGATGCCGATGCAGACGGGATGCCGGATGTCTGGGAAACAGCTAATGGTCTAAATCCTGCCGTTGATGATTCCCTCCTTGACCCGGACAACGACAAATTTGTCAACGGTCGCGAATTTCAAGACACGACCGACCCGCAGAGTGCGGCCTCTCATTTTGTCCTGCCACCCGTAACCGGCCGGCTGCCTGACACTGGTCAGACTGCTTCTTATACCGATACATTTGGCGAAGACTCTGACTACATGATCAACACACCTGCCTATATCAAGATGGATGCCCAGGGGTATTATCTTCCGGACAGCGCTACTGCCTGGGTTATGGTTTATGATGTAGCTACCGGCTTGATCTGGGAGGTCAAAACCGATGACGGCACCCTACATGACAGGGATAACACTTACACCTGGTATGACAGTAATCCTGATACGAATGGTGGCGGTGCCGGTACCCCTGGTGATGGAACGGATACGGAGGATTTCATCAACACCTTGAATGGTGAAAATTTCGGCGGGCATACGGACTGGCGTCTGCCGAACATCAACGAACTGCAGAGGATCCCGGACTATTCACGGTCCTACCCCGCCATCGATACAACGGCATTTCCAGGGACGACGGCGTCCTATTACTGGTCCGCTACTACCAGCGCTTACGGTAGCAATTTTGCGTGGCTCGTGAGCTTCTACGACGGCGGTGTCCACTACGACGCTGGTAAGTCGAATAGTTACAGTGTACGCGCCGTGCGTGGTGGACAGTCCGGGTTATCGGGTGATCTGGTTATTAACGATGATAATACGGTGACCGACACTTCCACAGGGCTGATGTGGGAAAAAAAGACCGCTGACGGCGGGACAAATGACAAGGACACTATCTACACATGGGAGGAATCACTTTCCTGGGTTCAGGAGCTCAATGCCTCGGGGTACCTGGGTTACAATGACTGGAGACTCCCCACTTATAATGAGCTTCAAAGTATCGTAGACCATTCAAGAGACAATCCTGCCATTGATACAACCGCATTTTTAGAAACAGCGTCGCTCCCTTACTGGTCGGCTACTACCTTCGTAAGCGCTATCGTCAAGGCGTTGTACGTGAATTTTTACTACGGTAGCCTCGGCTACAATGATAAGTCGGTTAGTTACTATGTGCGCGCTGTGCGTGGTGGGCAGAATCAGTTATTGGATAATTTATTTATTTCATCTCCAGGTCAAGCCTCAAAATGGTCAATTGGCAGCACCCTGCCCATCACCTGGGATACCCGGGGCATTGGGGAAAATGTCAATATCACCCTCTCACGCGATGGTGGCAAAACATGGGAAGATGTCGCCCTGAATACTGAAAATGACGGCTTGCGCGACTGGGTGGTTTCTGGAGATAGATCCGTAAACTGCCTGTTGAAGATCGAGCCTGTTACCACGACTTCCAAGGGAACGACCCAGGGCCTGTTCAGTATTGCCCAAAAGACAATTCCCGTCCAGGTTGAAGCTGGTTTACAGGGCGGTATCGAGCGAGGAGGAAATTACTTCTGGGTGGCGACTCAAACACCAGACGCCAAAGTATGTAAAATCGATTCTTCAAGCGGAGAGATTGTTGATTCATATAACCAGAATCACCATACCCCAGGTGTTTCAAATGTTGCCTCTCTGGCCTATGATAAAAATAACCATCATATCTACAACTATGTGTTTCCATATGGTCCCATTTATCTGGTCGATGCAAATACTTTGATCGAAATACCTGGTTCGTCATTCAATGCACCCGCGTCCTGGATACACGATATCGCATTTGACAGCGATAATAATGTGTTATGGGCAATTGCCGGAGATGCAATATCTTCAAATTTCAGAATTTATAAAATCAATCCGTCTGATGGTTCCGTTCTCGGTTCTTTCACTGCACCTGCAAACACTGCAAGCCCCTGGGGAATAACATGGGATGGTGCTCAATTATGGATATGTGACGCCGACGATTATTTATATCGGGTCGATCCGGATCAGGCCTTAATCGATGGTAATTGTAACAATGCAATAACCAGATCTATCTATTTGCCGGATCTATCAATACCAAGCGGAAGGTTGGCATGGGATGGCACAAATATCTGGACTTTGGATACTCCGAATAAGATTTTTTATGAAATAAACATTGCTGGTAGTGGAATCGCGTTTCCAGCCAGTCCAGTCCCAGCGGATGAGGCTATTGACGTATCAGTGACCGCCTCTCTTGCGTGGACCGCTGGCGATCTAACCTATGCTGTTTATCTCGATACCGTTAATCCGCCTGTGACCGCTGTTGCTGTTGACCTCACCACAGCAACCTTTAACCCTGAACCTTTAACCTATAACCAGACCTACTATTGGAAGATAGTAGCAACAGATAATACCGGCGCTTTAACTTCAGGACCTGTGTGGAGTTTTACCACGGCCAATCCCAGTCACTCAGTAGCGGTTTTCACCAGCCTGCCGGGGAACCTGACCAACCAGACCGGCATCAATATCACAATCGGTGGAGAAGGAGTAACGGCTTACAAGTACAACCTGGATGGCGGCGGTTGGAGCGGCGAGATCAACGTGGCCACGCCTATTATCCAGACCGGTCTATCCGATGGCAGCCACACGGTTCAGGTTACCGGTAAAAATAACAGCGGTATCTGGCAGCCGGAAGGTTCAGCCAGCACGTTCAACTGGAGCATCGATACGGCCCTGCCGGTGATCTCCGCCTTTACGGTTTCCGATACCAGCAGCGGCAGCCAGAGCCTGACCAATGCAAACGCTGTGACCGTGGTCCTTTCCGGCAGCGATAGCGGCGGCTCCATTACCCGTTGGTTGATCACCGAAACAGCGGATGTTCCTACCGTACAACAAATGACGTTTGGGGGCACAATCGCGCCGCCGGCGTATACCGTGCAGTCTCCCGGTGACGGGCTCAAAACGCTATATGCCTGGATAATGGATCAAGCCGGCAATATCAGCCTTCCATCCCAGGCCTCGATTGTTTTGGATACCGCAACTCATGTGGCTGTAAATGGTGGCGATCAATGCACTAGTGCCGGCAGTGTAACCCTTTCAGGCACCAAGGACAGCGATGCCGCCGTTGTTGTCCAGTGCACCAGTGCCACTGTCGGGACGGTCAGCTATCCTGCTGCTGATACCTGGGCGGTCACCATAACCGGCCTGGCACCCGGCGACAACACGGTCCCTGTAACGGCAACCGACGGTGCCGGAAACTCGGCATCAGAGCAGATTACCGTGAGGCGATCTTTGCCGGCCAATATCAGTTTTGACAGCGGTGGCGTGGTCAGTATGACGGCTGACGGTACGGGTACACTTACAGTGACTGCAACGGTGACCGAAGCCAGCGGCAATCCGGTGTGCGACGGTACTACTGTTCAGATGACGACATCGCATGGCAGCATTACGCCGACTACTTATACAACGACCAATGGGCAGATCACGTTTGACCAGGTTGCTTCGATTGCTCTCGCGACTACTACGATAACCGCCGGTTATCCTGGTGGCCCGCTTAGTGGCAGTCTTGATGTCGAAATGGTTGCCGGGAGTGCGACCCGGCTAATCTTTTTAGATGTCAATAGCGCTCCGTACACGACTCCACTTCTAAAACCGATTAACGACCAGGGAAATTATATTAATATACAGATTCAAGACAGCTTTGGTCATTCTGTCACCACTTCAAGCCCTGCCAGTATCGTTTTAAGCTCTAGTGCCGGAAGCGACGGACTGTTTTCTACGAATGCCATTGACTGGGCTTCACAGCTTCCTACGACGATTAGTTCCGGAGGTTCATCTACAATATTCTGGTTTAAATACACTACTTCGCAGACCGGCGATATAACGATTACGGCAACTAACCCTGGTGGACCCCTGGCATCTGCCAATATGTCGGTTCAGGAACTGGACAGCAATCCTCCGACCACAACTTCCGAGCCAGCCGGAGGCAATTACAACAGCGCCCAGAGTGTTACGTTGAGCTGTGACGACGGGTTCGGGAGCGGATGCCAGGCCACGTATTATTCAACGGATGGGAGTACGCCAACTACCGGGTATGCGACTGCCATACCTGTGAATGCGGACACGACCCTGAAGTTTTACTCGATTGACCAGGCAAACAACCCGGAGACGGAGCGAACTGAAACCTACATTATCGACATCCTGGCGCCTGCGGTTATCATTACAACGCCGGGAGACGTGACGGCCGTACCTCGTGATACGTTGAACAGCATTGTCAGCAGCGTCACCGAGCAGGGGGGCGGCATACTGGATACGGTATCCTGGCAGATCAGCCGGCAGTCAGACGGTACTACCTATTACTTGGATACAGACAAGATTACTTGGGTGACCACGCCGGTGTATATTCCGGCAATCAACACCGGAGGCGATTTGTGGGGGCTCAATATCAGCAGTTGGGAGGTGGGTAAACAATACACCGTTACGGTAAGTGCTACGGATCTGGCTGGTAATGTCGCTACACATAGCCGGACGTTTGTTTACGGTGTCATTCCAACGGAAGTTGCGGTCCAGGTGGATCCCGACGCTTTTGCCCTGGGCGATGAATTTACCATCAGCGGCCAAGTCAATGAAGCCACAACCGGCAATCCCATCTCTTTGGACACCGGCGCTCTGGTATACCTTGCGCTGATACCCAATGGTAACCTGGCTGGGGAGGTGCCGGTCTATGTGACTACTAATCGCACCGGTGCGTTTGCTGCAACAGTGACGTGTACCGACGGTGTTCTCTTGGCTGGCGCCTGGACCATGGAGGCGGTCTGGGAGGGGGTGATCGATACCTACCTCAACGCAGCCAGCGACCCGGTCGCCTTTACAGTGAACAAAGGTGCCACTGTTTTGAAACTTGATCTGCCAGAGTCCCACACACTCAAAGTTGACAGCACACCCCAGGTAACCGGCAGTATTAAGCTGGTCAAAGAGTGCAGCGGTGCGAATCTGGGTGGCTTGGATATTACCGTGACATTCAGCCCGCCGTTGGATAGCGGTTTAGACTCGGTGGTGCGTGCTGTACAAACTGACGCTGAAGGCAATTACCTGATCGATGACGTGGCCTTTAACACACCGAACGAGTGGACGGTGCAGGCTCAATTTGCCGGATCGGCCGACTACCTGACCTCTGAGTCTCAGTCGGTTGCGGTCAATGCCCAGGTCACGGCGGGATATGCCGTTATCGTGCAGGGCAAGCTCAACGCGGAGGCCGAGGGGCTTGCGGACCACAACCACACCACCAATTTCGTCTACAAGACCCTGGTAAAACGGGGACTCGATGGGGCCACGGATATTAAGTACTTCAATTACGAAACCAGCCAGCCCAATGTGGTTGTCGATGAGATACCCACAAAGGCCGCGATCGAGGAGGCCATCACCACCTGGGCGCTGGAACGGATTGTTTCCGCCCGTGGCGATTTGTATATCGTCATGGTAGACCATGGATGGACCGCCACCAGCAACTGGGATGAAGGAGAGTTCTATATTTATCCGGATACGCCGATTACTTCAACAGAGATGGCCGGATGGCTGGATACCCTGCAAAGCGGCCTGGCCGATGCGGGCATCACCGACCGGCGTATCATTGTGGTGCTCGGGTTCTGCCGGTCCGGCGCATTCGTGGATGAACTGGCGGGCGATAATCGGATAATCATTTCCAGTGCGGCGGCCAGTGAGTACTCGCATCGCGGCGGTCCACGTGGCAATGATTTCGATAACCGGCCGGTGGTTGAAGGCGAGCTTTTCGTATCGGAATTTTTCAAGGAGATCGGGATAAACAAATCGGTAAAAGCGGCTTTTATAAAGGCCACCCAACAGACCAAGGCATTCACCAAAAAGGACGAAAATCAACTGCTCAACGCGCCGTACTTTGATGATTCGAGCCAGCACCCACTGCTTGAAGACAATGGGGATGGTTCTGGTACTTATGACGTGGGAGCCGATAACGCGGATGGTCAGGTGAGCGAAACTGTCTATATCGGCACTTCGCCCAGTGCGGTCAACGATCCGGGGCTGTCGATCCAGCATATATCCGGGGATCAGTTTTTGCCGACTTTTAAAAGCATCGTTGATTTGGCCTGGGCCAAAACCAACCCGGTGGATGCCATCTGGGTGGAGGTGAAGAAACCGGGCTACGATCCGGTAGATCCTGGCAAGGGGGTGCAGTTGTCAGTGGAAACGTTTGTAGATGCACCGGTTACGTACAACACCAGCGAAGGCCGATATGAATGGACGAATTTGGGTTTTAGTACCGAGTACCCAAGCGGTTTCTTCGACGTGCCGGGCACCTACCAGGTCTTTTTCATGGCAAAGGACAATACCACCGGCGAGACCTCGCCCCTGCAGATGAGCCGGGTGTATAAGGCGAAAGTAGGCAACCAGGCGCCAATCGGTGACGGATTTAGTCAGGTGGCACCGGCAGACGGTGACACTGTGCTCACCAATCTGGTACTCGACTGGTCCGATGTAGAGGACCCGGACGGCGGTGCGCTCACTTACACGGTCAAGCTTTCAAAGAACGATCCGGGATTTGCAAATCCTTTGTTGGTTGAAGGCCTGGCCCACAGCACTGTCTTGGTAACCCCAGAGCAGGGTATCGAGAATGGCGCCACCTATTACTGGAAAGTGCAGGCGGTGGATTCTTACGGCGCATCGGTGGATACACAGGTATGGTCGTTTACCACCGACAATACCAATGCACCGTTTCCGTGTTTTCTCAAGGGTTACGTTTTTAATAAGCAAACTGGAAGGGTGATTACCGGAGCGACGGTGACCCTTGATGGAGGTGTTCAACTAAGCACCGATCCTCACGGATTGTACCTGGCGGCACTTGATACCGGTATTTACCCGATGTCTGTAACCGCCGCCGGTTTTGAAGGCGCCGATGCAGTTAGCCTTGACCTGACCGAGGGTAGCAGCATTGTCACCATGAACGTGGGGTTAACCCCCTTGTCGACGGGTGTTCCTGGCGACGTTACAGGCGAAGGGGATGTGACTATTGAGGACGCCGTGCTGATGTTACAGGCCATGGGCGGAAGCGGAGATATTGCCTTGGGCGCGGATATAACCGACGACGACAGGATGGACATTCGTGATGTGATCTACGTACTCCAGCATGTTTCAGGATTGAGATAATTCAGGAAACCGGTTCAAACGCACGATTTCTGCCGTGGGGCATCAAGTGCATAATGTGAAGGTCGTATCTTGATAGGGTGAAAAATCAGGGCAAGAAATTAGCAAGTGCCCATCCATAAATCAAAGATTTCAGGATGGCGCTATTAGCTATTAGCGGTTAGCAATTAGGTAATACACTGTATTTTAACAGTTTTATCTAAAAGCTAATGGCTAAAAGCTAACACCTTCCATCCATGATTGGAAATTATGGATGGGCACTAGCAAGGTCGAGGACTGAAATCGTAAAATGATGGGGGCGGTTTAAACAGGTGTGCGGCCACAAAGTCGTGGAGGTTACCATATTGGCCAACTATCTAAAAATTCGAGGGTTTGACAAGACGCCTGCCAATTGATAATAAATTACTTATTACCTTCCATTGTGACAGAAACCTTAGGCTGAGAGGTTTGAATGGCTTGGTTTATAAGGCAAATTTTGAATAAATAAAGCCCCGTTTCTCGTATAGAGAGATGGGGCTTTTTGATTTCATACGAATCTATTCTGGAGCAAAAATGGGCAAGTGCGGCGCTATTACCCTTAAGGGGACACCCTGCAAACTTCCAGGAACGCGTGGTGGAAAATGCTGGCATCACGTGGCCCGGCCGGCTTCTGTTTTTTTAAATGATAAACAAACAGGGGTCGGTGCCGACAAAGAAGAAATAATTCCTTTTAATCAGAACAATTGTCACCCCATAGGTAAATCAAAAAGGCTTCAGGAAATGCTGGCCTTATTCGATTCTGCTGAGAAACTGGCCTTCGATCATATAGCTGCAAACAGCAAAATTGCGCGTGAACGAGAACCTGTAAAGGATGAAGAATTACGCTTTGACCTTTTAGAGGCCCCGGATAGGCTTTTTCGGGATGAAGCACCAGGGACAGGTGCGGCGACGTCTTCAGATCTTCCGGGCGGCCCTGGCGGTGTTCATCGGCTTGCAGAGTCTAAACTGGATGAAGAACTATCCATTGACCTTCTCGATCACGCTGGCAGCATGCCGGTTGCGAAAGAACCTGAATTTGACGAGGAGTTATCACTTGATCTTCTGGAGGCCCGTGGCGGCCTATTCCTGGAGGATTCAGCCGGATTGGATCAGGAGTTATCATTTGATCTTTTAGGTACACCATCCGAATTTACTGGAGATGTCCTCAAAGATCCTATCCAGGGAGCAGCCTATAGTTTAACATCGGGATCAATTGATAAGGAATTTTCAAAGCAGACACGTGGCTTCGATGAGGAATTATCGCTTGATGATTTAGATAATCATAAAAGCTGACAATTAGAAATATATCAGCGGTAATTTGGACTGCCTGACGATAGTCGAGATATCTGTAATGTGGTCTTTAACGCAACGAAGAAGATGTAACAAAAGACAAGTAATATCGTTCAAGTTATTAAGCTCGCGATCCTAAATGTCACAATCCCCATGATAGTGTTTTGTTTATCTTAATTCAGAAAGCTTTTGAAGAACGAAAATTACTTCTTCAATGCCAAATTTACAATCTCTATTTAAATCGCCTTCCGGATCAATAACGAGAGGATCTCGCCCTCCATAGTATTCAACCCCATCTTTACACCCATCTTGGTCATAATCGTCACTTTGCCAATCGCTTGCGTGATACAAGATTTCTAAATAGTCTTTCAGGTCGTCATCGTCGTAATCAGATACTTCAGACAAAGTACCACAGCCAATTCTCATTGAGGACAGCTATAGTTGATGGGTAGCGCTGTCATCCTTAATTACACCAATATATGGAGAAATCCACCAGGTGAAATCATCTGTTATATCGACACCATTACCCCACACGCGTTGGATATATTTTATCTCATAAGCTTCAAAAGTATCAAACCCCATAGTTTTACATGGTCGCTTGTTACTTCATAATGTTCCTTTCCAGTTATGATGGCATTTTCTTAAATTTCGGAAATGAATGTTGCAACGGGAAAAGTGGTTTCATCAACGTGCGTTATATTTCTCTCTAGGTTGTAAAGGGTCCCTTGTATAGTTCCGTTGTAGATCCAGTTATTTCCAATGCTTAATCCGAATAAATTAAGTGGAGGGGTATCCGGTTGGCTTAAGCTATTTTCATGGGCCCCCATGTCTGGGATTGAACCAGCAGGAATAGGCCGCATATTGCCGTTCAACAAATCCAATGCGATGATATCTTGGACCCATGGCAAGCTTTTCCAACCTTTATCCCGATCTAACATACCCCCATATCTTGTGTTTGAGACCATTTCTGATATAGTGAGAACATCCAACTCAACCTGCTATAGATTTCGACCACATATGACTCTACCTTAGCGGGTTTAACGCTTTTTGGGGTTCAACAGGCGTTGAAGGATTCAATAACAACCAGTTAATATAGTTATAATGAGGTTTGAAGTGAAAAAAAAACCAATCGGTGAAAAATTTGATTCCAAAGCACCAGGCGGAGAAGTTGAAAAGGTATTTTTTCGCATACTTGCAGATGAGTCTCCTTTAGGGATTTCTCTAATAGGAAGAGATGGTCGCTATAAATATATAAACAATCATTTCAACAATATCTTTGGATATACGTTAGATGATATTCCAACCGGAGAAATTTGGTTTGAGAAGGCATTTCCTGATCCAGAATACCGGCAGACGGTCTTTTCAACATGGATGGTCGATCTTCAAAATTCAAGGGTTGGCCATTCGCGCCTCCAAATATTTAAAGTCGTATGCAAAGATGGATCGGAAAAAATCATAAAATTTAGACCGGTTACTTTAGAAAATAGTGATCAGTTTGTCATTTATGAGGAAATCACAGAAGCCAAAAAGTTTGAAGAAAAACTTAAAGATTCCGAAGAACGATTTAGGATGTTGTTTGAATACGCACCGGATGCATACTATTTGAACGATTTAAAAGGAAACTTCATAGATGGTAACATAGCGGCAGAAAAAATGATTGGCTACAGAAGAGAAGAGCTAATCCGGAAAAATTTTTTAAAACTAAAGCTCCTACCCCTGAAGCAAATACCAAAGGCGGCCAAAAATTTGGCAAAGCATGCCCTTGGCCAACCTTCCGGACCAGATGATTTCACATTAATTAGAAAGGATGGAAGCCGGATTGAAACAGAAATACGAACGTATCCTGTTAAGATCAAAGGGAAGTCTTTGGTATTGGGAATTGCAAGGGATATAACTTTTCGGAAACAGACAGAAAAAAAACTGCAGAAGGCGCACGATGAATTGGAAAAACGTGTAGAAGAACGGACTGCCGAGCTGGTTGTATCCAATAAACAACTTGAAGCCGAAATAGAAGAGCGCACGCGGACTGAGGAGGCGCTGCGAGATAGTGAAGAAAAATACAGGCTTCTTGCCGAACACTCCGCTGATGTTATCTATAAAATGAATATAGAAAACGAACAATTTACGTATACAAGCCCGTCCACAGAAAGATTGTTTGGCTATACTGCCGAGGAGGGCCTTTCCCTCAAGGCTCAAGACATAGTAACCGCGGAATCATATGCAAAACAGCAGGCGTCATTGATAGAATCCCTTGCAAGCGGCCGGCAGGAACAAGAAATCCTGGAACTTGAAGCGGTTCACAAAGATGGTCATACGTTACCTGTTGAGATAAACGCAAATTTTATATTAGATGAGCAGGGAAATCCGGTGGAGATCTTGGGAGCGGTGCGTGACATTACCGAGCGCAAGCGAGCGGAAGAAGAGCTTGGCCGAATGGCGCGGGAATGGCAAACTACCTTCGACACCACCAATGATGCGATTTGGGTTCTTGACAAGGACGCGCGCATACAACGCGCCAACAAAAAAGCGGAGGACCTATTCCATCACATAGATAAGGAGATGATTGGAAAGCAATGGTGGGAGATCGCCCACGGTACAGAGCAGCCAATCCCCGATTGTCCCAATCAGCGGGCAAGGCACAGCTTGTGCCGCGAGACTATGGAATGGCAAGTTGGTGAGAACTGGCTCAAGGTCACAGTTGATCCTATTCTGAACAAAAGTGGAATGTATGCCGGCGCGGTCCATATCGTTACCGACATCACCGAACTGAAATTGTCAGAGGAAAAATTACGCAAGAGCGAAGAAAGGTTCAAATTTCTGGCCGAGAATATGGCTGATATTGTCTGGACGCTTGATATGGATCTTAATGCCACCTACGTGAGCCCTTCAATCAAAAAAGTACTTGGATTCACTCCCGAAGAACGAAAACGGCAAAAATTGGAAGAAATGGTCACTGCTGATTCTGTGGAGCGGATTATAGCATTGTTTCTGGAAGAGCTTCAACGCGAAGAAGAACAAAGTTCTGACCCGGACCGGTCCAAAACCATTGAGGTGGAATATTACCACCGTGACGGTTCCATTGTTTGGATGGAAAACCTTGTAAAGATACAAAGAAATCAAAAGGGTAAAATGGTTGGCGTATATGGCGCCTCACGAAATATCACTGAACGCAAAAAGGCTCAAGAGGCGCTACGGGAGAGTGAGAAGAAATATCAAGATCTTTATGATAATGCTCCCGATATGTTTGTTTCAGTCGATGCGAAAACAGGGACTATTACCCAATACAACCAGACCTTAGCTAAATCGTTAGGCTATACAAAAGAAGAAATTATAGGACGACCAGTTTTTGACCTATACACCTCTGACAGTGCTGAACATGCAAAATCGAATGTATTTCCAGTGTTTGTGAAGACTGGAGTAGTAAAAGAGGCGGAATTGCAGCTTCAACGAAAAGATGGAAGCACTATTGATGTGTCTTTAAATGTTTCGGCAGTTCGTGATAAAAAAGGCGGCATCCTACAGAGCAGATCAATTTTGCGTGACATTACGCACCGTAAGCGGGTGGAGATAGCACTTCGTCAGAGTGAGGGAAAATATCGGCAGCTTTTCAATAATGCTCCAGCAGGGATTTACGAGGTAGATTTCATAAAAGGTAAGTTCATCACTGTAAATGAGGTGATGTGTGCTTACTCTGGTTACACAAAAGAAGAATTGCTTGCCATGAGCCCTTTCGATCTTTTAACCGAAAATAGTAAAAAACGATTTAGCAAAAGACTCGAAAAGATTTTAGCTGGTGAAAAGATGCCAAGTAGTGTTGAATACGACATTATTGCAAAAAATGGTCAAAAATTAAGTCTCATTTTAAATACTGACTTTGTATATAAAGACGGAAAATTAGAAGGAGCAAGGGTTGTTGTTCATGACATAACCAAGCGAAAACGATTGGAAGAAGAACTGCGTCATGTCCGCAAAATGGAAGCGATCGGTACCCTCGCGGGCGGTATTGCCCACCAGTTCAATAATGCCTTATATGTGAACACACTCAATATTGAGTTGCTTGAGATGAATTTTCCGGGACATGAGAAGGTAACCAAATATGCCAAACGAATGACGGCCTCCGCTCAGCGAATGACGCAACTGACCGCACAACTGCTGGCCTATGCCAGGGGTGGCAAATATCTGCCTACAACGGTATCATTGAGTGATTTCGTCAAAGAAACATTACCTATGGTCAAACATACCATTGATGCCGCCATCCATGTGGATACAAAGCTGTCTCGTGATATCCTTAATGTAAAAGCCGATCTGGTTCAGATGCAGATGGTGCTGTCCGCTGTCTTGACCAATGCGTCTGAGACCATGGCGGGTAAGGGGCGTATTCGGGTCACCTGTAGAAATGAGACGATAACGGATAAGGCGGCCGAAGATTTCCCCGGCTTAAGGCCCGGTAACTATGCCATCCTAACGATAGAAGATGATGGCATGGGCATGGATGAGGAAACAAAAAGCCGGATATTTGAACCATTTTTCACTACCAAGTTTGCGGGTCGTGGCCTTGGGATGGCTGCAGCGTACGGTATAGTCAAAAACCATGATGGCTGGATATCGGTCGATTCAAAATTGGATAAGGGCACTATAGTTAAAATCTATCTGCCTGCTGTTGAAACTCCTGTCAAAGAAGATGTGAAGAAAAGTCCAAGACGGGATGAATGGGTTAAGGGTACCGGCACCATACTGGTGATTGACGATGAAGAGGCAATCATGGCTGTCACCAAGCCAATATTGGAACGAATGGGTTACAGCGTTTTAGAGGCCAGAACCGGACAAGAAGCTCTTGATGTTGTCAAAACCTTTAACGGTGACATCGATCTTGCCATGCTCGACGTTCTTATGCCTGGTATGAGCGGCGAGACCATCTATCCGCTGCTAATGAAGGCTCGTCCTGAACTGAAAGTGCTCGTTTTCAGTGGGTATTCCATAGATGGTCCGGTACAGAAAATCCTGGATGCAGGAGCTGAAGATTTTATACAGAAGCCGTTTACAATGGCAGATTTATCAGAAAAATTGAAGAAACTATTAGGGGGCGAACAATAAAGCTGGATTCAGTGTTTTTCAGTTTTCGAGGGGACCGCAACATGTTGGGGTAGCCGAAATAGATTATTGGAGCTCGTCCGCGACAGATAGCTGCTATTAAAATGTACCGGCCATAACATACTAAATTGTTATGATAATTTAAATATCACATCAATTTGGATTAAACTGATAATTCAATGATGTGGCAAGCTAACAAAAGGATCGAGGGCTTCAAATTGGGGCCTGAAATCATCGGATATCACAAGGATTACCCGAAAAAGATACTCTCCATCAATCACAGTTTTCGGTTTGAAGGCTTATTAGCGTAGTCTTCAGTTACGCATTATTTTCATCGACCACAAGATATGGAATCTTTAATTTATCCAAGCCATTAATTATCATTTATCTGTATTTTGAATTTCGCAACAAAGCCCCCTATCCATCGTTTTGGGGCATTTAATATCTCACTATAAATTCGAATGGAGGTTAAGATGCTTTACAATGCGAAGAATGTAGCGATTGTATAGAGGTATGTCCTCAAGGTTTACCAATACCTG
>CAZWPX010000022.1:0-14012 GCA_964636125.1 uncultured Desulfobacterales bacterium | reverse complement strand
AGAAATGGAAGGCAGATTCTATGATGCGAAACTGTGGTTTTTTGGTAATATTATGAAGTTTCAAAGGAAAAAATTTTTAAAGGACGGAGCCAAAAAAGATGGATTCAGGTAAGTACGTAATGCCAGTTTTTAAAGAATGTTTACCATGTGGTAATAAATGGTTTGCTCGAGATGATTTATTAGAGGATCCGGCCATAGAAATAATTGGCTATCAAGTAAACTTTGATGACCTTTTAGCCGGAACCTTCATTTTCAATCACTCTTGTGGTGCAGCTCTTTCTTTATCCGTGCGATATTTTAACGGGTTGTATGAAGGCACAATTTTCAAAGACCGCGTCACCGGAAGCGATCATTGCCCGGAATATTGTTTGTATCAGGATCAATTAGATAAATGTTCTGCTCGTTGTGAGTGTGCCTTTGTTCGAAACATAATAGATATCATCAAAAAATGGCCGAAAAGGGAGGCAAAGGTAGAATCTCCCTAAAACCTTGAGCCACAATTGGCTTTACCCACTCGCCCTTCAAATGCGGTAAGAAACTCACAACCTATAAAGAGGCCGAACCGCAAGCCAAACTGCGAATAACGGGGATGTAGGCGCTTATGGATCAGTATGTTTCGCCTAAGGAGTGGCGGAAGATGAAAAAGTAGCTTTTTCGTCGGGTGATATGCTAAGGAAATCAGGTAAGATTTGATAGTCCTGATAAATAATTTTCTGGTATGATATCTCTAACTAAAGCTGAAAAATTATGATTTCAGCCAAACCCTGTATCTTGTGTTTTCGTCCCGATATATAGCGATGGGGGAAGGCCCCTCGGAGCCGGTTTACAGGAGCAGGCTTCAAACCACCTTAAGCTGCGATG
Source organism: uncultured Desulfobacterales bacterium (assembly GCA_964636125.1). GTDB lineage: Bacteria > Desulfobacterota > Desulfobacteria > Desulfobacterales > CAJINA01 > CAJINA01. Next base: position 13,151 of record CAZWPX010000022.1, on the reverse strand, counting down.
GTAAAGAGCCATGGCTCAATGACTTTTTATATTTGTCTGAATTCTTTTCTGAATTCGCCCGGGCTTTGACCAAACCAGCGCTTAAAGGCCCGCTGGAAGGTGCTTGGGTCGGCAAAGCCAAGCAGGTAGCCTGTCTGTGTGGCAGTCAGCCCCTGGATCAGGTGGTTTCTTGCAAGCTCTTTTCTGGTTTGGGTGAGAAGATCCCTGAATGCAGTGCCTTCCTTTTTCAAATGCCGGTGAAGGGTGGAGCGGTCCATATTCATGGCATCGGACATCGACTGGATAGTAACGGTACCTGTATGAAGATTTTTGAGCATGTATTTTTGAACCTTTGCTTTTAAGGAAGGACCTTTACTGAACTTTTCAATGGATTCATCCGCATGTTTTTTAAGAATGGATTTAAGGTAAGGATCCGGGGATATGATGGAGTGCAGCATATCCTCTTTTTTTATTTTGACCAGGTTTTCTTCCTTGTTGAAAAAAACCGGGCAGTTAAATGTTTTTTCATATTCGTCGATATAACCCGGGTTTTCATGCCTGAACCAGACTTCAACAGGGTCGAACTCCTTTTGGGTCATCATTCTGCCGTAGCCAAGGGCAAGGGAACAATGATGTTCGGGAATCCATCGGTTTTCATATTCCGGTGAAGTGTTGGTATAGGTAAAAATATAATGGTCCTTTTTTTCAAAAATTTCTATCCTGTCTGTCTCGCAGATGAGCATGGCATACCGCGCCCACGACTGCATAGCTTCAAAAAGGTTTTCACTGTTCAGGGCAATGATCACCACAAAATGCATGATGTTTGTACCATAGTTTTTTCTTAAGTGAAGGCCTAAGGCAGGGTCATTGGTCACATCCACGGCAATCTGCCACAGGTTTAAAAACTGGGTCATGGTGATGCGTGCGTCAGGATCATCCATTTTGCTTCGGTTGATGCCGGTTATTTTTTCAAGCTCTGTAACAGACATGCCGTGATCTTTGATGATATCAAACAACGCAATAATGGAGACGGCTGATGAGGTTTTCTCTGAGACCATGCTGTTTTTTCCCCCAAACCTTTTCTAAAAATCAGCGGTTGCAACAAATTACAACAAAATCGCCTTTTCCAGTCATGTTCATTCTTTAAAATTACTTATATGGTTGTACAGGTTTAATCAAGAATCTGGAACCCATACTGCCAAAAGCGGCTGGCATCAGAATTTTGGAGGCGATTGTCATGAAAAAAATACTGCTGGTGATTTGTTTGCTCCTTACCATGGTATCCTGTGCAGACCCATCCAGGAACAACAACAAAAAGTCAGTGAATACTAAGAGTTCAAAAGTACTTTCACAGCACACCGCTGAATTTGACCAAAAGGTGTATCAGATTGGGAAAAATGTATATTCCGCAGTCGGATTTGGCCTTGCCAATTCCATCATGATTGAAGGAAAAGACGGTTTAATCATTGTGGATACCATGGAGTCTGTTGAACAGGCCCAAATGGTTTTTACCGAGTTTAAAAAAATATCCAGCAAACCGGTTAAGGCCATCATATATACGCACAATCATGTGGACCATGTCTTGGGTGCCCGGGCTATGACAGGCCAGGGCAATTTCCCTGATATCTATGCCCATGATACCCTGGATTCACATGTCCAGCGCCTGGTAAACAAGATGCGACCTATTATCGGTACCCGAAGCATGCGGATGTTTGGTACCTGTCTGGATGAAAAGGGTATCGTAAATGCCGGTATCGGTCCTTTTTTAGGGATCAATGACAATGCTTCCAGCGGGTATCTTAAACCCACCCATACATTTTCAGACGAACTTGCGATCACCGTGTCAGGTGTCAGGCTCAAACTGATCCATGCCCCCGGGGAAACCGATGATCAGATATATGTTTATCTTCCGGATCAAAATCTTCTGATCTGCGGGGATAATTTTTACCATTCCTTTCCAAATCTCTATACCATACGGGGTACCATGTTCCGAAGTCTTGAGAACTGGTACAAAAGCCTGGATATCATTCGGGACCTGCGCCCGGAACATCTGGCCCCCTGCCATAGCAGGCCCCTGTCCGGCGCGGACAAAATTTATTCCATCATAACCGATTATCGTGATGCCATCCAGTTTGTCCATGACCAGGGTATCAGGGGTATCAACCAGGGCATGACCCCTGATGAGCTTGCAGAATATGTGACACTTCCGGCCCACCTGTCAAAAGCCCCTTATCTCCAGGAATTTTACGGGTCTGTTTCCTGGTCCCTGCGCTCGCTTTTCAGTGGCAATCTCGGCTGGTTCAGCGGTGATTCAACAGATTTAAATCCGCTTTCAAAAAACGAACAGGCACAATTGATGGCTGATATTGCAGGCGGTGAAAAGAATCTTGATTCGCAAGCCATGATTTTTTATGAGAAACAAGAGTATCAGAAAGCACTAGAGCTTACAGGGCATCTTTTGTACCTCAAACCGGAAAATCCGGAAGTCCGAAAATTGAGGGTTGATTCCCTCATGGCCCTGGCCAGGCAGACGCAGAATGCCAATGCCAGGCATTATTATCTGACCGAAGCCGTGGAAATCCGGGATAACTTCGTGGCCAAAGAACAGATTAAAACCAACCCGGAACAGTTATCACAGTTTCCCCTTGAAGGATTTTTCTCCATGCTTGCCACAAGCCTGGACTCTAAGGCATCCAGGGACATGGAAAAAACGGTGGGGATTGGTTTTACCGACGTTGACAAGGCTTTTTCTATTTATCTGCGCAAAGGCGTGGCTGAAATCAGGCCCGGCCTTCCCAAAAATCCGGAGATTATGGTGCGGGCTGAATCAGGACCATTCAAAGCCATGCTTGCAGGAATAAAAAGCCCTGTCACGACTCTGGCCGGATTTTCATATGAAAAAGGAAATGCCCTTTCCATGGGGATGTTTTTAAAACTGTTTGACCCGCCATCACAGAAACTACCTCATGAACCGTTTCAAGATAAGTAAAAAAGGGAAGGTATGAATATTGAAAAAAGATCAAAAAAACTTGTGGTACAAGTTGTCATGTTTGTTCTTGTCCGGGCTTTTCAGTCAGCATCAAGGCTGGATTCCGGAATACAAAATGAAACAGATTAAAGGAACAAACAACCAGATACTGGAAATTGATCTTGAGAGCCAAACCCATGAAATATATGTGGTGACTGCCCGCGAACGCCGCCTTTTTCTGGGGGCCAAGGGCCTTGGATTAAAGCTTTTATTTGACCGGATGATTCCGGGAAAAGACCCCTTATCTTAACCCGCTGGAATGATATGCCATACTAGTTTTCTATCAAGTATCATTTGAATATCACTACCCAGCCATTAATTGAAACAGGGTGAACCCGGATACGAGGTCACCCTGTTTTCATTTTATTGGACCCTGCTTGCCGATTACCGCTTGCTTAACACTATGATATGCGATAAATATGTTCAACAAATTCAATGCGATGATATCTTGGCTTTGTACCAGATAACACTATAGAGGACACTTTTAATGTTAAAACAATTTTTGTCTTTCACTATGATTTTTACCATTTGCTTTTTTTTCATAACTTCAAATTGTTATTCTATTTCCGGATTTAAATGGGGTGACTACACTCGTCCAATTAATAAACGTTTCGATAACATTGGGATGTCGAACCCATTCGAGGTAGAAGTTTTTCTTCCTGGGAATATTCTAAAAGTAAACAGGAAAATCCCCATTATCGTTCATTGGATTGGCGATGATGAATGCTCTCCTTACTTCTCGGTTAATAATTCCATGTGGGCCAGGTATAAATTACCATCTAAAAAAGCGGTATACATCAAGACAAAACACCTGGTGCCTGGGCGGAATACAATTAAGATCTGTGATGATAACGGATATGGTGCATTTAAGATATACAATATATCATTTGATCTATCAAAAACCACTATAGCGCATGAAGAAAACAATTTAGCCTCAGCATCGGTTTCAGGGGTAAACTTCGGAAACTATTACGCACTCGTAATTGGAAACAATGAATATCTTTGGCTTCCCGAACTAATTTCCGCAAAGAATGATGCAAACGAGTTTTCAAAACTGTTAATAGAAAAATATGGGTTTACTGTTGAGACAATCATCGACGCAAACCGTGATGATATTCTTCTCTCATTGGAACGATTTAGAAATAGATTAACTGTGAACGACAATTTTCTTATATATTATGCCGGGCATGGGTGGCATGACCAAGAAGAAGAAGAAGGATATTGGTTACCGGTTGATGCCTCTGAGGGTAGTAGGATAAATTGGATATCGAATGAGACTATCACAAAATCTATAAAAGCGATAAAAGCAAAACATATTCTGGTAATTGCCGATAGTTGTTACTCTGGAAAGTTAGCCAGAGGTATAAACATTACAAATAGAACAACCGGTCACTATTCACGTTTATCTGAAAAGAAGGCTAGGGTTGTCTTAGCATCAGGTGGCCTTGAACCAGTTGTCGACGGTGGTGGTAAAAACGAGCATTCCGTATTTGCTTCTGCGATCTTAGATGTACTCGTCAGTAATGAACAAGTGTTGGATACAACACAAATGTTCCAGAAATTAAGGTCAAAAGTTATCGTAAATTCAGCACAGACGCCCGAATATTCTGATATACGCAATGCTGGCCACGATGGAGGTGATTTTATCTTTTTGCCCAAGTAAGAGAGATATTTAGCCGAAGATGCTATCATGGAGGGCCTTTTGACAACCCGACTCCAAATTTGCACAATTCTTGCCTTAAAACAAACCTTGGAAAAATTTATTGCTTCCATCAACTCAATGCTGGGTAGGAGAAGCCATGACTCTCAGAACTGAAATATATCTCCGAAAAATAAGCTTTGCTCTTATTATTGCTATCACGTTTGTGGTGACATCATTTGGAGGCGCAAGTGCGGAGACTGGTGGAATTTCGGGAAGAATTACTGATGATTTGGGGAATCCCATACCCAATGAGGGAGTAAGGGCCTTCACGGATACATGCACTTACGATGTAATTGGGGGCACGTTTACCGACGGCGAGGGAAATTATGAGTTTACCTCTGTGCCAGTCGGGAGCGTTTACATCAGAACATGTATCGCAACTTGCGGTAGCGATAAGAATTTCATAGACGAGTGGTACGGAACTGAGAACCATGACTGTGCTCAGGCAGAAGCGGTACCCATAACTGCCGGTCAAACAGCGGAAAACATTAATTTGAGCCTTGCATCGGGCGGTATGATATCAGGAAGGTTGACAACTGATACCGGTGATCCGATCTCCGGTGGAGCGATACAGGCCTTCAGCAATGGTTGCGGTGATGCGCAGCATATTGGAAACGCCTACACTGACGCAACCGGTACTTATACGTTTACAGGATTGCCAGCAGGGAGTGCCTATCTCAAAACATGTTCGTTTTGCGGTGCTAAGGAATATATTGACGAATGGTATGGTACCGATAGTACCGACTGTGGCCAGGCAGATGCTATCTCGGTGACCTTAGGCCAAACCGTCACCGGGATTGATTTTGCCGTTGCCTCAACCAATCCAGCCATTAAAATCGTGGAACCGAATACGGCCAATGAGCCGGTCGACGATGTTTTCCGAATTACCTGGATTGACGGGGATGTGGATTCCAACGCCCTGATTACGATCTACTACGATATCGATCAAAATACCGGCGACGGCGTAGAAATTGCCAGCACGATATTTGAAGACGGCCCCAACTATCTCGATTGGGATGTTTCCGGCTTTACCGGAGGCGAAACCTTTTACATCTACGGAACCATCACCGATGGATCCGAGAGCGACGACAGCTTCAGTGCCGGGACCGTCATGATCTCTCCGGACGGCATGCCCAAAGCCTGGGAGGAGGCTAACGGCCTCGATGGCTATCGCAACGACAGCGGAGACGATATCGACGGTGACGGGCTGACCAACCTGGAAGAATATAACAACTCCACAAATCCGCGAAATTCTGACAGCGACGGTGACGGCATGCCAGATGGCTGGGAAGTGACCAATAGCCTTGCCCCGAATATCGACGACGCCGATCTCGATCCGGACGGCGACCTTTTTACCAATATTGAGGAATGGCGATCCCAAAGTGATCCCGGAAACCCAGCCTCCAGTCCACCCTACTCGCCAATGGATTTGAACAAGGATCGAAACGTAGACTTAATGGATGCGACTTTTATTATGCAGGTCCTATCCGGGATGAGTCCCGCCAATGTGGATTCAGGAGCCGATATAAACGGAGACGGGAAGATTGGCATTGAGGAACTGCTGCATGTGCTTCAGGTAATTGCAGGTATAAAGCCACCTTTGTTAATTCCCTATGCCTACCTGCAATACAGAACCCTGCCTTGCGGTACGGACAGATATCAAGGTTGGGTCGAGTTAACCAAATATGGGTTGCCAATCGAAAATGGGGACATTTTTCGAATTGAAATGAGAGATGGTAACGGCAACGACACAGGCGCCCATCTCAGTCAGTACTACGAGAGCCTGTCATATTCCGGGATATGGAATGAAGGTGCACAATCTGTAGATTATAGCGGCCCCTATAGATATACAGGTTATTCGGTCCGCTTTCCGGAAGACAGTTCTTTGCTGGAAGGAGATTATACGTATACTGTCGTACCTGTTGTCGGTCAGGAAATCAGCAAAACATTTCACTTCCCGGGGCAGGAAACGATTCCCGTGGTATCTGCTGGAACGATAAGCTATGAATGGATAATCGGAGATCTTCGGATTTCCTGGACCAATCCCGGCGGAAACTATGATCAGCTGAGGATTGTGTTGATGGATGAGAACTGGATCGACCGGTTGTACTTGCGTCTTCCAACGGATATTGAGGAGATCGTCATACCCAACGAGGTGATTGAAAATATTACCACCATTTCAGACATTGACCCGGTTGAACAAATCATGCGATTGCAGATACAGACACGCAAATATTTTGAGGATCCCATTTCACATCCGTATGACTATGCTCGCGGATTCGACTGTGTTCTCGATGTACCCTGGCCGTAATCTCTTTTTAGAATGAAAGTACGGATATGGCTCAGCGATTAACGCTTGATTAACATTATGATATACGATAATTATATTCAACAAATTCAGTGTGATGATATATTGGGTTCGTGGCAAGTTACCTCAAGGTCAAGCGAAGATGAGATGAGATGGAAGAGATGGTAGATGGACGATAAGAATTCCCTTTCGGGATCGATAGATTTTCAAGCCGATTGTTTTCTAAATGAGCGACAGGAGAAACCATCATGGCGGATTTAAAATTGAGTATGGATCTGTTGGACAAGCCCTGGAAAAGCCTCAAACCGATTCTGGAAAAGGCCCTTGACAAGGCGGGCTTTAATGGGAGTTATAATTTCCCGGCGGACCTCCCGGCCAATCTTGTTATGACCCTGCCTAAAATATTGGATGGCGATACGATTACTCAGACCCGACTCTCTGAGGCGGCCATAGAGGCCCTGAAAACTCGGAAACAGGATGTGACCAAAACCTTTGCCGTTGTAGGAAAGGGCATCCAAATCAATTGCAAGACCATGACCGACGATTTGGAATCCGGCCTGCCCGAGGCCATCAAGAGGGCGAAAAAAACCGCCGAGGACATTTTTAAGGCAATTGGAGATCTTAATAAGGCTAAAAACGAGGCCGTCGTCAATACCCAGAAAGAAGTCTCAACAGCCATTGGTGACGCCTGGGCGGCATTGCAGAGGCAGGACATTGAGCTGCAGAAATACAAAATCAAATCAAAAATCAACATTGCCAAACGGGCAGTGGCTGTAAGCAATAATGCCATCAAAATTATTGGTTCAATGGGGATGAATGCTAAGGCCTGGGGCATGCTGGTCCATGAACTGGTGGGCCTTGTCAAGGCGATCAAAAAGATTTGCGAAAGCTTTGATTCAAGTTTTAAATCTGTCCAGAAAGAGATCATTGATCTGGAAAGTAGATTCAACAAGCTTAAAAGTGCCATAATGGCAGATGAAAAGGCTGGGCGGGTAAAAAGATTGAAACACCGCATGTCCAAGATGAAAAACTGGTTTGGTAACAATCCGGCACAAAAAGTCCTAAAAAACATTGATGCGGCCCAGGCCAAATTGACCATGCTTAGAAAGTCTGCGGATTCAGCATCGAACAGTGCCGCCAAACTGCTGTTTCAGACCGAAGATGTCATAAAGCTTGCCCGAAAGAACAACCTGCCGCAAATGGCCAAGAATTTTGAAAAACAGGCGGCGCCCCAGGTCGCCCAGATGCTGGATGCGGGTTTTAAGCTCCAAGAGGCTTACAGCGTCCGGCAACTGCACCTCAACCGGGCCAGAAAGCATGTCCAGAACATGTATATGCAGACGAAAGAGTATGAAACTTCTTACCTGGAAACAGGCGTGGTCACCTCTGAGGATCTTGAAAAGTGGGCCCAAAAGGTAGGGATAGAAGTCCAAAAAACAGGCAAGGAACTTAAAGGCATTCAAGGGGAGCTCGCTACACTGGTTAAGGAATTGGGTTATCTTACAAGAACACTGAAGAAGCTAACCTGATAAATTGATAAGAATTCCCTTTTCGGGGTCGATAGAAAGTAATTTTCGAATTGTACGCCCCAAGATGTAGCGGGTCCGAAAACCGAATGTCGGCCCGCATCCGGCTGTCCTCTTGGTGAACGGTCTGCGGTTAGGTGAGGTGCTGGCGTTTAACCGGGCAAATATTGATTTCAAACCGAAGGGGATACTCTCAGGTAAAACTTATAATAAAGGTAAAAGTATATGTCATGCCCCCTGTTTATAGATTTTACGAGAGAATGCATTACAATAGCCAAGTATCTGCCTCCCAATACATATGACTTCTGCGAAACTGAAAAAATATATACGATGCCCATTCTATATTCAAATAGTCTTCTCAAGGCTGGGGTAGCCCCGGCAATAGTTATAGACGCGAACAAAAAAGCCTGGGCTGTGATGGGGCGCAGCATGGCCACAACTCTGAATCCGAAGGTGGTTGTTGAAATGAATCACGAAACCCCCGGCGAAGATTGTGAGTGCTGTGTCACGATCAAGCTGTTTCCAAAAACGAAAGTGGGGATGAAGAGCTAAGGGCCCGAATAATATCAATCGGAGGCATGGGTTCGACCTCTGCTGCTTCCACCATAAACACTATAAAAATTCTAATAGTTAAGAATTTTTTGCTTCAAAAACACTCATATGCTATAAGGCAAAAGGCGAACGCCTGCAACCTCTCTATCCACAGATGAAAGTGATTTATGTCCGGGGTATCGGTACCAAGCGAGCCCCTCATAACCCACATGTCTAAGGAGACCGATCATGATCGATACCGCCTTTCTTAAAGGCAATGATGAGATTATCAACCAGCTGATGCGCATCCCTGCCCTTAAGTCTGGGGGTGGGGAAGATCTCAAAGATCTTATGGCCGCCAGTCAGACCAGGGATTACCAGGCAGGCGATATCATTTTCGAGGAAGGCAGCATGGGAAAACTGATTTTCTACCTTATTTCAGGTAAAGTCAGCGTAACTAAAGAAGGCCGCAAATTAATGACCCTCAGTAGAATCGGCGATGTATTCGGGGAAATGGGGCCTATCGGCGGTAAGACCCGCTCTGCAAGTGTTAAGGCCATCAATGATGTAAGCTGTGTTGAAATTGACTTGTCTGTTGTCGATAACAAAAACAGGTCTGATACCCATATGTTTCGCTATCTAATCTTTCGTGGGTTCGCCGAAGTCCTTGCCAGCCGTCTGCGGCACACAACTGAACAGATGCTGTTTACGCGAACCGAACTCGCTCAGCTAAAAAAAACGATCTGACTGGACATCTGCTCTACCTTATTAACCCGGCAACTTATTATGTGTAAGCCGTCATACCGGACTTGATCCGGTATCCAGTAATACCGCTGGATTCCGGCATTCGCCGGAATGACAAAACTAATGTATTTAGTCGCCGGATTAATATTAACAGACGACAAGGGGATTAAAGTGATGAAACCTGAACGTCGAAGCGGCAAAGATAGGCGTAGCGGGAAAGACCGCCGTTACAGAAATTCTACAATACTGGCTCCGGATAAAAGAGATTGCAAAGGCCATCGGAGAGGCAAGGATAGACGAACAATGATATGAGCGAAATTAACGATTTTTTATGTATACCACGACCACTCTGCTTCAAATGATAATTACAGGAGATGGCAAGATTACACAAGTTTCGATAATTTCGGTTTCTACTGGCTATTAGCAATATAGCAGTACCTCACCTCACATAGTCTCCGTATTAAAGGCAATACATGGATACAAAACGTGTTGCGCAAACCTTATTTTTTTTATCAATATGGATTGCCATGATTTTTATCAATCCATCGGTTTATGCCTGCACCGCTTTCATGATGTCTGATGGAAAGAATGTTTTTGTCGGAAATAACGAAGATTACAAGATTCCATACACTCGAGTGTGGTTCGTTCCCGAAGAAAAAGGTCAATATGGAAGGGTCTTTTTTGGATATGATAACTGGTCACCTCAGGGCGGGATGAACGATCAAGGCTTATTTGTCGATTTTTTTACCACCAAAGAACAGCAAATAGGACTCTCAAAAAGCAAGCCAAAATTCTCTGGGCCAATAATCGATACAATGATGGCGAAGTGTTCAACCGTCGAAGAAGTAATCGATATGTTCAGCAGGTACAACCTTGAGTGGATGTCAAAAGCGCAGATGTTCATAGTCGATAAATCGGGTGACTCTGCCGTTGTTGAAGGGGAAACAGTTGTTCGGAATTATGATGCCTACCAGATCGTAACAAATTTTCGTCTGTCAAAGATTCCAGAGAATCAAAAGCCCTGCAGATGGCCGGCATATAGCTGTTCAAGATATAAAACTGTAGAGAAAATGCTTTCAGAAATAGACACACCTACTGTGGCTCATTTTAGAGACATTTTAAAGGCTACTCATCGAACCTCAATAAACCTTATAGCAACAACGCAGTATAGTAACATCTACGATTTAACAAATGGGCTCATCTATCTATATTATCTTCATGATTTTGATAAAGAAATCGTTTTTAACCTGGAACAAGAATTGAAAAAAGGCCGGCATTACTTTGAGTTACCACCACTATTTGGCAGAGAATTAAAATACAACACTCGAGTTTACAAGCATTCCGCACCTGCCTTTAGCATTTCTTACCCAAAACACTATAAAGTTACCAAGCCTACACTGAATGAAGTGCTGCTGGTTAAAAATCCAATGAGCAACACACCACAGATTGGTGTATACGTTGAGGATCAACCCGAGGACATTCAGTTTGAGGATATTGGGCAGAGGTATTTATTCAGATTAATAGAGAAATACAGCACGAAGGCAAGGTTAGTATACAGCAAACAGACTGTACTTAACGATGGGACTCCAGCACACGAAACTTTTTTTGAGAGGGTTGTAAATAAACACTGGCCATATAAGACTTTGGTTTTATCTACATATATAGACGACAAACTGATTATTGTAGCGACAACATCATTTGCTCATCCTGAGGCGCTTAAGAAATACCTTTATAGTTTACGATTTGAATAGTAATCATTCGCACAGATTCCAACGATCCTGAACATATTATGGTTCTGAAAGTCTAAGGTACTCAACAATTAAGTCTGTTGATGAAAACGTAATGTACAACTATCTGCAATTAAAATGTATCGCCCATAACATTCTGAATTGTAATGATTATTTTTGAATATCACATTCACTTGGATTGAACTGATTATTCAAGGATTTGGCAAGTTTTCACCATCATCGTCCTGATCTGACATCCTCCGATATCTTGTGTTTTTATATTTTTCTGCTAATCTTAAATGACTCGTAGCGTATTTTTATCTATCCATCTTAAAAATTCGTCTTGTCGGGCATTGCCTGTCGGCGACGACTATTGGCCCAGTCAGCCAGGGGTGGATATATTGAGGCATTAGGCAAGACACTCACAGATGAAGGAAAGATATAATGATAAAAGACTGGCTTCTTGTCGCTCTCTTTATCGGGCTTGCCCTGAATACCCAACCCGTTATGGCAGACGCAACCGTTACCGATGTTGAAATTATTGATTATGGTATCCTGTCAGCCCAGGTGGATAGGACTATCAAGGATCAAACCCTGGTCCAGGGAGCCCACCGCACTATGAAAGCGAGCCGACTCTTGAAAAGAACCACGGAAATCTCAGCCCAAAAGGGGCTGAAATTCGGCATCAAGTACCTCATTAAAGGCTATCCGATAGGGAACAGGGTCAAAATAGATTTCGTCGTCCTTTACCCGGAGCCGGGACTCACCAATCCAGGCACCGGAGTAACAGACCGTCAGGATATGGTTTCGTTTGTCAAGAGAATCGGAAAGATAACCGCTACCGGATACCTGTTTAATCAAAAGTGGGAGATGGTGCCAGGGCAATGGACCTTCCAGATCTGGCACAATGGTCGAAAACTAGCGGAAAAAGATTTTATGGTAGATATTTCATCACCATCCAGTTGAAATTGAATTGGAACGAATTGAATAAGGAAATGCATTCCATCTCCCCTCCTGAAAACATTGATCTCCTCCTAGGAGTCTCAAATGAATCTCGCGGATATTGGTGAAAATAGAGAAAGAGGGTGCTTAAAATGAAGAATCTATTCTGTGTAGTTCTGGTGTTTACTCTCATCGGCTGTATTGAAAAAGAAAGTGATAAAGATAAGTTAGCAAATTGCTTAAATCAATCTGGGAGCGGAAAAATATTTGCAGAAATTCGAGATGCTTCGGGAAATTTAAGAAGATTAAAAGCCTCTGTAAACCAACAAATAGAAGCTCATCAAAAGACGAACCCATCTAATAACTCACTTCATTTTATGCTTGTATCGCGATTGGGATACTATGAAAAAAAGAATGTCTATTTAAATTTTCTTAGGAATGCAATTCAGAACTCACAAGATTGCCCTACAATAACAACGCTGATAAATGATTACCATGTCCTAAAAATGCAAGAGGAACAGGCAGCCGTAACCATTTGGGCTACCAGCAATGTCACAGAACAGTTAAAAGGGAAGTGAAAAAGGCCGGCGATGAAGATGTTTGTTTTTCCTGCTATTATGTTGCCAACTACCCTATCTTACCGAAAGTATAGAAGATACAAGCG